>NZ_NTGA01000049.1 GCF_002289575.1 Dietzia natronolimnaea
CTTTCGGGTGGAGTCGACGGACTCGGAGAACATCGTCGAGGGGAAGCCAAAGCCGGATCCGACGCCGGCTCGCCGATCGTCGCGGCCGCGCGGTCAGCGGGTGGCGTATGTGCGGGTGTCGGCCGCGGATCAGAACGAAGCGCGTCAGCTCGAGGCGGTGGGGGAGTGCGACCGGATCTATGTCGAGAAGCAGTCTGCACGCTCTCGTGCTGATCGCGAGAAGCTTGCCGAGTGCATCGGGTATCTGCGAGATGGTGACGAGTTGGTTGTTGCGTCGATGGACCGGCTCGCTCGTTCCCTGGTGGATCTCAAGCAGATCGTTGGCGAGATTACTGCCAAGGGTGCCAGCGTGGAGTTTGTCCACGAGCGGGCTACCTACGCCGCCGGCGCCCAGGATCCTCGCGCCGATCTGATGCTCTCGCTGCTCGGGGCGTTCGCCGAGTTCGAGCGGGCCATCATCCGTGAACGTCAGGCAGAGGGCATCGCCATCGCCAAGGCGAAGGGTAAATACAAAGGGCGCAAACGCGTCTTGACCGACGAGCAGATCGACAAGGCCCGCGCCCGCATCGAGTCGGGGGAGGGGCCATCGGCGATCGCCCGCGATCTCGGAATCGGACGCTCCACGCTGTACCGGGCGCTCCAACATCAACTGACAACCACGTCGAATTAGGTGGTCCATCCCCCTTCCTGCATCGTCCCCTCCGCGTGGACGGGCCACTGTGATACGTTGCGTATCACAGTTAAACAGATAGTTTGACGGTGTTTTGGGGAGGGTGTTGTGGCGACGATAGCGTTTCGTGTGGACGATGCCATGCGCTCCGAGCTGGAGGAGCTCGCGCAGAGTCGGGGCGTGAGCCTGTCCGACCTGGTGCGATCCACCTTGGAAGGGCTGATCCTTCGAGATGATCCCCGGGGGCGGTGGACAGAGACTGCGCCGCGCACCCTGACGACCTACGAGCGGCAGATGCTCGCCATGCAGCACCGCATCCTCGCCCACGTCATGCCACCCACGCATGAAGACGCCCCCACCGAAGACTGCGCCCACGTGGAGGGGGACCCCGACTATCAGCGCCAACGCGCCCAGATACTGGAAGGCGGGTACGTCACCGAATACAGCGACGTGTTCATCAGTACCCACCCCGAACTGACGGCCGACGAGTGCACCTTCGTGATGGATCTACTCGACATGTTTCGCACCATCACCGTCAGCATCCAGCGTCTTCGGGGCGCCGGGCAGAGCATCGGTGACGAAACGGAACGGTTGCTGCAGTTTGACGGCTTTGATTACCAGGTCAAGGCCGAAACGCGACTCCTTGACTACGTCCGGCATCTCGTCAGCGAGACCCGCTGGTCCGAAGTGCTCCCCGTGCTGGGTCCTGATCACGACTACGGCAACTCCCACGGTCCGAGGCTGGAGCTTTACCAGCGGATTCTTGGCGAGTACCAGCTCATCCGCCACGAGCAAAAGCCGCGTCTCGAGCTGTCTGACTACCTACTCACAGCTGACCAGCTGCAGCGTCTGGCTGACGCCGGAACTCATCCCTCACGCAGGTCCGACCACCAGTCGGGTGGCACGGCGGGATCGCCTTCAACGGTCGAAGGCTGACGGAGCATGGACCCGCGCAATAGAGGGGATCTCGAACGGTTAACAGCCCGCTACCGAAGCCTGCCTGGTCGAGAGCGGGTGGCGTTCGTGGACGAGGCGTACCGACTCCCCAACGATTGTCGCCCAGGCGAAAAGCCCTTCTACGCCCTGGCCGCGGTGCTGCTGACGATCGACGATCACGTGGATATCCGCGCGGACCTGCATCGCATCGTCGGCGGCAACTGGTGGCATACCGTCGACGCACAGCAGACCCAAGACGGACTCCCGAAGATCGAAGAGCTGACGGACTACCTCGCTGACTATCGCGACCCGTGCGTCCTGGCCGTCTGCCATACCCCAGGTCCGGACGACCAGGCCATCGGTATGCGTGCGGTGAGCCTGTCCGCTCTACTCGCCGCACTAGGCTCCCAGGCTCCACGCCCAGGCGCCGGCGAGGGCCACCAACGCGTCGTCCCCGCGCAGGCCAAGATGATCGTCCTAGAGCGACAGAACAGACATCAAGACACCGACCGCGACTTGCACACCATTAGGCAGGCGCGCCAGAGCGGCGCTATCAGCCGACACTTTCCAGTGATGCATGTGTCCCCATCGATCGAGAACCTGCTCTGGCTACCCGACCTGGTCAGTCACACTTATCGTAGGTACATCACCCACGACGAAGATCTCGTCACTCGCCTCGACGGGCAAACGGTGACGCTTGAACTGCCCGCAAATAAGAGCGACCCCCTGGGTGCCGCAGCATATGTCCAGGGGGTAAGCCGACTGTTCCAGTAGGAAGGGTCGGTCTCTGCTCGCCTTTATGATCCCGCACCTCTGCCACGAATGCAACCACGCGGGCCCCAGGCGTCTGCCGTGGCCGTCCTCAGCGCATGGCCCCGGCCTAGTGGGCATGGCACGGACGGCGACCGATCTCCGTTCCGCCAGCGTCGCGCGAGACCCTGATGCGCGCACTTCTTTTGCACTGCACCTCTGCGCCACAGCTGCATGGGCCACCAGTGGAGTGCGAGCTGCCGAGTCCCAGGCACGGGACACACGGGGCAGTTGTCGCGGTAGGGGATCGTCTACTGCGACACCGAGGGCATCGGCCCACCGCGGTGGACAAGGCGCAGCCTTGAATATTTAGAGGCTTGGGGGAGCGGTGGGTAGTACCACGGGTCCAGCCGGGAAATCCATCGAGACATGGACCGGTGCTGGCCGTCGATCTCCGTGTTGACGAACTCCTACTGCATCTCGTAAATGCCTGGTCTGCTCGATCCTGTTCGAGCCTAATACCGACGATCAACCATGGTTGGCATGGTGAATGGGGAGCCGCTTGCTGAGGCACAGGTCCCAAAGGTTCCAGCGACCCCGCAGAAGCTGGCGCTAGGGGCCGGCCACTTGCCGATGACAGAGGCGTTGATCTCCCCGTCGACGTTGGTCATGGCCGCCATGTCGAAGTCCAGGTGAAGGCTGTCCGGCATACCGCCAGTAGCTATGTCTTTCTGCGCAAGTCGACGTTTGCGTTGGAGCCGTGGATGGTTCTGACCCTTATCGTCTACGGCGACTAACTCGATGATCAACCGCAGGTTCACTTCGTCCCCCCACCGACTAGGGGTCTCCTTGTCCACCGACCAACTATGACTATGCCCGGGGGCATGAGTGCACCCGAGTGCGGCCTCAACGTTTGTAAAGCCTGGGGGGATGAGCTTGCGGAGCGGTCCGCAGACTCCGGCCACGTTCCTCGGCTGATGCAGCACGCTCACCCCAAGCTTGCCTGACCAGGACGGGCCCCGGCATTAAGTAGCGACCAGCATCCATTGCAACACCACCCTACTGCCGCCATGCGATAAGACAGACTGTTCGCATCCTGGTCGGAAAGTCCCCGCCGAACGCACCTCGTGCATAGTATGACTTTTCTAATGTTTGCAGCTGGTACGTCTGCCGGCTCACGCTGACGATGGAGGGCGCGGGGGATGGCACGGAAGCAGGAGCACGGTCGTCGGTGGGTTCGCACGGTAGGGGCGGTGCTCGCCAGCGTGGCGGTCGTTGCAAGTCTCACAGGACAGGCCGGGGCAATTGGGCCGGGGGGAAGTGGTTCTTTGGGGTCACTCGGGTCGAGTGCTGGTGAGGTTCCGGTGACACCTGAAGAGCCGGGTGACGGGTATGACCAGCTGGTCGAAGACCCAGTTTCGGGGGCGAGATCTGCGACCGGCGATGGCAAGCTGGTGTTTCCTCAGCGGTCGATCACTCTCGCTGACGATGACGCACAGATCACCGCCTCGACGGTGCCGAATCTGCCCGAAGTCGTTCACAGGTCCCTTCTGGAGCTGGCTGACGACGGGTTTGTATCGGCTCCGGTTTCGTACACCGCTGACCCTGGCGTCGCTGAGAACGGGGTAACCATTACCCGAACGTATCCAGCACCGATCCCTGCGGGCGCGTTTTACTCCCTCGTGTACTGGGACACCGTGACGGAAGCGTGGGTCCCGGTGACCACGGAGATCAGCCCGGATCGTAGAACGCTTACTGCGCGGGTTGACCACTTGTCGTGGTGGTCGGACCTCGTGGTGTCAGTGCAGGATGGCGGCGCATTCAGGGATGCGGTGACTTCGGCAGGCAGCACGGTGATCGACAGCATTGGGTCAGTTTGGGATGCCACCTCTAGCGCTGTGCGCGGCGTAGGCGGTCAGCTCGGAAGTGGGGTAGGCCTCGCGAACGAGTATCTGTATCAGGGTGTTGCTGCAGTGTTCGGCACCTTCGCCCATGTCCCGGATTGCACGGGGCAGGCACCGGCGTGGGTCCTTGATTACGGGAACCGTTTCGATGATCAGAGCGTCTACGCTCCGATCAAGTTCTGCGCCGGGCGTTCTCCGCACGATTCTTCCCTGCTTGAAGTGAAGGCTGCATTGAATCGCAGTTACCCGATGTTCTTCGACACCACGCCCGAGGCGGTGCGCATCAGGAATACGTGGGCGTCAGGTACGTCGTTCGACAACGCGCTTGCGGTCCTTGCCAATCCGACATCCAGCACCATGAGCATGCTCGCCGCCGTGACTAACGGAAACTTGGTCATGCCCGGCGACACCGTAGCGATGGAGTTTTCGCAGGACGATGTGGTGGCGAATGAGTATGCGCTCGAGGTGCAGTTTGATAACTCCAGAATTATGACCGCAATGGCAGTACGGCTTGTAGAGATCGCTCTCAATACTGCACTGGGCGATGCGCTAGACAGTGCGGGAAGGATTGCCCTGGGCGTTGGAGCAGTGACTCAGTGTTCTGCACAATTCGCCCAGTTCAATTCTGCAATGCTCGATCAATCAGTTGCCGGCGGCGATCTCACCGCAGGCGTGCTCGGCCCCGTCTCGTCGTGTCTGATCGGGGCCCTTGACAACTATAGTGCGCAACTTACGGAAGAAGCCGCGACTAACATGTCGAAAGTGATCTCGTCAAAGCGATGGGATAGCCTCGGCAAGAAAGTAATGCGATCAAAAATCATTCTCGATCTTGTGACCACAGCAGGCGAATACGGAGTATGGGACAACAAGTATGTCAACCCTGACGTAGGTGGGGGGCTCCAGCTCATCCTCGGCGCTCGATACGAAGACGACAATGGCGGGAACGGTGACTCACGAGTCACCGCGATCAGCGGTGTGAGCGATCACACGTGCGCCGTACTGGCTGATCGCACCGTTTCGTGTTGGGGACGTAACCTCGAAGGCCAGCTTGGGGATGGTTCCACTTCTAACCGCTCCACCCCGGTTGAGGTGGCTGGACTAAGCGATGTCACCGCAGTGGCCACTGGCGGTTTCCATACGTGCGCTTTGCTAGGTGACCGCACCGTCAAGTGTTGGGGATTCAACTCTAACGGACAGCTTGGAGACGGCTCCTACTCTGACCAGGTTGCGCCAGTCGAGGTCACAGGTTTGAGGGACGTGACGGCTATTGCCGCCGGCTACCTGTATTCGTGCGCATTACTTGCCAACGGTTCCGTGAGTTGTTGGGGAAGTAACCAGTATGGGCAACTAGGAGACGGCGGAGAGTACCCCTTCGGCAATCGGTCCACCCCTGATGACGTGGTAGGCCTCACCGATGTCACGGTTATCAGTGCTGGTGCACATCATGTGTGTGCGCAGCAGAATGGACGTGCTTACTGCTGGGGGAATAGCAGTTATGGCCAGGTCGGCTCAGTCGATGCTCATAGCAATGCCAATTACGCTCCGGTCCAGGTGTCGGGTTTGAGCGACGTGGCGTCTGTGAGTGCAGGTGTGTTTCATTCTTGTGCGGTGATGCGTGGCGGTACCGTCTCGTGCTGGGGACACAACGCTGCAGGCCAGCTTGGGGACGGTTCAAACGCGTATACTGGTAGCCCGGTCCCGGTATCTGGCCTGAGCGGTGCTGTCACGGTCTCCGCGGGCCTTTATCACACGTGTGCCATTGTCCAGGACGCTACTTTGAGCTGTTGGGGTCGCCATTATCATGGTGATATCGGAGACGGCACCGATGTCGGGTGGTGGACGCCGGCTCGGGTGCCGGGCGTAAGTGATGTCATCGCCACCTCAACCGGTAATGGTCATACGTGTTACGTCCAAGGGGACGGGTCCACTTCGTGTTGGGGAGTCAATGACTCCGGGCAACTCGGAGACGGTACTCTCACCTTTCGGCCGACACCATTTTCTGTTGTAGGGATGTAGGCCGAGGCTAGGCGCAGTCTTGGCAGATGGGGCGTGTTGTGGGCGTGGCGGCTCGACAGGGGTTAACCGTTCAGGTCGCCCTCTGATGGGAATGCGCGCTAGCCGGTTTATTGCTGACGGCGAGGTCGGTAGTCTCGGTGCGCTCAGGCTGCGGGGTGAAGGCTGGCCAGCCGTGAGTGCGTGTGGGACAAGGAAGGTTGCGGCGAGCTTTCGTGGCCGCGTATGCCGACCAGGGTGTGATCGCGAGTGCCCAGGCCGCGTGCGGCCCGCACTCGAACGAGGGGGGAGCAACTTACGGAGTAGTCGAGTTCGCGAGATGGGCAACTCGACACCGGTAGCTTGTCATAATCATTATTATCGGCGTTAACATTGTTGCTGGCCAGGGCGCGTTTCTGAAGCATCGACCGCCCATGGCAGGTTATTCGACTGTCCGGGCTGGGTCGGTTCTGGCTTTGGTTGGCGCCCTGCTGTCGATCTAGTTGGCGGCTGTATACGCCTGCATCACGTCGGCGGGGATTCGTCCGCGGTCCGAGATTTCGTAGCCCTTGTTGCGGGCCCAGTCGCGGATTGCTTTGGTGTCCCCAGACGTGGTCGTGTTTTTGCGGGCCGTCCTGGCCGTGTTTCCGGTCACTCGGTGGCCGGCCTCGATGTATGGTGCTACGGCCTCGCGGAACGCCTGGGCGTTGTCATCGCTGAGGTCGATGGAGTATTCCCTGCCTTCAAAGGCAAAGGAGATGGTGTTCGACGTCTCGCCCAGGTCGGTTCCATCGAGATCGTCGATGTATCTCACCTGAAATTGTTGAGCCATTGTTTCCCCCTACTGTGGTGGCTGTTATTGCAGGGTCACAGTATGCATCAAAAATATGTGCGCTACGCGATCGCATTCGTCGGAGCTTCACGCCGATTGCTTTTTGCTACCTGGGCCCCGGTCGTCCGGGACTTCGGGTTTGGGGTCATCCATAGTGGTAGCGGCAGGTGGCGATACGGACTTCCGTTTCGGTCACTTTGTAGACGAGTCGGTGTTCGTCGGTGATTCGTCTGGACCAGTATCCGGCGAAATCGTATTTGAGGGGTTCGGGTTTGCCGATTCCTTCATTGCCGTTGCGAGTGATGTCCTGCAGGAGCAGGTTGATCCGTTTGAGGATCTTGCGGTCCTGTTGTTGCCACCAGAGGTAGTCCTGCCAGGCGTTGTCGTCCCAGACCAGCAGCACGTCAGTCCGCGCCAAGCAGGTCGCTAGCCTCGGCGTCGAGCAGGTCGCGAGCCTGGCCACGGCCATCCTCGAGCCTTTCCATCGCATCCAGGAGCCGACGGGCGTTGGCCGGGGATCGCATCAGGTGGGCGGTCTCGCGCAGGGACTCGTAATCGTCGAGGGAGACCATCACCACGGGTTCGTGACCGGCACGGGTGATGACAACCTCCTCGCGGTCGTTGGTGACTCCGTCGAGGACCTCGGCGTAGCGCGCCCGGGACTCGGTGTAACTCATGGTCTTCATGTCGAACCTCCTGTACGTAAAAGTGTACGTAGCGCGAGCGTGCGACGCAATCGCTTCCCTCGCAGCTGACGGCGCTACTCCCGAAGGGCCGATCCGCGGGCTGTTGGTGCGCCGTCGGGGTGCCGACGCGTGGCGGGCATTGCGATACCGAATCCGGCAGCGAGCTCGCCCCCGGCATGGGCGCGTCGGCCCTAGGAGCATGGGTCAGTAATGGCTCGAA
>NZ_NTGA01000005.1 GCF_002289575.1 Dietzia natronolimnaea
GTTCTCAAACAACACCACCACACCGCTCCCCGGACAGTCACCGACCACCGGATCACGAGGGACTCACACTCTTCGCCACCCATTTCGGGGCAACTTCTCCAGCCTAGCCACACAGACCCACCAAGTCAAAACCGGGGTCCGCACAACCATCTGAAAACCGCCACCTACCTCGGCCCGGGCCTCTCGGTCCGGGCTCGCTCTCGGCGACTTCCAATAAGTTACGCAGACGTGAACCCAAACGCAAATCGCCAGGTCAACGGGAGAAATGCGAGACGGCGCCGGTGTGTACCGGCGCCGTCTCCCCCTACCCCCCCGGATCAGTGGATCCGGACCCCGGCCAGGTTCTTCTTGCCGCGCCGGAGGACCAGCCAGGCCCCGTGCAGGAGGTCGCTCGTCGCGGGCGCCCACTCGACATCGTCGACGCGCTGGTTGTTGACGTACGCGCCGCCCTCACCGACGGCACGTCGCGCCGCACCCTTGCTCTCGCACAGACCGGACGCGACCAACAGATCGACGATCGTCCTCGGCCCGTCGGATCCCAGCTCGACCGCGCCGGCGTCCTCGAGCGCGGCACGGAGGGTCCGCTCGTCGAGCTCGGTCAACTCTCCGCGTCCGAACAGTGCCTGGGACGCCGCCTGCACCGATTCCGTGGCCGCCACCCCGTGCACCATCGTGGTCATCTCCTCGGCCAGGCGCTTCTGCGCCGCCCGCAGGTGCGGCTTCTCCCGGGTGAGTGCGTCCAACTCGTCGATCTCCTCCCGGCCCAGGAACGAGAACCACCGCAGGTAGCGGACCACGTCGGCATCTGAGGTGTTGAGGAAGTACTGGTACCAGGTGTAAGCGCTGGTCAGGGCCGGGTCGAGCCAGAGGCTCCCACCGCCCGTCGACTTGCCGAACTTCTTCCCGTCGGACGAGGTGACCAGGGGAACCGTCATCGCGTGCACCGATTCCCCGTCCATCCGGCGGTTCAGATCGACGCCACCGACGATGTTCCCCCACTGATCGGAGCCGCCGATCTGCAGCGTGCACCCCATGGTGCGACGCAGCTGCACGAAATCGTTGGCCTGCAGGAGCATGTAGGAGAACTCGGTGTACGAGATCCCGTCACCGTCCAAACGACGCTTGACCGTGTCACGCCCGAGCATGGTGTTGAGCGAGAAGTGCTTGCCGACGTCGCGGAGGAACTGGATGGCGGTCAGGTGACCGGTCCACTGCATGTTGTTGACCACCCGGGCGCCCACGGGCCCCTCGGTGAGGTCCACGAAGAGCTCGAGCTGACCGGTGATGCGCTCGGCCCACTCGGCCACGGTGTCTGCGGTGTTCATGGTGCGCTCCCCGACCTCGCGGGGGTCGCCGATCATCCCTGTCGCTCCCCCGGCCAGCACGATCGGCCGGTGCCCGGCCAGCTGGAACCGCCGCAGGGTGAGAAGCGGGATCAGGTGACCTGCGTGCAGGCTCGGACCGGTGGGATCGAAGCCGCAGTACAACGACACGGTGCCCTCGTCGAGATGGGCACGGAGCGCGTCGAGGTCGGTCGACTGCGCGATGAGCCCCCGCCACTGCAGGTCTTCGAGGATGTTGGAAGTCACGTGTGCCATTGTTCCCCATCGACGCGGTGGGCTACCACGGGGCGGGGTCCGCCACCCTCGGCGCGCGTGGACTGCGCCGGTAGGCGGAGACCTCCCGGGCGCCCGCCAGCCAGAACCGCCAGGGTCGTTCCGCCTCACGGGAGACACCCACCCGGGGGCCGGACCGGATCTGCGACTCGGGTACCGGATCGGGACGGAAGGTGACCGACGACGTCGGGTCGAGGACATCCGTTCCCCGGTGGGAGAGATCGATGCCCAACACCTTGCCGAGATTCCCCGGCCCGCGGGCCGCGTGTTCCACGGGTATCCCCGGCCGGCGGTCGTCCACCACCCGGTGTCCGCCCTCCACCCGGGCGGCGCGCAGCAGTACCCCGCCGCCCTCGCCCACGGGGCGGCAGGTGATGTTGACGCACCGGTGGATCCCGTGGCTGAGGTAGACGTACAGGTGACCGGCGTCGCCGAACATCACCTCGTTTCGCGGGGTCGGACCCGGCCAGGTGTGCGCGGCGGGATCCGGATGGGCTGAGTCGACCGGTCCGCCGTAGGCCTCCACCTCGACCACCCGGACCGAGACGGAGTCATGGGTCAGGACACCCCCGAGCAGTGCGCGCGCGGCCCCGGCCGGGTCCGCTTCGCGGAGCAGCGTGCGGAACGGGTCCGCCCCGGCGTACCGCCGGGTCACTCCTGTGGAGCTCCGCCCGCGGCGGCGAGCAGGTCCGCGTGCTCGGCGTCATCCACCTGACGTGACTCCTCCACCAGTAGGACCGGGATACCGTCATCGATCCGGTACGCGCGGCGGAGGCGCGGGTTGTAGAGCGTGTCGTCGCCCGCCAGGAGGAGCGGGCCCTTGTCCTCGGGGCAGGCGAGGATCTCCAGCAGACGGGCATCGATGACGGACATGGCGCTCACCCTACCCAGTGGGCGAGCTCGTCACGGATCTCTCCCAGCCGCCGCCGTTGTTCGGCCACGGCGGTGCCGGCGGTGCCGCCGCGTGCGCTCCGTGACGCGATCGATCCCGTCACGGTGAGCACGTCGCGGACGTCGGGCGTCAGCGCCGGGTCGACGGTCGCCAACTCGTCGTCGGTCAACTCCTCCAGCCCGACGCCGCGGGACTCGGCCACCCGCACGCACTCCCCGGCCGCCTCGTGGGCGACGCGGAACGGCACGCCCTGACGGACCATCCACTCCGCGATGTCGGTGGCCAACGTGTATCCGGCCGGGGCGAGCGCGGCGAGACGCTCCGGGTGGAACGTCAGGGTCGAGACCATGCCGGCCATCGCCGGGAGGAGCAGGTAGAGCTGGGCGACAGAGTCGAAGACCGGCTCCTTGTCCTCCTGCAGGTCCCGGTTGTAGGCCAACGGCTGGGCCTTGAGGGTGGCGAGCAGCCCGGTCAGGTTGCCGATCAACCGACCCGTCTTGCCGCGCATCAGCTCCGCGACGTCCGGGTTCTTCTTCTGCGGCATGATCGAACTACCGGTCGACCACTCGTCCGCCAGGGTCACGTACCCGAACTCCGGGGTCGACCAGGCGATCACCTCCTCCGCCAGACGGGAGAGATCGACAGCAATCTGCGCGAGGACGTAGGCCGCCTCGGCCGCGAAGTCCCGCGAGCTCGTCGCGTCGATCGAGTTGTCCGCCGCGCGGTCGAAGCCGAGCTCCGCCGCGATCGCGTCCGGGTCCAGTCCGAGGGACGACCCGGCCAGAGCGCCCGAACCGTACGGAGACACCGCGAGACGGCGGTCCAGGTCGCGGATCCGATCGACGTCCCGCAGCAACGGCTGCGCGTGCGCCAGGAGCTGGTGCGAGAGCAGGATCGGCTGGGCCGCCTGGAAGTGCGTCTTGCCCGGCATCACGGTCTCGGGGTGCTCGTCCGCCTGCGCCACGAGCGCGTCGACCACGTCGAGCACACCCCCGGCAACCTCACGCACCGCGTCACGCAACCACATCCGGAACAGCGTGGCGACCTGGTCGTTGCGGGACCGGCCGGCACGGAGGCGCCCACCCACCTCGACACCCACCCGGTCGATCAGACCGCGTTCGAGGGCCCCGTGCACGTCCTCGTCCGTTTCTGCCGGGCCGAACGCGCCGGAATCCACGTCCGCGGCGAGGCGGTCCAGACCGTCCAGCATCGCGTCGAGGTCCGCACCGGAGAGCAACCCCGCGCGGTGCAGGACCCTGGCGTGGGCCTTGGAGGCCCTGATGTCGTACGGGGCCAGCTCCCAGTCGAAGTGCGTGGACTTGCTCAGTGCGGCCATCGCCTCGGCGGGCCCGCCCGCGAAGCGGCCACCCCACAGTGCTCCGGCGTTGGTGCCGTGCCGGTCGTCCTGCCGGTCGGCGTCGCTCACAGCCCGAGGTCCCGCTTGGCGGCGATCTTGGAACTCAGACCGTGGAGGTTCACGAAGCCCTTGGCGTAGCTCTGGTCGAACGAGTCCCCCTCGTCATAGGTCGCGAGGTTGAAGTCGTAGAGCGAGGAGTCGGAACGACGACCGTTGACGACGATGGAACCACCGTGCAGGACCATCCGGATGTCCCCGGAGACGTGCTGCTGGGTGTTGTCGATGAAGGCATCGAGGGCGTACTTCAGCGGGGAGAACCACAGGCCGTCATAGACCGCGTTCGACCACTGGTCGGAGACCCCGGACTTGTACCGCGCCAGCTCACGCTCGAGGGTGACGTCCTCGAGCGCCTTGTGCGCGGTGATGAGGATCATCGCGCCCGGCGCCTCGTACACCTCGCGGCTCTTGATACCGACGAGCCGGTCCTCGACCATGTCCAGCCGCCCCACGCCCTGGGCCCCGCCCCGGCGGTTGAGCTCCACGATGGCCTCGAGCACGGAGACCTTGCGCCCGTCGATCGCCACCGGGATGCCCTCCGAGAAGGTGACGGTGACCTCGTCGGGAGCGGCGAAGTTGAGGGTCGGGTCCTCGGTGTAGTCGTAGACGTCCTTCGTGGGGGCGTTCCACAGGTCCTCGAGGAAACCGGTCTCCACCGCGCGGCCCCAGACGTTCTGGTCGATCGAGAACGGGGACTTCTTGGTCACGTTGATGGGGATCTCGTTCTGCTCCGCGAACTCGATGGCCTTCTCACGCGTCCAGGCGTAGTCGCGGACCGGGGCGATCACCTCGAGGTCCGGGGCGAGCGCACCGAAGCCCACCTCGAAGCGGACCTGGTCGTTCCCCTTGCCGGTGCAGCCGTGCGCGACGGAGGTACCGCCGTGCATCTTGGCCGCCGTGACCAGGTGCTTGACGATCAGCGGGCGGGAGATCGCCGAGACCAGCGGGTACTCCCGCATGTACATCCCGTTGGCCTTGATCGTGGGGGCGCAGTACTCGTCGGCGAACTCGTCGCGGGCGTCCACGACGATCGACTCGACGGCGCCGCAATCCAGTGCGCGCTGCCGGATGACCTCCATGTCCTCACCGCCCTGACCCAGGTCGATGGCGACGGCGACGACCTCGGCTCCGGTCTCCTTGCCGATCCAGCTGATGGCGACAGAGGTGTCGAGGCCGCCGGAGTAGGCGAGGACTACGCGATCGGACATGGTGTGCTCCTTGATGGTTCGGATCTCTAAGGTCTGGGGTCGGGTCGTGGATGTCAGAGTGGGCGTCGGGCGAGGGAGGCGAGCCGGTCCGCGAGCTCGGCGCCTCCGACGGGTTCACGGGCCATCACGAATATGGTGTCATCCCCGGCGATGGTCCCCACCACGTCGTCGAGGTTGGCGCGGTCCAGGGCGCTCGCCAGGAAGTTCGCGGCGCCGGGCGGGGTCCTCAGGACCGCGATGTTGCCACTGTGGTCCGCCGAGACCAGCAGGTCGCCGAGCAGCCTGCCGAGCCTGTCCGTGCCCCCGGGGATCCCCGGGGCCCGGCTGCCGTCCTCCGGGATGATGTAACGGCCCGCGCCTCCGTCGGCGGCCCGGAGCTTGACGGCCCCGAGCTCGTCGAGATCCCGGCTCAGGGTGGCCACCGCGACCGCGATGCCCTCCTCGGCCAGGGCCTCCGCCAGTTCGGTCTGGCTCCGGACGGGTCGGCGCTGGAGGATCTCGGCGATCCGGGCGTGCCTGGCGGTCCTGCTGACCGTCCCCACCGTCATCACGACCGCTCCATGAGCCACACGAGCAGCGCCTTCTGCGCGTGGAGTCGGTTCTCGGCCTCGTCGAACACGCGGCTGCGGGGGCCGTCGATGACCTCGGCCGCGATCTCCTTGCCGCGGTAGGCGGGAAGGCAGTGCAGGACGATCACGTCGTCGGACGCCCTGTCGACGGACTCCTGGCCCAACTGGTAACCGGCCAGGTCGCGGAGCCGGTCGGTCGCCGAGTCCTCCATCCCCATCGACACCCAGGTGTCCGTGATGAGGACGTCCGCCCCGGCCACCGCCGTGTCGACGTCAGTCGTGATCCTCACGGAGCCGCCGGTCCCCGCCGCCACGCGCTCGGCGTCCGACACCACCTGCCCCGTTGGTTGGTATCCCTCCGGCGCGGCGATGGTGATGTGCATTCCCGCGGTCGCGAACCCGAGAAGATACGAGTGCCCCATGTTGTTCGCACCGTCGCCGAGATACACCGCGCGCAGGCCGGCGGTGCGACCGAAGTTCTCGCGGATGGTGAGCAGGTCCGCGAGGATCTGGCACGGGTGGAACTCGTCGGTCAGGGCGTTGACGACGGGCACGTCCGAGTGCGCGGCGAGCTCGGCGAGCCCGTCCTGCGAGTAGGTGCGCCAGACGATCGCCTCGACGTAGCGCGACATCACCCTCGCCGTGTCGGAGAGGGTCTCACCCTTGCCCATCTGGGTGGATCCGGAGTCCACGACGATGGCGTTCCCACCGAGTTGGGCGATCCCCGCGTCGAACGAGAACCGGGTCCGCGTGGAGGTCTTGTCGAAGATCACGGCGACCGACCGCGGCCCTTCGAGCGGGCGGGCCGAGAACGGGGCGGCCTTGAGCCGCATCGCCAGATCGAGGACCTCGGCCTGCTCCGCGGGGCTGAGGTCGTCGTCCCTCAGGAAGTGCCGCACCGACGACGATGCGGCGGTCATGAGGTGGCCTCCTTCGGGGTGGCGGCGTCGAGGATGCCTGGGAGCCCGGCGACGAACCGGGCGACCTGCTCCTCGGTCAGCACGAGCGGCGGGGCGAGTCGGACCACGTCCGCGGTGGTGGCACCGACGAGGTACCCGGCCTCCCGGGCCGCCCCCTCCACCGCCTTGGCGAGCGGGGCGGTGAGCACGACGCCCAGCAGCAGTCCCCTCCCCCGCACGTGGTCGACCAGCGGGTGATCCAGGCACTCGATCTCCGCGGCGATGATCTTCCCGAGTCGGTCGACGTGCGCGATCAGGTCCTCGGACTCGATCGTGTCGAGGACGGCCAGGGCGGCCGCGCACGCGACGGGGTTACCGCCGAACGTGGTCCCGTGCTGGCCCGCGGTGAGCAGCTCGCCGGCCGCACCGACCGCCAGGCAGGCGCCGATCGGCAGCCCGCCGCCCAGGCCCTTGGCCAGGGTGATCACGTCGGGGACCACGCCGGCCCGCCGCGTGGCGAACATCGCCCCGGTACGACCGATCCCGGTCTGGACCTCGTCGACGATCATGAGGATCCCGTGCTCGCTGCACAACGATCGCACGTCGGCCAGGAAGCCCTCGGGGGGTTCGACGACCCCTCCCTCGCCCTGGATCGGCTCGACGATCACGGCGGCCGTGTCCCCGGGAGCCTGCTCGACGAGAGCGGTGAGCGCGGCGGTGTCGCCGTAGGGGAAGAACTCGACCCCTGCGGGCATCGGTTCGAACGGCTCGCGTTTGGCGGGTTGACCCGTCATCGCGAGAGCGCCCATGGTCCTGCCGTGGAAACCGTTCTCCGCCGCGAGGATCCGCGACCGCCCCGTCCGACGGGCGATCTTGAACGCGGCCTCGTTGGCCTCCGCGCCCGAGTTGCAGAAGAAGGCGCGGACGGGCTCGTCCACCGACAGCAGTGACTCGAGGCGCTCGGCCAGCGCCACCACCGTCGGGTGGATGTAGAGGTTGGACACGTGGCCGAGCTCGGCGACCTGGCGACTGACCGCGTCGACGACCGCCGGATGCGCGTGACCGAGTGAGTTGACCGCGATCCCGCCGAGCAGGTCCACGTACTCGCGGCCGTCCGAGGCGGTGACGGTGACGCCCCGGCCCGAGACGAGCTCGAGCGGCGGGGTGCCGTAGTTGCGCATGAGCGCGCTGTCCCACCGTGCGGTGAGGGACATGGTGTCGGTCCCGGTCATCTCGCTCCTCCTGCCGGCGTGCGGATCTCGTGGTCACCCTCGGTGACCATGGTGCCGATGCCGCCCTCGGTGAGAACCTCGAGCAGCACGGAGTGTTCGACGCGCCCGTCGATGACGTGGGCCGCCCGCACCCCGCCCTGCACCGCGCGCAGGCACGCCTCCATCTTGGGGACCATGCCGCTCTCGAGAGACGGCAACACCCGCTCGAGGGGACCGGTCCCGAGGTGCGTGACCAGCGAGGACCGGTCCGGCCAATCGGTGTACAACCCCTCGACGTCGGTGAGGACGACGAGCTTCTCGGCGCCGAGCGCGGTGGCCAGTGCGCCGGCGGCGGAATCGGCGTTGATGTTGTGGACCGTGCCGTCGGCATCCGGGGCGATGGTGGACACGACGGGGATCCGGCCGGCCTCGATGAGGTCCAGGACGGCACGGGGGTCGACCGACTCGACGTCGCCGACCAGTCCTATGTCGGTCGGTTCGCCGTTCACCATCGCCGTCCGTCGGACCGCGGTGAACAGGCCCGCGTCCTCTCCGGAGATCCCGACCGCGTACGGGCCGTGCGCGTTGATGAGCCCCACCAGTTCTCGGCCGACCTGGCCGAACAGCACCATGCGGACGATGTCCATGACCTCGGGGGTGGTCACACGGAATCCCCCGCGGAACTCGCCCTCCATCCCCAGGCGGCCGAGCATCGACGTGATCTGGGGGCCGCCCCCGTGGACCACCACCGGCTTGAGGCCACAGGTCCGGAGGAACACCATGTCGGCCGCGAACGCCGCCTTGAGCTGGTCGTCGATCATCGCGTTGCCGCCGTACTTGACCACGACGATCTTGTGGTGGAACTTCTGCAGCCACGGCAGCGCCTCGGCGAGGACGTGGGCACGGACGAACGGCGTCAATTCGGTCGACCCGTCGTTCATCTCGGTGGTCATGTCAGTCCTCTTTCGGGCTGGTCGGGAACGGTCAGGGTGAGACGGACGCCGGCACCGCCGCGGTGGCGGAACCGGAACTCCACCCCGTCCGCCGTGGGTGCGGGTTCCGGCCACGGGGTGTGATCGGTGTCCGGTCGGAAGACGAGCACCTCGATCGGTCCGACCTCGGAACCCGACCGGGAGCCGACGATCCGGGCGACGTCCTCGGCGACGGAGTGCGTGAAGGTGAAGTCCTCTCCGGGGACTCCGGCACCCGGGCCGTCGAGCAGGACGACCGCGCGGATCGACGGGACCTCGGCGCTCAGTGTGCTCCACCGCAACTCCGCGGCGTCGGTTCCCTCGCCCTCGACCTCCAACACGGCCGTCGCGCCCGCGGGAGCCACCCAGAACACCGCGTCGTTGCGCACCGGATCGGACCACGATTCGAGACCGTGGGTGCGGCCTCCGGACACCGCGCCGGACAGGATGCCCGCACTCACGGGGCGAGGCCGACCGTGCTGAGTCCTGCCGTCTCGGGCAGTCCGAGTGCCAGATTCATGGACTGGATCGCCCCACCGGCGGTGCCCTTGGCGAGGTTGTCGATCGCCGCGGTGAACACCGCGCGCCCCGCCCGCTCGTCCACCTCGATGCCGAGCTGCACCGCGTTGGACCCGAGCACCGAGGCGGTCATCGGCTGCACACCCTCGGGGAGCACGTGGACGAAGGGTTCGTGGTCGAACGCCTCCGCGTACACCCGCCGCAACTCCCCCGCCGTCGCCGTGGTCGGGGCGACCGCGGTGGTGAGGATGCCCCGGGCCATCGGGGCCAGGACCGGGGTGAAGCTCACCGACACCGGCGCCGCGGTGACCGCCCGCAGGTTCTGGGTGATCTCGGGCGCATGGCGGTGGGTCGTGACGCCGTACGCCTTTGCCGAGCCCATGACCTCCGAGGCGAGCATCGGGACCTTGGCGGACTTCCCCGCGCCCGAGGCACCGGTGACCGAGACGATCGTGACCCCTGACGCGTCGACCAGTCCGGCCGCCACCGCCGGGAACAGCGCGATGCTCGCCCCTGTGGGGAAGCACCCGGGCACCGCGATGCGGCGGGTCGAACGCAGCGCCTCACGCGCGCCGGGGAGTTCGGGCAGACCGTACGGCCAGGTGCCGGCGTGCGCGGACCCGTAGTAGGCCTCCCAGTCCGAGGCGTCGGACAGCCGGAAGTCCGCACCCAGGTCGACGACGAGGACGTCCGGTCCCAGCTGCTCGGCGATCTCCGAGGAGTGCCCGTGCGGCAGTCCCAGGACCACGACGTCGTGCCCGGCCAGGGTGTCCGCACTGGTCTCGACCAGGACGCGCTCCGCGAGCGGCAGGAGATGGGGATGGTGCTCGACCAGCGGCTGCCCGGCGTTGGACCCCGCGGCGAGGGTTCCGATCTCCATCTCGCCCGACTCCAGCGCGGGGTGCCCGAGGAGCAGGCGGAGGAACTCCCCTCCCGCGTAACCCGACGCACCTGCGACCGCTACCTTGATTGCCATGCGCACAAGTATGCATCAGCTTGCAATCTTTTGCACACCGACGTGCCGGCCGCGACGATCCCGGGCCGGTCAGGCTCCGAGTTGACGCCGTCCCCCGCCGAAGCGGCTCTGTCCGAGATCCACTGATCCGCCCACGCGACGCCCCTCCTCGATCCCCGAGGAACCCACCCTCCGCCGTGCACCACGGACCGCCGAGGGGAAGCGGCGCCGTAGTTCGGAATCCGCGCGCTGGGCGTCCGACCTCAGGACGAGTCCCGCCCCGACCGCGTCCCCGCTCCCGGCGACGGCTCCGCGTTCGGCCGCGGCCAGTCGGCGTACCACCTCGAAGGCGAAGCCGGTCATGAACGACTTCCGGTGCGTGACCGGCGAGACGCCGGGAGCCGGCCGCTGGTGCGCTGCCGCCGCGAGCATGACCCCCGTGAGCGCGCCGGCGAGCATCCCCACCCGCTCGACGTGCCGACGCACCCCCACGATGTGGACGACCCTCGCGCCGTCACCGCGGGTGGAGGTGACGGCCCGGCAGTGCATCGCGGCGGCCAGCGATGCCACCAGTCCCACCTGGTCCGGCTGGTATCTCCCGGCGACCACGTGATCGAACACGGTCACTTCCGCGGGTCGCGCATCGGGCCCCGATCTCGCCAGAGCCTCGTCGACGCCGTACTTCGCGAGCAACCCGTAGGCCCGTTCGAGGAACACCTCGGCCTCCGGCGTTCCGGCGACGCTCTCGGCCTTGGCGAACAGTTTGCGGACCCGGTCGAGCGCCTTCGCGGCGGAGGACCCGGCGGAGGCGGTGTGCGTGGTGGACATGGGCTACTCCCGGTGGTCTCGGCTGTGTGGTGAGCCGAATATTCGCACAGGTGTACGACAGAGGGGCGGGTCCCGGGCGATCAGTGGTGGAGGAACCAGGTGTGGTCGAGCGGCCCGGCCCCCCGGCCCACCTCGAGATCGAGCCCGCCCCGGAGGGCGCCGTCCATCCACGGACGGACCCGCCGGTACGCGGCCTCCCAGTCATCGGCCGCCACCCGGGCAGTGGCCAGGGCGGAGGACAGCGAGCACCCGGTCCCGTGGGTGTGCGGCGTGTCCACGCGGACGAACGGGAGTCGCAGGGTCGTGCGCCACCCGCCCGCCGAGCGGACGAGGACGTCCTCGGCACTGCCGTCCTCGAGATCGCCGGTCGTGGCGAGCACCGAGCACCCGGTCTGCTCGTGGACGAGTTCGGCCTGCTCCACGATCATCTCGATGCTGCCCGCGGTGGATTCCCCGCACAGGACACCGAGTTCCGGGACGTTGGGGGTGACCAGATCGACGAGCGGGACCAGGTCGCGGAGCATGCGGGAGGCGTCGTCGCTGGCGAGCCTGCCCCCGGTGGTGGCGACCATCACCGGGTCGAGGACGACGTTCGGGGGTCTCCGGCGACGCAGCCAGTCCCCCACCGCCTCGACGAGGGAGGCCTCGCCGAGCATGCCGATCTTGACGGCGTCGATCCGCACGTCGTCCGCCACCGCGTCGAGTTGGGCGACCACGGTCTCGACGGGTACCGCGTGTACGCCGCTGACCCCGAGGGTGTTCTGGATGGTGACCGCGGTGACGGCCCCCATCGCGTACCCGCCCATCGCGGCGACGGACTTGACGTCCGCGAGCAGGCCCGCGCCGCCGGACGGGTCGGTACCGGCGATGCACAGGACCCTCGGGACCCCGGTCGGCTCAGCCACGGAGCGTCGCCCCCACCGCCGCCTGCGCGGCCTCCACCGCCGCCGTGCGCCACCGGGTCGCCTCGTCCTCGGTGAGCGTCCGGTCGTCCGCCCGGAAGCTCAGGGCGTACGCCAGGGACTTGCGACCCTCACCGAGCTGGGTGCCGGTGTAGACGTCGAACAGTCGCACGCTCTCCAGGAGATCCCCGCCGCCCGAGCGCAGGGCCGCCTCGACCGAGGACGCCGGCACGGAGGACTCCACCACGAGCGCGACGTCCTGGTTGACGGCCGGGTAGGCCGAGATCGACGGCGCGGGCAGGACCTCACGGGCCCCGATCGCCGTGAGGTCGAGCTCGACCGCGCAGGACCGGGCGGGGAGGCCGAGCCGTTCGCACGCGGCCGGGTGCAGCTCTCCGGCGTGGCCGACCACGGTGCCGTCGACCAGGACCTCCACGCACCGGCCCGGATGCCACGGTGCGTACTCGGCCGCACGGACCTCGACCTCGGCCCCGAGCGCACGGGCGACGATCCGGGCCGCCTCGACCGCGTCGAGGGCGTCGGCGTCACGGCCCGGCGCGGCATGACCCGCCGGTTCGCGCCTGCCGGTGTAGAGGGCGGCCACGTGCAGGGGCTGCTCCGGCAGCGAGGCCGTCAGCGAGTCCCTCTCCTGCGGCGTCGGCTCGCGGTCGACGGGCAGCATCCCGACCGCCCCGGTGGTGGGGGTGCGGAAGGAGACCTGCGCGACCGAGAACAGCGACAGGTCGCGGGTGCCGCGGGTGAGATTGCGCCGGGCGATCTCCACCAGCGACGGCAGGAGCGTGGTGGCGAGATGCCCCTTCTCGCTCTCCAGGGGGTTGACCACGGACATCGTCCTGCGCCGCTCGTCGTCGTCGTCCAGTCCCATGGCGTCGAACACCGACGGATCACAGAACGGCGAGGTGAGAACCTCGACGTGCCCGGCCGCCGCCAGGGCGTGGCCGACCGCACGACGCCCGCGCTGGAACGCGGTCAGCCCGCGGCCGGCCGGCGCCGTCGGCAGCACCGACGGGATGTTCTCCAACCCCTCGAGGCGGAGGACCTCCTCCACCAGGTCCGCGGGCAGCGTGAGGTCCGGTCGCCAGGTCGGCGGGGTGACCGCGAGCAGCACCTCGTCGTCCCCGGTGACCGTGCACCCGACCTGCTCCAGGCGGTGGCGCGCGGTGCCGGTCGGGTAGTCCACGCCGGCGACGCGGGAGGGCCTGCCCTCATCGAACGCGATGGTCGGCATGACGGGGGCGGAACCGATGTCGGTGAGCGAGGCCTCGACCGTGCCGCCGGTGATCCCGGCGAGCAGAGTCGCCGCCCGGTCCAGTGCGGCGATCGTGGCCGCGGCGTCGACACCACGCTCGTACCGCTTGCCCGCCTCACTGGGGAGCTTGTGACGGCGGATCGTCCGGAACACCGCGAGGGTGTCCCACACGGCGGCCTCGAGGAGGACGTCCGCGGTCTGCCCGGACACCTCCGTGCTCGCGCCGCCCATGACACCCGCCAGTGAGATCGGCCCGCGGTCGTCGCAGATCACCACGTCCTCGGGGTCCAGCGTCCGCTCGACGTCGTCGAGGGTCGTGAGCACCTCCCCGGACCGCGCCCGGCGGACGACGAGACCGCCCTCGAGCGTCGCGGCATCGAACGCGTGCATCGGGTGCCCGAGCTCGAGCATGACGTAGTTGGTCACGTCGACCGCCGGCGAGATCGGGCGCACGCCCGACAGCAGCAGCCGCCTGGCCATCCACCACGGTGTCCGCGCGGTGGGGTCCACTCCGGTGACCCGGCGCAGGGCGAACCGGCGGGCGCCGGACTCCTCCGTCACCTCGAGCGGCCAGGTCTCGCCCTCGGACCCGAGGCCCTGTTCGACGGCGGGATCGGCGAAGTCCAGGCCGAATCCGCACGCGAGTTCGCGGGCCAGGCCGCGCGCCGACAGGCAGTACCCGCGGTCCGGGGTGACGTTGAGCTCGATGACGGTGTCGGGTCCCGCCGCCCCGGCGTCGAGGACCGGCCCGGCCGGGTCGCCGGGCTCCGCCGTGTTCTCGGCCAGGACGATGATGCCGCTGTGGTCGGATCCGATCCCCAGCTCGGACGCCGAGCAGATCATGCCCTCGCTGGGCTTGCCGTACGTCTTCCGCCTGCCGATCTCGAACCCACCGGGAAGAACGGTTCCGGGCAGCGCGACTACCACCAGGTCGCCCGCCTCGAAGTTCCGCGCCCCGCAGACGATCTGCTGCGGTTCGCCGGCACCCACGTCGACCAGGCAGAAGCGGATGGGTTTCTTGAACCCCTCGAGCTCCTCGATACTGCTGACCCGACCGATCGTGAGCGGTCCCGAGATCTCGGGCAACTGCTCCGGCTCGCCCTCGACCTCGAGGCCGACGCGCACGAACCCCGCGTCGAGCTCGGCCGGGGTCACCGACCAACCGTCGTTGGCCCGCTGCAGGATCTCGGTCAGCCAGGACTGCGCAATTCGCACTGTGGGGGTCCTTGTTCTTCTCGGGTGGAAGGGGCGGTGGGTCAGGCGCGGATGCCGAAGGGCAGCGAGAACCGCACGTCCCCCTCGACCATGTCCCGCATGTCGGACAGTCCGTTGCGGAACTGCAGGGTGCGCTCGAGGCCCATGCCGAACGCGAACCCCGAGTAGACCTCCGGGTCGATGCCGCAGGCGGTCAGCACGTTGGGGTGGACCATCCCGCACCCGCCCCACTCGACCCAGCCCGCGCCGCCCTTCTTCCGCGGGAACCACACGTCGACCTCGGCAGAGGGCTCCGTGAACGGGAAGTAGTTGGGCCGCATCCGGGTACGGGTCTCCGGTCCGAAGAGCGCGCGGGCGAAGGCGTCGAGCGCACCGCGCAGGTGCGCCATGGTCAGCCCCTTGTCGATCGCCAACCCCTCCACCTGGTGGAACACCGGGGTGTGGGTGGCGTCGAGCTCGTCCGTGCGGAACGTCCGTCCGGGGCAGGCCACGTAGATCGGCGGCTCCCGATCGAGCATCGTCCGGATCTGCACGGGCGAGGTGTGGGTGCGCAGCACCTGGCGGCTGCCCTCGGGAGCGATGTGGAAGGTGTCCTGCAGGGTGCGCGCGGGGTGGTCCGGGAGGAAGTTCAGGGCGTCGAAGTTGTAGTGCTCCGCCTCGACCTCCGGGCCCTCGGTGATCTCCCAGCCCATCGCCACGAACACGTCCGCGACCTGCTCGGTGATGATCGTGATGGGGTGCTGGGCGCCCACCGGAGCCCGACCCGACGGCACGGTCAGGTCCAGGGTCTCGGCCACGAGGACGGCGGCGTCACGCTCCGCCTGCAGCTCGGCGAGGCGGGCGTCATAGGCCTGCTGGACCCTGCCCCGCGCCACGTTGACGGCCTTTCCGGCGGAGGCCTTCTGCTCCTTGGGCAGCGACCCGAGGGTCCGGCGTCCCAGCGCGATCGGGCTGCGGTCGCCCAGGTGGGCGGTCTTGGCGGCGGCCAGGGCGTCCAGGTCCGTGGCGGCGGCGAACGCCGCCTCGGCCTCCGCCGCGTACCCGGCCAGCGACTCCTCGTCGATCCGCACCTCGACAGCGCTCGTGTCTTCGCTCACCTGTGCTCTCGTCCTCCCCGTCACGGCGATCTCCGGCGACCGCCGGCGGCATCCCGCAACAGACTAGTCGATCGGGATCGGACCCCCCGGCCCACCTGCGCGTACCCCCTCGCCGCGAGGGGTCACCCGCTAACGCACCTCGTGAACGGCCCCGGAGTCCACCACGAGCTCGCGGGTCCCCCGGAAACCCTGGCGCATCCGCCGGTCGTGGGTCACCAGCAGGACCGTGCCGTCGAAGGCCTCCACGGCCTGCTCGAGCTGCTCGATCGCGGGTAGGTCCAGGTGGTTGGTGGGCTCGTCCAGCACGAGCAGGTTGACGCCGCGCTGCTGGAGCAGGGCCAGCGCCGCCCTGGTCCGCTCCCCCGGGGACAGGGACGCGCACGACCGGGCGACGTGCTCGCCGCCCAGTCCGAACTTGGCCAGCACCGTCCGACCCTCGGTGGGGTCCAGACCCGCCGGGTCCGCGGCCACGCAGAACGTGTCCAGCAGGGGCCCCGGGCCACCGAACTCCGCGCGGGCCTGGTCGACGCGACCCGCCGCGACGCCGGCTCCCGTGCTCACCCGCCCGGTGTCCGGGAGCCGATCTCCCGCGAGCAGGCCCAGCAGCGTGGATTTGCCGGACCCGTTGGCGCCGGAGATCAGCACCCGGTCCCCCGAGTCGATCTGCAGGGTCACCGGACCGAGCGCGAAGTCACCGCGGCGGACGACGGCGTCGGACAACACCGCCACGACCGACCCCGACCGGGGCGCGGTCGCGATCTCCATCTGCAGCTGCCACTCCTTGCGCGGTTCGGCCACCACGTCGAGCCGCTCCATCGCACGCTCGGTCTGGTAGATCTTGGCGGCCTGCTTCTCCGACCGCTGGCCGGCCCGGTTGCGGATGTGCTTGTCCTTCTCGGCATCCTTGCCGCCCGACTTGCGCATGGTGTTGCGGACGCCCTTGTCGAGCCACGTCTTCTGGGTCTGCATGCGGTCCTTGAGCTGACCGACCCGGCCCGCGTACTCCTCGTATGCCTCGCGCGCCCGCTGCCGCGCCAGCGCGCGCTCGGCGAGATACGACTCGTATCCTCCGTCGAACACCGTGATCTGCCGCTGGGCCGAGTCGAGCTCGACGATCCCGGTCACACACCTGGCCAGGAACTCACGGTCGTGACTGACCACCACCATCGGACGCCGCTCGGTCCGCATGAAGTCCTCCAACACCGCGAGCCCCGCCAGGTCGAGGTCGTTGGTCGGCTCGTCCAACAGCAGGATCTCGTACTGGCTGAGCAGCACGGCGGCGAGGGTGACACGGGCGGCCTGGCCGCCCGAGAGCGCCGACATCGGCAGACCCAGAACGGCGACGTCCAATCCGAGCCGGGCGGCGGTCACCGGGATCCGCTCGTCCAGGTCTCCACCGCCGAGGGCCAACCATCGCTCGAGGGCGTCGCCGTAGGCGTCGGCGGCCGAGTCCGAGTCCGCCATCTGCAGCGCGAGTGCGTCCATGTGCTCCTGCGCGTCGGCGACCCCGGTGGCGCGGTGAAGGAAGTCGCGCACCTCCTCGTCGTCGTGGCGCTCCACCTCCTGACGGAGGAACCCCACCGTCGCGTGCGGTGGGCTGACGGTGACCGTCCCCGACATCTCGGCGTCGGGCGCGCCGGCGAGGGCGTGGAGCAGAGTCGATTTGCCGGCGCCGTTGGGTCCGGTGAGCCCCCAGACGTCACCCTCGGCGACGACGAGGTCGAGACCGGCGAACAGGGTCCGCGCACCTCGTGAGGCTCCCAGGCCGCGGGCGGTGAGGGTGGCGGTCACGAGGCGGCGGCCTGCAGGCGCGCGCTGGTGTGGAGGCAGATCGAGGCCGCGGTGACGATGTTCAGGCTCTCGGCCCGCCCGCGGAGGGGGATGCGCACGCGGACGTCGGCAGCGTCGGCCAGCGCGTCGGGGACGCCGTGCGCCTCGTTTCCGAAGACCCACGCGGTCGGCCGGGACAGCACGTCGTCGGCGTGTTCGATGTCCACCTCACCGTCGCCGGTGGCCACCGCGACCTGGAGGCCCAGCCGGTGGGCGCGGTCGACCAGGTCCGTCTCGGCGATCCCGCGCACCACGGGGAGATGGAAGAGGCTGCCGGCGGAGGCGCGGACCGCCTTGGTGTTCTCCGGATCCACCGCGCCCCCGGTGAGCCACACGGCGTCGGCGCCGAGTGCGTCCGAGACGCGGATGAGGGTGCCGACGTTCCCCGGTTCGGCCAGCGCCTGGCCCACCGCGACGAGGCGCACAGACCCCTCGTCCGGGTCCCCGGGGCCGCGGACGACCGACCGGCACAGCGCCACGATGCCCGTGGGCGAGACGGTGTCCGACAGCGCCCTGATCGCACGGTCGGTCACCACGGAGACGGTGACCCCGGATGCCGATGCGGTGGTCACGAGGGTGGCGAACCGGTCGAGCGAGTCCGGGCCGCAGAACACCTCGATCGCCGCCCCGGTCGTCAGGGCCGACTCGACCGAGTTGGCCCCCTCCGCGAGGAAGCGCCCGGCCTTGCGTCGGGCGGCCGCGCGGTGGAGCTTGGATGCGGAAACGACCCGCGGTGTCCGTTCGGTGAACGGATCCGCGGGTCGTCCGGTGCCCTCCCCGGGCAGGGTGCTGTGCGTCACATTCGCAGACGTCAGGCAGCCGGCGCGTTGACGTCGGCCGGCAGGGCCTTGCGCGCGACCTCGATGAGCGCCGTGAAGGCGGCCGGGTCGGTGACGGCCAGGTCGGCGAGCACCTTGCGGTCCACCTCGACGCCCGCGAGCTTGAGGCCCTGGACGAAGCGGTTGTAGGTCATGTCGTTGGCGCGGGCCGCCGCGTTGATGCGGGTGATCCACAGCTTCCGGAAGTCGCCCTTGCGCGCGCGACGGTCACGGTAGCTGTAGGTCATCGAGTGGAGCATCTGCTCCTTGGCCTTGCGGTACAGCCGCGAACGCTGCCCGCGGTAGCCCTTGGTGGACTCGAGTACGGTCCTACGCTTCTTCTGGGCGTTGACTGCCCTCTTCACGCGTGCCACTGGTCAATCCTCACTGATCTGGGTGGTCACCTCACGGCGACCGGAAGTACTACGTATGGGAGAGGGCTCAGAGCCCGAGGAGCCGCTTGATGCGGGGGACGTCGGCCGGGGCGACGTCCGTGCGACCGTCGAGACGACGGGTGCGCTTGGTGGGCTTCTTCTCCATGATGTGGCGGCGGTTGGCCTGCTGGCGCACGAGCTTGCCCGTCCCGGTCTTCCGGAAACGCTTGGCGGTGCCCTTGTGGGTCTTCATCTTCGGCATGATCGGTCTTCCTCACATGGTTCGTCCCGGAGACCGGCGGGGTCTCGGGTGAGCGGACGACGTGCGTCCGGTGGTCGGTGTGGTGCCGGAGTCCTACTCCGAGGCGGGGTCGGTGACCTTCGACTCCTGCGCCTTGACCCGGGTCTTGGCGCCCTTGTGGGGGGCGACGACCATGGTCATGTTGCGGCCGTCCTGCTTGGCACTGGTCTCGACGTATCCGTATTCGGTGATGTCGTCCGCCAGGCGCTGGAGCAGCCGGTACCCGAGCTCGGGGCGGGACTGCTCGCGACCGCGGAACATGATCGTCACCTTGACCTTGGAGCCCTTCTCGAGGAAACGGACGACGTTCCCCTTCTTGGTCTCGTAGTCATGGGTGTCGATCTTGGGCCGGAGCTTCTGCTCCTTGACCACGGTCTGCTGCTGGTTCTTCCGCGACTCGCGCTCTTTCTGCGCCGCCTCGTACTTGAACTTTCCGTAGTCCATGATCTTGCAGACCGGCGGGCGCGCGGTGGGCGCGACCTCGACGAGGTCCAGATCGGCCTCCAGGGCCAGACGAAGTGCATCCTCGACGCGAACGATCCCCACCTGCTCGCCCCCGGGGCCGACGAGTCGGACTTCGGGGACACGGATTCGTTCGTTGATACGTGCTTCGGCGCTGATGGGCCCTCCTCGGTAGATGGTGCTCTGTCCGCGACCGCTCGCGCGGTCGCGCATCCGCCCTCGAGGTACCCACGGCACCACCGGACACACCGGCGATACCGAGAAGGCCCCACGGCACGGATACCGGGGGCCTCTCACTCCTCACCCGTCGACGAGACGTCTCCGCGATACGCTCGCAGACCCCTCGTCGGGGGTGGTGACCATCAAACAACCCAGGGCGTCGGATGGTGGGAGATCGGGCTCCTCTTGGACGTCGGAACCCACCACGAAGCGGATTCCCACAGTCGGAGCAGAACTCTACCAGGATTCCCGGGGACCCCCAAACCGGTCCGACCGCCCGGAGTCGCCCGGCCCGTGGGACAGTGTTCGGCATGAACACCGACCACCCCGCGTCCACAGATCCCGCCGCCGACGCGACCGCAGAGAGTTCTCTCGAGGACCATCTCGACGCCCGCGAGGTCGAGATCGTCGAACTCGCCGACGTCCCCGCCCAGGAGATCATCTTCCGCTCGATCGTCGTGCTGATGAGCGCCGCGGCGGAGAAGCTGGGGCTGTCCGACGACGACCCGACCGCGAGCCCGCATCTCGACCTCGACGAATCGCGCAAGCTGATCACCTCGCTCGCCGGACTCGTGACCGGGTCCGCCGAGTACCTCGGGCCGCAGGCCAGCGTGGTGCGGGATGGACTCCAGGGGTTGCAGCGCGCGTTCCGCGAGGCCAGCGCGTTCCCCGACGAGCCCGGCGAGGGTCCTGGCGAGAAGTTCACCGGCCCCGTCTACTGACCCCCGACTGCCCGACGCCGGGGTACGCGACGCCACGGTCGCACCCTCCGGCGTCGGGTCAGCGCAGGGCCCGTGCCTTGCGTGCCGCCTTGGCCGCGGTCTTGTCCGCCGCCGTCTTCCTCGCGGGCGCCTTCTTCGCGGGCGCCTTCGTGGCCGCGGCCTTGCTCGCCGCCGCCTTCTTGGCGGGCGCACCACCGACCGACGCCGGGACGGTCCGGGATCCCTCCGGGCCCTCCTGCGTGACCGGGAGGACCTGCGCGAGGAAGCGACCGGTGTGACTCTCCGGCACCGCCGCGACCTGTTCGGGGGTGCCCTCGGCCACGACGACGCCACCGCCGGCGCCACCCTCGGGCCCCATGTCGATCACCCAGTCGGCGCTCTTGATCACGTCGAGGTTGTGTTCGATCACGATGACGGTGTTGCCCTTGTCGACCAGCCCCTGGATCACCAGGAGGAGCTTGGTGATGTCCTCGAAGTGCAGACCCGTGGTGGGCTCGTCGAGGATGTAGACGGTCCGTCCACTCGACCGCTTCTGCAGCTCGGCCGCGAGTTTGACCCGCTGCGCCTCACCGCCGGACAGCGTGGGTGCCGACTGGCCCAGACGCACGTACCCCAGGCCGACCTGCGAGAGGGTCTTGAGGTACCGGTGGATCGAGGTGATCGGCTCGAAGAACTCGCACGCCTCCTCGATGGGCATGTCGAGCACCTCGGCGATGGTCTTGCCCTTGTAGTGCACCTCGAGGGTCTCGCGGTTGTACCGGGCGCCGTGACACACCTCGCACGGGACGTAGACGTCCGGCAGGAAGTTCATCTCGATCTTGAGCGTGCCGTCCCCCTGACACGCCTCGCAACGGCCGCCCTTGACGTTGAACGAGAACCGCCCCTGCTTGTAGCCCCGGACCTTGGCCTCGGTGGTCGCCGCGAACAACGTCCGGATCTTGTCGAACACCCCGGTGTACGTGGCCGGGTTGGACCGCGGGGTGCGACCGATCGGTGACTGGTCCACCTGGACCAGCTTGTCGAACGACTCCACCCCGTCGATGCGGGAGTGCCGTCCGGGAACCTGGCGCGCCCGGTTGAGCTGGTTGGCCAGCGAGGTGGCGAGGATGTCGTTGACGAGCGTGGACTTGCCCGAGCCGGACACGCCGGTGACGGCACACAGCACACCGCCCGGGAACACCACGTCGACGTTCTTGAGATTGTTCTCGCGTGCCCCGCGCACGTGGAGGATCTTCTCCGGGTTCAGTCCACGCCGCGTGTCGGGCACCGCGATCGACCGCCGCCCCGCCAGGTAGTCACCCGTGAGCGACTCCTCGCTGGCCAGCAGCCCCTCGTAGTCCCCGGAGTGCACCACCCGTCCGCCGTGTTCGCCGGCCAGGGGTCCGATGTCCACGATCCAGTCCGCCGCGCGGATGGTGTCCTCGTCGTGCTCCACCACGAGCAGCGTGTTCCCCAGGTCCCTCAGCCGGACGAGAGTGTCGATCAGGCGACGGTTGTCCCGCTGGTGCAGACCGATGGACGGCTCGTCGAGCACGTAGAGCACGCCGGCGAGACCGGACCCGATCTGGGTGGCCAACCGGATGCGCTGGGCCTCCCCGCCGGACAGGCTGCCCGCCACCCGGTCCAGGGACAGGTAGTCCAGTCCCACGTCGAGGAGGAAACCCATGCGGGCCTGGATCTCCTTGAGGACCCGGCCGGCGATCATCGCCTGGCGGGAGTCCAGTTCGAGGCCGTCCAGGAACTCGGCGCAGTCCGCGACCGACATCCGGGAGATGTCGGCGATCGACCGGTCACGCCCGCCGGGGCCGGTCATCGTGACGGCGAGGATCTCCGGCTTGAGACGGGTCCCCTCACAGGCGGGGCACGGCACCTCCCGCATGTACCCCTGGTAGCGCTCCTTCTGCGACTCCGACTCCGTCTGCTCCAGTCGGCGTTTGAGGAACGACATGACGCCCTCGAACTTGGCGTCGTAGGTCCGGACCCGGCCGTAGCGGTTCTTGTACCGCACCCGGACCTTCGTCGACGCCCCTCCGAGCACCGCCTTGCGCACCTTGGCGGGCAGGTCCTGCCAGGGGGTGCGCAGGTCGAAGCCCAGGTCGTCGGCCAGTCCCGAGAGCAACTGCTGGAAGTAGTCGGCGCTCTGGCCTCCCGACCACGGGGCGATCGCGCCGTCCGCCAACGACCGCTCGGGATCGGGTATCACCAGGTCGGGGTCCACCTCGAGGTGCGAGCCGAGCCCGTCGCAGACCGGGCAGGCGCCATAGGGGGAGTTGAAGGAGAACGCGCGGGGTTCCAGGTCGTCGAGCCCGATCGGGTGGCCGTTGGGGCAGGCCATGTGCTCGGAGAACCGGCGCCGCCGGCCGGGGTCGGCCTCGTCGAGGTCAACGTAGTCGATGACGATCACCCCGTCCGCCAGTCCCAGCGCGGTCTCGACGGAATCGGTGAGCCGCTGGCGGGAGGACGGTTTGGCGGCGAGGCGGTCCACGACCACCTCGATGTCGTGCTTCTCCTGCTTCTTGAGCGTCGGCGGCTCCGCGAGGGTGTGGAGTTCTCCGTCCACCCGCACGCGGTTGTACCCGTCGGCCGCGAGTTGGGCGAAGAGGTCGACGAACTCGCCCTTGCGGGTGCGCACGACCGGCGCCAGCACCTGGAACCTGGCGCCCTCCTCCCCCTCGAGGATCTGGTCGACGATCTGCTGAGGGGTCTGACGCGAGATCACCTCTCCGCACGTCGGACAGTGCGGAACACCCGCCCGCGAGTAGAGCAGACGCAGGTAGTCGTAGACCTCAGTGATGGTGCCCACCGTCGACCGGGGGTTCCGGTTGGTGGACTTCTGGTCGATCGACACCGCCGGGGAGAGTCCCTCGATGAAGTCGACGTCCGGCTTGTCCATCTGACCGAGGAACATGCGCGCGTAGGAGGAGAGGGATTCGACGTACCGACGCTGCCCCTCGGCGAAGATGGTGTCGAAGGCCAACGAGGACTTGCCGGAGCCCGACAAACCCGTGAAGACGATCAGGGAGTCGCGCGGGACGTCGATGTCCACGCCCTTGAGGTTGTGTTCCCGTGCGCCGCGGACGACCAGACGGTCCACCATGGGTACTCCTTCCGAGGGGGATGTCGCCACGGACCCGTGGCGGTGGCCGTGCGCGCCGCATGGCCGCCGTCCCGCAGACGAAGGTACCAACGAACCCCGACACGCTTACCACCCCGAACCGCCGTCGCCGCCAGTAGCCTGCAATTATGTCGAATCCCACCGAGTCCGTCCCCGAGCACATCACCCTCACCGAGGGCTACTCCGGCCGCCTGGGTGGCCGCCTGACCGGTGAGCGCTGGACCGTCGGCCCGGCCCGGTTGTCCAAGATCTCCGTCGGGGAGATGGACAACAACGTCTACGTGATCGAGTCCGTCTCGACGGGCGCGGCACTCCTCGTCGACGCCGCGAACGACGCCCCCCAGCTCATCGCGCACCTGCAGGCGCACGCCCCCGGGGTGAGAGAGGTGGTCACGACCCACCTGCACGCCGACCACTGGATCGGCCTGTCGGAGACCGTCGAGGCCCTCGGCCTCACCACCATCGCCTCACCCGGTGACGCCGGGGACATCCACGTACCGACCGACCGCCACGTCTCCCACGGTGACGAGCTCGTCGTGGGGGACCTGCGCCTCGGGGTGATCGGCCTGCGGGGTCACACCCCGGACGGCATCGGGCTCCTCCTCCGCACCGAGGAGGGGACCCACCTGTTCCCCGGGGACTCCCTCTTCCCCGGCGGACCGGGCAAGACGGGCACCCGGGAGCAGTTCGACACCCTCATGGACGACCTCGAGTCCCGGGTCTTCGCCGTGCTCGAGGACGACGTGGTAGTCCACCCCGGGCACGGGGACGACACCACGCTCGGGGCCGAGCGTCCGAACCTCGGCACGTGGCGAGAGCGCGGCTGGTGACGCCCGACGGCACCGACCGACCGGCCGATCAGAATCGTTATCCGGCCCCCGTCACAGCTGATCGTCCCAGCGCATCACACAGGTCCGTAGGGTCCGTGGCGGGGGACGATCCTCCGACCGGAGGCGCCGGGCCGGGGTTTTCACTAGGTTCGACCACGCATCCCAATTCCCAGGAGGAACGATGATCCGACGACTCGCACGACCCATGCTCGCCACGGTGTTCGTCATCGACGGCGTGGAGACGCTACGCAATCCGCAGGCCCATGTGGCCAAGGCGGCCCCGCTCGTGGACAAGGCCGCACCCCTGGTGGAGAAGGGCGAGCAGGCCGTCAACGAGCACGTGACGACCTCCGTGCCGCCGGTCACCAAGGACACCGAGACCCTGGTCAAGGCTCTCGCGGGAGTCAAGGTCGGTGCCGGTGTGCTGTTCGCGCTCGGCAAGGCCCCCCGCCTGTCGGCCCTCGCCCTCACGGCGTCGCACCTGCCCACGACCGTCACCCGCAACGACTTCTGGGCGGAGTCCGACCCCGCCGCCAAGAGCCGCAAGACCACCGGTCTGGCGACCGACGTCGCCCTGCTCGGTGCGCTCCTGCTCGCGTCGGTCGACACCGCCGGCCAGCCGGGCCTGACGTGGCGTGCCCGCAAGGCCGGGGACAAGGTCTCGGCCAAGCTGCCCGGCGCCAAGGCCGAGTCCGTGGCCGCCGGCGCCGCGATCGCGGGGGTCGCCCACAACGTGGCCGACCACGCCCGCGGTGTCGCCGACTCCGTGAAGGACAAGGCCCCCGAAGTCGCGGACACCGTCCGCGAGAAGGCCCCCGAGGTCGCCGACCAGGTCCGTGGTCAGGCGTCCGGCGTCGCGGACGTGGTCCGGGCGAAGGCCCCGGAGGTCGCCGAGCTCCTCCGTGAGCGGACCGCGGCGGCACGCAAGCAGGCCGCCCCGATCGCCGCCCAGGTGAGGGACCAGGCCGGCGTCGCCGCCCACGTCGCCGCCGAACAGGCCGCGGAGACCCGCGAGGTCGCCCGCGACCGCGCGGCCCACGTCCGGGAGGTCGCCGCCGCGCGCGCCGACAAGGTGGACACCAAGGACCTCCGAAAGTCCGTCGAGTCGGCCAAGAAGAAGGCCCGGAAGGACGCCCGGAAGAAGGTCACCACCGCCAAGAAGACGAGTGACCGCGCCCGGAGCAAGGCCGCGGCCGCCATCCGGCCCTGACGATCCGCTCCCCCGGTGCCCGCGCACCGGAAGTCGACGACCCCGCCCCCACGGGCGGGGTCGTCGGCGTCGGTGGGCCCTGCGCGAGACCCGGTAGCCTGGTTGTCCTGCACTGCGCGGTACACCCACCCGATGCGCAGTCCCCACCCGAGAGGAGCGCGCATGACGGGACACGACGCCGTCGACGAGGAACAGCGCCACCTCGGCCGTCTCCTCGATCGTCTCGAGGAACTCCGGGCCGACACCCGGGCCCGCCTCGACGCCGTCCTCCGGGGCACGGGGGGAACTCCTCAGGCGCGATCGGAGCGGGAGTCGTTCGCGCGGCTCTATTCGTCGGAGCTGGCGGCGTTCAACGCCGCCAACCTGGGCCTGTACTTCGGTCGGCTGGACATGGAGGACGGAGAGGTCCGGAGGATCGGGCGCGTGGGACTGAGGGACGACGACGAGGACCTCACCCCGCTCCTGCTGGACTGGCGCGCGGACCACAGCCGCCCGTTCTATCTGGCCACCACCGCCCGCCCCGAGGGCGCACACCGTCGTCGTCATCTCCGCACGATCGGCAGGAGGGTCATCGGGGTCCACGACGAGTACCTCACCGCACCCGTCGACGGTGAGGTGCCGGAGGATCACGACGACGTCGTGGGGGAATCCGCCCTGATCGAAGCCCTGGACAGCGCGCGCTCCGCTCACATGACGGACATCGTCGCGACCATCCAACGCGAGCAGGACGAGATCATCCGCAACCCCCACGCCGGTGTCCTGGTGGTCCAGGGCGGGCCGGGGACGGGGAAGACCGCCGTGGCCCTTCACCGTGCGGCCTACCTGCTCTACACGCACCGCCGGAGGCTCGACCGCAGCGGAGTGCTCATCGTGGGGCCCAACGCGCGGTTCCTCGACTACATCGCACGCGTCCTGCCGTCGCTCGGCGAGTCGGGAGTCGTCCTGCGCACACTCGCCGACCTCTACCCCGGGGTCCGTGCCACCGGTTCGGAGACTCTCCGCGGCGAGGAGGTCAAGGGCTCGGCGGACATGGTCGACATCCTCAAGGCCGCCGTCCGCGCCCGCCAGTTCGCCCCGGGGGCGGACGTGGTGGTGCGGTGCGAGGGACACGACCTCGTCCTCACGCCCGACGTGGTCCGCGCCGCCCGCGGCCGGGCCCGGATGACGCGGCGACCGCACAACCAGGCGCGTTCCACGTTCGCGGCGAGGATCATCGACGCTCTCACGGAGCAGTACGTGGCGTCCCTGACCGATCCCGTCGGGCACGCGGAGGACGCCGCCTGGTCCCCCGAGGGCGACGGGGTCGGGGATCTCGGGGACCCCGCCCGGCCGCTGCTGGACGCGGAGGACCGGGCCGCGCTGCGCACCGAGGTCGAACGCGCGCCCGAGGTCCTCGCCGCGATCGACGAGTGGTGGCCCACCCTGCGGCCGGAGCAATTGTTGGCCGACCTGTTCTCCAGCCGCGAGCGGATCTCCGAGGCGGCCGGCGACTATGTGGCCGAGGACCAGGAGGCCCTCTTCCGCGCCGACGGTGGGGCGTTCTCGGTGGCCGACGTCCCGCTCCTCGACGAACTCGCCGAACTGCTGGGCGAGGACCCCACCGAGGAGGGCAACGAGGCGGACCGAGCCTGGGCCGAACAGGTCCGTCAGGCGGAGGAGGCGCTCGAGATCCTCACCGGGTCGGCGGTCCAGGACATCGAGGACGACCTGGACCCGGAGGTCCTCATGGCGTACGACGTGGTCGACGCGGAGTCGCTCGCCCGGCGGCACAGTGCGGACTCGGACCTCACCGTCGCGGATCGTGCCGGCGCGGATCGGACGTGGGCGTTCGGTCACGTGATCGTCGACGAGGCGCAGGAGCTGTCCGCCATGGCGTGGCGCGCGCTGATGCGCCGCTCCCCCAATCGCTGGATGACCCTCGTCGGGGACGTCGCCCAGACCTCCAGCCCTGCGGGCATCGACTCGTGGGAGGACGCGCTCTCGCCGTACGTGGACGACCGGTGGGTCCTCTGCGAGCTCACCGTCAACTACCGCACCCCGGAGACCGTCTCCGCGGTCGCGGAACAGCTGCTCGCGCAGATCGACCCGGGGGCGACCTCGCCGCGCCCGGTACGTGCGGGACGACGGCCTGTCGCGTGGCTCGAGACCGACACGGGCTCGGTGGGCCGGGTGGTGGCCGACGAGGTCTCCCTCGTGCCGGAGGACCGGGCCGTGGCCGTGCTCCTCCCCGATGACCTCGGGCACGAGAACGCCCCCGGGATCGCCGCCCTCAGGGACGCCGTGATCGCGGCGCGCCCCGACGCCTCGGTCCTCCCCCTGGCCCTGGCCAAGGGACTCGAGTTCGACGTGGTGGTGGTGGTCGATCCGGAGCACGTCCTCGGACGTTCGCCGCAGGGGCTCCAGGATCTGTACGTGGGGGCCACCCGCGCCACCCAGGAACTGGTCCTCGTCCAGCCCGGTCGGTTCGGGCCACTGCTCTCACGGATCCGCGAGTCCGTCTCCGACGACACAGAGGAGCTCAGCGCATGAGCGACCACGCGGTGCGGATCCCGGCCGCCGTGGCGTTGTGCGCGGTCCTCGCGGTGGGCGGCGGTTGCGGGCCCGCGGAGGAGGCGACCGACCGGACCGTGAGGGCGGAGACCACCGGTCAGGGCGCCGAGGCCGAGGCCGGGGGGCCCGCCGCCGTCGGCCCGAGAGGCCCTGCCAGGAACGGCAGCGAGCAGGATTTCCTCGACGACCTGACGGCGTTCGGACTACCCACGGAGATGACCGCGGCCACCACCGTCGAGGTGGGGATAGGGATCTGTCGGAGCATCTCCGACGGGTCCGACACCGAGACCATCCTCGATCACCTCCGCCCGCTCACCAGCGCGATCGCCGCGCAGGATCCGGAGCGCGACACCGCGGAGGTGGGCCGGGCCATCATCGATGCGAGCCGGGCCCACCTCTGCGGTTGACGCTCCCCGGTTCACCGATCCGGGTCGCCCGGACCCGGGTCGCCCGCCGGCTCAGGTCGTGTGGACGATGAGCACGTCGCAGACGGCCCGGCGGGCCGCATCCGCGGGCACCGACCCCAGGAGCCGGCCGGTCAGCGAGTTGAGGCCCTTGTTCCCCACGACGAGCAGATCCGCGTCCACCTCGTCGGCCAGCTTGATGAGCGATTCGACCGGCGCGCCCTTGACGGTGCGCGCCTCGACCGTCGACGCCCCTGCGGCGACCGCCCGGTCCCTGGCGGTCCGGACGATGTCCTCGGCCGGGTTGTCACCGCGGATCTGATAGGCGTCGTCGCCCAGCTGATCGGCGGCCTGGCTGACCGAACGCGGATCGGCGGGCACGTAGGCGCAGGCGATCACGAGGGTCGCGGACTCGTCGGCGGCAAGCGACGCGGCACGATCGACGGCCCGGTAGGACGACTCCGAGCCGTCCGTACCCACGACCACCTTCTTGTAGGCGCTCAATTCTCTTCCTCTCGTCGGCAACAAGTTCTACCCAGCGTAGTGCGCGTGGGTCCCCGCCGTGCCCGGTAAGCGCGCGACGTCACAGTGACGGGTCAGTCGATTCCCGCCTCGCGCATCCCCTTGAGCTCTTTGCGCAGCTCGGCGATCTCGTCCCGGAGCCGTCCCGCCAACTCGAACCGTAGGTCCGTGGCCGCCGACATCATCTGCTCGGTCATCTCCCCGATGAGCTTCTCGAGTTCCTTCCGTGGCCGCGCCGACTCCCCCGCCGCCCGTGCACCCACGAGCTCGGGGCGGTCCCGCGGATCGGAGGACGACTCCCCGTCCTTGTCCTCCCCGACCCTGTCGAGGATGTCGGCGATCTTGCGCCGCAGGGGCTGCGGGTCGATGCCGTGCTCGGTGTTGTACGCGACCTGCTTCTCGCGTCGACGGTCGGTCTCCTCGATGGCCTGTCGCATCGCCTCGGTGACGGAGTCCGCGTACATGTGGACCTCGCCGGAGACGTTGCGGGCCGCACGGCCGATGGTCTGGATGAGCGAGGTGGCCGACCGGAGGAAACCCTGCTTGTCGGCGTCGAGGATCGCCACCAGCGAGACCTCGGGGAGGTCGAGTCCCTCCCGGAGCAGGTTGATGCCCACCAGGACGTCGTACTCGCCGCGTCGCAGGTCGCGGAGCAGCTCCACCCGTTGCAGGGTGTCGATCTCCGAGTGCAGGTAGCGCACACGCACACCGAGTTCCAACAGGTAGTCCGTGAGGTCCTCGGACATCTTCTTGGTCAGGGTGGTCACCAGCACCCGCTCGTCGCGATCGGCCCGGGCGCGGATCTCACCGAGGAGATCGTCGATCTGCCCCTTGGTGGGCTTGACGACGATCTTGGGGTCCACCAGCCCGGTGGGACGGATGACCTGTTCGACGAACTCGCCCCCCGTCCGTCCCATCTCGTATGCGCCGGGGGTGGCCGACAGGTACACGGTCTGACCGACCCGGTCGGAGAACTCCTCCCAGGTGAGCGGTCGGTTGTCGAGCGCTGACGGGAGCCGGAAACCGAAGTCCACGAGATTGCGCTTGCGGGAGGCGTCGCCCTCGAACATCGCGCCGATCTGGGGAACGGTCACATGGGACTCGTCGATGACCGTGAGGAAGTCCTCGGGGAAGTAGTCGATCAACGTGGCCGGGGAGCTGCCCGCTGCGCGACCGTCGATGTGCCGCGAGTAGTTCTCGATGCCGGAACAGAATCCGACCTGCTGCATCATCTCGATGTCGTACGAGGTGCGCATCCGCAGTCGTTGGGCCTCCAGGAGTTTGCCCTGGTTCTCCAGCTCCGCCAGCCGCACCTCCAGTTCCTCCTCGATCGAGGCGATGGCCCTGGCCATGCGGTCGGGTCCGGCGACGTAGTGCGTCGCGGGGAAGATCCGTACCTCGTCGACCTTCCGGACGACGTCTCCGGTCAGGGGATGGATGTAGTAGAGGGCGTCGACCTCGTCACCGAAGAACTCGATGCGCACGGCGAGCTCCTCGTAGGTGGGGATGATGTCGACCGTGTCACCCTTGGCGCGGAACGTCCCGCGTGTCATCGAGACGTCGTTGCGCTCGTACTGCACGTCCACCAGCAACCGCAGCAACCGGTCGCGTTCGACTTCCTGGCCGACGGCCAGGGAGACGGACCTGTCCAGGTAGGACTGTGGTGTGCCCAGACCGTAGATGCACGAGACCGAACTGACGACGACGACGTCGCGCCTCGACAGCAACGACGACGTCGCGGAGTGCCGGAGCCGCTCCACGTCGTCGTTGATGGACGAGTCCTTCTCGATGAAGGTGTCCGTCTGGGCGATGTACGCCTCGGGTTGGTAGTAGTCGTAGTAGGAGACGAAGTACTCGACGGCGTTGTTGGGGAGCATCTCCCGCAACTCGTTGGCCAACTGCGCGGCGAGGGTCTTGTTGGGGGCCATCACCAGGGTCGGCCGTTGGACCTGCTCGATGAGCCAGGCCGTCGTGGCGGACTTACCGGTACCGGTGGCCCCGAGCAGCACGATGTCCCGCTCTCCCCGCCCCAGCCGCTCGGTGAGCTCGGCGATCGCCGTCGGCTGGTCCCCGGACGGGACGAACTCGCTGACCACCTCGAACCGGTCGGTGGTGCGCTCGACATCCCCGATGGGACGGAACTCGGAATAGGAGAGGACGGTCGGGTCTGCGGGGATCCCGTCGTCGGGGATCTCGGTCGCGAAAGCCATACCGCCAGCTTACGAGTCGTCGCGCACCCCCGCCTCTCGACGAAAGACCTCCGGCGCCTCAGGTTGCTATTACTCTGCACTGGAGCTCCCCTCAACTCGCTGCCCTCGTCTGGAGAAGCCGTGTCCCGGAACACCCCTCGTCGTCGTCCCCGTCTTTCCCGGCGGACACCCTCACCCCTCGCGGCGGGCACGGTCGCCGCACTCGCGATCGGCGCGTTGTCGGTGCTGTCACCCGTCGCGGCGGCCGCACCGTGTGACCCGTGGCCTCCGGCCGGCGGGACCGGCGGGATCGGCGGATCGGGCTCCCTCTCCGGATCCGCCGCCACGCCGGTCGCGACCCCGGCGACCCCGTGGGCGAACGGGGCGAGTGGCTACATCCCCGTCCTCCAGGGCCGCACCACGACGGTGGAGCTGCTCACGGGACCCACGAGCCCCAACAGGACCGTCGAACGGTTCGGCATCTCCGGCACCGACCTGGGCATCCTGTGGGAGAACGGGAACGCCTCGAACCCGCAGATCATGATGGCCCTGGGTGACACGATGGGCGACTGCCGGCTACCCGGCACCCAGTGGCGCAGCAACATCCTGTTCCGCTCCTCCGACCGCACGCTGTCGAACGGGATGCGGATCGACGACGCGCCGATGGAGCGGGCCGGTCTGGCCAAGTCCATACTCCCCCGCTCGAACCTGCCCGGCGAGGTGACCGTCATCCCGACCGCCGGTGTGGAGGTGGACGGTACGCAGTACCTCCGGTACATGTCCGTCGCCAGCTGGGGCGACCCCGGCGAGTGGGTCACCAACTACTCGGCCCTCGCGGCCTCGGGGGACAACGGGGAGAACTGGACCCCGGTGGCGGGCACCGCCCGCACCGGGACCGGGAGCGCGCGGCTCATACCGGCGAACCTCGGGGCCCCGTTCACGACCCACACCGCCGGTCAGATGAGCGCGTTCCTCAAGCACGGCGGCTTCGTCTACGAATACCTGACCCCGCCGGGCCGCAGCGGCGCGGTGACACTCGCCCGCGTGCCGGAGCGCTCCATCAGGGACATGTCCGCATACGAGTTCTGGAACGGGGCGGGGTGGGGCCGCGACCACCGCTCCGCGGCGACCGTGATCCCTCCCCGCGTGAGCGAACTGTCCGTCTCGTGGAGCGCCCGGCTGGGCCGCTTCATCACCCTGTACACCAACGGCAACAACGACATCGTGATGCGGCAGGCCGCGACGCCCGAGGGGCCCTGGTCCGGAGAGGACATCCTCCTGTCGTACCGGCACGTGCCCACCCTGTACGGGGCCTTCATCCACCCGTGGAGCCCGGCGGTCGAGACGGTCGGGTCCGACCTGTACTTCACCATGTCCACCTGGGACGCCTACAACGTCTTCCTCATGAAGACCGACCTGAACCAGATCCCCGCGCGGACCCTGCCGGGCGCCACCACCCGGATGCGCGTCGCGGACGACAGCTGGACCCGCGACACCCCGGATCCGGCCGAGACCGGTGAGACCGTTCTCGTCGACCGTCTCCCCATCCCGAGGGCCTGATGAGCCGGGCGATGCCGCGACTGGCCGCGGCGGCACTCGTCGCCGTCTCGGCGTCAGTCACCACGCTCGCCGGCATCGGGGCCGGCACCGCCACGGCCGGCCCGTGCAGCGTCATGTTCGGCAACTTCGGCTCTCTGCTGGAGAACCAGACCGGCGCCGGCATGGCGGGCGGTTCGCTGGGGTCCACCGGCTCGGCGTCCGCCGGTCCACTCGGATCGGCCTCGCGGGCCATGGGCTCGGCGGACCGCTCGGGGTCACTCGTCCGGCAACTCGAGACCGGGTCCCTGGGCAACGGGCTCTCCGGCTCACTGAACACTGTCACCGGGTCCGTCTACGGGATGCCCCCCTGGATCACCGGAGAGGAGGGCACCGTCCCCGTCCTCCGCGGCCCCACCCGGTTCCTCCAGCTCGTCACGGGGCCCACGAGTCCCACCGAGTCGATCAGCCGCTACGGGGTGGCCGGAACCGATCTGGGCATCATGTGGGACAACGGGCACGCCACCGAACCGGAGATCCTCATGGCCTTCGGGGACACGATGGGTGACTGCACCGTCCCCGGGAGCCAGTGGCGGTCGAACGTCCTGTTCCGGTCGGGTGACACCGACCTCGGCGACGGAGTGCGGATCGACTCCGCGGCCACCGGTCCCGACGGCCTGGCCAAGTCCATCGTTCCCCGGTCGGGACTACCCGGGGAGGTCACGATCATCCCGACCGCGGGGATCGCGGTCGAGGGAGTCCAGTACCTGCGCTTCATGTCGGTCGCCCACTGGGGCCAACCGGGGTCGTGGACCACCAACTACTCGGGGTTGGCCTATTCGACGGACAACGGCGAGAACTGGGCCGTCGTGCCCGCCCTGGCACGGCCGATCACCTCCGCGGTCCCGGTCGGCGACGGCGCACCCCCCGTGGACCCCGTCTGGCGGGACTCGCAGATGAGCTCCTACCTCAGGACCGGCGAGTACCTCTACGAGTATCTGACGCCGTCCGGGCGGCAGGGCTCCGCGATCCTCGCCCGCGTACCGCTCGCAGGGTCCCCGTCGGCGGAGGACCTCGACGCAACCGGCGGGGCACCGCCGACCGCGGGACTCCTCGATCCGGCCGCCTACCGGTACTGGGACGGCACGGACTGGGTGGCCGACCCCTCGGATGCCGAGCCGGTGTTGCCCCGCCCGGCCAGCGAGCTCTCCGTGATGTGGAACGACTACCTGGGCAAGTACGCCGCGATGTACTCCCAGGGCTACAACTCGGTCGTGCTCCGCACCGCGGACCGCCCGGAGGGCCCCTGGACCGGGCCCACCGTCCTGGTGGACTACTCCGTGCTCCCCGGCGTCTACGGCGCGTTCATGCACCCGTGGGCCCAGGGTGAGGATCTGTACTACCTGGTCACCACCTGGAATGCCTACAACGTGTTCCTCGTGCGCACCAGCCTGTCCGAGGTCTTCCCGCCCGCACTCCGCAGGGCCGCGGCCCCCGCCGGGCCCGCGGCCACCGAGGTGATCAGGCACGTGCCGGTGTCCGAGCTCGTCGGCGGCGCGGTCCCGACGGAGTGACCGCGGCGGAGTGACCATAGTCGGGTGAGCTCAGCGGGGTGACCACTGTCGGGTGAGCTCAGCGGGGTGACCACTGTCGGGTGAGCTCAGCGGGGTGACCACTGTGGGGTGAGCAGGGCGAGGTGACCGCGTCGAGGTGACCCCTCAGCTGTCCGACGCCTCACAGAGGGTCCGCTCCCACTCCCGGGTCTCCTCGCGGTCGGCCCGGCGGAGGATCTCCGAGTACTCCACCCGCGCGCTCGGATCCGATCCGATGGCCTCGGCTATCAGCAGGGCGAACTCGTGTTCCGGATCGTCCTCGGCGAGGATCGACACCTCGAGCGGCCGGGCGGGGTCACACCAGTGCAGGAGAGGACGTTCGGCGGAGCGGTCCCGGACGTATCCCGCTCCGGTCAGGAGCGCCAGCGCACGCTCCACGGTCGCCTCGTTGGGCACCGTCACCTGCAGGTCCACGATGTCCGGCGCATCGAGACCGTCGACCGCGGTGGGGCCCACGTGATCGATGCGGGTCGCGACGTCCCCCAGCACGTGACGCAACCTCGCCGTCGCCCTCGCCGCCTCCGCCGCCCATTCCGGCCGGAACGGCACCACTGTCCGGTCCCCCACCACAGGTGTGCCCGTCCGCAGGTTGTGCTCGAAGGGCCGCAACCGTAGCTCGACGAGCATCCGGACGATCTCCCGAACCGGTTCGCGGTCGCCGGAGTTGTCGATCAGGACATCGGCTTCCGCCCGACGGGCCTCGTCCGTCGCCTGACGGGACATTCGCGCGCGGGCGTCGTCCTCCGGCATACCCCGCTGCTCCACCAGTCGCCGGAGTCGGATCTCCGCCGGGGTGTCCACCAGGATCACCAGGTGGTAGGCGGGAGTCATCCCGCCCTCCACCAACAGGGGCATGTCGTGGACGACGATCGCGTCCTCGGGCGCCGAACCGAAGAGTTCGGCAGTGCGCTCCCCGATCAGCGGATGGGTGATCGCGTTGAGTGCGGCGGTCCGCTCCGCGTCGACGAAGGCACGAGCGGCGAGCGCGGCCCGATCGAGAGCGCCGTCCGGCCCCACGATGTCGTCGCCGAACTCGGCGACGAGCATGGCCAGACCCGGGGTGCCCGGTTCGACGATCTCCCTCGCGATCCGGTCCGCGTCGACGATCACCGCACCGGCCTCCGCGAGCACTGCCGTCACCGTCGACTTGCCGGCTCCGATTCCACCGGTCAGACCCACCATCAGCATGGGTCGAAGTCTAGGTGACCGGGGTCTCCCCCGGCCGCCGCGGCATCTCCCCCGGCACAAATAGACCACGGCCCCGGTCGGCGACCCACCGTGGTGGGACGACCGTCCGGGGCCGTGGTCCGGGCCGTCAGGCGCCCGTGGCGCCGTCAGACCGCGAGGTCACTCACCGCCGGCGAGCTTCGCCCGCAGTGCGGCCAGCTGCTCGTCGGACGCCAGCGAACCACCGGTCGACTCGGCCGGGCTGCTGGTCTCCGCAGCAGCGGGACGGGACGACGACGGGGCGGACTCGGACGAGTAGTTGGTCGGCGCGGCCTCCGCGGCCTCCGCGGCAGCGGCGCGACCCTTCTCGATCTGACCGGTGTGCATCTTGTGACGACGCTCGGCCTCCGCGTAGCGGTTCTCCCACTCCTCACGCTGCTTCTCGAAGCCCTCGAGCCATTCGTTGGTCTCGGGATCGAAGCCCTCGGGGAAGATGTAGTTGCCGGCCTCGTCGTAGCTGTCGGCCATGCCGTACTTCGACGGGTCGAACTCCTCCGTGTAGTCCTCGTCCGCCTGCTTGAGCGAGAGCGAGATACGGCGACGGTCGAGGTCGATGTCGATGACCTTGACCATGGCGTCGTCGTTGACCGTGACGACCTGGTCCGGGACCTCGACGTGGCGCTCGGCCAGCTCGGAGATGTGGACGAGGCCCTCGATGCCCTCGTCGACACGCACGAACGCGCCGAACGGGACGAGCTTGGTGACCTTGCCCGGCACGATCTGACCGATCGCGTGGGTCCGGGCGAAGTGCCGCCACGGATCCTCCTGGGTGGCCTTGAGCGACAGCGAGACGCGCTCGCGGTCCAGGTCGACGTCGAGGACCTCGACGGTGACCTCCTGGCCCACCTCGACGACCTCGGACGGGTGATCGATGTGCTTCCAGGACAGCTCGGACACGTGGACGAGACCGTCGACGCCACCGAGGTCGACGAACGCACCGAAGTTGACGATCGAGGACACGACGCCCTTGCGGACCTGGCCCTTCTGCAGCTGGTGCAGGAACTCGGAGCGGACCGCGGACTGGGTCTGCTCGAGCCATGCACGACGCGAGAGCACGACGTTGTTGCGGTTCTTGTCCAGCTCGATGATCTTGGCCTCGAGCTCCTGCCCCACGTAGGGGAGGAGGTCGCGGACGCGGCGCATCTCCACCAGGGAGGCGGGGAGGAAGCCACGGAGGCCGATGTCGAGGATCAGGCCACCCTTGACGACCTCGATGACGGTGCCCTTGACGGCCTCGTCCTTCTCCTTGAGCTCCTCGATCGTGCCCCAGGCGCGCTCGTACTGGGCGCGCTTCTTGGACAGGATCAGACGGCCGTCCTTGTCCTCCTTGGTCAGGACCAGGGCCTCGACCTCGTCGCCCACCTCGACGACCTCACCGGGGTCGACATCGTGCTTGATGGAAAGTTCGCGCGAGGGGATGACACCCTCGGTCTTGTATCCGATGTCGAGCAGGACCTCGTCGCGGTCGACCTTGACGATCGTGCCCTCGACGATGTCGCCATCGTTGAAGTACTTGATCGTGGCGTCGATGGCGGCGAGGAAGTCCTCCGCGGAGCCGATGTCGTTGACGGCTACCTGCGGCGAGGTGGTTTTGGTGGTCATAGGGTGGGGTGCTCCGGAGTGGATAGGAATCGTAGGTGGACAGATGTTCGCGAGCGTGTACGCACGCGACGGTCAACTGTACTCTGCCAGCGTGACGTCCACAAACCCCCCCGACCACGGCGAGTCCGTCCGCGCCTCCCGCACGTGGTGGGACACCGAAGCGGTCGAGTACCACGACGAACACGGCGACTTCCTCGGTGCCCACTCCCCCGATGGGGAGTTCGTGTGGTGCCCCGAGGGACTCCACGAGGGCGACTGGGCTCTCCTCGGTGACGTCGCGGGCCGCGACGTCCTGGAGGTCGGCTGCGGTTCCGCGCCGTGCTCACGGTGGATCGCCGGCCGCGGGGCCCGCGCCGTCGCCGTCGACCTCTCCGCCGGGATGCTCCGCGAGGGCGCCGAGGCGGCGGGCAGGTCGACGGGTCCGGCGGCCCGGGTGCCGCTGATCCAGGCCGATGCCGGCCGCCTGCCGTTCGCCGCCGACAGTTTCGACGTCGTGTTCTCCGCGTTCGGGGCGATCCCCTTCGTGGCGGACACCGCCGGGGTCATGGCGGAGGCGGCACGGGTGCTCCGTCCCGGCGGACGGTTCGTCTTCTCGGTCAACCACCCGATGCGGTGGATCTTCCGTGACGATCCGGGCCCCGAGGGACTCGTGGCCGCGTTCCCGTATTTCGACCGCACGCCCTACACCGAGTACGACGAGGAGGGCGACCTCACCTACGTCGAACACCACCGCACGGCTGGTGACCGGATCCGGGAACTGGTCGGTGCCGGGTTCGTGGTCCGGGACCTGATCGAGCCCGAGTGGCCGGAATGGCTGGACCGTGAATGGGGGCAGTGGAGCCCGCTGCGCGGCAGCATCTTCCCCGGCACCGCGATCTTCGTGGCCACTCTCCCCTGACCGCCGGCGACACGACCGTGGGGCCGGCTACAGGATCTTGGACAGGAAGTCCTGCGTCCGCTGGTGCCGGGGCGCCCCGAGCACCTCGGACGGGTGCCCGGCCTCGACCACGACTCCGTCGTCCATGAAGGCGATCGTGTCGGCGACCTCCCGGGCGAAACCCATCTCGTGGGTGACCACGATCATGGTCATTCCGGCGTCCGCGAGATCCCGCATGACGCCCAGGACCTCACCGACCAGCTCGGGGTCCAGCGCGGAGGTGGGCTCATCGAACAGCATGAGCTTGGGTTCCATCGCCAGCGCGCGGGCGATCGCCACCCGCTGCTGCTGACCACCGGACAACTGGGCCGGATAGGCGTCCACCTTCGCCGAGAGCCCGACCTTCTCCAGCAGGACCCTGGCCCGCTCCGTGGCCTCGGCCCTCGACTCGCCCTTGACCAACATGGGCGCCTCGATGACGTTCTCCAGGGCGGTGCGGTGCAGGAACAGGTTGAAGTGCTGGAACACCATCCCGATGTCCCGGCGTTGCCTGGCCGCGTGCCGGGGCGAGATCTCGTAGAGCTTGTCGCCCTTCTCCCGGTACCCCACCAGGTCGCCGTCGACGTACAACCGACCGGCATCGACACGCTCGAGGTGGTTGATGCACCGGAGGAAGGTGGACTTGCCGGACCCGGACGGCCCGACCAGGCACAGCACCTCCCCGGCGGCCACCTCGATGTCGATGCCCTTGAGCACCCTCAGCGAGCCGAAGCTCTTGCAGACCTGCTCGGCCCTGACCATCGGAGTCATGGCATTCCTCCCGACTGGTCGGTCCCTCTGGCCGCGGCGAGCCCGGAGGGGGTGAGGCCGTCCGCTTCGGCCAGCGCCCGCAACTGCTTCGCCGTGAGCTGGCGGGTGGCGCCGCGGGAGAACTTCTTCTCCAGGAAGTGCTGCCCCACCATGAGCACACTGGTGATCACCAGGTACCAGGTGGCTGCGACCAGCAGCAGCGGGATCGGCTGGAAATTGACCCCGGAGATGTCGCGGGCCTGACCGTAGAGCTCGCCGGAGAACGGGATGGCCACGACGAGTGAGGTGGTCTTGAGCATCGAGATCAACTCGTTGCCGGTCGGCGGGATGATCACCCGCATGGCCTGCGGAAGGATCGTCCGGCGCATCGTCTGTCCCCACGACATGCCGAGCGCGGTGGAGGCCTCGGCCTGGCCCTCCGGAACGGACGAGATACCCGCCCGCACGATCTCGGCCATGTAGGCGGCCTCGTTCATGGCCAGACCCACCACCGCCAGCCAGAACGCCGAGTACAACACCATCGTGTCGTCGAAGCGCACGATCTGGAAGTCGGTGAAGGGGATGCCGAACTGGACCTGCCGGTACAGCGTGAAGATCAGGCCCCAGAACAGCAGCTGGACGTAGATGGGTGTTCCGCGGAAGATCCACAGGTACACCCAGGCCACGGCCTTGAGCACCGGGTTGCTGCTCATCCGCATCACCGAGAGGATGACCCCCAGGATGACGGCGAGGATCATCGACAGCACCGTCAGCGCGATGGTGTAGAACACCGCCATGCCGAACCGGGTGTCGAACAGGTAGCGGCCGTAGGTGCCCCAGCCGTAGGCCGGGTTGGTCGCGGCGCCCCAGATGAACAGGAACACCAGGACCAGGACGATGGTCGCCGACACCCACCGCCACGGGTGCCGGAGCGGCACCGCCTCGATGGGGTCAGGAGCGTCTCGGGGGGCCGAGGCGCGGTTCTGCGCGGTGCTCACCGACCGGTTCAGCCCTTCCGGATCTCGGCGTCGTCGATCAACCCGTCCTCGAGGCCCCAGTTCTGGGCGATCTTCTCGAAGTCACCGGTCTCGATGAGCTTGTCGGCTGCGGCCTCGAGCGCGGCGGCCAGTTCGGACCCCTTGCGCACGGGCCAACCGTAGGGGGCGGAGTCGAAGACGTCCCCGGCCAGCTGCATCTTGCCCTCGGACTGCTTGACGGCGTACGCCGAGATGGGCGAGTCGGCGGACATGGCGTCGACCTTGCCGAGCGCCACGGCGGTGGAGGCCTCGTCCTGGGAATCGAACTGGACCTTCTCGATCGGGGGATTGCCGGCGGCGACGCACGCCTCGCTGCGGGCGGGCACGTCCTCCTGGTCGGAGACCGTGGTGCGCTGGACCGCCACGCTCAGGCCGCACGCGTCGTCGGGGTCGAGGTCGGTGCCCGCCGCCGATGCCCACTGGATGCCGGCCTCGAAGTAGGTGACGAAGTCGACGGTCTGCAGCCGCTCGTCGTTGACGGTGAACGACGAGGCGCCCATGTCCATGGTGCCGCCCTCGATGGCGGGGATGATCTTCTCGAAGTCGGACTCGCGGAACTCCGCACGCAATCCCATGAGCTGGGCGGCGGCGGTCATCACGTCGATGTCGAAGCCGACGATCTCGCCCCGCTCGTTCTTGAACTCGTTGGGCGCGTACGGCGGGTTGGTGCCGATCACCAGCACGCCCTTCTCGCGGATCTCGGCCGGTACGAGGGCGGCGATCTCGTCGTCCGTCTCGAGCGAGACCTCCTGCCTCGGCTCTCCCGAGTCCTCGGGCCCCTCGGTGTTGGTGGTGCAGCCGGTGAGCGCGAGGGCCGCGGTGGCGGTCAGTGCCAGTGCGGCACGGAGGCCGCGCCGTGAGGTGAGGGTCATGTGCGTGCCCTTTCAGGCGTCGGGTAGCCGAATCGGCAATGAACCTAGTGTCGTGCGTGTGAAGTAGTTTTACAGTTGGGTTTGTGAAATCATGGGGCATGGCGAATCGACCTGCCCCGGCATTGATGTTGCGTCCCGGCGCCGAAGTCTCTGGGCGTGACCCACTGGTCGTCGCGGCTGCTGGCGTCCCGGTTGAAGGTCTCGGCCTCGACGGTGGTCACGGCGTGGCGTGCCTACGGGATCAAGCCGTGGCGCTCGGAGTCGTTCCGGTTCTCCACCGATCCTGAGCTGGTCGGCAAAGTCACCGACATCTGCGGCCTGTACCTGGCGCCGCCGGAGAACGCGATCGTGTTGTGCGTGGATGAGAAGTCCCAGATCCAGGCACTGGATCGTACTCAGCCGATCTTGCCGATGCAGCCCGGCCTGATCGAGCGGCGCAGCCACGACTACGTCCGGCACGGCACCAGCACCCTATTCGCGGCGCTGGACATCGCCACCGGTCAGGTCACCGCCGCACTCAAACCGCGTCACCGGAACCAGGAGTTCCTGGCGTTTTTGAAGCAGATCGAGCGGGCGTACCGTCATGTCGTCGATGCCGACGGTCAGCCAGTTGAGCTGCACCTGGTGATGGACAACTACGCCGCCCACAAGCACGCAAACGTCAAGGCCTGGCTGGCCGAAAATCCCCGGTTCAAGGTCCACTTCACACCCACCCACGCGTCGTGGATGAACCTGGTCGAGGTGTGGTTCGGCATCGTCGAACGCCAGGCCATCCGCCGTGGGATCTTTACATCCGTCAAGGACCTCAACGCGAAGATCCGCGCCTTCATCGACGGCTGGAACCACCGATCCCACCCCTTCGTCTGGACGAAAACCGCCGACGAAGTCCTCAAGAAAGCCAACCGTAAGAAGACTTCAAATGCGGACCACTAGGGCATACGTCGAGCACCACAAAACGCACCGCCCGCTTTTGGCGTCAGTGGTTACCCACTGGTTACTCAGTGGGCCGCGGAGTCCCAGTCGGGCCCCGTGCCCGTGGAGACGTCCAGCGGGACGTTGAGTTCGATGGCGGAGTACATCCGGTCGACGACGAGCTCGCGGACCTCCTCGAGTTCGCCCTTCGCCACCTCGAGCACCAGTTCGTCATGGACCTGGAGCAACAGACGGCTCTGCAGCCCCCGCTCGTCGAGGTCCGCGTCCACCTTGAGCATCGCCGCCTTGATGATGTCCGCGGCGGTGCCCTGGATCGGGGCGTTGAGGGCCGCACGCTCGGCGTTCTCGCGCTTGAGCCGGTTGTCCGAGTTGAGCTCGGGCAGGTAGCGCCGACGACCGAACAGCGTCTCGGTGTAGCCGTCACGTCGGGCCTGGTCCACCACCGCGTGCAGGTAGTCGCGGACTCCCCCGAAGCGGGAGAAGTACGCGTCCATCTGCTCGCGGGCCTCGGTCTGGCTGATGCCGAGCTGCGCGGCCAACCCGAACGCGCTGAGCCCGTAGGCGAGCCCGTAGCTCATGGCCTTGACCCTGCGCCGGAGCTCGGGGGTGACCTGGTCGATCGGCACCCCGAACGCCCGGGAGCCGACGAAGGAGTGCAGGTCCTCGCCGGTCCGGAACGCCTCGATCAGTCCTTCGTCACCGGACAGGTGCGCCATCACGCGCATCTCGATCTGGCTGTAGTCGGCCGTGAGCAGGCAGTCGTAGCCCTCGCCCACGACGAACGACCTGCGTATCCGTCGGCCGTCCTCGGTGCGGACCGGGATGTTCTGCAGGTTCGGATCGGTGGAGGACAACCGCCCGGTCGCGGCGACCGTCTGGTTGAACGTGGTGTGGATGCGCCCGTCGTCCCCGATGGACTTGATCAGCCCCTCGACGGTGGTGCGCATCTTGGTCGCCTCGCGGTGCAGCAGCAGTGCCTCGAGGAAGGCCCGTCCCGGGGTGTCCCCGGTTTGTTTGGAGAGAAGCTCCTCCAGCGCCTTGGCGTCGGTGGTGTACCCCGTCTTGGTCTTCTTGGTCTTGGGCATGCCCAGGGTGTCGAACAGCACCACCTGGAGCTGCTTGGGCGAACCGAGGTTGATCTGCTCGCCCCCGATCGCGGCGTAGGCCGCCTCCGCCGCGTCACGCCCACGGTCGGCGAACCCGTCGCGGAGGTCGTCCAGGGCCGACGAGTCGACCGCGATTCCGATCGACTCCATCCGCGCGAGCACCGGCACGAGCGGCAGTTCCATATCCGCGAGCAGCTGCGCACCGTGCACCTGCTCCAGCTCCACGTCGAGGCGCTCGGCGAGGTCGATCACGGCCCGGGCGCGGGTCGCCGCCGAGTTGGCCGCCTGCTGCTCGGCCTCCGACTCGTCGACCTCGTCCAGCAGCGACAGTTGTTTCTCCGCCGCCTCGGGCTCCGGGAGCTCACGCTGCAGGTGGCGCTGGAACAACTCCGCCAATCCGTAGCTGCGCTGACCGGGACGGACGAGATAGGCGGCGAGTGCCACATCCAGCGTCACACCGCCCAGGCGGAGGTCCCGGCCCATCAGCGCGTGGGTCGCGGCCTTGGCATCGTGTACCGCCTTCGACACCGCGTCGTCGGCCAACCACGCCTGTAGAGCCTGGTCGTCGGCGGGGCCGATCCGTGCGAGGTCGATGTGTCCGGAGGCTCCGCCCGCCGCGGCCACGGTGACCGACTGTGCATCCCCCGCGCCCGGTCGTGAGGGACCGACGACGACGAGGCCGTGCCGACTCCCGGCCGGCGCGTGGGCCGCCAGCCAGTCCGAGACCTCGCCCGCCCGCAGGACGGCGGCCTGCTCGATCTCGATCTCCGGCACCGGCTCGGGTGCGCCTTCCGGGAGGAACGCGGAGAGGAACCGGTCGCGGGCCTGGGGACCGAACTCCAGCCGGTCGAACAGGGCGTTGACGTCCGCCCGTTCGGGCAGGCGCCTGGTGAGTTCATCCAGCTGGACGCCGAGGTCGAGGTCCCGGGTGAGTTCGGTGATGCGGCGGTTGAGCTGCACCTGCGGGAGGTGCTCGCGGAAGCTCTCCCCCACCTTGCCCTTGACCTCGTCCGCGTGCGCGATCAGTTCCGACAGGCTGCCGTACTGGACGATCCACTTCGCCGCCGTCTTGTCGCCGACCTTGGGCACGCCGGGGAGGTTGTCGGAGGTGTCGCCCCGCAGCGCGGCGACGTCCGGGTACTGAGCGGGGGTCACCCCGTATTTGGCCTCCACCGCCTCGGGGGTGAAGCGGGCGAGCTCCGAGACTCCCTTGACCGGGTAGAGGACGGTCACCGCGTCGGAGACCAGTTGCAGCGCGTCGCGGTCCCCCGTGCAGATGAGTGTGTCGGCCCCTGCCGCCTGGGTGGCCAGGGTCGCGATGATGTCGTCGGCCTCGTGGCCCTCCAGGGACAGGGTGCGGACCCCGAGTGCCACCAGCGCCTCCTGGATCAGCTCGACCTGTCCCTTGAACTCCTCGGGGGCCGCCGAGCGCGTCGACTTGTACTCCGGGTACTCGGCCGTCCGGTGCAGGGTCGCCCGGGAGACGTCGAACGCCACCGCCAGGTGGGTGGGCTCCTCGGTGGTGACCAGGTTGGCGACCATCGACAGGAATCCGTAGACCGCGTTGGTGTGCTGCCCGGAGGCCGTGGAGAAGTTCTCCGCGGGAAGCGCGTAGAACGCGCGGAAGGCCAGCGAGTGCCCGTCGAGGAGCAACAGACGGGTGGGCCCGTGTGCCTCGGCGGCGTCGGTGGACGCGGTGGTGGCGGCGGAACTGGCTTCGGCGGTCTGGCTCGTGGTGCTCACACGGCCACTCTAGGGCGGGCGTCGGACAGCCGCTCACCGGTCGTCGGTTAGACTTTCCGACCAGCGGCTCGCCGCGTTCGCCCCCGTAGCCCAATTGGCAGAGGCAACGGATTCAAAACCCGTCCAGTGTCGGTTCGAGTCCGACCGGGGGCACCACTACGCCGCAGCTCATGCCGAAGTCATCGGCTGGTGTGAGGCAACGGAGATCTCCGTCGAACTCCTCTGGTTGGCACGTATTCTCCGGCCTAGCTGCTTCCGAACAGTGCCAGAACCGACGATCCGGATCCGGGCGCCGGGACCACGGGAGGCGGCGTGGAGAGATCGGGGTCGGGTGCCGGAATCGTCACCCGCGTAGGAGGTACGAGACCCAGGTAGGCCGTCGTCGACAACAGGCGACTGTCGGTGGTGCCGTCCCCGCCCTCACACTGCCACTCGATACCGAGCGGTCCGACCCCCGCGTTCTGCACCAGTTCGACCGTACTGTTCGGCGATACGGTGACAGTGGGCCCCGGGTACGGAGCGAGGTTGTTGTAGGTGCCATCAGCGTCGGTCGGACGGGCTTCGAAGGAGCAGTCGAACGATGACGTGCTGGACCTGTTCGTCCAGGTGGTCTTCAGCGACCACGCGGCGTACCCCTTCTCCGCCGTTGCTGCCAGTGAGATCGGTCCACTGTCCGGCGCCGGGGGCGGAGGCGTGTACCCGGGAGGGCCTGCCAGCGGCGTCCCGGTGGAACCCGCCAGGTCAACCCCGATGGCGTCGGTGAAGATCGCGCCTGTGACATCGGCGTAGATCCTCGCACCCGTCAGATCCGCGCCCGTGAAGTCCGCACCCGTCAGGTCGGCCATGTTGAACTGTGCGTTGGTCAGATCGGCGTCAGCGAATGTCGCGTCCCGTGCGTTGGTCTGCCACAACCGGGCACCGGTGAGGACTGCGCCCGTCGCGTCCAGCATCTGCATACCGGCATTGGTGAAGTACGCGCCGACGGCGGAGACCGATCGCAGATTCGCGGCAGCCAGGTCAGCACCGGAGAAATCGGTGCCTACGGGGAATGCGCGCCCCTCCATGTTCACGCGTTCGAATTCTCCACTCACCCAGAGCACGTCGACGAACGGTGGGGTGGAGAGGTCGTAGCCACTCAGGTCCGCACCGAAGCAACTGGCATTCACGCCTTGGACATAGGGCAGGGTGCACCCGGGGACGGTGACACCGCTGCTGTCCACGATCGGGTCCGCCGGAGCGGCATACGCCGCGGGCAGCGCAGGCCAGAGCAACGCCGCGACGACGAGCGCCACGACGCCCACCCGTAGTGCGCCCCGCCCTGATACTGACCCGAAGCACATGACAGACGTGGAAATCGGTGGGATTCCTGACGCTCTGGCCCTCGACCGGGGAAGACCCCCGTGACTACGCCAATGGTTACCACGGATCTCGCGGACCCATGAGCGTTACTCGATTGGACGACGAGGCCGGGCGACGCTGCCTGGACCGCTACCGGTGGCCGGCCCCGTCCGCCCCCCGTAACCGGGCGCTCAGCGCGGGGAGATCGAGGGACGGGGTGTCCAGCAGCAGTTCGATCAACCCTGCGGCCTCGTCCGCCGTCCAACCCGCCAGACGCAGGTTCCGGTCGGCCTTCGCGCGGATCGCCTCTTCGGGGACCGGCCGCCCGGCCCCTCCGAGGACGTCGCGGACCGTTGCGGTGAGAACGCGACCGTCTGTGGTCCGCGCGTCGACACGGGCCGGGTACCGGGCGGGGAACCCGGAATCATCCCAGAGCTCGTAGGTCATCCGGCCGGCCACCGCGGCCCGCTGCCCACCGATCGGGTCGGTGAACAGGGAGTTCCTGACCTCGCCGTCCACCAACCGAGCCGCGAGGACGTACGGGAGGCTCCACCGCGCATCGTGTCCGCTCGGGGGTGACTGTCTGGCACTCCACGGTTCGGCGATCACCGGTGCGGCCCCGGTGGGGACGTGACAGTGGAGACTGTCGATGTCGGCCGGCCGGAGGCCCTCCGCGAGCAACTGCTCGACGGCCTCCACGAACGGATGGATGAAGTGACAACACGGGATCAGCTTGTACGCGGCGTCCGGGAGGTGCCACTTCTCACCGAGGTCGCCCAACAACGCGTCGAGCCTGGCCGGCGCTCCGGGGTCGTCCGCGAACAAGGTGTAGAAGCCGTGGTCGCCGTCGAGCACTCTCGACGGCCCGGTGATCCCCGCCCGGGCGAGCTCCGCCGCCCACAGTCCCGAGTGTGCGGCCCACGCCGGCTGTGCGGCCTTGACCGTCGCCCCCTCCGCGAGGAAGGCGAACGTTCCGCCGGGTTGGCTGCCGGCGATGCCGAGGGCGTCGGCGCCGTTGTCCGTGTCCCCTCGGATCAGGATCGACACCAGTGCAGCGGCGAACGGGCCGGCGGCGCTCGTGGTCTGGAAGCCGCGGGACTGCAGGGTTCCCGGGCTGGCCAGGCCCATCCGGATGAGGACCTCCCACCCGACGGCATAGGCGGCGGTCATCCGGTCGCCGTCCGCGCCACTGGACTCGGCCGCGGCCAGCGCCGCCGACGTCAGGGTCGAACTCCCGTGCATCACCGAGGCGACGTGGGTGTCGTCGAACTCCAGGGAGTGGATGAGGGCACCGTTGGCCAGAGCCGAGACCGGGGCCGGTGCGCCGTCCAGTCGTCCGAGTACGGTGCAGGGGCCGTGACCGGACGAGTCGGCGATGCTGGTGACTGTCCTGACAGGACCGCTGACGGATCCCAGGATCCCGACGCCCAGGCTGTCGAGCAGATGGAGCCTGGCGGACGCCAGGACGGTGTCGGGGACCGAGGTCATCGCCTCCGCGGCCGCTGCCACGAGCTTCTCAGACAGAGACTTCTCGCTGTCAGACACAGGAGTCGGGGTCGAGTTCATCGGCCGACCTCCGGGATGAGTGAGGCCAGGACTGCCGCCCAGGGCTCGTCCCCCGCCACCCCGCCGTTCACGATCTGCGCTGCGACTCCGGCGAAGTCGGGAAGGTGCCCGGACGTGAGGTCCGCCGCCTTCTGTAGCACCTCGGCCTCGCCCAATGGCCTGTCCGGACCGCCGACGGCGCTGAGGCACTCGGCGTCGCGCCGCGACCCGTCGGCGTACCGGACCGTCACCCTGGCGGGACGGTCGTGAGGCGGCTCCGGCAGGGAGTCGTACGGCGTCAGCTGGACCAGATCACGCAGTGCCGCGACAGTGGGGTCGCCCAGACCGCCGGAGGCGAAGACGCGGGCGTCACCGGACCCGGACGCCAGGACCGCCGCGACGACGTGCGGAACGGAGAACTTGCCGCCGAGTGCCGTGGTCGGGGCGCGGTCGTCGAGGGCCATCGCCAGCGGATGGGTGGCCACCTCGATCGCCACGACGTCCTCGGGGGACGGGAGCGGCGCTCCGCCGGTGATCTCCAGCGCACACTCGAGGGCGGCGTGGGTGTACTGACAGGCGGCGTAACGCTTGTGGTAGCCGTCGATGATGGCCCATGTGTCGCGCTCGGATGCCAGCTCTGCGGGATCGACGCTCTGCCCATATGTCGAACCGAAGACGTCGAACAGCGTGACGGCGTCCCCGCGGAGTCCGGCTGCGGCGGCGTCGGAGGCGAGGAATCCCAGCACAGCTCCTCCCCCGGCCCAGACGTTGCGGACCTGGGCTCCCACCGTGGCGTGACGGAACTGGCCGGCCATGCTCATGGTGGCCGCCGCGTCCACCGCCCCGAGGACGGCCCCACCGCTCCGCGTCCGGAGCCAGGTCACCGCCGCGGCGGCGCCGATCGGCGACAGAGTGGCGTGCGGATGCAGGGTCAGAGGACGAGGGGCCGGAAACGCCCTGGCCACCGCGGTGGCCACCTCGTACCCCACGACCACCGCGTTGAGCAGGTCGTCGACCGACGCACCGGTGACCTCGGCCTCGGCCATCGCCGCGGGAATGGCGTACAGCCCTCCATGACACGTCGCGGGCCGGTACCCCTCGTCCAGCTCGTCCCATCCCGCCGCGACGGCGTTCGCCGCTGCGGCCCGCTCGCGCGGGGCACGGCCACCCGCGACGACGGTGGCCTCGCCGCGCACGTCACCACGGGACATCGCGTCGGCGAAGGTCCGGATCTCGTCGTGCTGTCGACCGAACACCATCGCGGCGAGGTCGTCGACGAGTACCAGCGCGGCCTTGCGCCTGAGACGTGGGTCGGCGCCGACCGGATCACCCGACAGCCGGTCGGCGAGGCGGTCACGCCACTCGATCCACCCCGGAGCGCCGCTCATCTGGCGGCCGCCGCGGCGGCACCGGCCAGCTGACCCAGACCGATCGCCGTGAGCAACCCGTTGCCCGACGAATACCCGCGCCCTCCGCTCTGACCACTCACGCCGGCCGCGACGCCACCCACGGCGAGCAGACCCGGGATGGTGGAGCCGTCAGCACGCAGCACCCGTCCCTCGTCGTCGATCCGGAGCCCACCCTGGGTGTGGAACAACCCCGGGGTGACCCGGACCGCGACGTAGGGAGGCTCCAGCGGCGCCATGGCGAACTCACTCCGCCCGTGTTCGTCGGGGCGCTCTCCCCGCGCCGCCGCCTCGTAGTTCTCGAGTGTCCGGATCACCGCGTCCTCCGGTGCGCCCGTCACCGCGGCGAGCTCGGTGGTCGTCACACACTCCTTGGCACCGCCCATCTCGACGAGGTCGCGGAACTCGTCCTCGAGCGAGGTCACATCCCTGATCCGGGTGTCGAACACCGCCCAGATAGGTCCCTGACCTGCCAGGACCTCGGTCGTGAAGCCGGAGTACCCGACGATCTCGTCGCCGAGCCGGCTACCGGTCGAGTCGATGAGCACCCCACCCTTCTCGACCGTGGTCCACGACAGGATGTTGCCGTACGGGTAGGCCACCGCGGCGTACCCCTGGTAGGCCGCCTGGTTGTCCATCTCGCCGCCGAGCTCCAGCCCCCACTCGATCGCCTCCCCCGTCGATCCCGGTGCACCGAAGTACTCGAGCCCGACCAGTTCCGGTGCCCACTCACCCACGAGGGTGCGATTGGCCGCGAACCCGTTGGCGGCGAGGATGACCGCACGGGAGCGCAGCGTGTACTCCTGCACCCGCTCCCCGGCCACCCGGACGCCGCGCACGACTCCGTCCTCCACGAGCAGACCCGCGACGGGGTTTCCGGTGACCACCTCGACGCCCGCGCGGCCGCACGCGGCCACCAGGTCATCGACCAGGTCCTGACCACGACGGGACGGCGGGGCGTGCAGCCGGTTGACCGAGTGGCCGACGTGCTTGTACTCCATGATCAACTTGAGGTTGATCCCGTGGGTGTCCACGAGCCAGTCCACCAGCCCACCCGACGACCGGGCCAGCCGTCTGGTCAGATGCTCGGCCTCGTGCGGTCCGCTCTGCCGGAGCAGGTCCGCCGTCATTCGCTCGGCGTCGTCCTCCACACCCGCCTCGCTCTGCTGGCGGGTACCGGCGCCCGGCACTGATCCGGTGGACAGCGCGGTGTTACCGCCGGGGACGTCGAGCTTCTCGAGTACGACCACGGATGCGCCGGAGTCCGCGGCCGCGAGGGCCGCGGTCAGACCGCCTCCGCCTGCTCCGACGACCACGACGTCGATATCGACCTCGGCGTCGACGTCGGACTGGGATGAGACCTCATTGACCATCTGAACGGAACCTGTTGCTTTCTACATCGGTGAGTCGAGTGTTATCCGGTCGTCACGACCGCCGGCCGTGTGACCTGGTCCCGCTGCCTAACCGGGCACCCTCGCCATGAGGCCGCCGTCGACCAGTATCGGCGTACCGGTCACGAAGGCCGCATCGGGCGAGAAGAGGAAGGAGATCGCCCCGGCGACGTCCTCCGGACTCCCCATCCGGCCCAACGGGGCGGCAGCGGCGGCGCCGCCGGCAGCCCCGGACGGGTCGTCCTGGGAATCGAAGAAGCCCTGGAGGTTGGGGGTCAGGATGAAGCCTGGGCACACGGCGTTCACGCGGATGCCGTGGGGAGCCCCGTCGAGGGCCATCGCCTTGGTGAGGGCCAGCACGGCTCCCTTGGAGGCCACATACGCGGCGTCCTGGGGGAACGCGGCGAACGACGCCGTCGACGCCACCAGGACGATGCTGCCCCCGCCCGGGACCATGGCAGGCCACAGGTGCCGGTTCAGCGCGTAGATGCTGGTGAGGTTGACGTCCATCTGGCGCTGCCACTCGTTTGGCGTGAGCTGATCCAATGCCCCGACGATCGTCTGCCCGGCGTTGTGCAACACGGCCGTGGGCGGTCCGTGCTGGTCGATCAGGGCAGGCAGAGTGTTCTCGACCGCGGCTGGGTCGGTCACGTCGAAGGCCGCGTAACGGGCGTCCTCACCGCACTCCGCGGCCGCCTCGGCGAGCCTGGCCTCGTTCCTGCCCAGCAGGACGACCCGGTAGCCGTCCGCCGCCAGGCGCACCGCCGCTCCCCGGCCGATCCCGGAACTCGCGCCCGACACATAGGCGGTGCCACGACCACTCATTCCGCACCACCCATCGGGAGCGCCGGCTCACCGGCGGTCCAGCCGCCGTCGACCGGCATGACGACACCCGTGACGGCGGAGGCCGCGGGAGAGGCCAGGAACGCGATGACCGCGCCGATCTCCTCGGTCTCGAACATCCGCCCCAACGGGACCCGGCGCGACACGGCGGCGTCCAACTCGGGGGTCATCTGCTGCTTGGCCATGGGGGTGAGGGTGAAGCCCGGGCAGATGGCGTTCACCCGGACACCCGCCGGGGCCCAGTCGATCGCCATCGACCGGGTGAGCGCCGCGACGGCGCCCTTGGACGCCGAATAGGCCGACTGGTCGGGCAGACTCACCAGAGCCGCCTGCGAGGCGATGTTGACGATCGCGCCACCCGAGGCAGTCAACGCCGGATGCAGCGCCTGACTGGCATGGACGATGCCCATCACGTTGACGTTGAAGCACTTGAGGAAGTCCTGCGGGTCGACGCGCTCGAACGGCAGGTTCGCGGTGATCACCCCGGCGCAGTTGACCAGCGCGTCCACCGCGCCGTGGTCGGCGAGCACGGCCTGCGCGGCCGACTGCACCGAGGCGGGGTCGGTGAGGTCGAGCGGACCCGCCTCGGGCGTACCCGCCAGGTCCCACCCGACGACGGTGGCGCCCTGCGCGCGGAGGACCTCGACCGCGGTGGCGCCGATTCCGGTGGCCGCTCCGGTCACCACCACCACCTTGCCGCCGAGTGGGGCCGGGATCGTTCTCTGTTCGGACATGGTGTTCTCCTGACGAGGTCGTTAGTGCTGTACGGCCGGGTAGTCGATGTACCCGGTGTCGCCGCCGGTGTAGAAGGTGGATTCGTCCCACTCCACCCGCTCGATCCCGTGCCGCCACCGTTCGAGCAGGTCCGGGTTGGAGATGAACAATCTGCCCACACTCACCAGGTCGGCCTGCCCGGCCTCCAGGAGAGGCTCGAGGTCCTCCCGCTCGCTGGGCCCGTGGAATCCGGTGTTCAACATGTAGGTGGTACTCCACCGTCCGCGGAGCTGCTCGTGCAGCGGCGTCGACCGGCGACGCAACGTATGCAGGTAGGCGATCCGCAGTTCGTCGATCTGGTCGATCAGGGAGAGGTACGTCTCGTCGTTGCCCTTGTCCGCCATGTCGTTGAACTGGCCTCCGGGCGAGATCCGCAGCCCCACCCGGTCGTGACCGATCCGGTCACAGACCGCGCGCAGAAGCTCCACCACGAACAGAGACCGGGCCTCCGGGCTGCCCCCGTAGGCGTCGGTGCGGTGGTTGGTCCCCGGGGAGAGGAACTGGTGGGGCAGGTAACCGTTGGCCCCGTGGATCTCCACCCCGTCCATCCCGGCGCGCACGGCCCGCTCGGAGGCGTCCGCGAAGTCTCGGATGATCCCGTCGATCCCGTCCTGGTCGAGCTCGGTCGGCACGGGCGCCGGGACCATCACGCGGTCGATGGTCTCGACCTCGATCTCCGCGCGGATCGGGCTCGGCGCGACCACCTTCGCACCGGGCGGCATGAAGCTCTCGTGGCTCATCCTCCCCGTGTGCATGAGCTGGCAGAAGATCTTCCCACCGCTGGCATGCACCGCGTCCGTGACCTTCGCCCACTGGGCTTCCTGCCGGTCGTCGTGGACTCCGGGCGTCCCGGGGTAGCCCTGCCCCGCCGCGGAGGGCTGGGCGGCCTCCGAGACGATGAGGCCCGCACCGGCGCGTTGTTGGTAGTAGGTCACCGCCGAGTCCGGAAGCACTCCGGCCCTGTCTGCGCGGTTCCGCGTCATGGGAGCCATCACGACGCGGTTCGCCAGCTCGATGCGACCGAGCCGCCACGGTTCGAACAGCAGTGACGACTCCGTGGCCTGTGCGTTCACGATCTCACCGGTCCCGTTCACTCGGCGATGTCCACGCACACGGTCTTGAGGTCCGTGTAGTCGTGCAGGACCTCGTGGCCCATCTCCCGGCCCCAGCCCGACTCCTTCATGCCGCCGAAGGGCATGCTCGGGTCGAAGATCCCGTAGGTGTTGACCCACACGGTGCCCGCCCGGAGCTTCGCGGCGACACGATGTGCCCGGCCGACGCTGCCCGTCCAGATCCCGGCCGCGAGCCCGTACCGGGTGTCGTTGGCGAGTTCGACGACCTCGTCCTCAGAACTGAACCGCGACACCACCACCACCGGACCGAAGATCTCCTCCTTGACGATCCTCGAGTCCTGGCCCGCATCCGCGAGGACGGTGGGCTCGATGAAGTACCCGCGGTCGCCCTTGCGCGAGCCGCCGGTGAGGACGGTGCCCTCGGAGCGTCCGACCTCGAGGTAGGACGAGACGGTGTCGAACTGGGTCTTGCTGGCCACGGGTCCGATCTCGCTGGTGGGGTCGAACCCGTCGCCGACCGAGATGGCCTCCGCCGCGGCGACGAGCCCGTCCACGACCCGGTCGTACACGTCGTCGTGGACGTACAACCGCGCACCGGCGGCGCACGCCTGTCCCGCGTTGTAGAAGATCGCGTTGGCCGAGCCGGCGATGGCCTTGTCCAGGTCCGCGTCCGGGAAGATGATGTTCGCGCTCTTGCCACCGAGTTCGAGGGTGACGCGCTTGAGGTTGCCGCCCGCGGCGTCGAGGATCCTGCGACCCGTGGCCGTCGAGCCGGTGAACGAGACCTTGTCGATACCGGGGTGCTCGGAGATCGCCTGCCCGGCGGTCGGTCCGAAACCGTTGACCACGTTGAGGACCCCGGGAGGGATGCCGGCCTCGAGGGCGAGGTGGGCCAGGCGCAGCGCCGAGAGAGGGGTGGCCTCGGCGGGCTTGAGCACCACGGTGTTGCCCGCCGCGAGGGCCGGCGCCAGCTTCCAGGCGGTGATGACGAGAGGGAAGTTCCACGGCACGATCAGGCCGACGACGCCGAGGGGTTCGCGCCGCGTGTAGGTGTGGTACTCGCCCGGAGCGGAGATCGGGATCGTCTCACCCTCGATCTTGGTCGCGAAGCCGGACATGTAGTGGTACAGACCGGCGGCCGTGGGGACGTCGCCGTCCCGGGCCGCGAGGTACGGCTTGCCCTGGTCGAGGGTCTCCACCCGGGCCATCTCCTCGGCGTCGGCCAGGAGCAGGTCGCCGAGTCGCCAGATCGCGGCGGCGCGCTCCTTGGGCTTCATCCTCGACCACGGCCCGTTCTCGAACGCCTCCCGGGCTGCTGCGATGGCCCGGTCGACATCCTCGGCACGGCCCTCCGCCACTCTGGCGAACGCCTCGCCGGTGGCGGGATTGACGGTGTCGAACTCAGCGCCCGCGAGGCCGTCCACCCATTCCCCGCCGATGTGCAGTCGGGTGTGTTCGATCGGCCTGCCGGCGTCGGGCTGGTTCTGCGAAGTCGTCATCACATTCCTTACGTAGCTGCGTGTGTGCCACCGGGTCGCGGTGAGCGGGGAGGGGTCACCCTGGTGGGGAGTGCGACCGTTCTCAGTGTTCGTGGACGACGACGCCACGGATGTTGCGGCCGGCGTGCATGTCCTCGACGGCCTGGTTGATGTCGTCCAGCTTGTATCGGGTGGTCACCAGTTCGTCGAGCTTGATGCTGCCCGTGCGGTACATGTCGAAGAGCCGCGGGATGTCGCCCAGGGGACGGCAGTTGCCGTACATGACGCCCTTGATGGACTTGGCGAGATTCGTCATGTCCTGGGGGCTCACGCTCAGCGAGCGCTCGTGTCGTCGACCCGGCCGACCGTGACGATGGTGACGTCCACGCCCTGTCCGTTGGTCAGCTGGGCGATCAGCGGGCGGGCCTCGTCGATGGAGGTGAAGGCCGCCGTGGCACCGAAGCCCGCGGCGAGCTCCATCTTGTTCTCGGCCGGGTCCACCACGATGATGTGATCGGCTCCGGCGTGCTTGGCGCCCTGGACCGCGTTGGCGCCGACGCCGCCCAGACCCATGACCAGGACGACGTCTCCGGGCCGGACCGGAGCGGCGTTGACGGCGGCACCGTAACCGGTCGCCACACCACACGAGACCAGGCACGCGAGGTCGAACGGGATGTCGTCGGGCAGTTTGACCGCCTGCGTCTCGTGGCAGACGAGGTAGTTGGAGAACGACCCCAGCCGGGTCACTCCGCCGATCGGGTTCCCGTCGGTGTCGTGGAACCGGGCCGTGCCGTCCATCGCCATCCCGGTCTCCATGCCGGCGCCGTTGTTACAGATGTAGCTCTGACCCCGGACGCAGTACTTGCACACCCCACAGGCGGGGATGAACAGTGTGGCGATGTGGTCGCCGGGCTTGACCCGGGTGACGCGCGAGCCGACCTTCTCGACGATGCCGGCGCCCTCGTGCCCACCGACCATGGGCAGGTTCACCGGGATGTCGCCGGTGACGAAGTGGTCGTCGGAATGGCACAGGCCACTGGCCATCACCTTGACGAGGATCTCGTCCTCGGCAGGCTCACTCACCTCGAGGTCCTGGACCTCCCACTGGCCGCCGACCTGGTGGATTACTGCTCCGCGTGCCTTCATTGTGTTCCCTTTCCGTTGCCGACCGGAGGCCGGTGGTGTGGTGCCGTCCCGAGTGCCCGGGGACGCCGGGCCGGACTCGGCCCGAGGTGGACGGTGGTGTGACTACGCGTTCTGGACCTGTGTCCTGCGGATCCGCTCACCGCGGGTGCGGATGACCTTGGACAGGATGACGGCGATGACCAGAGCGCCGCCGTAGAAGAGCTCCTGCACGTACTGCTGGGCGCCGAGGAGCTGCAGTCCGGTGATCCCGGTGACCAGGAAGTACACCGCGATGAACGTGCCCCAGGGGTTGAAGCGCCCGATCTTGAGAACGGTCGAACCGAGAAAGCACGCCGCGAACACCGGGAGGAGGAACGCGCCCCCCGAGACGGGATCCGCGCTGGCCGTGGTGCCCGCGTAGACCACACCGGCGAGACCGGCGAAGCCCGAGGAGATGATGAGCGCCCGCCAGCGCAGTCCCTTGACGTTGACGCCGTTGAGTCGGGCGACCTCGCTGCCCTGACCGACGAAGAGCAGCCTCTGGCCGAAGGCCGAGTGGTCGAAGATGTACCAGACCAACAGGCACAGGATCACCGCGTAGTAGAACCCGATCGGAACCGACAGGAACGGTCGGGTGAGGACCGCGTCCGTGAGCTCGCGGTCGATGCCACTGATGGTGACCGATCCCGAGATGAAGTAGATGAAGCCCTGGACGACGGTCCCCACGCCGAGCGTGACGATGAACGAGTGGATGTCGAACTTCGTGACGATGTACCCGTTGACGACCCCGACGACGAGGCTCGCGAGTATCGCGACGAGGACCGCGGCCCAGATGTTCCACCCCTGTTTGACGTTGAGGACGGCCACCAACACCATCGACATGTTGAGGGTGGTCGCGACCGACAGGTCGAAGTCTCCCGCGCGCAGCGGGAACACCAGTCCGAGTGCCAGGATCAGCAGGACGACCTGCGAACCGAGCATGTTGGCGACGTTCGCCGTGGTCGGGAACGTCTGAGGGGCCAGGACACTGAACGCGATGATCAGGACGACCCACACACCCAGGAGCGCGAATCGCTCAGGCTGCGCCGGCCTCTTGACCGCCTGCGACGGCGGACGGGAGGCGGTCGCCGTTCCCGCATGGTTCTTCTCCGAGGCGGTCATGCCACTTCCTCCGAATAGACGGCGGACGCGAGGGCGTCCTTGGTGATGTGATCTCCGCGCAGTTCTGCTCGGATCTCACCTTGGTCGAGGACCACGACCCGGTCGGCCATCTCGACGAGCTGTTCGTAGTCCGTTGTGGCGCACAGCACCGCCATGCCCTTCTGGGTGGCCTCGCGGACGAGTTTGAAGATCTCGCGACGCGCGCCCACATCGACGCCCTGGGTCGGCTCGTTGAGCAACATGACCGTCGGTTGCGTGTCCATCCACTTCCCGATCAGCACCTTCTGCTGGTTTCCGCCGCTGAGGTGCCCGAACATCGCCGAGGAGTCCTGTGGTTTGACCCGGAGACGGGCGAGCGTCTCGTCGGCCTGTCGACGCAGTCCGGCCCAGTCGATCAGCGCACCGCCGGCGCGACGGCCGAGGAAGGGCAGCGACATGTTCTCCAGGACGCTGAGCTCCAGGGAGCCACCCTGTTCCTTGCGGTTCGCGGGGATGAGGACGACCCCCGCGTCCATGGAACGAGCCGGTGTGGGGTCGTGCACCTGAGCACCCTGGTGCTCGACGGATCCCGACTTGGCCGCCCTCGCCCCGAAGAGGAGGTCGGGAAGCTCTTCGGTCCCGGAGCCGGCCAGTCCGGTCACGCCCACCACCTCACCCGCGTAGACCTCGAGGTCGAGGTTGTGGACCCGCTCCCCGGTGAGGGCGCGGGCCGCCAGGACGGGCGGCGCATCGGAGTCGACCACGGCGTCGTGTTTGGTCAGATGCTCTGCCTTGGATCCGAGGATCAGGCTCACCAGATCATCCCGAGTGGCGCCCCGTGTCTCGCGTGTTCCCGCCAGTCCCCCGTTCCGGAAGACGGTCACCCGGTCGGTGACCTGCAGGATCTCGTCGAGGTCGTGGGACACGAGCAACACCGCGTCGCCGCGGTCGCGCAGGCGGTCCAGAACCGCGAAGAGCACGTCCACCTCCTGCCGCGGCAGGAAGACGGTGGGCTCATCGAGGACCAGGATCTGGGGACGTCCCGGCTCCGACTTGAGCTCCTGCCCACCCACGGCCCGGACGACCGCCAACATGGCGCGCTGGACGGGAGTGAGCATGTCGATCGTCGCATCCGGGTGGATGTCGATCCCGAACCGGTCGAGAAGCTCGCTGACACGCTCTCGCTCCCGGCCCCACGGCACCCGCTTGAGCCCCACCGAGGTTCCACCGGAGTCCAAGGCCATGTGCTCGAGCACGGTTCCGGAGGGGGCCAGTCCGAGATCCTGGTGGACGAATCCCAGTCCGTGATCACGGAGGCCGCGGGCACCGAACGGGGTCGACACCCGCGTCCCGTGCACCGTGACCTCGCCCCCGTCGGCGTCATGGACCCCGGCGAGAACCTTGATCAGGGTCGACTTGCCACTGCCGTTCGCGCCGAGCAGACCGTGCACTTCCCCGGGATACATCGCCAGGTCGACTCCGCTCAACGCGGACACGCCGTTGAACGACTTGGTGAGCTGACGGATCTCGAGGAGAGGCGCCGGGTCCGCGGAGGGTGGATGCTGGGCGGTCATGATCAGATCAGTCCCCACAGCTCGCGGTAGGCGTCGCGGTACTCGTCGCCGAAACCCTCACCGCTGCGCGGCGGGTTCCCGGTCTCGTCCACGTTGGTCTCGTCGATGACGCGGACCGGCCCGGAGACGCCCTCGATGGGCTCCTCACCGAGCATCGCCCGGAACGCGGTGTCCATGTTGACGTGCGCCACCCAGTCCGGGTTCTCGGCCACGTTCATCGCGACCGTCCCGTTGGCGACCATCTGGAGGATCGACGGGGTCCCGTTGAAGGTGAAGATGGGCACGTCGCGGCCGGCGGCGGCCTGCTGGATGCCGGGGGATGCGTAGGTCGCCATGTTGTCGTACATGGGCAGCACCGTGTTGATCGTCGGATCCCGGAGCAGATTCGACTGGACCTCGTCCTGGATCCGGGTCGACCACTGGGGCACGGCCACGTTCATCACACTGGCCTTGGAGCCCTCGGGGCCGAACTCGTCGAGCGTCTCCTGCATCGTCTCCACCATTCCCGCGGCCGGGCCGGTCTCCGAGGACTGGATGATCAGCGCGTTCACGGGGGCGCCCTCGTGGTGGGCGATCGCGTCGAGCGCCATCAACCGCGCGGCCAGGTTGAACGGTGCGAACGCCTCGTACTCGAGGCCTTCCGAGATTCCGCTCTCCATGTCGTTGATGTGCAGCGGCACCACCGGGATGCCGGCGTCCCGGGCCGCGTCGATCTGCGGACCCAGTGTTTCCGGCAGGGGCCCGTTGAGCAGGATCGCGCCGGCGCCCGCGTTGATCGCCTGCTGGATTCCCTGCTGGTACGACGTCTGAGTGCCGTCGGAGGGGAAGGTCACGAAGTCGACGCCGGCCTCCTCGGCGACGGCGGCCATGGCCGCCTCGCCGTCGGCGTAGAACTCCGCGCCGCTGTCGATCGGGATGCTGTAGATCGTCTCGCCCTCGAGTTCGCTGATGTCGATCGGGGTTCCGAGGTCGTCGGGGGTGGGAACGGCCCGGTACTCGTCGACCATGGCCGCGGCCTCTTCTGCCAGCGCGGCGCCGTCGGCGGAGGCGCCGGAGGAGCCACCGTCCGACCCGGAATCCGCTCCACATCCGGCCAGGACGAGGGTGGTGGCGGCAGCGACAGCCACTATGGACTTGCTGATCTTCATGTCTTCTCCATCACTTGAGGGGGTCGTTACCGGGCGAGCTCGGGCCGCTCGGAAAGGTCGTGGTAGATACGGGCGATCGAGTTGCGCTGGAACATCTCGATCAGTGGATCCGGATAACCGGTGTAGTCCTCGTTCCCGACGTGGATCAGATCCTCGAACCGGATCTCATCGCAGGCCTGCTCGAGGGTCTGTCCGGCGTCGATCGCGGCGGCGACCTCCCCCGCCACGTCCCGTCCCCACTGGCGGTACCGCTCGACCGCGCTGCGGTCGGTGACCTCACCGTGTCCGGGGACGAGGACGTCGAAGTCGTAGGACTCGACGGCGTCGATCGCGTCGAACCAGTCCCACAGGCGGCAGTCCTGGAACGACGGGAGGCTCGACTCGCACACGATGTCGCCGGTGAAGATCACGCCGTCCTGGGGGAGGTAGGCGAGCAGGCTGTTCGCCGTGTGTCCGGGTTGGAAGCGGAGTTCGAGATGGACGTCGCCCAGGTGCAGATCGAGACGGTCCTGGAACACCACCTCGGGGACGCGCACGGAATAGGACGGGAGCAGATCCACCGCGTCCGGGTCGATGACCTCGAACAGGTCCCGCAGGTACTCCTCGGTGGGCGCATCCCGCAGGAGCCGATCGCGGGTCCCGCGGTGGGAGACGACCTCTCCACCCATCCAGAAGTTCCCGATGGTGTGATCGGGGTGATGGTCCGTGTTGACCACGAAGCGGGTGGTCCCGAAGCCGTCGACGACCCGTCGCCATGCCTGCGCGTCGGCCGGCTTGTGCGGGGTGTCGACCAGCGCGACCCCGTCCGTGCCCACGATGATCGAGTTGTTGGATCCCAGGTACGCGGTCTCCACGTGGACGTGCGGGCTGACCTGCGTGACGCTCATGCGCCCGTCCCCTCGTCCGGATCGGGCATGGACGAGGACCCGACGAAACCGAGCAGGTTCTCGATGCGGGTGGGGGCGAAGATCTCGATGAACTCCGCCTCACCCTCGATGCTGCGGCCACCGTGGGGAACATTGCGGGGAAGAATGGCGATCTCGCCCGGCTCGAGGGTGAACTCGTCGTCCTCGACGGTGAAGATGATCCTCCCCTTGGTGACGATCACCGTCTGTTCGCAATCCGGGTGGGAGTGGGTGGGGACGACGGTCGGGTGGATCCAGCGGATCCGGTTGACGCCGGTCTCCTTACCGGTCATCGCGGTACGGAAATTGTTGGTCAGCACTTCCCTCTCGGGAAGGTCGTCCCATCGTGCTCGAAACGAGCTCATCGGACCTCTCCTGTTCCATTGAGGCACCCGTGCGGGCTGCCACTGCGGACCGCCCTTTGTGACGGAACCCACATTATTCTGTCGTCTGCTAACTGTCAACAGTTTTCTGGCCGTATGCGGTTTCCATCGTGTTAACGCCCGGCCGGGCCGGACACGCGGATGAAACACCGTCTACCTGCGGCGATTCCGACTCGAGGCCGCGGCCCCGGTCACCCTCACCGCACGAGCCCGGGCCGTCAGTGGCGCGCGGGAACCCCGTCCAGCGCGCTCAGGAGCGCGTCGGTGGTGGATACGTCAGCGTATTTCTGGGCCATGTCGAAGAGGTTGACCTCGTGGACCGTCGGACTCCGGTCGTACACCGCATCCGAGGGGACCGCGACCTTGTAGTTGTACGAGAAGGCATCGACGACGCTGGCCCGGACGCATCCCGAGGTGGTGCATCCGGTCACGACGAGCGAGTCGACATCCGCCTGGACCAGATAGCTGGCCAGCGGCGTGCCGAAGAACGCGCTCGGGTGGCGCTTGGGCAGCAGGACGTCGCCGTCCCGCGGAGCGACCTCGGCCACGAACTCGTAGCCCTTCTCCGGGATGGACATGATCCCGGGAACCTTCGCCCCCAGGGCGCCCTGGTCGTACTCCTTCTTGGGAGCGACGTGGGGGTAGAGGACCGGCCACCCCTTCGCCCTGAACAGCGCGAGCAGGCGTTCGATGTGGCCGACCGCCTGCCAGCCGACCTCACCGCAGCTCGTGGGGAATTCCCCGAGCGCGTCGTCGAAGGGCATCGGGGTGGTTCCCACGGTGCGGTACTGCACATCGATGATGAGCAGACCGGGACGACGGCCCAGGCCGACCGGCCGGCCGAAGCCCGCGGCCTCGTACCGTCGGCGGGTGAGGTCATCGATCGTCGAGGACTCGTTCATCGCTCCTCCTTCGGGAGACTGGTCAGTTCGGCGAGTGCCGTCTCGCCGCTGTGGGGACGCTCGATGTACTCGCCGGTGGTCGTCGCGGACAGTTCACCGTCGCGCATCGCGAAGTGCCCACGGACCAGGGTGTGCACGACCCGCATCGGTACCCGCGTCCCCTCCCAGGGCGTGTACTCGGCGGCGGAGTGCTGGGTCGCCGCCTCGATCACGGTCTCTCCCGACAGGTCGACCACCGCGAGATCGGCATCCGATCCGACCTGGATCGTGCCCTTTCTCGGGTACATGCCGAACAGTTGCGCGGACCTGGTGGAGGTGGCGTTCACGAGCCGGTCGAGCGGGACCCCTCGGCGCAACCCCTCCGTCAGGGTCAGGGGCAGGACGCCGCCCACCCCGGGGAAGCCCGCACTGGCCTTCCAGATGTCCTTCTCCTTGTGCGTGCGGTGCCGGGCGTTGTGGTCGGAGCCGACGGTGTCGACGTCGCCGTTCGCCAGTCCGGTCCACAACGCCTCGAGGTCCCGCGGTTCGCGGAGCGGAGGGTTGACCTTCCCGTAGGTTCCCGGCCCGGGATCGGTCTCGGTGGTCAGGGTCAGGTACTGGGTGCACGTCTCGACGAAGAGGTTCTCGTAGGACTCCCGCTGACGCAGGACCGCATCGAGAGCCAGCGCGCTGCTGGTGTGGACCGAGTACATGGACGCGCCGGTGACCTGCGCCATGAACGAGACCCTCTGCACCGCCTCTGCCTCGACGAACGACGGCCTCGACATGTTCCAGGCGTGCAACGGGCCGCGGGACTCGTCGATCGGACGGCCCTTGAGCTTCCAGACCAGTTCGATGTTCTCCGGGTGGGGGTTGATCATGGCCCCGCGATCGGCGGCCATGCCCAGCACGTCGTACATGTAGCCGTCGTCGTTGCCGGGGAGCCCGAGGTACGCGCCTTCCTCACCGCAGAAGTTCATGAAGAACTTGAAGCTCGAGACACCGAACTCGTCGATGTAGTGCGGCATCTCCTCGTAGTGCGCCTCGGAACCGACGACGATGTGGAACCCGAAGTCCACGTGGGAGTCACGTGACATCACGTCGCGGGACCCGGGGAGCACATCCGAATAGGACTCGCCGCTCATCAGATAGACCAGCATCGTGGTGACGCCGCCGGCCACGGCCGACGCGGACTCCAGGAGGGCGTCATCGGGATCGCGGGGGACCCTGATGTCCTTTCCCAGGTGCACGTGCGGATCGATCGCCCCCGGGAGGACGAGCTTACCGTGGAGGTCCACCACCTCGGCGGCCTCGACCTCGGCATCCGGGGTCACTATCCCCGCGATCGTCCCGTCCTTGACGAGTAGGTCCACCCGGCGGACTCCCTCCCCGTTGAGGAAGACGTCGCCGCCGTGCAGACGAAGGTCATACGTGGTCATACGACTGCTCCATTCTCCGTGTTCCGCGCCACCGCGTACTTCGTGTCGAGCTCGTCGAACTCGGGTTTGCGCACCAGGGCCTGACGGTCTGTCCAGCTGATCATCAGCTCGCCGGCATCCCGGGTGTCCCCGACCTCCGCGAGGTGGTTCATCACCTGGCGCATCCCGGCCACCGCGCCCCGCATGGCCGCGTTCGCGTAGAGGGCCACGGCGAAACCGAGTTCACCCAGTTCCTCCCGCGGGAGCAGCGGGGTCAGACCACCCTCGACCATGTTGGCCATGTGGATCCCCGGGACACTCGTCGTGATCCTGCGCATCTGGTCCACGTCCCGGGGGGCTTCGACGAAGAGCACGTCCGCCCCCGCCTCGAGGTACCGGCCCGCGCGGTCGATCGCCTCGTCGATCCCCTCGATGGCCAGGGCATCCGTCCGGGCGATGATCACGAAGTCGTCGTCTCTACGGGCGTCGACAGCGGCCTTGATCTTCCCGACCATCTCGTCCGCCGAGATGACCTCCTTCCCGGTGAAGTGGCCGCACTTCTTGGGGCTGACCTGATCCTCCAGCTGGAGGGCGGCCGCCCCGGCCCCTTCGATGAGCCGGACGGTGCGCTGCACGTTCAGCGCGTTGCCGAAGCCCGTGTCGCCGTCGACGACCACCGGGATCTGCACGGCATCGGCGATCGCGTTGACGTGACCCACCAACTCGCTCAGGGTGATGAGTCCGAGGTCGGGTGCCCCGAGGTAGGAGTTGGTCACCCCCGCGCCGGTCACGTACACGGCCTCGAACCCCGTGTCCTCCACCACCCGGGCGGTGAGGGCGTTGGGAGCACCCGGCACCATCAACGGGAGCCCTCCTGATGCGAGGAGGCCTCGCAACTTCTGTGTTGTCGTCATGGGTTGTTGCACCTTTCCTGGCCCGTCTGAGCCGCTATTCGGATGTGATCCCCAGTGCGTCCACGGCGCTCTTCCGTGCCTTGTCGAGGTGCAGTCTCAGGATCTCCGCCGCACGGTCCTCATCGCGCTCGACGATCGCCGCGACGAGTCGCTCGTGCTCGGCGAGCGCCTCCCGGGCTCGATCGGGCTTCTTGGCCGACGTCTGCCTCGCGAGGGAGATCTGGCGCTGGACCTCGACCGTCGCGGCCGCCAGTGCGTCGTTGCCGCTCATCCACGTCAACCGGGTGTGGAGGTCCCGGTCGGCGGGATACGGGCGGTCGGGATCCTGGGACAGCTCCTCCCCCGCCTCTCCGACCAGCTGCTCGAGCTCCCGCAACTCCTCGTCGGTCGCCCTCCGGCACACGAGACGGACACTGTGTGTCTCCAGCGCGGTACGGAGCTCGTACAGATCGTCGACCTCACCGGGCTCGAACGTCTTCACGAAGGCGCCGCGGTGGCTCACGATCGTCAGCAGACCCTCGCCCACCAGTCGCTGGATGGCCTCGCGCAGGGGCCCCCGGCTGATCCCGAGTACCTCGGCGATGGACACCTCGTTCAACCGCTCCCCGGGAGGGAGCGTGCCGTCGAGGATCATCTCCCGAACCCGCTCCTCGGTCCGACGGGCGAACGTCCCGTCCCTGGTCAAAGGGGCACTCGCGGACTTCTTCATCCCTACTCCTCTATTCGACTCGATCACTCTCACCGCGGAGGCGCCGGTCAACTCAACCGGGCGGTCCCCAGTAGGACGTACTCGATCCCCTTGAGCACCACCGTTCAGGTCACACCTATTGTGATGCACATCTCTGTCAACTGTCAACAGTTAGCGACGTACCGATCTGGTCGACCGCTTCCGCGGGCCCACCCGCAGCCCTCCCGCACTCCACGCCCGTCGCGGAGCAGGCGCGCAATGGCCCGGGTTGATGTTAACGCCGATGCGGCCGGGCATCCGCCAGGAAGACCGAGCGGGTCCGACCCCCTTCCCCGACCGGGCCGAGGCCCCCGTTGTTGCCGTGTCCCACATTCGCCCTTATACTTGCTTGCAGCAAGCAATTGAATCGAGGACCGAGGAGGTCACGGTGGCGATAGACGCCGAACAGGGCGGGAAACTGGCTGTCGACCTGTCCCGGGTGGTCAAGATGCTCAGGGCACTGAACATGTCCGCGCCGCGACTCCACGAGTCGCTCGAGCCGTCGACCCACCCCCTGCTCTTCGCGATCCACGACGAACCCGGACGGGTCACCGCCCTCGCCGACCGCGTCCACACCGACATCTCGGTGGTGAGCCGTCAGGTACGTCACCTCGAGACCCTCGGCCTGGTCGCCAAGGTCCCCGACCCCGATGACGGGCGTGCGAGCGTCGTCACCCTCACCTCCGAGGGAAGCGACCTCGTCACCCGGGTCTTCGCCGGACGAGGCCAGTGGATGGCCGGCGTGCTCGCCGACTGGACTCCCGAGCAGGCTGCCTCCCTGGACGAGGGGCTGACCCGACTCGCCGACTCGCTGCGCGCGGAGATCGACGCCCTCACGTCCGCCAAGGAGAACTGATGACCGACCGCGCACCCGTCACGACCCAGGCCGGTGAGGACGGCGAGTTCTCTCATCGTCAGATCCTGGTCATCCTCGCCGGCCTCATGTCCGCGATGTTCCTCGCGAGCCTGGACCAGACCATCGTGTCGACAGCCATCAGGACCATCGCCGACGATCTGCAGGGCCTGGACGCGCAGGCGTGGGTGACCACCGCCTACCTGATGACCTCGACCATCTCGACACCGCTGTACGGCAAGCTCTCGGACATCTACGGGCGCAAACCGTTCTTCGTCATCGGCATCGTGATCTTCGTGTTCGGTTCCCTGCTGTGCACGCTCGCCGACTCGATGTACACCCTCGCGCTGTACCGGGGGATCCAGGGACTCGGCGCCGGCGCACTGATGTCGCTCTCCCTGGCGATCATCGGCGACATCATCCCGCCGCGCGACCGTGCCAAGTACCAGGGTTACATGCTCGCGGTGTTCGCCTCGTCCTCCGTCATCGGACCGGTCGTCGGCGGCTTCTTCGCCGGCGTGGAGACGATCTTCGGCATCGACGGCTGGCGCTGGATCTTCCTCATCAACGTCCCCATCGGCGCCATCGCGCTGACCCTCGTGATGATCACCCTCAACGTCAAGAACGTCCGCGTGGACCACCGGGTGGACTGGGCGGGCGCGGCCACCATCGTCGTCGGCCTGGTACCGCTCCTGCTGGTGGCCGAGCAGGGCAACTCCTGGGGTTGGGGGTCCCCGTCCGCACTCGCCTGCTACCTCGTGGGTCTGGCCGGGATCGGCCTGTTCCTCATCGTCGAGGCCCGGGCCGGCGACCAGGCTCTCATCCCACTGCGTCTGTTCCGCGACCGCACCTTCGCGATCGTCACCGCCGGCGGGGTGATCGTGGGAATGGCCATGTTCGGCGGGATGATGACCCTGCCCCTGTACATGCAGATCGTGCACGGCGCCGACCCCATGGAATCCGGCCTCATGATGCTGCCACTGGTGGCGGGCATGATGGGCGCCTCGATCGTGTCCGGTCAGCTCATCTCCAAGACCGGCCGGGTACGCGAGTTCCCGATCCTCGGCACCGCCATCTCGGCCGTCGGGCTGTTCCTGCTGTGGACCATCGACGCCGACACCTCGCTGACCCTGGTCATGGCCTACATGCTGGTGCTGGGAATCGGCCTGGGCAACTGCATGCAGCCGCTCACCCTGATCGTGCAGAACGCTGTGAGCCCTCGCGAGATCGGCGTGGCCACCGCGTCCGCGACCTTCTTCCGCCAGCTCGGCGGCACCGCCGGGGTGGCCGTGTTCCTGTCGATCCTCTTCAGCCGGGTCGGGGGTTCCATCACCAGCGAGCTGCAGCAGGCGGGCGCAGACGGCACCCTCGCCCGCGGTGTGCAGGAGGGCCTGGCCGACCCGGTGCTGCGCGCGGACCCGGAGGCTCTCGGGATCGTGCAGGCCCTCGCCGACCCGGCATCGGGCGCGGGCGCGGGCGCGCTCGAGACGGTCACCAAGGACTCGTCCGTCATCAACCGCCTGCCCGAGCTGGTGGCCCACCCCTTCGAACAGGGTTACGCGCTGAGCATGTCGGAGATCTACCTGGTCGCCGGCATCCTCGCCGTCGTCGCCTCGGTGGTCCTGGCCTTCCTGCCACCGATCGTGCTCCGGACCGGCTCGGCCCAGGCCGAGGCCGCCCGCGAGGCCGCCGCGGCGGCGGCCCCGTCGGGAACCGACCTCGCGTCGGCCGAGGTGGCCACCGGTGGGGCCACACCCGAGCGTGTGGACGTCACCGCGACCGCCACCGCCGAGCCCGGGGAATCGGTCACGACGACGGCGAGGGAGGCTCCGGACAACCCGGACCGCTGAGCACCGGGGCCTACCCCGCGGCTCCAAGCCCGGGGCCTACCCCCCGGCGCCTGGTTCGGGACCTACCCCTCGGCTCCACGCCCGGCGCCTACCCCTCGGCTCCACGCTCGGGGCCTACCCCTCGACGTCGGCCTTGAGGTTGGCCAACAACTGGTGCTGGATCCGCTTGAGCCCGGCCGGGGCGAAGGTCCGCTCGAAGAACCCGCCCACTCCCCCGGCCCCGTCCCACGACGTGGTCATCTCCACCAGCGCACCGCCGGTGGCCTCGCGGACCGTGTAGGTGGTGGCCATGGACGAATTGGCGTCCTTCTCCACCAGCGACCAGTGCGCCGCGGCCTCGTCCACGGTCACCGTGGCCTTGACGTCCCGGCTGCGCTTCTTGGTGGCCTGGAGGTTCCACGCCGCCACGGTGCCGTGCCCCTGGCCGCCCTCGATCAACCTGTACGCGGTGAACTGCTCGGGCTGGATCCGGGGACGGACCTGGGCGTAGTCCGCGATCGCGGCCGTCACGGTCGCGACGGGCGCCTCGATGACGATGGTGTTGCTGGCGGTGACCCTGCCCATGATCGTGACTCCTCCTCTGCCTGACCACGTCGCGCCCGCCGGAATCGCCGGTGGCGGCGCCCTCGACAGGGGCGCGTCAGACCACCACCATCGTGCCCGATCCCTCCTGCCGCCGAGCACGCCACCTCGCCCCGATCTTCCGGAGCTCCTCGAGCCAGAGGATCGACGAGCCCACCGCGACCGCCAACAGCCACTCGTCCGCGTGCAGCGGGGTGGTGTCGAAGATCCCCTGGAGGAAGGGCACCTGGACCACGGCCACCAACAGCAGCGGGACCGCCGCCAGTGCCACCCAGATCGGGGCGTTGTGCGCCATGTCCCGGGAGAACACCGAGCCGTCCGTGGAGCGGACGTTCATCAGGTTGAACACCTGGAAGAACACGAAGGCGGCGTAGGCGAGGGTGGTGGCGAACAACGGCACGCCCGCGCGCTCGGGGAACAGCGTCTCCGCGAACGCGAGGACCAGCAGTGTCCCGGTGGCCATGACCACGCCCAGCCACAGGATCCGTACCAGTCGTGACGGGGTGAGGATCTGCTCGTCGGCGGGTCGGGGCGGCCGCCGCATCGCGTTCTTCTCCACGGGCTCCACGCCCAGCGCCATGGCAGGCGGGCCGTCCATGACGATGTTGACCAGCAGGACCTGCAGGGCGGTGAACGGCACGGCCGCCAACCCGAACAGCCCGCTGGCGAGGAACACCAGAACGAACGCCCACGCGGTGGTGAGCTGGAACTTCACGAACTTCACGATGTTGTCGTAGATGCCGCGGCCCTGCTCGACGGCCGAGACGATGGTGGCGAAGTTGTCGTCCGTGAGCACCATGTCGGCCGCACCCTTGGACACGTCGGTGCCGGTGATCCCCATCGCGATCCCGATGTCGGCCTGACTCAGCGCGGGGGCGTCGTTGACGCCGTCCCCGGTCATGGCCACCACGTCCCCGCCGGACTGCAGGGACCGGACCATCCGGATCTTGTGCTCGGGGGACACCCGGGCCAGGACTCCCAGGCCGGGGGCACGTCCGGTCAGCTCGTCGTCGTCGATCCCGTCGAGATCGACCCCTCGCAGCGCCTCCCCCTCGATCCCCAGGTCACGGGCGATCGACGAGGCCGTGACGAGGTGGTCGCCGGTGATCATGTGAACCGAGATGCCCGCCTCGCGTGCCACCCGGATGGCCTCGGCGGCCTCGGACCGGGGCGGGTCGACGATGCCGACCACCGCGAACACGGTCAGGCCGCGCACCTCGTCGAGGAGCACGCTCTCATCTACTCCGGTCTCGCCGGATCCGTCCTCGCCTGATACCGACTCGAACGGGCGCCCCGCCACCAGCAGGGTCCGCAGGCCCCGCTCCGCCAGCTCATCGGTCGCGAGACGGATCGCCTCGTGCAGCTCGTCGGTGAGCTCCACGGCGTCCGTGCCGTTCCACACGTGGGTCGACCGGGGCAGCAGCGCACCGGTCGCGCCCTTGGCGCTGAGCGCGAGCTCCCCGCCCGGTGAGCGGTTGACGGTGGCCATGAACCTGTAGTCGGAGTCGAAGGGCACCTGGGCCACCCGCGGCCGTGCGGCACGCAGTCCCTCCACGTCGAGCCCGCACTTGGTGGCGGCCACGAGGAGAGCGCCCTCGGTGGGGTCGCCGACGAGTTCGCCGTCGGTCACGATCGCGTCGTTGCACAGCGTCATGGCGACCGCCGCCCTCCGGAGGTCCGGAACGGCATCCGGATCGGACGACAGGACCGTGCCGGTCGCCTCGTATCCGGTCCCGGTGACGGTGTAGGCGGAACCGCCCGCGACGATCCGCGTCACGGTCATCTCGTTGAGGGTGAGGGTCCCGGTCTTGTCCGTGGCGATGTGGCTGGTCGACCCGAGGGTCTCCACCGCCGCGAGGTTCTTGATGATCGCCCCCTCACGGGCGAGCCTCGCGGCGCCCATCACGAGGGTGAACGCCACCACGGCGGTGAGGCCCTCCGGGATGGTGGCCACGGCGAGCGAGACCGCGCTGAGGAGCATGTCCTCCCAGGACTGCCCGCGCACCAGTCCGATCCCCATCACCAGCGTCACCACGACCAGCGCGATCACGGTGAGGACCCGGGCCAGGACCCCGATCCGCCGTTGGAGCGGCGTCTGCTCACCGCCCGCCCCGCCGAGCAGCTCGGCGATCGCCCCCATCTCCGTGCGCTCACCGGTCCCCGTGACCACCACGCGCGCCCGACCGCGGGTGACCTCGGTGTTCATGAACACCATGCCGGTGCGGTCACCGAGCGGCGCGTCCGCGGCGGCCACCGCTCCCGCCGTCTTGTCCACGGGGACCGACTCGCCGGTCAGGGCCGACTCCGCCACCTGGAACCGGGACGCCTCGAGAACGCGACCGTCAGCGGGGACCCTGTCGCCGGATTCCACCACCACGACGTCCCCCGGGACGAGATCCGCGCTGTCCACCTCCACCTCGGCGCCGTCCCGCACCACCCGGCTGTGCGGCACCGCCATGTCGCGCAACGCGGCCAGGCTCTCCTCGGCCCGCGTCTCCTGCACGTAGTTCAGCACGGTGTTGAGCACCACCACCAGGAGGATGACGACCGGGGTCTCCCACTCGCGCGAGATCACGGCGCTCACCACGGCGGCCACCGCGAGAACCATGATCATGGGGTCGCGGAGCAGTCGCAGGACCCGTCTCCAGGCCGGCACCCCGGCCGCCACCGGCAGGGTGTTGGGACCGTGCTCGGCGAGACGACGCGACGCCTCGGCGCGGGTCAGGCCGTTCGACCCCGCGCCGAGGCGGGAGACCACCTCTGCGGTGGACAGTGTGTGCCAGGGGGTGCGCCGGTCCGTCTCCGGGGCGCGGTCCGTCGTCGTCATCCCCCCATCGTGCCCGGTCAGCTGCCCCGGGCGATCCACTCCTCCAGATGCGGAGACTCCTCGCCCACCTTGGTGCCGTCACCGTGGCCGGTGTGGACCAGCGTCTCGGCGGGCAGGGTGAGGATGCGGTCCCGGATCGAGGTGATGATGGTCGGGAAATCGGAGTACGACCGTCCCGTGGCGCCGGGCCCTCCGGAGAACAAGGTGTCGCCGGAGAACAGGACGCCCGCCTCGGGGACGTGGAAGACACACGAGCCCGGCGAGTGGCCTGGGGTGTTCATGACCGTGAACGAGGTCCCGGCGATCTGGAAGACCTGCCCGTCCTCGAGGTCCTCGTGGGCGACCGTCGGGTGGGTCTCCTCCCACAGCATCTGGTCGCCGGGGTGGACGAAGACCCTCGTGTCGAGCTCGCGGGCGAGCTCCGGGGCGACGGTGATGTGGTCGTTGTGGGCGTGCGAGCACAGGATGCCCTTGACCGTGCGCCCGGCCACCGCGTCGATGATCGGCCCGGCGGTATGGGCGGCGTCGATGACGTACACCTCGGAGTCGTCCCCGAGGATCCAGATGTTGTTGTCCACCTCCCACTCGCCGCCGTCGAGGGCGAAGACGCCGCTCGTCACAACCTTCTCGATACGCAGTCCACCGGCATTGCCGGCACTCGTGTACGTCTCGCTCACAGGGTCACCACCGATCGGAGGACGGATCCGGACTTCATGGCGCCGAACGCGGCCTCGACCGCGTCCAGGCCGATGCGTTCGCTGACGAACTTCTCCAGCGGCAACCGCCCCTGCAGATGCAGGTCGACCAGCATCGGGAAGTCGCGCTCGGGGAGGCAGTCGCCGTACCAGGAGGACTTGAGCGAACCCCCGCGGCCGAAGAAGTCGAGAAGCGGCATCTCCAGCCGCATCTCGGGCGTGGGCACGCCCACCAGGACCACCGTGCCCGCGAGGTCACGGGCGTAGAAGGCCTGCTCGTAGGTCTCGGGCCGACCGACCGCGTCGATCACCACGTCGGCGCCGAAGCCGCCCGTGAGTTCCTGGATGGCGGCCACGGGGTCCGTGCCGGAGGAGTTGACCACGTCGGTGGCCCCGAACTCGCGCGCCCACTCGAGCTTGGTGTCGTCGAGGTCCACGGCGACGATGGTCGAGGCCCCCGCCAGGCGGGCACCCACGACCGCGGCGATGCCGACACCGCCGCACCCGATCACGGCGACGGACTGGCCGCGCGTGACGTTGCCCGTGTTGACCGCGGCCCCGAGGCCGGCCATCACGCCGCAGCCCAGCAGTCCCGCGACGGCCGGATCGGTCGCCGGGTCCACCTTGGTGCACTGCCCCTCGTGGACGAGGGTCTTGTCGATGAACGCACCGATACCGAGCGCCGGGCTGAGCTCCGTGCCGTCGGTGAGGGTCATCTTCCTGGACGCGTTGTGCGTGGCGAAGCAGTACTGCTGCTGGCCGCGCTTACAGGCCCGGCACTCGCCGCAGACCGCGCGCCAGTTCAGCACCACGAAGTCGCCCTCGGCCACGTGCGTCACCCGGTCACCGACGGTCTCCACGATCCCCGCGGCCTCGTGACCGAGCAGGAAGGGGTACTCGTCGTTGATGCCGCCGTCGCGGTAGGCCAGATCGGTGTGGCAGACGCCGCACGCCTGCACGCGGACGACGACGTCGTTCGGTCCCGGATCGGGGACGACGACGTCGACGAGCTCGACATCCGCACCCTTGGTACGGGCGATGACGCCCCTGACGGTCTGTGACATACCCAGTTTCTCCTCGAGGTCGGTTCGGCTCGGGGCCGGATCAGGCGGAGCCCCGGTCCGGACCCCGTCCACCCTGCCACATATGCAGGACCGGCCATTCGTCTGCACGCGAAACGACCGGAGCCCCGGACACCTGTGGTGTCCGGGGCTCCGGCGGGTCGAGCGGTCTGCTCGAGGGGTCCGATCAGACGGCGACGCCGTTGGCACGCAGCCACGGCACGGGGTCGATCCACTGGCCGGCGGGGTTGCGCACGCCGAAGTGCAGGTGCGGGCCGGTCGAGTACCCGCGGTTGCCCACGGTGCCGATGACCTGACCGGCGTGGACGCGCTGGCCCACCGAGACGTAGTTCTGGTCGTTGTGGCCGTACTCGAGCAGGTACCCGTCGTCGGTCTGGATGCGGATCCACAGTCCGTAGCCCGAGGCCGGGCCGGCGGCGACGACCGTGCCGGACTTGGCGGCGAACATCGGCGTACCGATCGGGGCACCGAAGTCGGTGCCGTTGTGGAAGGTCCCCCAGCGCGGACCGAAGCCCGAGGTGATGGGGCCGAAGGTCGGGGCGTGGGCATCGCCGACGGCGGCGGACGGCGAACCGAGCGAACCGAACATCGCGGGATCGATGGCGTACTCCCGCAGCTGCGCCTCGTTCAGGCCGATGCCCTGCGCGAACTCCTGGGCCATCTGGCCGAGCTGGTTGACGTCGATGTCGGCGGACTGGGCGGACGCGGCGGGGGCCGCGGCCATCGCGACGCCACCCGTGAGAGCGGCACCGGCGACGGCGCCGGCGACGATGCGGCCCATGCCGCTCGCGGAACGGGCGGCACGGTGGCGGCCGGCGGTCGCGCCGGAGCCGGCCACACCGAGTCGATCGGCGAGCTCGGTGAAGGTGATTCGAGTGGCGTCGGACATCAGGGGAAACCTCGGAGTTCGGTGCGTTGGCGAAGCGGCGGGCCGACCGGCTTCCCCGGTGGCCTCCAAAAAGGTAACAGATGTATCTCGGCCCTGTCACGTCAAAAGCACGAACAGAAACAAAAGCGCCGGTGAGCGGGTGCTCACCGGCGCTACCGAGTTGTTACCCGAAGGTGATCAGTGGTCCGCCTCGCCCATCCTGTGCACGAGGATGAAGTTGGTCGACCCCTCGACGCCCGGCACGTTGCCCGCGACGATCACGATGAGATCGTCCTCGTTGTACCCCTCGAGGGGGAGCAACAGTTCGTCGGTCACCTTGACGAGCTCCGCCGTCTCGTGGACCCGGTCGGTCAGGAACGTCTCGGTTCCCCACGTGAGAGCCAACTGGCTCCGGATGCGCGGATCGCCGGTGATGGCGATGAGGGGCAGGTGGCTGTGCAGGCGGGCGAGCCGGCGGACGGTGTCCCCGGTCGAGGTCACCGCGACGAGCGCCTTGGCGCCCAGCCGCTCCCCGATCTCGCGGGCCGAGTAGGAGATGACCCCACGCTTGGTCCTCGGGATGTGGACGAGGTCCGGCGCGGCGGTGGAGTCGGCCTCGACCGCGAGGGCGATGGACGACATGGTCCGTACCGCCTCGATGGGGTACTTGCCGACGGAGGTCTCACCCGAGAGCATCACGGCGTCGGCCCCGTCGAGCACGGCGTTGGCGACGTCGGACGCCTCCGCCCGGGTGGGCCGCGAGTTGGTGATCATGGACTCGAGCATCTGGGTCGCCACGATGACCGGTTTGGCGTTCTCCCGCGCGATCTGGATCGCCCGCTTCTGGACCAGCGGAACGTCCTGCAGGGGAAGCTCCACGCCCAGGTCGCCGCGGGCCACCATGATCGCGTCGAAGGCCAGGACGATGGACTCGAGGTTCTTGACCGCCTCGGGCTTCTCGAGCTTGGCGATCACCGGGACGTGCACCCCGACCTCGTCCATGATCTCGTGCACCAGGTCGACGTCCGCCGGCGACCGGACGAAGGACAGGGCGATGAAGTCGACACCCAGCGCGAGGGCGAAGCGCAGATCCGCGATGTCCTTCTCGCTCAGCGCCGGAACCGAGACGTTCATCCCCGGGAGGGACACGCCCTTGTTGTTGGAGACCGTGCCCCCCTCGGTGACCACGCAGTGGACGTCGTCGCCCTCGACCCGCTGGACGGTCAGGCCGATGTTGCCGTCATCCACGAGCAGCCGGTCGCCGGGTCGGGCGTCGGTCGCCAGCCCCTTGTAGGTCGTGGAGACCCGGTCCTTGGTGCCCTCCACGTCCGCGACGGTGATGGCGACCTCGTCGCCCTCCGCCCACTCGTGGCGGCCCTCGAGGAAGCGGCCGAGCCGGATCTTGGGGCCCTGGAGGTCCGCGAGCACACCGACGGCGTGCCCCGACTCGTCGGAGGCCTTGCGGACCCAGCGGTAGTTGGCCTCGTGGTCGGCATGGTCTCCGTGACTGAAGTTGAGCCGGGCGACGTTCATCCCGGCATCGACGAGTTCACGGATGCCGGCCTCCGACGCGACGGCGGGACCCAGGGTGCAGACGATCTTGGTACGACGGTTCACCCGTACCAATCTAGTCCCCTCACCGGGATGACCGGTTAACGCAACGTCAACGGCCGGCCAACGGGGGTGCGTCCTCCGGGGACCCGCCGGTCAGGTCCTCGGGGGCACGCAGGTCCGACGGGTCCTCGCGGCCCCGGCGTGCCCGCCAGACGTAGATCAGTGCGGCCACCATGACGACGACCGAGACGACCGTGTTGATCCGCAACCCGAGGATCTCGGTCGCCGCATCCGCACGCAGCAACTCCACCCAGAACCGGCCGAAGCAGTACAGGGCCACGTAGAGGGCGAAGAGCCGTCCGTGTCCGAGGCGGAACCTGCGATCGATCACCACCAGCGCCACGGCCACCAGGACGTTCCAGAGCAACTCGTAGAGGAACGTGGGGTGCACGGTCGCGAGCACCTGCCCGGTGGAGCGACCGATGGTCTCGGAGTACCCGTAGGTCTCGTCGTAGCGCTGGTAGATCTCCAGCGCCCAGGGCACGTCCGTCTCGCGACCGTAGAGCTCCTGGTTGAAGTAGTTCCCCAGGCGCCCGATCCCCTGTGCCAGGACGATGCCCGGGGCGACCGCGTCGCCGAACGCACCGATCGCCCGGATGCCCTGCTGGCGCAGGCCGATGTAGGCGCCGACCGCGCCCAGCGCGACGGCGCCCCAGATCCCCAGACCGCCGTCCCAGATCTTCAGCGCGTCGACCGGGTTCCTGCCCTCCCCGAAGTAGCGGTACCAGTCGGTGGCCACGTGGTAGAGGCGACCACCCACGAGACCGAAGGGGACGGCCCACAGCGCGGTGTCGAGCACGACCCCCTCGCGCCCGCCACGGGCGACCCATCGCTTCTCACCCCACCAGATGGCCACGACGATGCCGAGGATGATCCACAGTGCGTAGGCGCGCAGCGGGAACGGCCCGAGCTCCCAGACCCCCTGGGGCGGGCTCGGGATCACGAGCCCGCCCCCGGCCGACGCACGCCCGCCGCGAGTTCGGCCGTCAGCCGGGCGAGGGCCTGGCCCCCCTCGGTGGCCGCGGTGATGAGGGCGGACCCCACGATGACGCCGTCCGCATAGGAGGCGATCTCCGCGGCCTGGTCACCGTTGCGCACCCCGAGTCCGACGCCGCACGCGAGGTCCGAGTGTTCACGGACCCGTGCGGTGAGGGTGCGCGGCGCGTCGGAGACCACGTCCCTCGCTCCGGTCACACCCATGACCGCCTGGATGTAGACGAAACCGCTCGTATGGGACAGCGTCATGGCCAGCCGTTCGGGCGTCGACGACGGCGCGACCAGGAACACCCGGTCGATCCCGTGTGCGTCCGTGGCGGCGATCCAGTCCTCCGCCTCGTCGGGGATGAGGTCCGGTGTGATGACCCCGGTCCCGCCGGCGGCCGCGAGGTCCTCCGCGAACCGGTCGACGCCGTACTGGAGGATCGGGTTCCAGTAGCTCATGACGACCGGGACCGCGCCGGCCTCGGCGACGGCCCGGATCACGGCGAAGGTGTCCCGGATCCGGAAGCCGGCCTCCAGCGCCACGTCCGCGGCCGCCTGGATGGTGGGACCGTCCATCATGGGATCCGAGTACGGGATACCCACCTCGATGACGTCGCACCCGCCCGCGACCATCGTCCGCACGGCCTCGATCGACCCCTCGACCGTCGGGTACCCCGCCGGGTAGTAGCCGATGAGGGCGGCCCGGTTCTCGGCACGGCACCGCTCGAAGACCTCGCTCAGAACGCTCATCCCTCGACTCCCCCGTCCGCGTAGTCGCCCTCGCCGTCGTCGGCACCCCGGCTCGAGTCCACCCCGGCCTCGGGTGGGGTCCCCCCGCCCAACAGACCGAACCACCGGGCGGCGGTGTCGACGTCCTTGTCACCGCGACCCGAGACGTTGACCAGGATCAGGTCGACGCCCTCGGCGGCGAGCTGCGCCGCTCCGGCGATCGCGTGGGCGGACTCGATCGCGGGGATGATCCCCTCGGTGCGGCACAGCTGGGCGAACGCGTCCATCGCCTGGGTGTCGGTCACCGGCCGGTACTCGGCGCGACCGATGTCGGACAGGTACGAGTGCTCGGGCCCGACGCCCGGGTAGTCCAGTCCCGCCGAGATCGAGTGCGACTCGATGGTCTGGCCGTCCTCGTCCTGCATGAGGTGCGCGTACGAGCCCTGGAAGACGCCCGGCCTCCCGGCGTTCACGGTCGCGGCGGTGCGACCGGACGCCACGCCGTCGCCGCCCGCCTCGCAGCCCACCAGGCGGACCGAGGAGTCGTCGATGAACGGGTGGAACAACCCGATCGCGTTGGACCCACCGCCCACGCACGCCACGGCGGCATCGGGCAGGCGCCCGATCCGCTCCAGGATCTGGGCGCGCGCCTCGGTGCCCACGACCCGCTGGAAGTCGCGGACCATCGCGGGGAACGGGTGCGGGCCGGCGGCGGTGCCGAACGCGTAGTAGGTGTCGTCCGCCCGGGAGACCCAGTCCCGCATCGCCTCGTTGATCGCGTCCTTGAGGGTCGCGGAACCGACCTCCACGGCCTCGACCTCCGCGCCGAGCAGACGCATCCGCGCGACGTTGAGCGCCTGACGACGGACGTCCACCGCACCCATGTAGATCTTGCACTCCAGCCCGAGCAGGGCGCAGGCCGTGGCGGAGGCGACGCCGTGCTGGCCGGCCCCGGTCTCGGCGATGACCCGCTTCTTACCCATGCGGTGCGCGAGGAGCACCTGGCCGAGGACGTTGTTGATCTTGTGCGATCCGGTGTGGTTGAGGTCCTCGCGCTTGAGGAAGACACGGGCGCCGATCTCGGCCCCGAAACGCCCCGCCTCGTACAGCGGCGACGGACGACCCGAGTAGTCGCGCTGGAGACGGTCGAGCTCGTTGAGATAGGCGTCGTCCGCCCGGGCCTTGGCGTAGGCGTCGGCGACCTCGTCGACGACCGCCATGAGCGCCTCCGGGACGTAGCGGCCGCCGAACGCTCCCCAGTGGCCTCGCTGGTCGGGCTCGTGTCCGGTCGTCGTCCGGAGCACGTCTCCCATCGAGGGCAGCGGTGTCAGCTCGTTAGAATTCACGGCTCCCAGTCTGCCGGAAGCGTGCGACGGGGGCCTAGCGGGGTCCCTGCGGGCAGGACGGGTGGGAACCCGCCGTGGCCAGGGCGTTGCACGCCGCGCGCGGGTCGCCCTTGGTCACCAGGCCCTCGCCGACGAGCACCGCGTCCGCGCCCACGCTGGCGTACGCCAGGAGGTCCGACGCGTCACGGACGCCCGACTCGGCGATCTTGACCACCCCGGACGGCAGGCCGGGAGCGATGCGGGAGAACACGTCGCTGTCGACCTCGAGGGTCTTGAGGTTCCGGGCGTTGACACCGATGACGGTGGCGCCGGCCTCGAGGGCGCGGTCCGCCTCCTCCTCCGTGTGCACCTCCACCAGTGCCGTCATCCCGAGCGACTCCGTCCGGTCCAGCAGGGACACCAGCGCGTCCTGCTCCAGAGCGGCCACGATGAGCAGCACGAGGTCCGCGCCGTGCGCCCGGGCCTCGTGGATCTGGTACGGGCCCACCACGAAATCCTTGCGGAGGACCGGGATGTCGACGGCGCGGCGGACGGCGTCCAGGTCCGCCAGGCTGCCGTTGAACCGGCGTTCCTCGGTCAGGCAGGAGATGACGCGGGCCCCGCCCTCCTCGTACATCCGGGCCAGCACGGCGGGGTCGGGGATCTCGGCGAGCGGCCCCTTCGAGGGACTGGCGCGCTTGACCTCGGCGATGACGCCGACCCCGGCACCCCGGAGCGCCTTGAGCGCGTCACGCGGTTCCGGCGCCGACCGGGCCGCCTTCTTGACCGCAGTGAGGTCGATGACAGCCTCGCGGGCCGCGACGTCCTCGCGGACCCCGTCGATAATCGAGTCGAGCACGGTACCCACCGTGACCTCCCTCTGCAGTGTTCGGGCAGGAAGTGTGATCGAGATCAACAATAGAGGCAGCACATGGGGTTCTCAGAATCGGGACCCGCTCTCTCCGGGATCACCCGTGGGATCGCGACCCTCGTCGAGTTCCTGCCAGAGGTCAGTGCCGGTGTCCGCGGCGGACTCGCCGGTCCCGCGGTCCTGGCGGCGCGCGGCGGGGGTCACGTAGCGATCGTCGCGCTTGACCCTCCGGGCCGGCCAGATCATGGGAACCGCACCCGCGGCGAGGAGTGCCGCCGCCCCGGCCCCGGTGAGCGCCGGCCCGGCCGGGCGGGTCGAGATCTCGGTGATCTCCGACCACTCCGGGATCGCCTGGGCGTCGGTGGAGCCCGGGCCCGCGTTGGTGCGGCCGAACTCCTCCTCGCCCGTCACCGTCGAGTGCACGCGGCCGGAGTCCACCCCGCCGACGGCAGAGAACAGCACCGCGCCGGTGGCCAGGCCGAGCAGGGCGATGACGGCGCCGACCACCCGCGCCCCCGTTCCCCGCACCAGGGCCACGGCGGCCACCGCGGCCAGGGCACCCAACGCCACCGCGACCAACGCGGGCTGCCACTGGGAGCCCGTCAGGGCCCGTCGGACCTCGCCCGACTGATCGTTGAACGCGACCACGTCCAGCCACACCATGCGGGAGGCGATCCATAGCAGGGCGGCTCCGAGCACCAGCAGGGCCACCGGGAGGCGAAGACGTGTGCTCTGGCTCACCGACCCACCCCCGTGGGGTTGGTTCCACCTGTGGGCCCCGCGGGCCGCAGGGTGTCCGCGGCCGCGACGGCCCGGAGGACGGCCATGGCCTTGTTGCGGCACTCCTGGTCCTCCGAGGCCGCGACCGAATCGGCCACGATCCCGGCCCCCGCCTGGACATAGGCGGTGCCGTCCTTGAGCACGGCGGACCGGATGGCGATGGCCTGGTCGGTGTTCCCGGCGAAGTCGAGGTATCCGACCACTCCCCCGTAGACGCCGCGACGGGTGTCCTCGAGATCCTCGATGATCTGCAGCGCGCGGGGCTTGGGCGAGCCCGACAGGGTGCCCGCCGGGAAGCAGGCGGTGACGGCGTCGATGCCCGTGCGGCCCTCCGCCAGGCGACCCGTCACCGTGGAGACCAGGTGCATGACGTGGCTGTACCGCTCGACCTGACGGAACTCGGTCACCACGACGGAGCCCGGCTCGCAGACCCGGCCGAGGTCGTTGCGGCCCAGATCGACCAGCATCAGATGTTCGGCGTTCTCCTTGGCGTCCTCCACCAGGTCCTTGGCCAGCAGGACGTCGTGCTCGTCGTCGTCACCCCTCGGCCGGGTCCCGGCGATCGGGTGGGTCGTGGCCAGCCCGTCCTTCACCGTGACCAGGGCCTCGGGGCTCGATCCCACGATGGTGAACGCGGTGCCACCGAAGCCGTCGTCCCCGCTGCCGTCCGGAACCGTCATCAGGTACATGTAGGGACTCGGGTTGGTGGTGCGCAGGATGCGGTAGACGTCCCTCGGCGAGGCCGAGGTGTCGACCTCGAAGCGCTGACTGAGCACCACCTGGAAGGCTTCCCCGGAGTAGATCTGCTCGATGATCTCGGCCACCCGCGCGTGATATGTCGACTCGTCGGTGCGGCGGGTCACCTGCGGGTCCGGGGTGTCGAACACGCTGACCCCGCCGCCGCCGGGCGCCGCGAGCCTCGCCGTCATCGCGTCCACCCTGGCCACCGCGTCGGCGTAGGCCTGCTCGACCCGATCGTCGCTCCCGTCCCAGTTGACGGCGTTGGCGATCAGGTGGATCCGGCCCTCGTGGTGGTCGAACGCGGCCAGGTCGGTGGCCAGCATCTGGACCAACTCCGGAACGTGCAGGTCGTCGGCGGTGTCGGGGGTGATGCGTTCGAGTCGGCGCACGATGTCGTAGCCGAGATAGCCCACGAGCCCGGACGTCAGCGGTGGTAGGCCCGCGATCTGGTCGGTTCGCAGCAGGTCGAGGGTCCGGCGCAGGGCGTCGAGCGGGTCCCCGCCCGTCGGTGCCCCCGCGGGCACGTGTCCCCACCACGTGGCCTCACCCGCCCCGTCGACGGTCAGCGCCGCGGCCGAGCCACAGCCGATGAAGGACCACCGTGACCATGACCGGCCGTGCTCGGCCGACTCGAGGAGGAAGGTTCCGGGTCGGTCGGCCGCGAGTTTGTCGTACGCGGACAACGGGGTCTCGGAGTCGGCCAGCACCGTGCGCACCACGGGGACGACCCGGTGGCCGGAGGCGAGCGCCCGGAACTGCTCGAAGGTCGTGGTCCTGGTGCTCATCCGACGACCCGGCCGCCGATCCCGAACGAGTCACGCGGCATGTCGTTGACGTGCACCCACACCTTGGCCGGGTCCTTGCCCGATGCCTCGGCGTACGCGGCGGTGACGGCCTCGATCACGCGCGCCTTGGACTGCGGGTCCATCCCGTCGAGCTGATTGATCTGGATGAAGGGCACAGGATCATTCCTCCCCGAGGAGTGTGTCGGTGTCGAAACAGCTCCGCGTTCCGTTGTGACAGGCGGCCCCGGTCTGATCCACCCGCAACAGCACGGTGTCGCCGTCGCAGTCGATCTCCACGCTGCGCACGTGTTGCACGTGGCCGGAGGTCTCCCCCTTGACCCACCGCGTCCCCCGCGAGCGCGAGTAGTACACCCCACGCCGCGTGGCCAGGGTCTCGGCGAGGGCGGCGTCGTCCATCCACGCCATCATGAGGACCCGGCCGTCGGACGCGTCCTGCACCACCGCCGCGATCAGCCCGTCCGCGGTGCGCGTGAGACGGTCGGCGACGGACGGGTCCAGGACCGGATCGCTCATCGGACCGTGACCCCCTCGGCCGCCATGGCCTTCTTGACGTCGCCGATGGTCATCTCACCGAAGTGGAAGACGCTGGCCGCGAGTACCGCGTCGGCTCCGGCCTCGACGGCCGGGGCGAAGTGTTCCACCGCGCCGGCCCCGCCCGAGGCGATCACGGGAATGGTCACCGCCGCGCGCACCGCACGGACCATGTCCAGGTCGAAACCCGCCTTGGTGCCGTCGGCGTCCATCGAGTTGAGCAGGATCTCCCCGACGCCGAGGTCCTGTCCGCGACGGGCCCACTCGACGGCGTCGATGCCGGTGCCCCGACGTCCACCGTGGGTGGTGACCTCCCATCCCGACGGCGTGGGGGCCTCGCCCCCGGGGACCGTCCGCGCATCGACCGACAGGACGATGCACTGTGAACCGAAGCGCCTGCTGAGCTCCTCGAGGAGCTCGGGGCGCGCGATCGCGGCGGTGTTGACGCTGACCTTGTCCGCGCCCGCGCGCAGGAGCTGGTCCACGTCCTCGGCGGTACGAACCCCGCCGCCCACCGTGAGTGGGATGAAGACCTGCTCGGCCGTACGGGTGACCACGTCGAGCATGGTTCCGCGGCCCGAGGACGAGGCGGTGACGTCGAGGAAGGTCAACTCGTCCGCACCCTGCGCGTCGTAGGCGGCGGCGAGCTCGACCGGGTCCCCGGCGTCCCGCAGATCGTGGAAGTTCACGCCCTTGACCACGCGGCCCGCGTCGACGTCGAGGCACGGGATCACCCGGGTGGCGAGTGTCATGCCCGGGTCACCGCTCCCCGTCGAGCCACGGGCGGTTGCCGTCGGGTCCGGGGGTGGCCCGGCGACGGCCGGCCTCGAAGAAATTCCCGGGCTCGCCCAGCTCGCGGATGGTGCCGAGCACCTCCGAGTGGGCCCGCGGGCCGGCCGCGAGGATCGACTGGGAGTCGATCGACCACGGCTCGCCAGCCAGGTCGGTGACCACTCCACCCGCCGCGCGGATGTGGGAGGCGCCCGCCGCGTTGTCCCAGGCGTAGTTGCCGAAGCTCACCGCGGCGGACAACCGGCTCGAGCCCACGAACGACAGGTCGACTCCCGTCGACCCGAACTTGCGGGTGCGGGCGGCGTCGAGGGTGAGCTGCTCGAACACCTCCCGGCGGTAGGCCGGCGGGTAGGTGGTGCGGGCGCCGGTGTTGAGCGACCCGAGGCCCAGCGCGACGTCGCGGATGGAGACGTCGGCGATCCGCGGGATCGCCTCGTCGTTCTCCTTCAGCGGGCCCCCGGCGAGGGAGGTGAAGCGCAGTCCGAGGAGCGGGAGCCAGGTCAGCCCCAGGACGGGCTGCCGCTCGTGGACCAGCGAGACGAGGATGCCGGTGGTGGGGATGCCGAGGGAGTAGTTGGCCGTGCCGTCGATCGGGTCGACCACCCAGAGGGTCCCCTCGTTGACCGGCGGGCCGCCGTACTCCTCCCCGTGCACCTCGAGGCCGGTCCCCTCGCGCAGCGCGTCGGAGATCCGGCGTTCGAGCTCGAGGTCGAGCTCGGTCGCGAAGTCGTTGCGCGAGCCCTTGACGCGGGTGCCCTCGGCCCCCAACCCCTCGACGAAGCGGGGGGTGACCTCCTCGAGGACGCGAGCCGCCAGTGCGAGCGCCTCCGCGGGGTCGACGGGCAAGTCCGTCGGCAGGGTATTTCCGGTCTGATCGGTCATCTCGGGCCTCCTGCTCGAGGTCAAACGGTCGGATGGAGCCACCGGCTGGTCACCGGAAGCTCAGCGGGCGCTCACCGCGGCGAGCGCCTCGGGGAGGGTGAAACGGCCCGCGTAGAGGGCCTTGCCCACGATCGCGCCCTCGACGCCCTCGGGCACCAGCGTCGCGATGGCCTCGAGGTCCGCCACGGACGACACTCCTCCGGATGCCACCACGGGCGCACCGGTGACCGAACACACCTGGGAGAGCATCTCGAGGTTCGGACCGTTCAGCATCCCGTCTTTGGAGACGTCGGTGACGACGTACCGCGCGCAGCCGTCTTTGTCGAGACGCTCCAGCACCTCCCAGAGGTTGCCCCCGTCGGACACCCACCCGCGGCCACGGAGTCGGGGTTCACCGTCGATCACGCGCACGTCCAGGCCCACCGCGATGCGGTCCCCGTGGCGGGCGATCGCGGACGCACACCACTCCGGGTTCTCCAGCGCGGCGGTCCCCAGGTTCACCCGGGCGCAGCCGGTCGCGAGCGCGGCCTCCAACGAGTCGTCGTCGCGGATCCCCCCGGACATCTCGACCTTGACGTCGAGTGCACCGACGACCTCGGCGAGGAGCTCGCGGTTGGTCCCGCGACCGAAGGCGGCGTCGAGGTCCACCAGGTGGACCCATTCGGCGCCGTCCCGCTGCCACTGCATCGCGGCCTCGAGCGGAGATCCGTACGAGGTCTCGGTGCCGGCCTCCCCCTGCACCAGACGGACGGCCTGCCCGTCGGCGACGTCCACGGCGGGCAGCAGTTCGAGGTAAGAAGCGTTGGTCACGGGCATCAGCGTAGTCCGTCGGCTCGTGGCGGCTCCCCATCGCCCTCGGCCGGTCCCGACGCGTGCGACGGCTCCCCGACGTGCGCCCCGCGCCGGACCTCCGCCTCGTTCCCGGGCTCGTCTCCGTACTCGGCACGGATCGCCCGGTCGGTGAGACGAGTGGACACCACACCCATCGCCACGACGGTCACGATGACACCGACCACGGCGAGTACGGCCAGACCGACCGGCGGCAGTGGGAGAAGCGCCACCGCCAGCGCGGTCAGGCCGAGGGACACCACTCCCGCACCGCAGACCCCCAGCGCGAGGGCCGCGAACGACACGGGCGCCGGGCGAGCCCGGCGGTCAGGCAATGGACCGGATCCAGTTCTCGAGCAGATGCAGGCCGGCGTCACCCGATTTCTCGGGGTGGAACTGGGTGGCCGACAGGGGGCCGTTCTCCACGGCGGCGACGAACCGCGTGCCGTGCCGGGCCCAGGTGACCTCCGGCGGGGTCAGGTGGTCGGACGGCTCCATCGCCCACCGTTGCACACCGTACGAGTGGACGAAGTAGAAGCGCTCGTCGGCGGGCATTCCGGAGAACAGGACACTGCGCTCGGGCGCCTCGACGGTGTTCCACCCCATGTGCGGCAACACCGGCGCCTCCAACCGCTCCACGACACCGGGCCACTCGCCACATCCCGCCGCCCCGGACTCGGCGTGCTCGCCGTCCGAGAACTCGGTCCCCCGCTCGAACATGACCTGCATTCCGACGCAGATCCCCAGGACGGGGCGCCCACCGGCGAGGCGTTCGCCGATGATCCGTGGTCCCTTGACGGCCCGGAGGCCCTCCATACACGCCGCGAACGCGCCGACCCCCGGGACGACGAGGGCGTCCGCCTCGGTGGCCACCCCGGGGTCGGAGGTGAGCTCGACCCGGGCACCGACACGCTCCAGTGCGCGGTGGGCGGAGCGGAGGTTGCCCGAGCCGTAGTCGAGGAGCGCCACCCGCGGGGCCAGTGAGGTCATGACCCCACTTTATCGTCCCGGTGTGGCACGGTCAGATCACGCGTGGGCCGGGTGCGCCGGGCACCCACCGCCGCGGGGCCGCCCACGACGAGGACGACTCCGGCCGCGACCATGAACAGGACCACGTAGCCGAACCCGGCGACCGCTCCCATGACCACCGATCCGAGGCCCGTGCCCGCGTCGAAGGAGATGTTCCACGAGGCGGACGCGGTCCCCAGACGCGAGCGCGGCATCCGCTCGAAGGACCCGACGAGCGCCTCGTTCTGCACGGCGCCGAACCCGAGCCCGAACACCACGGCGGGGGCGATGAACCACCACGGGTTCGCCGACAGCGTGAGCAGTCCGGCGATGCCGGCCATGCCGAGCGCCGAGAACCCGAGTCCGGGCCAGACCAGGGCGCCGGGGCCGCGCCGATCGGAGACGAGGCCGGCGAAGGTGCGCCCGACGATCACGCCCACCCCGAGGAGCCCCAGACCGACCCCCGCGACGACCGCTCCGCTCCCCGAGACGATCGAGTCCAGGGCGGGTGAGAGGAAGGACGCGGCGGCACCGTAGGGCAGGGAGACCGCCACCATGACGAGGAACGGCCCGGCGAGCAGCACGATCATCGCCCGGCGGCCCAGTGCGGACGGGTCGGAAGGTCTCGCGGGTGCCGGATGCACATCAGGGAGTCGTGCCGCGGCGAGCAGTCCGACCACACCGAAGGCGGTCGCGCCCCAGGCGACCGTGGCAAGACCGAACACCTCCAGCAGCCACAGCCCGACGGGCAGGAAGATCGCCTCGGAGATCCCCACCGCGAGGCCGATCAGTGAGGTGGCGCGGCCGAGCATCCCGGGTGGCGCGAGTTCCGCGACCAGCGCGGAGCCGGCGACCGTCATCATGCCGAAGCCCGCCCCGCGGACACCACTGACCGCCAGCACCGCGAACGGCCCGTCGAACAGGGCGAGCAGACCCGACGGCAGACCGAGGAGCGCACTGCCGCTCGCGAGCACCCACCGGTACCCGATCGCCGCGGTGATCCGCGGGGTGAGCAGCTGGACCAGCACGGTGACCGTCAAGAACACACCGGTGGTCGCGCCGGCGACCAGCTCGCTCCCCCCTCCCCGCAGCACGGCGAGAGGCACGACGGGCAGGAGCAGCGAGAAGCCACCGAACGCGAGCAGGACCAGGATGAACGCCGCGGGCACACCGCGGGTCCGGGCCAGTTGTGCGAACCCGCCCGGCTTCGTGACGCTCTGTGTCACTTCGCCATCACAGGGCGCCCTTGGTCGAGGGGATCCCGCTGATGCGCGGATCCGGTTCGACCGCGGCGCGCAGCGCCCGGGCGACGGCCTTGTACTCCGCCTCGGTGATGTGGTGGGGGTCGCGCCCGTAGTGCACGCGGACGTGCAGCGCGATTCGGGCGTGTGACGCGAGGGTCTCGAAGACGTGCCGGTTGAGCACGGTGCCGTACGGGGCGCTGTCGTGCCCCACGACGACGTACCCGATCATGACGTCGGGCTCTCCGCTGTGGACGCAGTAGGGGCGGCCCGAGACGTCGACGACCGCCTCGGCGAGGGTCTCGTCCATGGGGATCGAACACTGGCCGAACCGGCGGATGCCCCGTTTGTCGCCCAGTGCCTCCCCGAGCGCCTGGCCCAGCACGATGGCGGTGTCCTCGACGGTGTGGTGCGCCTCGATCTCGACGTCGCCCGTCGCGCGGACCGTGAGATCGAACGCGCCGTGCTGACCGAACGCGGTGAGCATGTGGTCGAAGAACGGGACGCCGGTGGCGATCTCCGTCCGACCGGTGCCGTCGAGGTCGATCTCGACGACGATCGATGACTCCTTTGTGGTGCGCTCGACGCGACCCACTCGTCCACCCTGCTCGCTCATCGTCTCTCCCTCGTGGTGGTGATCTCTGTTCCCGCCAGCTCCGCGCTCACCTGAAGCAGCCGGTCGTTCTCGCTCTCCAGCCCGATGGTCGCACGAAGACGGCCGGGGATGCCCACGTCGCGGATGAGCACGCCGGAGTCGAGGTAGCGGCGCCAGGCGCGGCGCGCATCCTCGAAGGGTCCGTAGAGCACGAAGTTGGCCTCGCTGGGCAGCACGTCGTACCCGAGTGCCTCCAGTCCCGCGGTGACACGCTTGCGCTCCTCGGCCAGCAGGGCGACCGAGGCCAGGGTCTCGTCGGCGTGCCGCAGCGCGGCGCCGGCAGCGGCCTGCGCGATCACAGACAGGTGGTACGGCAGCCGGACGAGCAGCACGGCCTCGACGAACGCGGGGTCGGCCGCGAAGTACCCGAGCCGCCCTCCGGCGAACGCGAACGCCTTGCTCATGGTGCGCGAGACGACGAGAGTCGCCGGGTACTCGGCCAGGAGCGTGCACGCGCTGGGCGACGGGGAGAACTCCGCGTACGCCTCGTCGACCACGACGATCCCGGGTGCCGCGTCGATCAACCGCCGCAGGTCGTCCAGCTCGATCACGTGGCCGGTCGGATTGTTGGGCGTGGTGAGGAAGAGGACGTCGGGGCGGTGCGCGGTGATCGCCGCCAGCGCGGCCTCGACGTCTATCGACAGGTCCGCGCCCCGGTCGACCGGGATCCACCCGGTGTCCGTGCCCGCCGCGAGGATGGGGTGCATGGAGTAACTCGGGACGAACCCCATCGCGCTGCGCCCGGGCCCACCGAAGGCCTGGAGCAGCTGCTGGAGGATCTCGTTGGACCCGTTTGCCGCCCACACCATGTCCACGTCCACCTCGACCCCGGTCTGTCCCGTGAGGTAGGCGGCGAGGTCGGTACGCAGCTCGACGGCGTCCCGGTCCGGGTACCGGTTGAGGTCGGCCGCGGCCCCGGAGACCGCCTCCGCGATGTCGGCCACCAAAGCCGCACTGGGCGGGTGCGGGTTCTCGTTGGTGTTGAGCTGGACGGGCACCTCGAGCTGCGGGGCTCCGTAGGCGCTCATGCCGCGGAGGTTCTCGCGGAGTGGCAGCGCGTCCAGGCCGACGCCGCGACGGGGGGTGTCGTTCACTTCTCCCCCTCCTCGGCGGTGAGGTCCTCGAAGCGGGCCCGGACGGCCTCGCCGTGGGCCGGCAGCCGCTCGGCGTCGGCGAGCGCGACGACGGTCGGGGCGATCTCCTTGAGCGCGGCGCGGTCGTAGTCGATGACGTGGATACCGCGCAGGAAGGTCTGCACGCTCAACCCGGACGAGTGACGCGCGGTCCCCGAGGTGGGCAGGACGTGGTTCGATCCCGCCGCGTAGTCGCCGAGCGGGACCGGGGAGTAGGCGCCCACGAAGATCGCCCCGGCGTTGCGCACCCGGGCGGCGTCACCTGCCGAGTCACGGGTCTGCACCTCCAGGTGCTCGGCCGCGTACGCGTCGACCACGCGCAACCCGGCGTCGATGTCGTCGACCAGGACGATTCCCGACTGCGGGCCCTCGAGAGCGTCGCGGACGCGGTCCGAGTTGAGGGTGACGGTGTAGCGGGCCTCGACCTCCCGCGCGACGGCGTCGGCGAGCTGCTCGGAGTCGGTGACCAGCACGCTCGCCGCGTCGGGGTCGTGCTCGGCCTGGCTGATGAGGTCGTAGGCGATGTGGACCGGGTCGGCCGTGTGGTCGGCGAGGACGGCGATCTCCGTGGGGCCGGCCTCTGAATCGATACCCACGACGCTGCGGCACAGCCGCTTGGCGGCGGTGACGTAGACGTTGCCGGGGCCGGTGACCATATCGACGGGCTCGAGCTCGCGGCCGTCGGTGTCCTGGCCACCGTAGGCGAGCAGTGACACGGCTTGGGCGCCGCCGACGGCCCAGACCTCGTCGACCCCGAGCAGGGCACACGCGCCGAGGATGGTGGGGTGCGGCCACCCGCCGGAGTCGGCCTGGGGCGGGGAGGCCACCACGAGCGCGCCGACGCCCGCGACCTGCGCCGGCACGACGTTCATGATGACGCTCGACGGGTACACGGCCTTGCCACCGGGGACGTAGAGGCCCACCCGCTCGACGGGCACCCACTTCTCGGTGACGAAGCCGCCGGCGGCGACCTCGGTGACGGTGTCCGAGCGCCGCTGGGCGGAGTGGACGATCCGCGCGCGGCGGATCGCCTCGACCAGTGCCGATCGCACGGCGGGGTCGAGGGTCTCGCCGGCCTCGGTGATGACGTCGGCGGGGACCCGCACCGAGGTGGGCCGGACCAGGTCGAACTTCTCGCCGTAGTCGAGCGCGGCGGAGGCCCCGTGCTCCCGGATCGCCTCGACCACCGGGCGGACGGTGTCGACGACGGAGTCGACGTCGGCGGCGCCTCGCGGGAGTGTGCGGCGCAGCTCGGCGGTACCGAGGGTGCGACCGCGCAGGTCGATGCGGGAGAGCATGGTGTGGCCTTTCCGTGGGATCACGGGTCGTCGACCAACCGGCCGACGACCCCGATCTAGTCTAGGTCTGCCCACGCCGGGTTTCCCCTCACACCACCCTCCCGGGTGTCGGGGACGCGGTCGGCCACACCCTCCAGCCGCTCACGCGCAGCACACGCCACCCTCGGAGTCGGCGCCGGCCTCGTCGTCGTCGTTCCTGTTGATGCCACCCGCTACCGGCGACGTTCCGAACGTCTCCGAGTCGGACAGGACCGTGTAGACCTCCCACCGCTCGCCCCCGGGGCCGGTGACCCACACCTTGTCCTGGGTGGCGAAGCAGCAGGTGGTGCCGATCTCCTCGTCGGTGAAGAGTCCGGCGTCGGTCAGTCGCTCGATCTCGCCGTGGACCTGTTCGCTGGACTCGACCTCGACGCCCAGGTGGTTGAGCGAGCCCCCCTGGCCCGGGTTCTCGAGCAGGACCAGCTTGAGCGGCGGCTGCTCCACCACGAAGTTGGCGTAACCGGGCTTGCGCTTGGCCGGTTCGACGCCGAAGAGCGTTGAGTAGAACCGGACGGCCTCGTCGACGTCGTCGACATTGAGGGCGAGTTGTACACGGGACATGGTCGTAACCCCTACCTCTGCGATGAATATCTAAATTGTTGCTTCGCCCACGAAAGCAGCCTTTTCGATATTCGTCAAGAACCCGGGCTACACTCGCGGACATGCCCAAGGCCCTGCCCCTCCTCGACGTCAGCTCGCCGGTCTGCTGCGCGCCCGTATCGGCGGGACCGATCGGCCACGAGGACGCCGTGGAGATCGCGCTGCGTCTCAAGGCCCTCGCCGACCCGGTCCGGATCCGGCTGCTGTCACTCCTGCTCACCAGTGACGACGGCGAGGTCCGCACAGGAGATCTGGCCGCCGCGACCGGCGTCGCGGAGTCGACCACCTCCCATCACCTGGGCCGGCTCCGCGAGGCCGGGATGATCGAGTCGGAGCGTCGCGGGATGAGCGTGTTCCACCGTGCCCGGGGGTCCGCGATCGACGCCCTGCGCGCCGCGCTCGACCCGAACTGCTGCACCTAGCCGGACCGGACCGCCCCGTCCACCAGGTGGATGCGGGCATCACACCGCGCCGCCACCCGTTCGTCGTGGGTGACGAGCATCAACGCCACCTCGAACTCCTGCGCGGTGCGCAGCAGAAGGTCCACCACCGCTGCGCCCGATTCCGAGTCCAGCGCACTGGTCGGCTCGTCCGCGAGGAGAAGCGACGGCCCGTTGACCAGCGCGCGTGCGACCGCCACGCGCTGGCGCTGACCTCCCGACAGGCCTCCCACGGACCGACCGGCCATCGACCCCAGACCCACCCTGTCCAGCAGATCGTCGGCTCGCTCCCGCACCGCGGTCCGGCGGGCACGCGACGGGCGCTTCCCGAGCCAGGCCATGGCCTCGAGCTGCTCGCGGGCGGTGAGCGACTCGACGAGGTTGGACTGCTGGAACACGATGCCGATCTCCGTCCGACGCAGCTCGGCCGCCCGTCGGGCGCTCACCGCCGCCAGGTCCACCTCGCCGTGGCGGGTGGCCAGCCACACGTGGCCGGAGTCGGGCGGGGTGAGCGTGGCCGCCACCGCCAGCAGGCTCGACTTGCCCGAGCCGGAGGGTCCGGTCACCGCGAGACTGCGGCCTCTGTCGATCCCGCACGAGACGTGGTCGACGGCGGTGAGCCGACCGTCGCCGTCCGGGTAGGTCAGGACGACGTCCTCCATCCGCAACCCGGCGGTCGCGGTGGGGTCGAGGTCAGCGGCGCCGTGGACAGGGGCGTGCGACATGGGCTTCTCCTTGAGACGTAGGTGGTGTGACGACGACGTCGCGCCGTCGCGGCGGGCGATTCGACTCACCGGAGCGATCCGAGTGCGGTGGCGGGGTCAGCGGCGACGACGGGCCGCAGGGAGACGGCGGCCCCGGCCAGCCCGAGAACGGCCAGGAGCACGGCGGGGAGCACGGTGGTGGCGGGCGAGACGACGTAGGGCACCGCCCCTGGCGCGACCACCCCGAACAGCGCGGCGATCCCCACGCCACCGCCGATGCCCACCGCCAGGACGATCGCCGCCTGGCCCACCGCGTCTCGCACCACTGCGGTGGTGGACCCGCCCAGCGCCTTGATCACCGCGACGTCGCGGCGACGCTGCATACCCCAGACCGCGAAGAACGCGCCCACCACGAGTGCGGTGACGGCCAGCAGCATGAACGTCATGGTGTTGAGCGAGGTGTTCTCCGCGCGATGGGAGGGCAGCGAGGACACCAGCCCGTCGGGGTCCACCACTGTCAGACCGGCGTGTGACACCGATTCCGCGGACGAGACGGCGACAGTCGTGGCCGCCCCACCTCGCGGTGCGAGCTCGTGCCACGTGGCCAGGTCGGTGACGACGACGGGGGTGTGAGAGTGCCACAGGTCGCCGACCCCTCCGGTGACGCGCAGAGCGCTGCTGTCGACCCTGAGCTCGGTCGCGCCGGCACCCACCTCGTCGCCGACGCCCGTAGAGGCCAGGACCTCGCCCGGCGGAGGCGGGGTCAGCGATCCCACGGAACCGCCCAGCCCCACGGCGACGGCCGAGACCCCGGTCTCGCTCCCGTCGTCCACGCGGATGCGGGCCACGCCCACGGGAACGGCCGAGGGATCGGCGGCCGTGACGTCGTTCAGCTGACCTTCGGTGAAAGCCGCGCGATCGAGGTCGACGGCGCCGTTCTCGTCGGCGGGCAGGACGAACGACGAGTCTCCGCTGCCGAGGGCCCGCAGCGCCGACACGCTCTGGTGTGCCAGGCCCGCGGTGAGCCCGAGCAGGCCGGCGACCAGCACCGAGAGCAGCAGGACGACACCGGTGATGAGCGCGAAGCGACCTCGCGCGGTGCGCAGGTCGCGGAGTGCGAAGTACATGGGGTTCCCTCTCGTGGTGGTGTGCCTCCAGGTTCGTCGCCGGCGGCATCTCCCGAATCGCCCTGGCGGATGGTCTCGCGCAGCAGGACGGTGGAGTGCCGCGTCCATCCTTCGATGGATGCCCGGGGCGACGGCAACGGCTAGCGTCGACCGGGTGACCGGCCCTTCCCGCCCCCGAGCGAGCGCAGAGCTGCCTCCCGAGTCGGCCGGAGTCCGCGCGGTCTTCACCCAACTGCAGGTGGCCCTGCACACCCTCGTGGCGGCGTTGCTCGCGTTCACCCTGATCAGCGCACACCGGGACACCGCCGGCGAGCTGGACCTCGTAGCCGTGGGCGCGGCGGTCGGTTTCACCGTCGTGTACCTGGCGGGGAGCGTGTGGGACCGCCTGCGCGGGACCGGCCGGACCGCGAGACTGTGGTGGCTCGCCGCGGTGCTGGCGCTGTGGGCGGTCCTGGTGGCGGGAGTCCCGGAGGCCGCCTACCTGGCGTTCCCGCTGTTCTTCCTGGCTCAGTTCCTCCTGGGTGTGTGGGCCGGGATCGCGGCGGTGGCGCTGCTCGCCGCGGTAGCGGTGGTGGCTCTGGGGATGCACGGGGGGTTCACTCCCGCCGGGGTCGTGGGACCCGCGGTGGGGGCGCTCGTCGCGGTGGGACTGGGCACCGGCGTCCGGGCGCTCGATCGGGAGTCCCGGGCACGGCGCGAGGTGATCGCTGAGCTGGTCAGGACCCGCTCCGAGCTGGCTCGTCGGGAGCGGGAGGTGGGCCGGGAAGCCGAGCGGGCCCGCCTGGCCGGCGAGATCCACGACACCGTGGCGCAGGGGCTCGCGAGCATCGGGATGTTGCTGCACGCCGTGGAGCGCGCGGACCCCTCGCACCCTGCCGTCGACCAGACCCGCCTCGCGCGAGAGGTGGCCGGCGAGAACCTCACCGAGACCCGCCGCCTCATCGCCGCGCTACGCCCCGCTCCGCTCGACGGCGTGTCGCTCGCGGGCGCACTGGGCCGGGTCGCGGAGCGGACCCGCGCGGAGCATCCGGGGATCGAGGTGGCCGCGGACTGCTCCCTCGATGTCGACCCTCCCCCTGAGGTCGCCGCCGTACTCGTCCGCGTAGCGCAGGAGGCGTTGGCGAACGCGGTCACACACTCCTCACTCTCGAGGGTGGAGGTGACGCTGACCGGGTCATCCACCGCGGTCGCGCTCGAGGTGCGCGACGACGGTCGGGGTTTCGACGTCGCCGCGCCGCGGCCCACCGCATCGTTCGGTCTGGACGGGATGGCGCGTCGGGTGTCAGGGCTGGGAGGAGAGTTCAGCGTGGTCTCCGAGCCGGGCGAAGGGACCACGATCCGAGCCGTGCTCCCGACGGCCGTGGGAGGGTCGGGGGCATGAACGCGACGGTGCGGGTGTTGATCGCCGACGACCACACAGTGGTCCGGACGGGACTTCGCGCGTTGATCGCATCGGACCCTGCCATCGAGGTGGTGGCCGACGTCCCCACCGCTGACGGCGCTGTCGAGCGGGCGCGGATCGGCGACGTGGACGTGGTGCTCATGGACCTGCGCTTCGCGGGTGACGCCTCCGCGGGGGTCAGGGCGACCCGGCGGCTACGTGCACTGGAATCTCCGCCGCAGGTCCTGGTGCTGACGAGCCATGACACCGATGCGGACATCATCGGCGCGATCGAGGCGGGGGCCTGCGGATACCTCCTCAAGGACGCTGGTCCCGACGAGCTGCTGGCCGCCGTCCGCGCCGCCGCGGCCGGGGAGGGCGCGCTCTCCCCCTCCGTCGCCGCCACGCTGATGACCCGGCTCCGGGACCCCCGGCCGGTGTTGACCGACCGTGAGGTGGACGTGTTGAGAGCGGTGGCGACGGGCGAGACCAACCGGCAGGTCGCGGCGTCCCTGAACGTGTCGGAAGCGACGGTCAAGACGCACCTCGTGCATGTCTTCGACAAACTCGGGGTGACGTCCCGGACGGCAGCGGTGGCTCGGGCCCGCGAGCTCGGAGTGGTGTGAGGCGGCGGATCTCGCGGCATTAACCGCCGACCTCATCCGCCGGCCCGCCGGACTTCCTAAGCTCGTCCCATGCGGAGACTCCCCTGGATCATCGGCGCCCTCGTCGTCGTCATCGTCGTCGTCATCGCCGCGCCCTACCTCTACAGGGCGGCCCGCGGTGGCGACGACGCCCCGGCCCCGACCGTCTCCATCGACGGGGCCGAGGCCGCGACCGGGGATCTGGACGGCTCGTGGGTGGTGGTCCCGGGGACCGCACCCAACGAGACGTCCGCCGGATACACGGTCGACGAGATCCTGCGCGGGGAGCCGGTGACCGTCGTCGGGAGCACCAGCGAGGTCAGCGGGGAGGCCACGATCTCCGGCACCGTGCTCGAGTCCGCCTCCTTCGACGTGCAGGTGGCGGGAATCGAGACGGACATCGACCGGCGCGACGAACAGGCCCGCTCACCGCAGATCCTCGACGCGGGGGCCCATCCCTTCGCGACACTCACGGTGGCCGAGCCCGTCGATCTGGCCTCGGTTCCGACGGACGGCACGACGGCGTCGATCCCGATGGAGATCGACCTGACGATCAAGGGCACGACCGTGCGTGAGGAGATCGAGGTGACCGTCCTGAGGACGGGAGACAACCTGATCGCCTCCGGCGCCGTCCCCCTCACCTGGGCCGAGGTCGGGGTGGAGCCGCCGAGCCTCGGCTTCGTCGCCGTGGAACCGTCCGGAACGATCGACTTCCTGGTGAGCCTGGCCCGACGCTAGCCGCGCATCGGTCTCGTGACGCGTCCCGGACCGAGCCCACGTGCAGGTCTGCGGCGGCCGGTAGCAACGACTGTTCAGCTCGTCGCCACCCGGCCGACAGGAACCCGGCACCTGGCCCTCCTACGGTCACCTGGTCAGTCACTCAGCCATTGCCCAGGAAAGGCCCTCGATGCGCGTACGAACCCTCAGCTCAGGCGTCCTCACGGTCGCCCTCGCCGCCGGAGCGGCCATCGGCGTCCCTGCCGCCACGCCCGCCTCGCCCGCCCCCACGGTGGTGATCAACGAGGTCGAGTCCAACGGTGATGCCGTGGGCGACTGGGTGGAGCTGGCCAATCTCGACACCGAGCAGGACGTGGACATCTCTGGCTGGACGCTGATCGACGACGACCCCACGCACGACCCGATCGTCATCCCCGACGGGACCACAATCGAGTCCGGCGGATACTGGTCCGTCTACACCGATGTGGACCCGGACTACTTCGGGCTCGGCGGCAACGATTCGGTGATCCTCCGGGACGCGGGCGGCGAGATCGTCGACTCCACCACCTGGTCGGGCCACTCACCCACCACCTGGGGTCGCATCCCGGATATGACGGGCGAGTTCGCGGTGACCGGTGAGCCCACCCGCAACGCCCGCAACGTCTCGGCCGACGAGGAGGATCCGGTCGTCACGTCGCCGTGGCCCTTCGACCCGCTGACGATCACCCCCGTCGCGCTGGGGGGCGACTTCGCCGAGGACGACGACATGTCCGGCGTCGACATCGCGGCCGACGGCACCGCCTACGTGGTGAACAACGGCTCCGGCACGCTCTACGTCCTGGCCTACGACCCGGGCGCCGGCACGTACTCGCTCGCGCGCACCTTCGTCCTGAAGTACCCCGACGGCTCGGGGCTGCCCGATGCCGAGGGCGTCACCGTGGGACCGGACGGGGCCGTCTACGTGGCCACCGAGCGGGACAACGAGGACAGCCGGATCAGTCGTCCCTCGATCCTGCGATTCGTCCTGCCCACCGATCGCGACTCCGGCACCCTCGATGCCACCGACGAGTACTCCCTGGCCGCGCTCACCGGCCCGCTCGGTGCGAACGCCGGTCTCGAGGCCGTCGAGTACCTGCCCGAGGTGTTCGGCGGAGCTTTCGCCGTGGGCGTGGAGGGGACCGGGAAGGTCCACGTCGTGACGTTGGGTGCCGGGGGTGCGGTGACCGAGAAGCAGAGCTACACCTCGCCGTTCTCCGGCGTGATGGCTCTCGACTATGACGAGGTCGACGGCGTACTCCGCGTGCTGTGTGACGAAGTGTGCGAAGGACGGTCGCTCGAGATGACCTTCGATGGGACCGGGTTCGTCACCGACGGCACCGTCCACGCCCGGCCGGCCGGAATGCCCAACCTCGCCAACGAGGGCTTCGGCTCCCACCGCGAGACCGTCGAGTGCCTCATGGGAGGCGCCACCGGCACCGCCGAACGGGTCCGGTTCCTGTGGGCCGACGACGGGGCCACCGCAGGGGTCGGCCTGCGCACTGCCGTTTCCGAGGCCGGCGAGTGCACCGTGGAGGACGACGACACCGTTGACGGGTCGCTCGACGACCTGGACACCGTCCTCGGTTCGCTCGCGGGCCTCCATCCAGTCTTCGGATCGTTGGGCGACGCGCCGACCCTGTTGCCGACTATGATTCGGTCCCTCTGAGCCGACACGATCGCCACTGACGCAACCCGGCAGGGCCCGGCCACCAACCAGGGTGGCCGGGCCCTGCCCCGTCCGCACCCGAGCCCCGGTCAGAGAGTGCCGTGACTCGGCGGCCGAACCCGGCCCAGGGCCCACCGGCCCAGGTGGTGGAGCTTCCACCTCTCCGGATCATGAAGGGTGTGGGTTCGGGCGTCGCGCCAGTACCGGGACAGGGTGGCCGATCCGGCGGCGGTGCGCGTGCCTCCGAAGTCGAACAGCTCCGAACCCGCCCGACGCGCAGCTCGACCCGCGGCCACCTTCACGGCGGCCGTGGCCAGGGACGCCTCTGCGATGGCCTCGGGACCGGACACCGTCTCGGGGCCGGGAATGGTCTCGGCGTGGTGGATGCGATCCCCAGCGACCACGAGAAGCGCCTCCGCTGACCGCACTGCCAGTTCGAGGTCACCGGCCTGCGCGATGAGCAGGGGGTCGTCGGCCGCCCGGTCGACGCCGGCCTCGAACCACGGCCTGGCCCTGCCGGCGAGGCCTGCGATGGTGTCGACCGCACCCCGCGCGATGCCGGTGTCTATCGCGGCGTGCAGCAGCTGCGCGCGGGCCCCGTACGTGCTCGGCCGGTCCAGTAGCCCCGTGAAGTCCAGCACCAGATCGGGGTCCACCTCCACGTCGTCCAGGATGACCGTCCCGCTGCTGGTCGTGCGTTGGCCGAGCGCGTCCCAGTCCGTGCCGATGGACACGCCCTGAGCATCCGCCGGGATGTAGGCGATGACCGCGCGACCGTCAGGCCCGACCGCGCGGACGGCCAGGATGTCCGCGAAGACCGCACCTGTGCAGTAGTACTTGGTCCCCGAGAGCACCAATCCGCCTCTGCTCCGACGCAGTGCGGTCGAGTCGTCCCTCGTCGTCCTCCCCCCGATCTCGGTCTGGGCGTTGGCGACACGGGCCCCGCCCAGCACACGCTCGAAGATCCACTGGCGCAGGACGTCCGAACCCTCGCGCCGGGCGGCGTCGAGGAAGGTGTAATGGCTCTGCGGGATCTGGGAGACGCTCGCGTCGGCGGCGGCGATCGTGGCGGTGACGGTTGCGACGGTGGAGACGGGCAGACCCGGACCTCCGTACTCCGCCGGCACCGTGAGCGCGAACAGACCCGCGGACGACAACGCGTCCACCTGGTCGAAAGGCAACGCCTTCTCCGCGTCCCGCGCGCTCGCTCCCCGGGCGATCTCTGGGGCGAGCGCGCGGGCCGTCGCGATGGCCCGCTCGCTCGTGACAGTCCCGCCGCCGATGACAGCGCCCGTCATCAGCTGTAGAGGGTGAAGGCCGGAGCCGTGCGGTTCAGCGTCCAGTCTCCGATCTCGCGCGCCTTGTAGGCCACAGGGTCGTGCACGGTGTGGGTGCGTAGGTTCCGCCAATGCCGATCGAAGCCGTAGGCGCTGGTGGTGGCCCTCGCCCCCTGGATCTCGAACAGTCGGGAGGCCACCTCGAGCGAGACCTTGGTGGTGGCGTACTTGGCTTCGGCGATCGCGATCGCGGTATCGGCGCGCTGGTCCGCGCCGAGTCCCGGGCCGAAGTCCAGGGCGTCCTGCAGCGCCTGGCCGGCGCGGTCGGCCAGGAGCGCCGCGCCGGTGATCTGTGCTCGTAGCTCGCCGACCAGCTCGAGGATGTACGGGTCCTCGGTCGCCGAGTCGAGCCCGGAGGTCTCCCACGGGCTCGCGTGGAGCCGCGTCCAGTCCAGGGCCTCGGTGAACGCGCCTTCGGCGGTACCGATGTAGAAGTTGACGAAGGCCAGCTGCCAGTGGTGCGTCACCAGGGTCTGGTAGGGCGAGAAGCCGGGCGGGGTGTCCGGATCGCCCAGGATCTCGTGACGTTCCACCCGGGCGTCGCGGAACTCCACCCCTCCGGAGTCCGTCAGGCGTTGGCCGATGGCGTCCCAGTCCCCCTCGGGCCTGAACCCGGGGCGGTCGGTCGGGAGGGTCAGGAACACCAGATCCCCCTCGAAGGAGGCGGTGACCGACAGCTGGTCGGCCACGCTCGCGCCGGACGCGAAGGTCCGTCGGCCGTTCAGTCGGAACGCATCGCCGTCCCGTGTCAGCTCCAACCCGTCCGCACCCCGCGGGTTCTGGACCCCGCCCCAGAACAGTTTCTCCTCCGCGTTACGGCGGGAGAGCGCCCCGGCCTGTTCGGGCGTTCCGAACAGGTGCGGGATGCGCTGTTGGGCGAAGTGATAGCCGATGAGGTGGGCGATGGAGGTGTCGCCGCGCGCGATGCGGCGGGTGATCTGCTGCGACTGCGCGAAAGACAGCCCGGAGCCGCCCGATTCGACGGGCTCGCCCACCTGGAGCAGGTCGTGTCGGCGGAGCAGATCGATCTCGGCGGTGGGCAAACCGTTGGCGCGGTCGCGTTCAGCGGCGGTCGCGCCCAGTTCGGCGGCGACGAGATCGGCCCGCCGGAGGGCGTCCTCGAAGTCCGTTCGGTTCTCAGCGGCGTACTGGCTGGTGTTGATGGCGTCAATGGTGGAGGTCATGGGTGGTTCCTCTGGGGTTCGGGAATCGGTGGGGAGAGTCAGGTCGGGACGGGCGGATCAGGACGCGCCGGTTCAGGATGACGAGGTGAGGACGCCGTGTCGGGCGAGTTCCGACTCCAGCCGCCCGCTGGACAGCAGATCCGCTTCGAGCTCGCGGACGAGCGGGAGGATGTTCGCGCCGAAGTACTCGACGTCGTCGATGCAGTGGAGGAAGCCGAGGAGGAAGAGGTTCACGCCTCGGGTCTTGTAGGCGACGATCCGTTCGGCGATCTGCTCGGGGGTGCCGACCAGCCCGGTCCGGAAACCGTCGTTGTACTGCACGAGATCGGCGAACTCCGAGTCCTGCCACATGCCCTTGCCGTCGGCGGTCGAGCTGCCTGCCTGGCGGACGGCGGAGCGGAACCCCTCGACGGCCTGTCGGTCGGCCTTGTCAACGATCTCACGGAGCACATCGCGGGCCTCGGCCTCGGAGTCACGACCGATGAGGAACCCGTTGAGTCCGAACCTGACGGTGCGACCGTGCAGAGCGGCCTCGGTGGTCACGTCGACCACCTGCTCGGTCAGGCCGTCGAAGTCCTTGCCGTTGCTGAAGTACCAGTCGGAGACCCTGCCCGCCATCGCCCGGGCAGCGGTGGAGTTGCCTCCCTGGAAGATCTCGGGATGGGGTCGGCCGGGAAGGGCGGGCGGCTTGGGCTTGAGATCGAAGTCGTGCAGGCGATAGAAGTCGCCGTGGAACTCCGCGTGGTCGTCGGTCCAGATCGTGCGGAGATAGGTGATGAACTCCTCGGCGCGCCGGTACCGCTCGTCGTGTTCGAGCCAGGGTTCGCCGAGTTTCGTGAACTCGTCCTTGAACCACCCGGAGACCACGTTGACCGCGGCGCGACCGTTCGAGATCAGGTCCGCGGTGGCGAGCCACTTGGCCAGGACCCCCGGCTGCCACAGGCCCGGGTGGACGGCGGCGATGACCTTGAGTCGCTCGGTGGCGAGAAGCAGCGCCAGCGAGAAGCTCGTCGACTCCTGTTGGAACGCCGCTCCGTAGGACGCGATGTACCGCACCTGGGTGAGGGCGTAGTCGAACCCGTTGTCCTCCGCGGTGACCGCCAGCCGCCGGTTGTAGTCGTAGCCCCAGTCGGTGCGCTGCTCGATCCTCGACACGACGAGCCCCCCACTCACATTGGGGACCCAGTAGGCGAACTGCAACGGGGCGGAAGCGGTCTCGAACTGGCGCTCTGGACTGATATCGGGCATGACGGATCAGGACTCCTTCGAATGGTGGTGGTGATGACCGGACCTGCTCGTTCGCGGTGCTGTCCGGTGCGGTCAGTGTGCGTACCCGGTCCGTCGATGTCGACGATTCGGATCTCCGTGGTGCTATTGCGCGTCGTCGAGAACTCCGAGACCTGAGCCGGGAATACTCAACTACGGCGGTGAGTTGAACCGTGTGCGATCCCGGAGACACCGGGCGCACCCCGACCAGTCCGAAAAGGAGACCGTCATGGCCACCAGTAACCGTTTCGACCCGTTCCGTGAGCTCGATCGCCTCCTGGGCGAGGGGCTGCGCAGCGCGACCGCCTCCACCTCCCTCCCGATGGACCTCTACAAGGAAGGCGATCGCTTCGTCGGCCTGATCGACATGCCGGGGGTCGACCCCTCCAGCATCGACATCGACGTGGAGGACCGCACCCTCACGATCCGCGCCGAACGTCGTGCGCCCGCCGAGGGGGATGCCCAGTGGCTCATGCACGAGCGCCAGACCGGCACGTTCGCCCGGCAGCTCGCGATGGGCAAGGGCCTGGCCACCGACAAGATCGAGGCCGACTACAGCGACGGCGTCCTGCGTCTGATCATCCCGGTGGCCGAGGAGGCCCAGCCGCGCAAGATCTCCGTCTCCCACGGCACCCAGAAGGCCGAGCAGGCCGAGATCGTCGAGGGCTCCGCCGACCTGGGCAGCTGATCACCGACCCTCCGATCCCCCCGACCGCCGCCCCGACCTCGCCCGAGGTCGGGGCGGCGGTCTGCTCGATCCGTCGGACTGACCGCCGGGGCGGGCCCTCATCCCGGCCCGATCGCCCATCCCGTCGTCATCTGCCCGGCGAAGACCGGCAGCCGCGCGAGGATCCGGTTCTGCTCGGCCCGCGGCCGGAAGCCCACGTCCAGGTAGCCCGGCGCCTCCGCCGGCCGGTCGCGCACGAGCGACCGGAACGCCGGCACGAGATCCTGCTCGATGTACTCCCAGCGTGGCTCCCGGTCGGCCCAGTTGAACGCGGGCAGAGGCGTGTGGAGCGCCGTCTGCTGACCGTTGACGTCGGCCCTCACCGTCAGCGGCCGGAACTCGCCCAGGGTGGAGGCCCCGGGGATGTCGGGGGCACCGCCCACGGTGGTGAGATAGGTGAGCACCCGACCGAAGTCCCCGCGGCCCACCGCCGTAGCGTCCCACTGGTCGGCGATGATCTGGTTCTGTTCCCGCGACGCCATCCGCAGCAGCGCCTCCGACCTGCCGTCAGGCGAGCCCTCGTCGAGCCTCTGCCAGGCCTCGAGCACGTAGTCGTCGTACGCCCCGCCGGCCGCGAGTTCCCTAACCGCAGGAATGCCCCCCGCCAGGTAGGCCTCGTGCATCGGCACCATGTCCATGAAGATGTTGCGCTGCATGATCAGCAGCCGGTGCAGGTACCAGTCCACGTCGGAGCGCGTGAGAGTCGGGCCCGCCGTGGCCAGCAGTCGCACATCGCGCGGCATCTGCGCCGCGAGCTCCCACGGCACGCCGCCCAACGCCTCACCGATCCCGGTTCCAGCCTGGTGAACCCCGGGTACGTCGAGCACCCCACCCACCTCGTCGAGGTCCCAGAACCCGGCCGCGAACGACATCCCGGCCAGCCCCGCCATCCCGGTCCACCAGAACCCGTCGTGCATGCCGTAGAGACGCAGATAGTTCACATAGACCTTGTCGACCGTCTCCAGGTTCGCCTCCAGCCCCCTCTCCGGCGCCCAGGCATCGAGGTCTATCCCGGCATTCTCCGCACCGACCGTCAGCCAGTACTGGCGCGTGAGGGTCGCGTATCGCTCCGGTGCGACGCCCGCCGCGCGCACCACGGCGAGTGCCGCGGCCAGCTCCTCGCGGTCGGTGGTCAGGGCGGTGGAGAACCCACCGGGCAACTCACCGTGGGGATTGTCCGCCACGACGTCCGTGTAGACGGCGTACGCCTGCCCGCTGACCACGGCGGGCTGATGGACGAACGACAGGGCGCCCACCATGACGACGGCGATGACCTGGCCGAAGACACGCTGGGATCGACTCATCTCTTGTCCCCTGAACCGCCGAATGTGATGTGTATCACTCTATGGCACCGGGAGCGCCCCCATGGTCGGACACGCGGTATCGCGCACCCCGATGACGGGAATCGGCGGGTCAGGGACGACAATGAACGGCGTACAGTGTCGATCTACTCTCCAGGTGACAAGGAAGTCCACGTGAGCACCTCCATCGATCGGGCCCCGACCCGGAGCGCAACCCGAGATCTCGCCCAGATCGCGGTGTTCGCCGCCCTCATCGTCGTCCTCGGCCTACCCGGTCAGATCAGCATCGGCTCCGCGGGCGTACCGATCACGCTGCAGACGCTCGGCGTCATGCTCGCCGGTGCGCTTCTCGGCTGGCGCAAGGGCCTGCTCTCGGTGCTTGCGGTCATCGTCATCGGTCTCGCGCTCCCCGTCCTTGCCGGCGGTCGCACCACACTCACCGCACTGGCGAGCCCCACCGCGGGATTCCTCCTCGGCTGGCTCCCGGCCGTCGTCGTGATCGGGCTTCTCACCGCCCTGATGATGCCCCGCTACCGCCTGATCCCCGGGCTGCTCATCAACATCCTCGGTGGCATCGTGGTCATCTACGCCTTCGGCGTGGTGGGCATGCTCATCCGCACCGAGCTGACCCTGACGGCCGCGATCGCGGCGAACGGTGTCTTCGTGCCCGGCGACCTTCTCAAGGCGGTCATCACGGCCGTCGTCGCCGTCCAGGTCCACAAGGCCCGACCCGGACTGATCGCGCCACTCCGCGGACAGCGTCCGTCCCGGACGTGACCGACCCCGTGTGGCAGGTGCCCGCGTGGCGGGCGCCCGCGTGACCCGCGCCCGAGAGGCCGAGCACCGCGGCACCGAGATCCGTTTCGACGGCGTCAGCCATTCCTACGGTGACCGGACGGTCCTCGCCGACATCGATCTGGTGTTGTCCGAGAGGCGCATCGGGATCATCGGCGTCAACGGCGGCGGCAAGTCGACGCTCGCGCGCATGATCAACGGGCTGGTCGTGCCGTCCTCGGGAACGGTGACCGTCGACGGCCTCGACACGCGCCGCAAGGGATCCCAGGTCCGCCGCCGGGTCGGCTTCTGCTTCACCGATCCCGACACCCAGATCGTCATGCCCACCGTGGCGGAGGACGTCGACTTCTCCCTTCGTCGGTCGGGCCTGAGCCGCGAGGATCGACGACGACGGGTCGAGCAGGTCCTCGCCACGTACAACCTCGCCGACCACGCCGATCACCCCTGCCACCTCTTGTCCGGCGGCCAGAAGCAACTCCTCGCCCTGGCGGCGGTGCTGGTGATCGAGCCCTCGGTGATCGTGGCCGACGAACCCACCACCCTGCTCGACCTGCGCAACCGCGCGCTGGTGGCCGAGACCTTCGCCGGGCTCCCCCAACAACTCGTGGTGGTGACCCACGATCTGGATCTGGTCGCCGACTTCGACCGCGTGTTGGTGGTGGACGGTGGCCGGGTGGTGATCGACGACGCCCCCGCGGCCGCGCTGTCCGGGTACCGCCGGATCGCGTTGCATTCGGGCTCGGGGCCCGGTCCGGGCACGGGGGCCGGCTCGGACCAGGAGACCTAGGTGTTCGCCACCTACCAACCCGGACACTCGCTGCTCCACCGTCTGCCGGCGGGGCTGAAGATCCTCCTGGTCTGCGCCCTGATCCTCGCGGTGTCACTGTCGGTGGGGCAGGCCTGGCACGTCCTGCCCGCACTGGGGTTCGCCTCCGCGCTCTACGCGATCGGGCGGATCCGTCCGCGCGCCGCCTGGGACCAGGTTCGTCCCGTGCTGCCGATGCTGATCGCGATCCTGGTGCTGCAGTGGATCGTCGCCGACCTCGACACCGCGGTCCGGGTGAGCGGCGCGCTGCTCGTGGCGGTCGCCATCGCGGGTCTGGTCGCGCTGACCACCAAGGTCTCGGACATGCTCGACGCGGTCACCCGGGCCGCCCGGCCGCTGCGGCACATAGGCGTCTCACCGGATCGCGTGGCGCTCGTGCTGGTGTTGACCATCCGCGCGATCCCCCTGCTCGCCCGCCAGCTACGCCAGGTGACCGAGGCCCGCAAGGCCCGCGGGCTGGGCATGTCGATCCGGGCGCTGGTGGTGCCGACGGTGCTCGGAGCACTCACCACGGCCGACCAACTCGGTGACGCGTTGGCGGCCCGCGGAGTCGACGACTGAGCTCCCCCGGCGCTCCCCTCGGCCCCGCCGACCGGGTCAGCGACGCCGACCCTCGCGCCACAGCAGTCCCAGGAAGAACATGCCTCCGATCACCACGGTCACCACCCCGACCGGGATGGGTAGCGGGAAGGCGTGTTGTGCCACCAGGTCGCTCACCAGGAGCAGCAGGCCGCCCAACAGTGCCGCCGGGAGCACCCGGTCCGTTCGGGTGAGAAGTCGAGCGACGTGGGGGGCCACCAGCGCCACGAACGCGACAGGCCCGGCGGTTGCCACCGCGACGGCCGCCAGCAGCGTGGCAGCGGACAGCAGGATGACCCTCGTGGAGCGCATCCGGACCCCCAGCGCGATGGCCGCCTCATCACCCAATGCCAACGCCCGCAGCCCTCGGGCCTGGCTCCAGATCACCACGGCGGAGAGCAGGAGGAAGAACAGAACGGGACGGAGTTCCGCCCAGCCCCGGCCCTGCAGCGAGCCGGTGAGCCAGATCTGGGCGGTCACGGCGCTCGCCACGAACACCCGCGAGAGCAGATGGGCCACGTACGCCATTGCCAGTGCCCCGAGGGCGACACCGACCAAGACCAGGCGAGCGCCGCTCAACCCCCGCCACCAGGTCAACGCCACGATGAGCCCCACCGTGATCGCGGCGCCGATCAGCGCGCCCAGCCCGACCTGGGCGATCGATCCCCCGGTCACCAGGATCACTGTGGCGCCACCGGCCGAGGCTCCCTGCGTGACGCCGATGATGTCCGGGCTGGCGAGGGGGTTGCGGGTGAGCGCGCAGAAGACGGCTCCCGACGCCGCCAGGCTGGCGCCCACGACGACGGCGATCAGCGCCCGCGGCAGCCGGCGTTCGGTGACGAAGAATCCGGTCGTCCTGTCGGGGGCGTCACCGAACAATGAAGCGACCGCGTCCGGGGCGGTGACCCGGAACTCCCCGATGAGCAGCGACCCCGCGATCAGGACACAGGTCGCCAAGGCCAGGACCACCGTGACCCACGCGGTCCTGCCATCCCACCGCACCGAGTACCCGCCCAGCCGCAGGACCCTCTCGCCCGTCGGCAAGGCGGCGGTGCCCGTCGCACCGCGGGGCGGGGCCGATGCCCTCACGTCACCCCCACCCGTCGGCCGGACGCCAGGTAGACGATCAGTAGCGGCGCGCCGATGAAGGCGGTCACGACGCCCGCGGGAGTCTCGGCGCCGCCTCCGATCACGCGGCCGATCACATCCGCGACGAGGAGCAGCGCGGGTGCGAGCGCCATCGACAGCGGAACCACCCGCCGCAGGCTGGGGCCGACCAACCCCCGCGCCAGGTGCGGGATGATCAAGCCCACGAAACCGATCGGGCCGGCCAGCGCGGTCGCCGTCCCGGCCAGCAGCGCCACGGCGACCAGGCTCCAGACCCGCACCCACCCGGGGCGGACTCCGAGCGAGATGGCGGAGTCGTCCCCCAGCGCGATGGCGTCCAGGCCGCGTAGGAGGAGCAGTGCGATGATCCCGCCCCCCACGATCAGCGGGACCACGCCGAGCACCTCGTCGACGGGTCGAGCGGTGAGCGAGCCGACCTGCCAGTAGCGGTATGCGTCGAGGATCTGTTCGTCGAGGACGACGAACGCCTGACTGATGCCGGACAGGGTGGCAGCCAGGGCGACGCCGGCCAGCGTGAGTCTCACCGGTGACGACGCCGCCATCGACGACGCACTCAGAACCAGGATCACGGCCGAGGCGAGGCCTGCTCCGACCAGGGCGAACCAGACGGTGGACGCCAGGCCCAGGCCTCCGGTGACGGCCGCTCCGACCACCACCCCGAGTGCCGCACCGGCGTTGACACCGAGAATTCCGGGGTCGGCGATCGGGTTGCGCGTCACCGCTTGCATCAGCGCCCCGGCGGCCCCCAGCGCGGCCCCGCAGACCAGCCCCAGCACGGTCCGGTTGACGCGGAGCTCGCCCACGATCCCCACCACGCTCAGCGATCCCCGCCCCAGGAGCGCCTCGACCACCTCATCGGGCGGGATCGAGCGGGCCCCGATCGCGAAACTGGCCACCACCGCGAGTGCGAGCACGACGAGCGCCACGAGCACCCCGACCACGACCACGACCTCACCGCGTATGCGGCCCCGGGGTCCCCCGTCGATCTCCGGTGGGACGGCGGGGTCACTCCGCGTCGGTCTCACAGCCACGGTGGAACTGTATCCGACCGCTTAGGTAAGCCTTTCCTCGCTATGGTTTGATTCTCTTTCATGAGCACTTTCCTCCGACGGCGCCGTGCAGTGCCGTCCCTCCTCGCCCTCGCCGTCGCCTCCGTCGTCACCCTCGCCGGCTGCTCGGGAACGGAGGACTCCCCCGAATCCTCGGCGCAGGACGCGTACACGGTCACCCACGCGATGGGCGAGACCACGGTCGAGGCCGCCCCTGAGCGGGTCGTGGTGCTCGACTCCCCGCACCTCGACGCCCTGATCGCTCTGGGGCACACTCCGGTCGGCATCACCGAGTCCAGCGCCGGCACCGGCGCCCCGCCCTACCTCGGCGAGGTCGACGCCGAGCTGGTCGGTCTCACCTCGGAACCCGACATCGACAGGATCGCGGCCCTCGCCCCGGATCTGATCATCGGCGCGAAGGTGCGGCACGAGGCGATCTACGACGAGCTCTCCGGTATCGCTCCGACGGTGTTCTCCGAGAACTCCGGAACCGACTGGCAGGAGCAGGCCCGCATCACCGCCGCCGCAATGAACGAATCGGACGAGATGGAGAAGCTGATCGGCGACCTCGACACCCGGATTGCCGAGGTCGGGACCGCGGTGGGGGCCGAGGGGACGACGCTCTCGATCGTCCGTTTCCGGCCGGACAACTTCCGTCTCTACGGACCGGAGACGTTCTCGGGCTCGATCTTGTCCGACATGGGCTTCGAACTGGGCGACCGTGAGTTGAACGAATACTCGATGGCAGAGCTCTCCCCGGAGTTGTACGAAGAGATCGACGGCGAGGTCGTGTTCTTCACCAACCCCGGTGGCGATCCCTCGGCCACCACGATGGCGACGGTGACCGGCCTGTGGAACGACATCCCCGCGGTGAAGGACGGTCAGACCTACGAGGTGGACGACGAGACGTGGATGATCGGCATCGGCGTCCTCGGCGCAGCCGAGATCCTCGACGACGTCGAGCAGACCCTGGGGTGATGTCACGCGCTGTCTCGACCCCACTCGACCACCCGGCTCCCCTGACGGCCGAGGGGGCGCGGCTGGCCTACGAGCGCCGGGTCGTGACGACGGATCTCGATCTGAGTATCCCCGACAGCGCCTTCACGGTGATCGTGGGGCCGAACGCGTGCGGCAAGTCGACGCTGCTCAAGGCACTGGCCCGGGTCATCACACCTGACCGGGGCCAGGTTCTTCTGCACGGCCGGGACATCAGTCGTCTGCGCACCCGCGAGGTCGCCCGCAGGGTGGGCCTGTTACCGCAGGGGGCGGTCACGCCGGAGGGGATCCGCGTGGGTGACCTGGTGTCCCGTGGTCGGCATCCACACCACAGCCCGCTGCGCCAGTGGAGTCTGGGAGACGATGCCGCCGTGGCGGAGGCGATGGCCGCCACATCCGTCACCGAGCTCGCAGACCGTTTCGTCGACGAACTGTCGGGCGGCCAGCGGCAACGGGTGTGGATCTCCATGCTCCTGGCCCAGCAGACGCCGGTACTGCTGCTCGATGAGCCGACGACCTACCTCAACATCTCACACCAGTACGGCGTGCTGGACCTCCTGCGCGACCAACACGAGTCCGGTCGCACGGTCGTCGCGGTCCTCCACGACCTCAACCAGGCCGCCCGCTACGCCTCGCACCTGGTCGTCATGAAGGACGGGAGTGTGGTCGCCGCCGGCCCGCCGGGCGACGTGCTCACCGCGACACTGGTCGAGGAGGTGTTCGATCTGCCCAGCCTCGTCGTCCCCGACGCGGTCACCGGGACCCCCACCGTCGTCCCCCTCGACCGACGTCGCCGTGGTTGACCCCCCACCTAGCCGCGCGGGTCCTCGGCCCGGTGAGTGGGCGAGACCGACGGTCCGGAGGCGGGCCGGACCCGACCGCCGCTGAGTATCGTGGCGATCATGCCCCGCACCCATCGGAGAGCCACCCGCAACAGCTCCATTCGCGTTCCCGGCAGTCCTCGCCCGGAGCCTTCCGTCGAGCAGTCCACGAGGCCCTCCACGGAGCTGGCCGTGCGCTCGTCGCCCGTCGCCGGAATGGTCGGCTCGGCGTTCGGGGCCGCGGCGGCGGTGACGCGCCTGGCCCGCCCCAAGGCTCTGCACCCCCGGGGCGTCGTCGCTCACGCGACCCTGAGCGTCACCGGGGTGGGTCGGACGGGTTCGCCGCTCCTGGACATCACGGGCAGGTGGCCCGCGACGGTCCGGTTCTCGCGCGCCGTGGGTCTGCCGGACATCGTCCCCGACATCGGCGGCATGGCCATCCGCGTCCACGCGGATAGTCCGGTGGACATCCTGCTCGCGAGCACGGGCATGGGTCCGCTCACCCGCTATGTGCTCACCGCGGGTTGGCGGACGACCGGGCGCACCATGACGTCGATGTTCCCCGTGCGGATCGCGGGCCGCCAGTTGTTGCTGGCCGCGATCCCCACGGGCGACGGCGGCACGTGGACGCTCCAGCACGCCACCCCCCTGGGCAGGTGGGAGACCCTGGGTCGACTGTCGGTCGACACCTGGGAGGACGACGACGACAACCTGCACTTCGACCCCGTGGGTAACCGCCTGCCCGGATCGCGGTATCCGCGCCTGCTCGGCGCTCTGCGGCACCCGTCGTATCCCGCACCCGACGAGGGGCCGGAGGCGACCTGATCGGTCGACCGGTTCAGGATTCGGCCGCGCCCCGGCGCCAGTACCCCATGAACGACACGGCCCGCTTGGGCATCCCCGCCCCGTCGACGGCGAGTCGTCGCATCGCCCGGACCAGTGCTGCCTCCCCTGCCAGGAACACGTAGGGATCCCCGGCGGTGACGGTGGTGGCGGTCTGCCACTCCCGCTCGGCGGGGCGGCGTCCGTCGAGGACCGACTCGACGCACTCCTGACCCACGCTTAACACTGCGGCGAGGTGGTGCACGAGGGCGTGTCCCCGCTCGCCGGATCGCGCAAGCAGCGTGACCGACTCGGGTGCCTCGGCCGACAACGCGAGCACGTCGGCCGAGGTCGGCAGCTCGAGAACTATCTGGACGTCCCTCGCCCCCCGGGGTTCCGCGGCGAGTTCCTCGGCGATCGACAACAGGGCCGGCGCCGCGGTCTCGTCTCCCGCACACACGACCCGACCTGCGGCACCCGGGTTCCACGCCGCCCACGGAGCGTGTCCGAGCCCCGGACCGGCGATGTGCACCGTGTCCCCGGCCTGCACCGACCGCGCCCATCCCGACCCCGGCCCCTCGTCCTCTCCGGGATGGACCACCACGTCCACGGTCAACGCGGGGACCTGCGCACCGTCGAGGGTCATCGTGTCGGCCCGGCGCACGGTGTAGGTCCGCATCCACCCACGGTCCTCTTCGGGCAGGGCCAGCCACTCGCGGATGCCGTCCGGGTCGGGGACGATCCCCTGCCCGCCAGGCGGGGGGACGAACACCTTGAAGTACGCGTCGCGTACCGTCCCCGGGTCCACCACCTCCCGCGACCACCTGGTCAGGTCCGGGCCGGCCAACACCAGTCGGAGGAACGACTCCCCCAGCGCACGTACTCGGACCACCCGGGTCTGCGCGACGAGGATCGGAGCCTCCACGGCCATCGCTGTCATACTGTCCCCTTTCGTCGTCCCCGCGGCAGCACCACCGGCTGGCCGGTGAGCGGGTCGCTGATGATGTCGGCTTCCAGGTCGAACACCCGGCGCAGGGTCTCGGGGTTGATCACCTGGTCGGGCGGGCCCGCGGCCACGACCCCGCCCTCGGCCACGGCCACGAGGTGGTCGGCCACGCGGGCGGCCAGGGTGAGTTCGTGCAGGACGGCCACCACCGTTCGGCGTCCCGGCCCCGGGGTACCCGGTTCCGGCTCGTACCCCGCGGGTAGCGGGAGATCCCGGACCAGGTCCAACACGTCCATCTGGTGGGCCAGGTCGAGGAACGAACACGGCTCGTCCAGGAGCAGGGTCGGGGTCGCCTGGGCCAGAACCAGCGCCACCCACACCCGCTGGCGTTGGCCGCCGGAGAGCTCGTCGACGCGACGATGGGCGAAACCCGCAGTTCCGGTCAGTGCCAGTGCCTCGGCGACAGCGGGCTCGTCCTGGTCCCCGGGCCCCCACCAGCGTCGGTGCGGGTGGCGACCGCGCGCCACCAACTCGGCCACGGTGAGGCCCTCCGGAACCAGCGGTGACTGCGGAAGGAACGCCACGGCCCTGGCGTGCTCGCGAGCTCTGACGCCGGCCAGGTCCCGCCCGGCCACCTCGATCGATCCGGCCAGTGGGGTGAGCTGCCGGCCCAGCGCCCGGAGGATCGTGGACTTGCCGCAGCCGTTGGCCCCGATGAACACCGTGGTGCGGCCGCTGGGGATGTCCAGGTCCAGCTCGCGGATCACGGGGTCAGTGCCGTATCCCAGAGTCAGCCCGCGCAGGCGGAACGCGGGGTCAGGGTCGGGCGGGACACCGTGGGGCATCGTCGTCGCGTCGGGGGTGACGTGGGTGGTGACACTCATCAGGCGACCTTTCGGGAGCGCAGGAGGATCCAGAGCATGGCGGGGGCGCCGAGCGCGCCGGTCACCACACCGGTGGGCAGGTCCACCGTGGCCAGGGCCTCGGAGGCGACGATGTCGGCGACCACCACGATCACCGCGCCGGTGAGTGCGGCGGCCACGATGTGGGGGCGTCCGCGGCCGAGGGCGGTGGCGATCGGCGTGGACAACAGGGCCACGAAGGCGAGCGGACCCGCCACGGCGGTCGCGGCGGCCGCGAGCAGGGTGCCCACGCCGAGGGCGCCCGCACGCGTGGGTACGGGGCGGGAGCCCAGGCCCACCGCGAGCTCGGGGCCCAGTTCCGCGGGCCGCAGGGCGGAGTGGAGCCAGAGTGCCAGGGGCAGGAGGAACACCAGGGCGACCGTGAGCCAGACGATCCGCTGGCCGGACGCACCGGAAAGAGAACCAACGGTCCAGACCGCGGCCTCCTGGGCACCCGCCAGAGGCAACCGGGCGATGAGCTGGGTCACCACAGCAGTGCCCAGCGCGGCCACGGCCACCCCGCCGAGGAGGAACCGCTGGCCCACGATTCCGGTGTGGCGCCCCGCGGACGCGCTCAGGACGATCGCCAGGGCCACCGCGGACCCGAGGAGCGCCGCGGGGATGATCGCCACCCCGCGTAGTCCCCAGAACGCCATCCCCGCGACCGCCCCGGCCGACGCCCCGTGGGAGATGCCCAGGATGTCGGGGCTGGCGAGCGGGTTGCCCAGGACTCGCCGGAACAGCGCCCCCGAGGCGCCGAACGCCAGACCGGCCAGGGCGCCGAGGACCGCTCGGGGAAGTTTGTCCTCCATCACCACGAAGGTGGCGCCCGGGATGGTCGCGCCACCGAGGATCGCCAGGAAGTCCGGGACGGTCACCGTGTACCTGCCCAGGAGCACGCGCACGGCCATGGCCGCCAACAGGGCGAAGACGAGCCCGAGTACGACGAGCAGGGTGCGGTTGCGGCGGGTGGCGGCGAGTCGACGGATGACCTCTTCCGTGTCGGCCACCTCGTCTGCAGGCCGGTCGAGGACGGCGGCACTCATGAGGCGCTCACCCCCCGGTTCAGGCGCAGCATCGCGATGAGGAACGGCACGCCCATCGCCACGGTCATCACCCCGACGGCGATCTCGCCCGGTGGTGCGATGACGCGCCCCGCGGTGTCGGCGAGGAGCAACACGACGGGGCCGATGACCACGGACAATCCCAGGACCACCCGATTACCCACGCCGACGAGCCGCCGCAGCAGATGCGGGACGAGGAGCCCGAGGAAGGCGATCGGGCCCGCCAACGCGGTGGCGACCCCGGAGAGGATCACCACGCCCCCCAGGACGACCGCCCGGCCGGCCACCGGCCCCACCCCGAGACCGCGCGCCAGGTCGTCGCCCAGCGCGAGCGCGTCGAGCGACGCCGCCCCGGCGAGGACGAGGGCGAGGCCCAGGAGGATGAACGGCAACGCGGCGGTGATCTCCGGGGCGCCGGAGCGGGCCACCGACCCCAGTCCCCAGAAACGGAACCGGTCGAGCACCCCGGGGAGCGCGATGACCAACGACGCGGTCATCGCCGTGCACCCGGCGGTCACGGCCGCTCCGGCCAGGACCAGGCCGGTGCCGGAATCGGCACCGAGTCTCCCGGCCCCCACGACCACCATCCCGGCGGCGAGAGCCCCGATGACGGCGAAGATCGCGACCGAGGTCGGGCCGGCGGTGGGCACCAGAGCCAACCCGAGCACCACTCCGAGGGCGGCTCCCGCGGTCAAGCCGAGAAGTCCCGGGTCACCGAGCGGGTTGCGGGTGGCGCCCTGCAACCCGGCGCCGGCGACCGCGAGTGCGGCACCCACGACGATCGCGGTGATCGTGCGGGGGACGCGCGCGCTCACCACCGCCTCGTCCATTCCCGCTCCGGCCCCGGGCGCCACGGCCGCCGCGAGATCGCCGGACATCACCTGGGACGGCAGTCCGGCCAGTACCGACAGGACGACAGCGGGATCGACCGACCGGGAACCGAGGAAGAGTGACGCGGCCACCGAGGCGACGAAGAGCACCGCCGCGGTCACGCAGCCCGCCACCACGCGGCGGCGCCCCGGAGCAGTGGGTCTCGCGGGCACCGCGGACGGCCCCGCGGTGGCGGGGTCGACCCGGCTCGTCGCGGTCACCTGCATCGGTCAGTTCTGCTCCGCGGCGGTGATGATGTCCGGGACCACGTTGTCGAGTGCCCAGGGCAGGCTGAGCGGAGACGCGGCCGAGATGGACAACACCTGCTGTTCGTCCGTCTGGACCACCATCCGGCCCGCCTCGATCGCGGGGATGCGGCCCAGCAAGGGGTCCGCCTCGATCGCCGCGCGGACATCGGGGGAGGCGGCGTAGGTGACCAGGATGTCCGAGACCAGCTCGTCGGCCCGTTCAGGCGACCAGGTCACGGCGAACTGGTCGGCGGCGCCGGTCGAGGCCTCGGAGATCACGGGGGCCTGGACCATCCCCAACTGCTCGAGGAACCGTGGTCGGTTGTCCACGTCGGTGAAGGCATAGATCTTCTCCGCCGCGCCGGGGTCGACCGTCCCATAGATGAAGGTCGTCCCCCGGATACCCGGATTGTCGTCGGCGACCCGGGCGATCTGGCCCTCGACCTCGTCGATCAGCTCCTCGGCGCGTTCCGAGCGACCGAGCGCCTCGCCTATCAGGCGCGTGGACTCCTGCCACGGGGTGCCGAAGGCGACGTCGCCCTCGGGCATCGCGATGGTGGGCGCGATCTTGGACAGGGTCTCGTACTCCTCGGCGGTCATCCCCGAGTAGGCGCCCAGGATGATGTCGGGCTGGAGGGCGGCGATGGCCTCGGTGTTGATGCCGTCCGTCTCCGAGTACAGCTCGGGCATCTGGCCCCCGACAGCCTCGAGCTCGGCGTCGAACCAATCGGTCGATCCGCCGGCGTTCCCGCCGAACGAATTCCGCGGCATGCCCACGGGCACCACGCCCAGCGCCAGCGAGACGTCGGCGTTGACCCAGGAGATCGTGGCCACCCGCTGGGGCGGCTCGGTGATCTCCGTCTGTCCGTAGGCGTGAGTGATGGTGCGGGGGAACTCCCCGTCCCGCTCGACCTCGGATGCCGCGCCCGAGTCGTGCGACTCACCCACTGAACCGGTGGTGCACCCGGCCAGAACCGCCAGTACGGCGACGATCGCGGTCAGGATCAGCACCACCCGTGCGCGGCCTGGAGTGTCGACCGTTCGCTGACGGAACGGGAGGGCGGTTGAACTCATGGGGTCTCCGAAGTGGGCTCGTGGCCGTTAGGCATGGCTTACCTTATCGGGGAAACAGTAGGGCCGTGGAGTACCGCGGCGCAAGGGCGACCCTCTGCAGTCCCACCAGGCCTGGGCCACAACGTGATTCATATCACCCTGGGGTTGATTAGGCTAGCCTTGCCTTCTACGGTTCGCCGGTATCCATGTCCCCGATCGGTCGGAGCGCCCGTGAACGAACATCTGTTGAGTCAGCGGACCCGGAAGGACCATGCCGCCGCCGTGGCCGCGGCGGCCGCCGAGGTGGGAAGGTTCCTCGACGGTCGCACCACTCCCCGCTCGCCGGCCTCCCCCGCCCACCTCGAATCCCTGACCGAGGCGGTGGACCTGGCGACGCCTCTGGGGACGCTCGACAAGGCGCTGCTGGAGGTGCGCGGGCTCTACCTGGATCACGCCGTCGGCTACCACCATCCCCGGTACCTCTCTCATCTCAACTGCCCGATCACCATCCCGTCGCTGGCCGCCGAGACCCTGGCCACCTCGGTCAACACCGCGGTGGAGACCTGGGACCAGGGCACCTCTGCGTGTCTCATCGAACAGAAACTAATCGACTGGGTCGCCGACCTGATCGACTTCGACCGGCCGGATCACCTCACGCCCGACGGCGTGTTCACGACCGGTGGCTCGCAGTCCAACCTGCAGGCCCTGTTCACCGCGCGGGAGGATCGGCTCTCTCGGCCCGGCCCCGCGGGGACCGCACCCGGCGACCGTGGCGTGCGGTTGTCCCGGTTGAGGATCGTCACGGGCGAACACGCCCACCTCAGTGTGGTCAAGTCCGCGCGGCTGCTGGGTCTGGACCCGGACGCGGTGATCACCCTTCCCGGCGAGGGAGACCGCATGGATCCCGCCACCCTGGACCGGGCTCTGTCGTCCGTCGCCGATGCCGGCGAGGAGGTCGCCGCGGTCGTCGCCCTGGCCGGCACCACCGATCACGGCGCGATCGATCCGCTGCGCGCCGTGGGAGAGGTCTGTCGCCGTCATGACGTCTGGCTGCACGTGGACGCCGCGTACGGCGGGGGGCTCCTCGTCTCACCCACCCGTCGCGATCTACTCGACGGGATCGGGTCGGCGGACTCGGTGACCGTCGACTTCCACAAGACCTTCTTCCTGCCGGTCGCCGCGTCCGCGCTGCTCCTCCGCGACGGCTCCGGCTTCCGCCACTCCACGGTGAGCGCCGACTACCTCAACCCCGTCGACGGCGACGACCACGCGGTGGACAAGTCATTGCAGACCACCCGCCGCTTCGACGCCCTCAAACTCTGGATGACGCTGCGTGTCCTCGGCGCCGACGGGATCGGCCGCATGCTCGACGAGGCGATCGACGTGGCCCGGCGCATCGGTCGGACCATCGACTCCGATGACGATTTCGAGCTCGTCCGCCGCCCGGCCCTGTCGACCGTGCTGTTCCGCCCGCGACCCGAGGGGTGCGACCCCGACGAGGCCGACGCCCTGGTCCGTCCCGTCAGGGACGCGCTGTTCGCCGAGGGACGCTCGGTGGTCGCGGCGACGGTGGTGGACGGCAGGCCCTGCCTCAAGTTCACCGTCCTGGACCCCGAGTTGTCGGACCGCGACGTGACCGCCGTCCTCGCCGACGTCCGGGCGGCCGCTCGGTACCTGGCCGACGGCATGCGGCAGGCCACGTCCGCGGGGGTGTTGTCATGAGCGAGAAGATCCACGACGTACTGGGGGTGGGTATCGGTCCGTTCAACCTCGGACTGGCCTGCCTTGCCGAGCCGCTGGGGGTCGACGCCGTCTTCCTCGACGCCCGCGAGGGCTTCGCATGGCACCACGGACTCATGTTCGACGACGCGACGATCCAGGTCCCCTTTCTCGCCGATCTGGTGACGCTGGCCGATCCCACCTCGCCGTACTCGTTCCTGTCGTATCTCAAACAGATCGGGCGGCTGTACCCGTTCTACATCCGCGAGAATTTCCAGCCACTGCGCGCGGAGTACGACGCCTACTGCCGCTGGGCATCCGAGCGGGTGCGCGGACTCCGCTGGGGTCGGGAGGTGGTCGACGTCCGGCGCGAGACGGCGGACGGGACCGGCGTCGAGGTCGCGGCCGGGGGTCAGGCCGAAGAGGAGGACGAGGACGGACCCGTCTACAGGGTCACCGCGATCACCTCCGACGGCACCGAGACCTACCGCGCCCGGCACCTGGTGCTCGGCATAGGCACCACCCCGTGGTCGCCGGTCGACACCACCTCCCTCGACGGCGGTCCGCCGGACACCGGCCGACGGGTGGCGCTGCACGCCGCCGACTACCTGCACCGGCGAGGGGAACTGCTCGAGCTGAACTCGGTGACCGTCGTGGGCAGCGGCCAGTCGGCTGCCGAGATCTACCACGACCTGCTGGCCGAGTCGGGGGACTCCGGACCCCGCGTGGACTGGATCACCCGCTCCCCGAGGTTCTTCCCCATGGAATACACCAAGCTCACATTGGAGATGACCTCCCCGGAGTACATCGACCACTTCCACAGGCTCGACGCCGGGACTCGTGACCGTATGCTCCGTGACCAACGTTCCCTCTACAAGGGCATCGACGCCGAGTTGATCAACCAGATCCACGACCTGCTCTACCGCCGGTCCGCCCACGGACTGGACACCGGGTTGTTGGTGGCCGCGACCGCCCTGGACGGCGCCACCACCGCCGAGTCGCACATCAGTCTTGACCTGCGGTGCACCGACACCGGGCGGACCTGGGGGCACCAGACGGAGGGGCTGGTCATGTCTACCGGGTACTCACCCACCACTCCGCGGTTCCTCGACGGGATCGCCGCGGAGATCGACTGGGAGGACCCCGGCCCCGATCAGACCCGCGCGGGTCGGCCCCGCCGATACCGGGTGGCGCGGGACCACACCATCGACCTCGCTCACCGGCGGATCCACGTGCAGAACGCCGAGGAGCACACCCACGGCCTGAGCGCGCCTGACCTCGGGATGGGGGCGATGCGCAACAGCATCATCCTGCGGTCCGTCACCGGTCGCGAGGTCTACCCGGTCGAATCACGTATCGCGTTCCAGCGGTTCGGACCCCCGGCCGACGCGCCCGCCGAACGACACACCCCCACCGACCAGCAGGCCCAGGAGACCCGATGACCCACACCGTCAGTACGCCCGCCGGACTCGTCTCGCTCTCGAGCCTGCCCACGGACCCCGACACCATCGGGACCCTCCACGCGTGGCTTTCCCACCCCGGATCGGCCTACTGGGGCATGCGACACATGACGCCCGGGCAGATCTCGGAGTTCTTCCACGACTGGCAGGCGAGCCCGCACCGGCAGGTCCACATGGCGCATATCGACGGACTGCGGGCGGGTCTGGCGGTGTTCTACGACCCGGCCGCGGTCGAGCTCGACGGTAGGTACCCCCATGAACCCGGGGACCTGGGCATGCACCTGCTGGTCGCACCGTCGCGGACCCCCGTCCCGGGCACCACCGCCGCCGTGATCGGCGCCATCTGCGAAGCCGCCTTCGGGCCGCTCGGTGCCCGGCGTGTGGTGGTGGAACCGGACATGGACAACACCGCCGTCCACCGGCTCAACGCCCGCGCGGGCTTCCGCGAGGACGGGCCGCTCCGCCTACCCGACAAGACCGCGTTGCTCTCCTTCTGCGACGTCGATGACTTCCGGGCCTCCGAGATCGGCCGGACCACCCGGTACGTGTGGTCGTCCTCTCCCTCACCCGCCGCCGCACCTCACGCACACCTCTCCGGTCACGCGATGCGGCGGGCGCACCGCCACCTGTGCGCCAAGGCACTGGCCGAGTTCTCCCACGAGCGGCTTCTCTCCCCGCAGGCCACGGCGGAACCGGGTGTGTTCGAGGTGCGCGCGGAGTCAGAGACCTGGACCTTCCGCGCGCGGGTCCTGCCACTCGAGCACTGGGTGGTGGACGAGGGGTCGATACGTCGGGAGGTCGGGGGTGAGCGGGCAGAGCCCGACGCCCAGGCCCTCGTCACCGCGTTCGCCCCTGTGCTCGGGATCCCCGGGTCGCTGGTGGGGATCTATCTGGAGGAGATCGCGGCCACCCTCGGCTCCGCCGCGTTCTGCCTGCACCACCGCAACCGACCGGTGCAGGAACTCGCCACGGCGGACCTGCAGGAGGTCGAGGCCGCGATGACCGAGGGCCACCCCGGTTTCGTGGCGAACAACGGACGCATCGGTCTGGGGCTGACCGACCGGCACCGCTACACGCCGGAGGCGCCCGCGACGGTGCGTCTGGTCTGGCTGGCCGCCCGCCGAGACCGGAGCCACCTCGCCACCGTGTCCGGCCTGGAGGAGCGCGAGCACTATCTCCGCGAATTCGGCCGTGAGGATCTCGACCGGTGCGACGCACGGCTCCGCGAGCTGGGCCTCGCCCCAGAGGAGTACCGCCTCCTCCCCGTCCACCCGTGGCAGTGGGAACACAAGATCTCGGTCGCGTTCGGCCCCGACCTGGCACGACGTGACCTCGTCCACCTGGGTGAGTCCCGCAGCGATTACCGCGCGCAGCAGTCCGTGCGCACCTTCTTCGACGTGAGCCGGCCCGAGCGCGGGTACGTCAAGACGGCACTGGCGGTGCAGAACATGGGGTTCACGCGCGGACTGTCTCCGCGTTACATGCGTGACACCCCGGCGGTCAACGACTGGGTGGCCGGCCTGGTGGCCGACGACCCCGTGCTACGGTCTCTCGACTTCGGGATCCTGCGCGAGATCGCCGCGGTGGGGTACACCGGCGACGCCTACCACCGCGCAGCCGCATCCGGCGTCTCGGAGGAGGGTCCGCACACCAAGATGATCGCCGCCTTGTGGCGCGAGAGCCCGGTGCCGCGACTCTCGGACGGCGAGAGGGCTTTCACGCTGGCCTCACTCCTGCACGTCGACCTGCACGGCCGACCCCTCGTCGTCGAACATCTCGAACGCTCCGGGGTGCAGGCCCGCACCTGGCTCCGCGCGCTCCTCGACGCCTACGTCCTGCCGGTCGCCCGCTGCCTGCTCGCCCACGGGCTGGTGTTCATGCCCCACGGGGAGAACGTGATCGTGGTGATCGGACCGGACCACCTTCCTCGGCGTGTCCTGTTCAAGGACATCGGCGAGGAGGTGGCCGTGGTGACCGACCGTCCGCTCCCCGCAGGGATCGAGAGGATCCGGCACATCGTGGATGCCGAGACTGCAGCGCTGAGCATCCACACCGACGTCATGGACGGAGTGCTACGCCACCTGGCCGCGATCTGCGACGAGGCCGGTGTCCTGCCGGCAACGGAGTTCTGGGAGGAGACGCGCCGGTGTCTGCTGGCACTGGTCGACGGTGGCGGGGACGTCGCAGCCCCCGACGGCGACGGTGACGGAGTCGACTCCGCCATCTGGCACGCGATCGTCGCCCCACGGTTCCGACACTCGTGCCTCAACCGCCTGCAACTGCGCGACACCCGGCAGATGGTCGACCTGACCGATCAGGCGGGCTCGTTGCAGTTCGCGGGAACCCTCGCCAATCCCCTGGCGGTCGATCCACTCGCACCGGTCCCGTCAGATGCTGCGGAACGGCCCGAGGATCGCACGAATCGCGAAGAGCGTGTCGTAGCGTCACAGAGATGAACGGACGGGAACTCCAGAAGTGTGCGGCGCTGCGAGCGCGCGAACTACCGGCGACCACTCTGGAGTTCCCGTTCGGGCCCGACGTGGACGTCTACAAGGTCCGGGGCAAGATGTTCATGTTTCTCACCGTGGTCGACGACGAACCGCTGGTGGTGCTCAAGGCGTCCCCGTCGGACGGCCTCGCCCTACGTGAGGCGCATCCCGACATCACGCCCGGCTACCACATGGACAAGAAGCACTGGATCTCATTGCACCCGGGCGGAGGACTCGGCCCCGACATGGTCGAGGAACTGGTCACGGAGTCGTACCGGCTCGTGGTGGCCGGACTCCCCCGCGAGCAGCGACCGGTCGAGCCGCACGCTTTCGGACGCGGTCAACGCTGATCCGGTCCGGCCGCCCCGGGGTGGTCGTCAGTTCTCCGCGGAGACCTCGGGCGTCGGTTCAGGCGACACCGAGGATCCGGAGATCGACCCGAGTCGCTCCTCACCCAGTGAACCCTCCACGGCGTCGACGGCCGAGTCCGTGCTGACGGAGCCGGCGAGCGAGCCACCCACCACCGGGACCCCCTCGATGACGGCCCCGACAGACCCCGGGACATCCCCGCGGCTCAGGAAGTCCACGGACTCCGCGACGGGCTTGACGACCATGCACACGACGCCGATCGGCGGCAGCGGAATGCCCGCGAGGTTGGCAGCCGCACCGGCCACGGTGCCGACCGCACAGGCGGCGCTCGCGACCGAACCGACCGGGCCGGAGGTATACCCGGGCAGAGACCCGGTGACGGAGGCCGGGAGCAGCTCGCCGGCCGAGCCGAGACCGCCGGTGTCCCCGTCGGTGTCCGTTCCGGCGGATCCGGACAGTGACGCCGAGTCGAGGGCGCCCGAAGACAGGCCGTCCGCGCTCTGGGCTGTGGCGGCGCCGGACGAGAAGACGAGAAGTGCGGCGGCCAGCGCTCCGGCGCAGGCGATGGATCTGGTCACGATGATCTCCGAGCATGACGGGGCGCGCGGCCCTCGGCGGATGGATGAATAACGAGTCCATCACATATCCGCCGGGAGCGGGGCGGTGTTACGCCACGGCCCACACGCGCCGGTGACGCGAACCCGCTCGGCGCCGGTCCTCGCCGCACTCCGGCCGGATGAGGGAGAGTGGAGCCATGACCGGGATCCCGACACGCGCCGCCGCCCACTCACTGGCCGACGTCATGCCGTCGATCGCCTCCTCGCTGGGGGTGGACATCCGCAACCCCCTACAGTTGCCGCCCACGAGGGATGCGGTGTTGGTGCTGGTCGACGGTCTGGGCGCCGAACTGATCCGGGAGCACGCCGACGTCGCCCCCACCCTCGCGGCGATGACCGCGCGCATGATCTCCGCGGGATTCCCCGCCACGACGGCCACGAGCCTGACCAGCCTCGCGGTGGGCGCACCGTGTTCGCGCCACGGCATAGTCGGCTACAGTTTCGCGCTCCCGGACGAGGGCGCGGACACTCCCACCGTGTTCAACTCCCTGCGGTGGACCACGGGTTCAGCCGAGGGGCCCTCCGCACTGGACCGATTCCCTCCGCGCGAGGTGCAGGTACTGCCGAGCCTTATGGAGCTACTCACGCAGCACGGTGTCGACGTCACCTACGTCATGCGGGAGGATTTCCGGGAATCCGGACTCACCCGCGCCGCGTTCCGCGCCGACGGAGACTATCGGCCGGCGATCTCACTGGAGGAGATTCGCGAGGCGGTGCTGGACGCCGTCTCCGGATCGTCGCGCTCCCCGCGGTTCGTCTACTCCTACTTCGGCGACCTGGACCTCATCGGGCACATTCACGGTCCGGGCTCCCCCGAATGGCGTCAGTCCCTTCACGACGTGGACGCCGTCGTCGCCGACCTGGCGACTGATCTGCCCCCCGATTGCAGGATGGTCGTCACCGCCGACCACGGGATGGTCGCGGCCGACACCGTCATCGATATCGATTCCACTCCGGCGCTCCTCGCGGACGTCGACGCCGTCGCCGGCGAGGCCAGGGTGCGGCACCTCTACGCCCGGGCCGGGTCCGGACCCGCGGTCCAGTCCGCTTGGAGTGCCGAACTGGGGGGCCACGCCCGCGTGGTGAGCCGGGAGCAGGCACTCGACGAGGAGCTGTTCGGTCCGGGCCGGGAGCACGCCGAGCGACTCGGCGACGTCATCGCGATCGCGACAGGCGGTGTGATCCTCGCCCGCTCCCACCACGAGAAGATGGAGTCGAGTCTCCTCGGCCACCACGGCGCGAACACCGCGGCCGAGCAACACATCCCGCTCGTACTGCGGTGAGCCGTCGGCCAGGTCAGCTGGTGACCAGCACCCGCAGGTCGGAGGTCAAGGTCCGCCGGAGTCCACGCGCATCATCTGGAAGTCCCGACCATCGGGCCGGTTGAGCATCTCCTCCATCCGCTTCCGGTCGAAGGGCCACAGATCGATCTCACCGCCGGCGGTCTGATACCAGGACGTGCACCCGGTGTTCCACACCGTCGGTCCCATCGCCTCCCGCACCGCACCGGCGAACTCCTCGGTCGCCTGGTCGGTCACCTCGACGGCGTCGAACTGGCCGCGTATCCAGCGCTCGATCCACTGCGCGACGTATCGCGAGGTGAGTTCCGCCGAGTACTGCAGTGAGATCGACCCGGTCGGCGAGTTGGGACCGAGAACGGTGAAGAGATTGGGGAATCCCGGGATCGCGGTCATCCGGTATGCCCGCGGGCCGGTCGCCCAGGCCTCATCGAGACTCAGTCCGTCGCGACCGGTGATCCGCATGGGGCGCATGTACTCGTGCGCGCGAAAACCGGTGGCCAGGACGATCACGTCGACCTCGTGGTGGACGCCGTCACCGGTGCGGATGCCGGTGGGCGTCACCTCGATTATCGGGCCCGTGACCAGTTCGGCGTTGGGGGCGGTGATGGCGCGGTAGTAGGTACTCGAGACGACCTGCCGCTTGCACAGCGGTTCGTAGTCGGGGGTCAACTGCTCGCGGAGTCGAGGATCGCGCACCTGTCGGCGGAGACTCGACCGCGCGTAGGCCTGCACCGCCCGGCGACGCCAGGTCGGCTTGAGCACCACGTCCGCCAGAATCCCCGACGCCCACAGTGCGGCCGCGTACAGACCCCGCTGCAGTCCCGGCATCCGGCGAAGCAGGGCGGTGAACAGCTCGGGTTGGCGGACGCCCATCGGCGCCCAGAGGATCCACTGCGGGGAGCGGGTGAAGTGCAGTACACGCGAAGCCTCCGGCTGAAGCGCGGAGACGATCTGCACCCCCGTGGATCCGGACCCGATCACCGCGACCCGCGATCCACCGGTCTCGAGTTCCGGGTCCCAGCGGGCGGTGTGCACGACCGGGCCTGCGAAGGAGTCGAGTCCGTCGATGTCGGGCACATGGGGGTGGTGGAGCACCCCGGTCGCACACACCACGAAGTCCGCGAGGAGCGTCTCCCCCGCCGCGGTGGTGAGAGTCCAGGTGGCGGACTCCTCGTCGTACACCGCATCCGTCACCTCGGTTCCGAGCCGCAACCATCCGTCCAGTCCGCACCGCTCCACCACGTCCCGGTGGTAGAGCCGGATCTCCTCACCGGATGCCCAGACGTGCGACCAGTCAGCTTTCGGCGCGAACCCGAACTGATAGAGCTGCGAGGGGACGTCGCAGGTCAGGCCCGGGTAGCGGTTCCAGTGCCACACCCCGCCGACGTCGGTGCCCTTTTCGCAGATCACCACATCGCTCAGCCCGGCCTGTCGGAACGTGTGCGCAGCAGAGATTCCCGCAATTCCTGCACCGATGATCACCACGCGGGGTTGTCGCAGACTGGTCACCACTCTGGTGTACAGGCTCGGGCGACCGGATGCGATGGTTCGCCCGGACTCGTAGCGTCGGTGATATGCGTGAGCGCGCATGACACGACCAGCGAGAGGAGCCTGACATGAAGGCGGTCACCTGGCACGGCAAGCGCGATGTCCGCGTGGATGAGGTACCCGATCCCAGGATCGAGGAACCCACCGACGCGATCGTCAGGATCACCAGTACGAACATCTGCGGGTCCGATCTGCACCTGTACGAGGTGCTCGGGCCGTTCATGAACGAGGGCGACATCCTCGGCCACGAGCCGATGGGGATCGTCGAGGAGGTGGGATCCGGACTCACCGATCTCTCCCCCGGCGACCGGGTGGTGATGCCGTTCCAGATCTCGTGCGGCCACTGCTACATGTGTGACAAGGGCCTCAACACGCAGTGCGAGACCACCCAGGTCCGCGACCAGGGGATGGGCGCGGCACTGTTCGGCTACTCCGAGCTGTACGGCAGCGTCTCGGGCGGCCAGGCCGAGTACCTCCGGGTGCCGCAGGCCCAGAACACGACCATCAAGGTGCCGCACGAGCACTCCGACGACCGGTACCTGTACCTGTCCGACGTTCTGCCGACGGCCTGGCAGGCGGTCGAGTACGCGCAGATCCCCGACGGCGGGACCGTCGTGGTGCTCGGGCTCGGTCCGATCGGCGACATGGCCGCCCGGATCGCCTCCCACCGCGGACACCGCGTCATCGGGGTGGACCCGGTCGCCGAGCGGCGGGCCCGCCAGGCGCACCGGGGAGTCGAGGTCCTCGACCCCACCGGCGTCCCCGGTGAGCTGGGCGACGTGATCCGCGACATGACCGACGGGCGCGGGCCGGATTCGGTGATCGACGCGGTGGGCATGGAGGCTCACGGGTCCCCCGTCGCGACCGCCGCGCACGCGACGGTGGGACTGCTGCCCAAGTTCCTCGGCAAGAAGGTGATGGAGAACTCGGGGGTGGACCGACTCGCCGCCTTCTACTCCGCCATCGACATCGCGCGCCGGGGCGGGACCATCTCCCTGTCCGGCGTGTACGGCGGCACCGCGGACCCGTTGCCGATGCTGACGATGTTCGACAAGCAGCTCACACTCACGATGGGGCAGGCCAACGTCAAGCGCTGGGTGCCGGAGATCATGCCGCTGCTCAACGATGACGACCCGCTGGGAGTGGATGACTTCGCCACCCACCGGCTCCCCCTCGCGGACGCCCCCCACGCTTACGAGATCTTCCAGAAGAAGCAGGACGGGGCCGTCAAGATCGTCCTCACCCCGTGAGAACGGGGCCCGGCGGGACGCGGACAGGTAGGTTCCGGGCATGACGGAACTCGCCCGCCTCCTGCTCGTCCGCCACGGGCAGAGCGTGGGGAACATCGCTGACGACGAGGCCCGCGCCGCCGGGGCGCACCGCCTCGATCTGAACTACCGGGACGCCGACACCCCACTGTCGGAGACCGGGGTCACCCAGGCGTCGGCGGTCGGCACGTGGTTGGCCGCACTGCCGGACGAGCACCGGCCGACGGTGTGGCTGACCTCCCCGTACCGGCGGGCGGCGGACACGGCCACCGCCGCGTTGGACGCCGCCCGCCTGGATGCCACCCTCCTCACCGACGAACGACTGCGCGAGCGGGACCTCGGGATCCTGGACGGGTTCACCGGGCACGGTATCCGTGACCGCTTCCCGGCGGAGGCCGAGCGGCGCGACAGGATCGGCAAGTTCTACTACCGGCCCCCGGGTGGGGAGAGCTGGACGGACGTGGTCCTGCGTGTGCGGTACCTGCTCACCGACCTGCGGCAGCAGTACGCCGGGCAGCGGCTGTGCATCTTCAGCCACCAGGCGGTGATCATGGGGTTCCGGGTGGCGTTGGAACACATGGCTGAACAGGACATCCTCCACGTCGACCGTGAGGACCCCCTGCCCAACTGCTCGGTGACGACCTACCGGCACGGCGAGGGGGCGCTGCGCCTCGAGCGGTACGCCGACACCACGGCCGTAGAGCGGGCCGAGGCCCCCACCACCCGCGAGGGTTCCGCGGCGGACGAGGACGGCCGGTGACCGCCGGCCAGGAGGGCGAGGCGCTCGTGCTCACCTCCCACCGCCTGCGGGGCTGGGCGCTTCCCACGCCGGACGGCGGCAAGGAGAGCCGCGGCCGGGTGCTCGTCGTCGGAGGCGGTCGCACCACACCGGGCGGGGTGCTCCTCGCGTCGGAGGCCGCGCTGCGCGCCGGGGCAGGCAAACTCCAGATCGCGACGGCATCCTCCGTGGCGCCGGGGTTGGCCCTGCGGATCCCGGAGTCGATGACGGTGGGGCTCCCCGAGGACGAGCAGGGCGAGCTGTCTCCGGACGGCGCGGGGACGGTCGCCGAGCTGGCGCAGGGGTGTGCCGCCGTCGTCCTCGGCCCCGGTCTCGGCAACGTCGAGGTCGCCGCGGAACTGCTCCGCCGAGTGGTCCCCGATCTCGACTGCACGCTGGTCCTCGACGCTCTCGCCCTGGCGTTCCTGACCGCGAGCCCGGACGGGGTCGCCCACCTCGAGGGTCGCTGTGTTCTCACCCCGAACACCCGGGAACTGGCGAGGACTCTCGACGTCCCCGAGTCCGACGTCGAGGCCGACACCCCCCGGTGCGTCACCGACCTCGCCCGGCGCACCCGAGCAGTGGTGGTCTCCGGGGCGGCCACGTCGTGGATCGCGTCACCCGAGGGCGGTCTCTGGCGTGACGAATCGGGCACCCCCGGGCTCGGGGTGTCCGGCTCGGGTGACGTCAAGGCCGGGGTCATCACCGGGCTGCTTGCTCGCGGGGCGGATCCCGCTCAGGCTGCCGCGTGGGCCACCTTCGCCCACGGCCGGGCCGGTGAACGGCTCGCGGTGCGGGTCGGTCCCACCGGATTTCTGGCCAGAGAGCTGTTGTCGGAGATCCCCCACGTCATGGCCGAGCTCTCGTCTTGAGCATCCGTCCACCGTCGCGCTCCGGTCGCGCGCGCGACCGGCTGCGCCCCGGCCCCGGGACTGGCAGGCTCGGGTCATGAGTTCCACCGACAAGTCCCGTGCCGAGAAGATCCGTTCCGCCATCGATGACGCCACCGTCCCGGATGCCGACACCCTGCACCGTGCCCGCATGATCGTCGTGGACAAGCTCGGAGAGTGGGACAGCCTCGGAATTGACGAGATCGTCGAGTCGGTGTGTGAGGCCTACGAGGCCCCCTCCGGTGAACCGCTGCGGCTCGCGGACGTGGACCCCTCCGGCCCCGCCACCGACACCCCCGCGATGCGACACCTGCGCTACGCGAGGGCGGCGCGCACCGCGCTCATCGACCTGGAACGGGAGGGGAGGATCGTCGCGGTGGCCGAGCACCCCGGCGACGCCGAGGCCGACACCCTGACGGGCGAGCAGACCGCGGACGACGCGATCCCCGGCGCCGACCAGGTCACCGCCACCACGGAGACCACCGGTCCCGCCGGCCGGGAGTCGGGTGCCGACGAGCTGGTCCTCAGTAGCGGGCCGCAACCGCGGGGTCGGCGGTTCGCCCTGGCCACCGGCTGACCTTCGCCATCAGCGCGGGGACAAGTTCAGACCGACGCCAGGGTCAGAAGCGAGAGTGTGGCCAGATCAGAGCGAGGTCGTCGACTCCGGGTGGTCGGTCTCCCTGAGCGCCTTCTGCGCGCCCCCGGAGAGGGTGGACTCGCCCAGCCTGGCCTCGCGGTAACGGTCGGCCTGTGCCTGGGTGATGGTCTCGCGGACGCCGTCCTTGGCGTAACAGACCGGCACCCAGGCTCCCTCGGAGTCGAGGCGAGCCACGATCCGCTGACGCAGCCGGAACGGCTGGATGGAATCCGACCAAGCGACCAGAAGGTCCAGGTCGGTCCCGCGGGCGTCGGGGAGCGAATCGGTGGCGCAGAAGTGCTGCACACTGCGCCACACGGCGAACTGGGCCCCGGTCACCGAGAGCGGATCCACGGTCACCGGTCGGGAGGACCGAGCCGAACGGCTCCGGGTCGACGGGCCGGGGGCCGGGCGCGGGGGCGGCGGCGAGGTGTTCTCCCCTGACTCCACGCGCCGGCGGGCCTCCGCCATCCGCTGCTGCCGGCGTTCCGCCGGCGTGCTCTTCTCGCTCGTGTCCCAGAAGCCCGTCATGACAACCAACTTTACGCGGGTCCCGGCGGTCACCACCGCACCAGAACGACCGGGTGGGGTGGACCTCACATATCCAGCCCGAGGTCCAGCACCGCCACGGAATGGGTGAGTCCGCCGACGGCGAGGAAGTCCACGCCGCAGCGCGCGTAGTCCGCGGCGACGTCCAGACCCAGACCGCCGCTCGACTCCAGCCGGGTCCGGGGTGAGATCGCGTTCCGGCGCTGGACCGCCGTCTGCGTCTGCCAGACGGGGAAGTTGTCCAGCAGGACCAGGTCCACCTCCGAGGCGAGCATCTGGTCGAGCTGCTCCAGGGAATCCACCTCGACCTCGCAGGGCAGGTCCGGGAACCGCTCGCGGACGGCCGCCAGGGCGGGAAGGACCCCACCGGCGGCCACCACGTGGTTGTCCTTGACCAGGACGGCGTCCCCGAGGCCGAGCCTGTGGTTGACCCCACCACCGCATCGCACCGCGTACTTCTGCAGCAGCCGCAAACCGGGCATGGTCTTGCGGGTGTCGCGGACGGCGCATCCGGTGCCCTCGAGCCGGTCGACCCAGGCACGGGTCGCGGTCGCCACCCCGGAGAGGTGGCACACGAGGTTGAGAAGGGTCCGTTCGGCGGTGAGCAGACCGCGGGTCGGCGCACCGATCTCGGCCACCACATCACCGGCCGACACGCGGTCCCCGTCCCGGGCGTGGAGCGTCACCGAGAAGTCGGCGCCGCCTCCGTCGGAGCCGTCACCACCAGGGCCGAGCACCTCGGTGAGGACCAGTTCGATCAGCGGCAACCCGACCACCACCCCGTCGGACCGGGTCGCGAGACGGGCCGTGGCCCGGGCGTCCGCGGGCACGGTGGCCAGCGAGGTGGCATCCGGGCCGTATCGGAGGTCCTCCTCGAGGGCGCGCCGGATCGCGATGAGGGCGTCGGCCCGGGTGTCGGGGTCGAACAGGTCGTCGTCGTCGCCGGAGGCCAGCGAGGTCGCGCCGGCGGCTACCCCGCCCTCTCCCCTGCCGGTCACTCCCCGGATCCCGGGTTGCCGATCGCGATCATCCGCTCGACCGACCCCCGCGCGGCCTCGGCCGTGGCGGGGTCGACGTGTACCTCGTCCGCGCCCTCGACGAGCGCGCGCAGCAGCGCGGCCGGGGTGATCATCTTCATGTAGGGGCAGCTGGCCTGCTCGTTGACCGGGAGGAAGTCGATCTCCGGGGCGGCCTTGCGCAACTGGTGGATCATCCCGATCTCGGTGGCCACGAGGACTTCCCGGGAGCCCGAGGCGCGGGCCGCGTCGACCATCCCACCCGTGGACAGGATCTTGACCTGATCGGCCGGGACCGCGCCCTCGGTGGCCAGGTGCAGCGCGCTCGTCGCGCAACCGCACTCGGGGTGGACGAAGAGCTCGGCGCCCGGGTGCGCCTCGGACTTGGCGGTGAGCTGGTCGCCGTTGATCGCGGCGTGGACGTGACACTCTCCGGCCCACACCAGAACGTTGTCGCGGCCCGTCTTACGCCGCACGTGCGCGCCGAGGAACTGATCGGGCAGGAACAGGACCTCGCGATCCGGGTCGATCGACTCGACCACGTCGACGGCGTTGGAGCTGGTGCAGCAGATGTCGGTGAGCGCCTTCACCGCGGCGGTGGTGTTGACGTAGGAGACCACCACGGCGTCGGGGTGCTCGGCCTTCCACTCCGCCAGCTGCTCGGCGGTGATGGAGTCGGCCAGCGAGCACCCCGCGGCCTCGTCGGGGATGAGGACCGTCTTGTCCGGTGAGAGGATCTTGGCGGTCTCCGCCATGAAGTGGACCCCACAGAAGACGATGGTCGACTGTTCGGCCTCCGCGGCGATCCGCGACAGGGCCAGCGAATCCCCGACGTGGTGCGCGATGTCCTGGATGGCGGGCACCTCGTAGTTGTGCGCGAGGATCACCGCGTCGCGCTCGGCGGCGAGACGGCGGATCTCGGACGCCCACCGGGCGTCGGGCTCTATGCCGGTGTACACCGCGCCGTCGTGACGGATCCCGGCGGCCAGCGGCGACTCCAGCCTGCCGACGGTGCTCTCCGGCCGCGGCGCGACCGTGATGCCGTGTCCTATGGCAGTGCTCATCGCTGCCCCCTCCCGGGTCGGTTCTGCAGACCGGTACCGCACCGGCCCTTGTTTTCGACTTATAATCGAAAACATGCCCAAGTGTAACACCGGTCACGAGGTGCTCGTCGTCGTGGGTCAGGTCCGCCCGGTCGCGCACCCCACCTCCCCCGCGTTGCACGTCTTGCACGTGTTGCTGTGGCAACACACGCTGGGCCCCGCGGCCGGGCGGTGGGCGCTGCCCGGCGGGGTGGTCGGGGACGACGAGGACCTGGCCACCTCCGCCACCCGCCAGCTCGCAGAGAAGGTGGACGTGCGCTCGCTGAGCCACCTGGAATCCGTGGCGGAGTTCTCCGACCCGTCGCGAATTCCCGGTCGGCGGGTCTTCGCCTCGGGATTCCTCGGGGTCCTGCCCAGTGACGCCGACCCGGACATCCCCGACGACACCGCGTGGTTCCGGGTGGACGATCTTCCCGACACCGTCTTCGATCACGCGGAGATCGTCGCCCGGGCCCGGGCCCGGCTCGCCGCCAAACTCTCCTACTCCACGCTGGGCTTCGCGCTCGCTCCGGAGGAGTTCACCCTCTCCACCCTGGCCCAGCACTACGCCGCCGCCCTCGGCCATCCGGTCGATCCCACGAACCTCCAGAGGATCCTCACCAGGCGGGGCGAGCTGGTGCGCTGCGGACGAAGCGCACCGCCGGGACCCTCGGGCGGCCGACCCGCCGCGCTGTACCGATTCGCCGAGCGCAGGCTGCGGATCACCGACCAGTTCGCGACTCTCCGGCCGCCGGTCGACGTCCTCACCGAGGATCGCGCATGAGGCCTAGTCCGGACGGTCAGTGGACACCGACTCCGGGGGCACCCCGTCCGGACCGACCGCGCCCTCCCCTCCGTCCCGCAGCTCCGGCGAGTGGCTGACGTGGGCCAGCGCCGCGACGGTGAACGCGGCGATCATCGCGCCGAAGGCCAGCCACCCGGCGCCGGGCGGAAACCAGTCCCATGATGGTCCCGTGGTCCCGTAGATCATGCGGTCGAAGAACAACGCCCCCGCCGTGGGCGGCTGCGCGACCACCGTTCCGTACGGGGCGTCCTCCGCGGTCGGGGCCAGGAGCGCTGCCAGCGGTGAGGCCGCGGCCGCGGCGACCGAGCACGTCAGCCCGGGCAGCAGCACGAGGACGGGGACGCCCCCCGGGCGACGCAACCCCGGGTGGCGGTGCCACAGGGACAGGACCGCACACACCACCGCGGCCCCCAGCAGGACGATGAGCATCAGGAGCTGACTTCCGCCGTCCGCTCCGGACTCCGGGAGCCGCAGTCCCCTCCCCCCGCCGACCGAGAGCAACTCCGAGCGGGGGGCGGCCACGACCCACAGCAGCAGCGCGACGACGGCCGGACCGACGACCCCCGCGAGGGTCCCCACGGCGCGCCACGGCGGTGAGCTCAGCATGCGCCGGACTGTACCAACGCGGGCGAGGTGAACAGTCTGTGGTGTAATCGGACCCGGTTCCACCACGCTCTGACGCGGCGCCACCACGGTTTTCGGTGCGCGCGCTCGCAGGGCCGGGGCGCCAGCACAGCCCGGACGACTCGTCAGGAAGTATCCGCCAGTGGCCACCAGCACTCCGAACCCGCCGGCTCGCCGCCGGCGCGGGAAGATGGCTTACCGGCACGACATCGACGGTCTGCGTGGCCTGGCCATCGCACTGGTCGTGGTGTTCCACATCTGGATGGGGCGTGTCTCCGGCGGCGTGGACGTGTTCCTCACCCTGTCCGGGTTCTTCTTTCTGGGATCACTCCTGCGCGGCGCAGGCCTCCCGGGTACCCCCCTCAATCCACTTCCCCACCTGAAGCGGCTCGTCCGGCGCCTGTACCCGGCGCTCGTGGTCACTGTGGCGGCGACCGTGGTGGGGACCATCCTCATCAAACCCCCGACCCAGTGGTCGGCGATCTTCGAACAGACCGTCGCCTCGCTGTTCTACTACCAGAACTGGGAACTCGCGCTCACCTCCCAGGACTACGCGGCAGCCGACGCCACCATCTCGCCGCTGCAGCACCTGTGGTCGATGTCGGTCCAGGGCCAGTTCTATCTGGTGGCCCTGGCCGTCATCCTGGGCCTGACCGCGGTGTGGCGACTCGTCGTGAAACGCGGGACTCCCAAGTGGATGCTGCTCGGGGTGGTTCTCGCGGGCACCGTCGCCTCGGTCTGGTGGTCCGCGTACGGGCAGACGGTCAACCAACCCTGGAACTACTACGACACCGGCGCCCGGATGTGGGAGCTGCTCGTCGGCGGTCTGGTGGCCATCGTGTTGGCCGGGGTGGTCCTTCCGTGGCCGCTGCGCATGCTCACCACGGCCGCCGGCCTGTTCATGGTCGTGAGCACGGGCTTCTTCTTCGACGGTGCCGCCTACTTCCCCGGCCCCCTGGCCTGGTATCCGATCGGCGGCGCGCTGCTGATCATCCTCGGCGGCAACCTCCCCGACGGTGAGCGTGCGACGCCGCGGAGGGACCCGGTCACCTGGCTGCTGTCCGGGCGGGCGTTCCGTCGGCTGGGCGACATCTCGTACTCCCTCTACCTGTGGCACTGGCCGATCCTCATCCTCTGGCTGTCCTACGACCGCCAGGCCGAGATCACGCTGGTGTCGGGGTCGGTGATCGTCGCCGCCTCGGTGGTGTTGGCCCTGCTGACCGAGAAATACATCGAGCGACCCCTGCGGATGGCCAGCCGGGCGCGGAGCCGGACCACGCCCGCGGCCCAGAAGCGCGACTCGCTCCGCAAGGGGTCCGGTCGCTCCGAGCGGGACCAGCGGCGCTTCGTGCGGGCCACCGCCCTCGTCGTGGTGTCCGCCGTGGCCAGCCTCAGCGCCGTCGGGTGGTGGACGGTCACCTCGGCCTCTCGCTCCGCGGTGCCGTACGTCGATTCACTCACCGACCCGGACCACCCCGGGGCCCGCGCGTTCTTCGACGGCGTCCCGGTCCCCGAGGATGCCGGCTACGTCCCCTCCCTGCTGCAGGTGGGCAACGACCTGCCCATGAGCACCCTCGACGGCTGCATCTCCAACTTCGAGTCCTCGGAAGTCGAGATGTGCGTGTACGGCGACGTGACCGCACCCCGCACCATCGCGCTGGTCGGCGGCTCGCATGCCGAACACTGGATCAGCGGCCTCGACGAGGTCGGCCGCCACTACGGTTTCCGAGTGGTGACGCTGCTCAAGATGGGCTGCCCGTTGACCCTGGACGCCTCGGTGTCCGACAGCGACGAGTTGCTGTACGAGAGCTGCGCCGAATGGACGCCAGCCGCGCTGGCCGCGCTCGTCGGCCTGGCACCGGACTTCGTGTTCACCACCGCCACCCGACCGGTGGGGGTCGTGGGCCCGGATGTCACCCCACGCCAGTACGTCGACCTGTGGCGGGCGCTCGACGAGCAGGGCATCGGCGTGATCGCCATCCGTGACACCCCGTGGCTCAACCAGGGACGCGGCCCGATCCGGGCCGGGGACTGCCTGGGAGACGGCGGCACCCCCGAGGAGTGCGGGATGCCCAGGGAGCGGTCCATCGCGCCCATCAACCCGGCGGCGCTCGCCGGTGCCGGGATCGACTCGGTCCGACTCATCGACCTCACCGACGGCCTGTGCGACGCGGGGAACTGCCCCGTCGTGGTGGGCAACGTCATCGTCTACCACGACTCCCACCACCTCTCGGGATCGTGGGTACGGTCCGCGTCAGGCGAGCTCGCCCGGCAGATGGGGCCCGCGACCGGCTGGTGGTGAGCGTCGGGGGCCCGGTACATCGGCACGAGTCCGGATAACCACTACTGTTGGGCGTTGTGACCAACGACGACACGCAGCAGTCCGCCCCAGAGCTCATTCGTGCCTGGCCCGGTAGCGCCTTCCCCCTCGGCGCCACGTACGACGGGACCGGCACCAATTTCTCTCTGTTCTCGGAGGTGGCCGAGCGTGTCGACCTGTGTTTGATCGACCGGGACGGCCGTGAGACCTGCGTCGAGCTGACCGAGGTCGACGGCCACATCTGGCACTGCTACCTCTTCGGTGTCACCCCGGGTCAGCGCTACGGATTCCGCGTCCACGGACCGTACGAACCCGAGAACGGGTTGCGGTGTGACCCCTCGAAATTGCTGTTGGACCCGTACGGCAAGGCCTTCGACGGCGAGTTCGACGGCCACCCGAGCCTGCACAGTTACGACCTGGACGACCCGACCAAGCGCAACACCGAGAACTCCCTCGGCCACACCATGACCACCGTCGTGATCAACCCCTACTTCGACTGGGGGAACGACCGCGCCCCCCGGCACGAGTACCACAACACCGTGATCTACGAGGCCCACGTCAAGGGCATGACCGCCACCCACCCGGACATCCCCGCCGAGATGCGCGGCACCTACGCCGGCATGACCCACCCGGCGATCATCGACTACCTCACCGACCTCGGGGTCACGGCGATCGAACTGATGCCGGTCCATCAGTTCATGCAGGACCAGCGCCTCATCGACATGGGGCTCCGCAACTACTGGGGGTACAACAGCTTCGGGTTCCTGGCCCCGCACAACGAGTACGCGTTCGCCGCGAAGCCCGGGGACGCGGTGAGCGAATTCAAGGCGATGGTCAAGGCGTTCCACGACGCCAACATCGAGGTGATCCTGGACGTGGTCTACAACCACACGGCGGAGGGCAACCACATGGGGCCCACGATCGGGTTCCGCGGTATCGACAACCAGGCCTATTACCGACTCGTCGAGGGCGACGAGCAGCACTACATGGACTACACCGGCACCGGTAACACGCTCAACGTCCGGCACCCGCACTCCCTGCAGCTGATCATGGACTCGCTGCGGTACTGGGTCCTGGACATGCATGTCGACGGTTTCCGGTTCGATCTCGCCTCAGCCCTGGCCAGAGGGCTGCACGACGTCGACCGCCTGTCGTCGTTCTTCGATCTGGTCCAACAGGACCCGGTGGTCAGCCAGGTCAAGCTCATCGCGGAACCGTGGGACGTGGGCGAGGGCGGCTACCAGGTGGGCAACTTCCCGCCACTGTGGACCGAGTGGAACGGCCAGTTCCGCGACACCGTCCGCGACTTCTGGCGGGGAGAGCCCGCCACTCTCGGGGAGTTCGCCTCCCGACTGACCGGCTCCTCGGACCTGTACGAGAACACCGGCCGCCGCCCCACCGCGTCGATCAACTTCGTCACCGCCCACGACGGCTTCACCCTCAACGACCTCGTCTCCTACAACGAGAAGCACAACGACGCCAACGGCGAGGACGGTAACGACGGAGAGAGCCACAACCGCTCCTGGAACTGCGGGGTCGAGGGCCCCACCGACGACCCTGACGTTCTGCGTCTGCGGCACCGGCAGCGACGCAACATGCTGGCCACCCTCATCCTGTCGCAGGGCACGCCGATGATCGCGCACGGGGACGAGATCGCCCGCACGCAGGGCGGCAACAACAACGTCTACTGCCAGGACAATGAGATCGCCTGGATGAATTGGGATCTCGATGAGGGCAAGGAGAGCCTCCTCGAGTTCACCCGCACCCTCGTCCGACTGCGGAGGGACCATCCCGTCTTCCGTCGGCGGAGGTTCTTCGGCACGGTGTTGCGGGACGACGAGGACCCCCAGGACATCGGCTGGTTCAGTCCCGACGGCTCGGAGATGACCCACAAGGACTGGGATTCCGGTTTCGGCAAGTCCCTGGCCGTCTATCTCAACGGCGAGGGCATCCACGAACCCGACGAGCGCGGCCAGCGCATCGTGGACGACTCGTTCCTCCTGCTGTTCAACGCCCACCACGAGCCCATCGAGTTCTCGTTGCTGGGGCCCGAGTACGCACAGTCGTGGGAGGTCGTGCTGGACACGGCGGACCACCTCGAGGAGCGCACCGGTGAGCTGGGGTCGGACGAGTCGATCACGGTGGCCGATCGCGGCACGATCGTCCTGCGCAAGGTCTCCTGATCGTGGCCCACGCGGACCAGGCCGGGACCGGAGCGCTGAGCAGGGGTGCGGCCCTGGCCAGCACCTACCGTGTCCAACTGCGGACGCCCGCCTCCGATCCGGAGGGCCGGGGGTTCGTCCTGGCCGACGTCGAGGACCTGGTCCCCTATTTGGCCGATCTCGGCGTGGGCTCGGTGTACCTGTCGCCCATCCTCGAAGCCACCCCGGGATCGACCCACGGGTACGACGTGGTGGACCCGACCAGGGTGGCGGCGGAACTCGGCGGCATCGACGCCCTTCGCTCGCTCCGGGCCACCTGCCGGGAGCACGACCTGGGCGTGGTGGTGGACATCGTCCCCAACCACCTGGGGGTGGACCGTCCGGCGGCGAACCGCTGGTGGTGGGACGCGCTGCGCCGGGGCCCGGAGTCGCCGTACTTCACGTACTTCGACTTCGACACCGAGGCCGCCAACGGGGCGGACGGCCGGATAGCGATCCCGGTGCTGGGGTCACCGGAGGACGTCGAGCAGCTCGTCGTCGTCACCCCCTCCCGCGCCGACACCGACACCGACACCTCCGATACCGACGGCGCCGAGACCGAGCTGCACTTCTACGACCATCGCTTCCCGGTGGCCCCTGGCACCGGGGACGGGACCGCGCAGCAGGTGCACGACCGCCAGCACTACCGACTGGTCCACTGGCGGGAGCCGCTCCTGGGCTACCGGCGGTTCTTCACCGTGACCGGGCTGGCGGGCCTGCGCCAGGAGGACCCCGCGGTCTTCGACGCCACTCACGCCGAGGTGCGCCGCTGGTGCGAGGAGGACCTCGTCGACGGGATCCGGGTCGACCACCCGGACGGGCTCGCCGACCCGGTGGGCTACACGCGACGGCTCCGCGAGCTGGCCGGCGACGACCGGTGGCTGTTGGTGGAGAAGATCCTCGCTCCCGCCGAGGTGCTCGACCCCGCGATGCCCGTCGACGGGACCACCGGGTACGACGCGCTCCGCCTGATCGACCAGATGCTGGTCGATCCCGCCGGCCAGGCGCGGTTGACCGAGCTGGCGTCCCGGTACTGCGGCGGCCCCGGTGACGAGGAGCAGGTCCACGAGCAGTCCGCCCGCCTCAAGCGGCAGATCGTCCTGGAGGACCTCGCCCCCGAACTGGGACGCCTGACCCGCGCGGTGCGGCGGGACGCCGCCCTCGGCCGCGAGGCGACCGAGGTGACGGGTGACGACGACGAGGCCCTGCTCCGCGAGGCGCTGGTCTCGGTGATCGAGCGCACGCCCGCCTATCGCGCGGACTATCCCGTCCTCCGCGGGACCCTGCCGGCGATCCTGGACGGCCTGCACCGCGACCGCCCCGAGCTGGCTCCCGCGCTGGGTCTCGTGGCCGGGGCCCTGGCCCGTGGAACCGAAGCCTCGGCCCGGTTGGCGCAGGTGACCGGGGCGGCCACGGCGAAGGCCGAGGAGGACCGCCTGTTCTACCGGCTCGGCCGCCTGGTCTCGCTCAACGAGGTCGGAGGCTCGCCGGGCCGCATGGGTCTGCCGGTGGAGGCGTTCCACCTCGCGATGGCCGAGCGCGCGCTCGCCTGCCCGCTGGCCATGACGGCGCTCAGCACCCACGACACCAAGCGGGGCGAGGACGTGCGGGCCCGCATCTCCGTACTCTCCCAGCTGCCCATGCAGTGGGCGCAGCTCGTCTCCGAGGTGTTCCGGGCGTTCCCCCCGCCCGCCGAGGACGCCGGGTACTTCCTCCTCCAGGTGATCGTGGGCGTGTGGCCCGCCGGCGACGATGCGGAGGGCGACGACCGGGAGGACGACTACCTGCCCGACGACCTGCGGTCCCGCCTGCACGATTACGCCGAGAAGGCCCTGCGTGAGGCGGCCGTGCACACCACCTGGACCGATCAGGACGGCGACTTCGAGTCCGCCGCCCACGGGTGGATCGACGCGCTGCTCGACTCGGGTGGGGCGCTGCTCACCCCGTTCGTCGAGCGCATCGCCCCCGCCGGACGGGACAACTCGTTGATCGCCAAGGCGGCGCAGCTGCTGTCCCCCGGGGTTCCGGACGTTTACCAGGGCACGGAGGTGTGGGAGGACTCTCTGGTCGACCCGGACAACCGCCGGTTCGTGGACTACGAGCCCCTGCGGTCCGGTGCGGTGGCCCGCAGTGGGCACCCCAAGTTCGCGATGGTCCGCGAGGCGCTGCGCTTCCGTCGTGCGCACCCGGCGGCGATGGCTTCCGGCGCGCACGTCCCGCTTCCTGTGCGGGGGCCCGCCGCCGCCGACGTGGTGGCGTTCACCAGGCTCGTCGACAGGGGTGCCGCGGTGGGCATGATCGCCAGACGGCGCACCGCGGTGGTCGGGGCCGGCGAGTTCGGCGGAACCGAGGTCCTGCTCCCAGAGGGAACCTGGGTGGTTCGCCCGGGTGGCTCGGTGATCTCGGGTCGGGTGGACGTCGGCGACCTGCTGGTCGGGTGCCCGGTCGTGCTGATCGTCCGCGACGACGTCTGACCGCGCGGGGGTCTACCCGCGGCCCCGGAGGCGCAGGGGTCTACCCGCGGCCCCGGAGGCGCAGGGGTCTACCCGCGGCCCTGGAGGCGGTCGGTCTCGCGTCGCTCTCGCTTGGTCGGTCGCCCCGCTCCCCTGTCCCGTCGAGGTTGTGAGGCCAGTACCTCTCTCGGCGGCGGCGGGGGCGAGTGGTCGATATAGCAGGTCGCGGCCACCGGCGCGCCCACCCGCTTGTTGACCGTCCGCACGACCTCGAGGACGCGAATCCGGCCGAGGGTGCCCGTCACCTGGACGCGATCGCCGGGCACGACGGGCTTCGACGGCTGCACCGCCTCGCCGTTGACCTTGACGTGCCCGCCGCGGCAGGCCGCCGCCGCCTTGGTCCGCGACGGGAAGAGCCGCACCGACCACGTCCACGCGTCCACCCGCACCGCCATACGGGGAGGATAGCGATACCGGTCGCCGCTCGCCGTTCGCGCCCGGTCCGCCCCTCGGACTGCGATCCACCCTCGTAGCTCGGGGGGCAACTCGCAATTGGATGGGCGGATCATCCACAGCGGTGAGATGTGGTGTCAAGGGAGGTCGGTTACCGGGTTCATCCTCATGCTGCCGCCGCCAGCAGCACGCGCCGGATCCGTTCGGCCAGCATCCACGGCCTCTCCAGATCTGCCCACCTCCAGTGGATGACCCGATATCCGAGGGCGACGAGCTCGGCGTCGCGATCCTTCTCCCTCGCGAGTCGACGTCTCACCTCCCTGAGATCGTTCCCGTCGAAGTACTTCCCGAACCCATCGCATTCGCCGATCACCCCGTGTTCGCGCCAGAGGAAGTCGACGCGGGCGACTCGATTTCCATGTGTGTCGATAATGTTCTCCTGGGTCGCCGGCCTCGGCAGGCCGTGATCAGAGAAGGTCAACCGGCTCAGTGTCTCGGCAACGCTCTCGCTCCGACCGTCCATCAGCTCCATCGCCGCCCGAGCCTTCTTGATCCCGCTCCTACCCGCCGCCCGGTCCAGGGCGACGTGCAGTGAGTCAGCAGTGGCCAACTCGCCGTAGGCAGCGGCATCGGCGGCCGAGACACCCGCATCCCGCCCACAGGATCTTCCGATGTCGACCACCGTCCGATCTGGCGAAGTGACCTGAAGCCCGCCGATGGTCACGATCTCGTCCGCGTCGAGCGGCGACACGTCGTGTCTCGTCAGCCTCGTGTTGCGCGATCGCTGGGCGTGGCCGTTGCGGGACACCGACACCTGCCGAAGTGGCAGTCCCCATGCGGGGAGTCCCAGCGCGAGTGCGGCCGACCAGTGGGTGAACACCGGCGCCGTGAGACATCTGTCAGTGGCGAGGACCATGAGGAGGTGTCGATCGTCCCGGCCTAGTTCTCGGGCGGCCGCGTCGACGTAGAACCCTGGTCTCAGACGGACCATCGCGCCGGTGGACACCGCTCTGCTGAGAGCCTGGGCGCTGACGCCCCTCGCTATCAGGTCGTCTGTGGTCAAGAGGCGTGAACGCAGTTCTTCGATTCCGGTCATGCATTCATGCTGTGCCACGGTTCTGTGGCGGGCCGTCGAGTCCGGTATGCGCCCAACGATGGTGTGGATGGATTCAGCGCGAGTGAATCGCCGCCGTTCGCGCATTCCGACGCGCTCACCACCAGAATCACCTGCGAGACGGGGCGCCCCGACGAAGCAATGGACGATCACATGCCGGACGACCCCGTGGTTGCACGATGCACCCCGAGCATCGCTATCTGCCCCCGGAGCTACGGGGGCGGGACACACCCAGAAGGGCGCATCGTGGCGGAAGCGGCGATGGCGGGCGCGGTGGGCGGTGGCGGGCGCGGTGGGCGGTGGCGGGCGCGGTGGGCGGTGGCGGGCGCGGTGGGCGGTGGCGGGCGCAGGTCGCGAGGCGCCCCGTGCGAGACTGGCGTCACAGTTTCGCGCCATTACCTGGAGGGTCCATGACCGACGCCGCCGCCACGCTCGAGCAGATCCTCGACGACCGTTACAGCTGCCGAGGGTTCACCTCCCAGCCGGTCCCAGAGGAGACGATCGACCGGATCCTGCAGATGGCCCAGCGCACGGCGTCGTGGTGCAACTCGCAGGCATGGCAGGTCGAGTTGGTGAGCGGCCAGGCGACCTCCGGGTTCGCCGCGCACCTGACCGAGTACGTTCTGAACAACGGCATGCGGTCGGACCTTCCGGCACCCGAGCGCTACGACGGCGTGTACGGCGAGCGTCGACGGGACAGCGGCTACGGCCTCTACACCGCGCTGGGCATCGAGCGGTCGGACAAGGAGGCGCGGCTGACGCAGATGCTGGAGAACTACCGGTTCTTCGGCGCCCCCCACGTCGCGGTGATCACCTCGGACGCGGGCCTGGGCACCTACGGCGCGGTGGACTGTGGGGGCTACGTGGCAACGTTCCTGGCGGCGGCGTCCTCACTCGGTGTGGCCACCTGCGCCCAGGCCGCCCTCGCGCTGTACTCCGACGGGGTCCGCGAGCACCTGGGGATCGGTGAGGACCGGATGATCGTGTGCGGCATCTCCTTCGGGTACGCGGACCCGGAGCACCCGGCCAACGCCTTCCGGGCCGGCCGCGCGGACCTCACCGACGTGGTCCGCCGCCACGGCTGAGCGGGAGCGGGTGGTCCACCGCCACGGCTGAGCGGGAGCGGGTGGTCTCGGTCCGTCAGTAGAGCTCGCGGTTCTTGGGCTTGCCCGAGATGGCCTGGCGCACCTGGTTCCCCTTGTAGATCGCGACGATCCCCGCGAGTATCGCCACCACGGTGAAGAACGAACTGGCGAACAACGCGATCGGCAGCGCCACCACAGTCACGCCCAGCGCGATCGCCGTGGTGCGCGCATCCTTGCGCACCTGCTGCTTCTGGGCCTCGATAGAGTTCGGCTGGTAGGGCTGCATGCTCATACCATCAGGATTCCATATCCCGGCGACTCGCCGCGTTCTCGGTGGTCGCCACCCCCGCGGGCTGCCAATCGACGCCACCAGAGCTCCGAGTCGCGAGGATCGGCCCCAGCACGTCGATGTCTCCGGCCACGGTCAGCGCGACCCGCGTGCCGTATTCAACACCGAGCACCCGGGCGCCCGCCGCACGCACCGCGCCCTCGAGTCCTCCGGCCAGCGCGTGGTCGACGTCCGCGCGCCACGCCGGGGTGCGGAGCACCTCGACGACCCGCCCGTCCCGCCACGCCTGCTCGATCGCCGCCGAGACCGCCGCGCCGTACGCCCGCGCGAGCCCGCCGGCCCCGAGCTTGGTGCCGCCGAACCACCGCACGACCACCACGCCCACCCCGGTGAGCCCACTACCGCGCAACACCTCCAGCATGGGGGTCCCGGCGGTTCCGGAGGGCTCACCGTCGTCGTTGGAGCGCTCGATCCGGCTGGACCCCGGGACGTCCACCAGGAAGGCGCTGCAGTGATGGCGCGCGTCCGGGTGGGCACGACGGAGGTCGGCGATCAGGTCGCGGGCGGCTGCCTCGTCGTCGCACCTCCTCATCACGGCGAGGAACCTCGAGCGCTTCTCCTCGTACACACCGGTGACGTCCGGGCCGGCGGACAGCCTGAGCTCACCAGTCGCGGAGTCTGTCATCGGACCAGTATCGCCGCGACGCCCCCGCTCGCTGACATTCCCTACCCTGGGGGTGTGACCTCCGCGAGCAGTGACACCTTCTCCGTCTGGGCGCCGACAGCCGACGCCGTCGGCCTGGTCCTGGACTCCGCCGACGCCGACCCGATCGCCATGACCCGCACCACCGACGGCTGGTGGTGCTCGACCGTCGTGCGGGAGCAGGGCAGGGACTACGGGTTCGTGGTGACGGGCGACGACGGCGAGACGAGCGATCCGCGTCCCGACCCGCGGTCGGCCCGTCAACCCGATGGCGTGCACGGGCTCTCACGGGTGCACCGGGTGGATGCCGCCCGCTGGACGGACGCGCGCTGGACAGGTCGCCAACTGGCGGGGTCGGTCCTCTACGAGATGCATGTGGGCACCTTCTCCCCCGGCGGCACCCTGACCAGCGCGATAGATCACCTCGACGACCTGGTGGAGCTGGGCGTCGACATGGTCGAGGTGATGCCGGTGGGCGCGTTCAACGGCGAGTACGGCTGGGGGTACGACGGGGTGGCGTGGTTCGCGGTCCACGAGCCGTACGGCGGTCCGGACGCGTTCCAGCAGTTCGTGGACGCCTGCCACGCGCGCGGACTCGCGGTGTGCCTGGACGTGGTCTACAACCACCTGGGCCCGTCCGGGAACTACCTCCCGGAGTTCGGCCCGTACCTGTCCGCGGCCGACGGTCCGTGGGGCTCGGGACTCAACCTCGACGGCCCGCACTCGGGCGAGGTGCGCCGGTACATCATCGACAACGCCCTGCGTTGGTTCGACGAGTTCCACGTGGACGCCCTGCGGTTGGACGCGGTCCACGCCCTGCACGACGGCTCGGCCGTGCACCTGCTCGAGCAGTTGGCGGTGGAGGTCGAGTCGCTGTCGACACACCTCGGACGACCGCTGTCCCTGATCGCGGAGTCGGACCAGAACGACCCGCGGCTGGTCACCTCCCGCGAGGGCGGCGGGCTGGGCCTCACGGGGCAGTGGGACGACGACGTGCACCACGCCGTCCACGCCGCGGTCTCCGGGGAGCGCCAGGGCTACTACTCGGATTTCGGCTCCCTCGAGGCGTTACGCCAGGTGCTCACCGGGGCCTTCCTGCACGCGGGGACATGGTCGGCGTTCCGGGGCCGGGTGCACGGCCGCCCGCTGGACGTCGAACGTGTGCCGGGCAGCCGCTTCGTCGCCTACACCCTGACCCACGACCAGGTGGGCAACCGCGCCGCGGGCGATCGGCCGTCGGTCAACCTCACGCCGGCGCAGCAGCTGGCCAAGGCCGCGATCATCCTGTGCTCCCCCTTCACCCCGATGCTGTTCCAGGGCGAGGAGTGGGGCGCCCGGACCCCGTTCTGTTTCTTCACCTCGCACCCCGAACCCGAACTCGCCGACGCCGTGCGCCGGGGACGGACCCGCGAGTTCGCCGAGATGGGATGGGACCCGGCCACCGTGGCCGACCCCCAGGACCCGGAGACGTTCCGCCGGTCGGTGCTGGACCGGTCCGAGCAGTCGGAGGACCAGCACGCCGGGATCCTGCGCGGGTACCGCGAGCTCATCGCGCTACGGCGGGCCCAACCCGAGCTCAGCGATCCGTGGCTCGGGGCGGTGCGCGTGCGGTGCGGGGTCGAAGCCGACGACGGTCGTTGGTTGATCGTCCACCGCGGCTCTCTGGCGTTGGTGGTGAACCTGGGAACCGAACCGAGCAGGGTCCCGGTCACCGGCGAGGAGGTGCTCACCTCGGGAGCGGTGGTCGACCACGACTCCGTCTTCTGTCAGGCCTTCGGGTTCGCGGTGGTGCGCACCCGCCCGGTGACGGGGTGACCGGGCTCAGGTCAGGTACTCGTACGCCGCGGTTCCGGGCTCGAGCCGCTCGCAGTCGATACGCGAGGCGTCCATGCGTTCGAGCAGGGAGTGCAGACCGGTGGCCGAGCCGAGTTCGATCCCCACGAGGGCGGCCCCGTACTCGCGGTTGTTCCGCTTGAGGTACTCGAACTGCGTGATGTCGTCCTCCGGCCCCAGCACCTCGTCGAGGAATCGACGCAGCTGACCGGGTTCTTGGGGGAACTTGACCAGGAAGTAGTGCTTGAGGCCCTGGTGGACCAACGAGCGTTCGATGATCTCGCTGTACCGCGAGACGTCGTTGTTGCCTCCCGAGATGATGCAGACGACCGTCGCACCCTCATCGATGTCGAGCTGGTCCAGTGCGGTGACCGCCAACGCGCCGGCGGGTTCGGCGATGATCCCCTCGTTCTGGTACAGCTCCAGCATCGCGGTGCACACCGCGCCCTCATCCACGGTGAGGACCTGGATCCGCTCGGTCATCGAGGAGATCACCCCGAACGGGAAGTCGCCGATCCGGGCCACCGACGCGCCGTCGACGAAGGTGTCCACGGTGTCCAGGGTCACCGGCTCCCCCGCTTTCAGGGCCCTGGTCAGCGACGGGGCCCCCGCGGGTTCCACCGCGATGACCTTGCAGTCGGGGGCGTACTCCGCCAGGTAGGTCGCGAGACCGCCCACCAGCCCGCCACCGCCGACGGGCACGACCACCGCGTCGGGGACGCTGTCGAGCTGCGCCAGTATCTCCGCCGCGATGGTCCCCTGGCCAGCCATGGTGTCCGGATGGTCGAACGGCGGGACCATCGTCGCGCCGGTCCGTTCGGCGTCCGCCCGGGCGGCGGCCTGAGCCGCGTCGAAGTTGACGCCGGTGACCACCAGCTCCACCCAGTTGCGTCCGTGGGCGAGGATCCGGTCGCGCTTCTGCTTGGGGGTGTTGGTGGGAACGTAGATGCGGCCGTTGATCCCGAGGCTCCGGCAGGCGAAGGCGACGCCCTGGGCGTGGTTGCCCGCACTCGCGGTCACCACTCCGGCGCTGCGCTCGTCACCAGTCAGCTGCGACATCAGGTTGTATGCGCCGCGAATCTTGTACGACCGGACCGCCTGCTGGTCCTCGCGCTTGAGCAGGATGGTCGCACCGGTCTGCTCGCTCAGCCGCTCGCTCTGGTGCAGCTCGCTGGCGAGGATCACATCGCCGATGCGGCGGGCAGCGGTGTCGATGTCGTCGGGGGTCACGACCTGGGTCGCGGCGGAGTCGGTCACGGTCACGACGACCAGTGTCCCACCGCGCGGTCTGTCACCGCCAACTGGTCATCCGGTGAGGCAGCCCGGCCCGAGGAGCGCCTTGAGGTCCCCCATGAGCGAGGACGACGTCTCGACCCGCAGATGGTCGTCCAGACGCAACACCGTGGACGAGTTCCCGTTGACCAACCGTAGGTGGACGTCCGAGGGTCCGGGGTGCCGCCCGAGGACCTGCTTGAGGGCGGTGACCGTCTCGATGGTGCACATCTTCGTGGGCAACGTCAGCGCCAGAGGGGCGCCGTTGCCGCCCACGACCAGGTCCGGCACCTCGAGGGTGTCGCCGAACACCGAGACCCGGTCCTCGCGGATGTTGATGCGAGCCTTGACCAGGACGACGGCGTCCTCGGCGATGTCGAGGGCGGCGAGGCGATAGGTCTTGGGGAAGAACAGCACCTCGACGCTGCCGTTGAAGTCCTCGATCGTCACGATCGCCCACGGTTCGCCGTTCTTGTTGACCCGCCGGTCCACGCCGGAGATGATCCCGCCGATCGTCACCGCGGTGCCGTGCGGGAGCTCGCCCTCGTGGATGGTGGCGATCGACGTGTCGGTCTTGGCGGCGAGCGCGGACTCCAGCCCGTCGAGGGGGTGGCCCGAGACGTACAGTCCCAGCATCTCCCGCTCGAGCGCCAGCTTCTGCTTGATGTCCCACTCCTCGTCGGGGACCCGGACCGCGAAGACGTCGCTGAACGCCGAGGCTCCCCCGGCGTCCTCCGCGTCCCCTCCGCCGAACAGGTCGAACTGGCCCACCGCCTCGGCCTTCTTGGTGGACATCACCGACTCGACCGCGTCGGCGTGGACCAGGAACAAGCCCTTTCGAGGGTGTCCCAGGGAGTCGAACGCTCCGGCCTTAATCAACGATTCGGTGACCTTCTTGGTGCACGCGGTCTGGTCGATCTTCGCCAGGTAGTCGGAGAAGTCGGTGAACTCCCCTTTCTCCTTGCGCGCGGACACGACGGAGTCCACCACGTGCGTACCGACGTTGCGGACCGCACCCATCCCGAAGCGGATGTCCTCGCCCACCGAGACGAAGTTGGTGAGCGACTCGTTGACGGACGGCGGCAGCACCCGGATCCCCATCTGCCGGCAGTTGGACAGGTACAGCGCGGCCTTGTCCTTGTCGTCGCCCACGGAGGTGAGCAGGGCGGCCATGTACTCCGCGGGGTAGTTGGCCTTGAGGTAGCCGGTCCAGAAGGACACCAGCCCGTACCCGGCCGCGTGGGACTTGTTGAAGGCGTAGGAGGCGAACGGCTCGATGGTGCCCCACAGAGCGTCCACGGCCTCCTTGGAGAATCCGCGCTCGCCCATGCCACCGGAGAACTTCTCGTACTCGGCGGCCAGGACCTCGGCCTTCTTCTTTCCCATCGCCTTGCGGAACCCGTCGGCCTCACCGGCCGTGTAGCCCGCGAGTTCGCGGGAGATCGCCATGATCTGCTCCTGGTACACGATCAGCCCGTGGGTCTCGCCCAGGATCTCCTTGAGCGGCTCCTCCAGCTCCGGGTGGATCGGGGTGAGCTCCTGCTTGCCGTTCTTGCGGTCGGCGTAGTTCCAGTGCGTGCCCATCCCCATCGGTCCGGGCCGGTACAGGGCGAGGGCGGCCACGATGTCGTTGAAGCCGGTGGGCTTCATCCGCTTGAGCAGCTCGCGCATGCCGCCGGAGTCCAGCTGGAACACTCCCAGTGTGTCGCCGCTGGCCAGCAGGTCGTAGGTCGCCTGGTCGTCGGTGCTGAGCGTGTCGAGGTCGATCTCCTCGCCGCGGTTGGACTTGATGTTCTCCAGGCAGTCGCCGATCACCGTGAGGTTGCGCAGGCCCAGGAAGTCCATCTTGAGCAGGCCGATGTCCTCGCACGAGGGGTAGTCCCACCCGGTGATGAGGGCGCCGTCCTGGGCACGCTTCCACATGGGGATCACGTCGAGCAGCGGCTCGGAGGACATGATCACCGCACACGCGTGGACGCCCGCCTGGCGGACCATGCCCTCCAGCCCGCGGGCGGTGTCGTAGATCCGCTTGACGTCCGGATCCGTCTCGATGAGCTGCCGGACCTCCGAGGCCTCGCCGTAGCGCTCGTGCTTGGGGTCGGTGATGCCCGACAGGGGGATGTCCTTGGCCATGATCGCCGGCGGCAGGGCCTTGGTGATCCGGTCGGCGATCGCGTAGCCGGGTTGGCCGAAGTTCACGCGGGCGGCGTCCTTGATAGCGGCCTTGGTCTTGATGGTGCCGAACGTGATGACCTGGGCGATCTTGTCCGAGCCCCATTTGTCGCTGGCGTAGCGGATCATCTCGCCGCGGCGGCGGTCGTCGAAGTCGATATCGATATCCGGCGCGGACGGGCGCTCCGGGTTGAGGAATCTCTCGAACAGCAGGCCGTGCTCGATCGGGTCGATGTTGGTGATCTTGAGTGCGTAGGCCACGAGCGCGCCCGCCGCCGAGCCGCGGCCCGGGCCGACCTTGATCCCGATGGATCGGGCGTACTCGATGAGGTCACCGACCACGAGGAAGTACCCGGGGTACCCCTTGCCCTTGATCACCTCGAGCTCGAACTGCGCGCGGTCCAGGTACTCCTGCGGTACCCCGGCGGGGAAGCGCCATTCCAGACCCTTGTGGACCTCACGGGCCAGCCACGTGTCCTCCGTCTCGCCCTCGGGGACGGGGAACTTGGGCATCCGGTCCTTCGGCGCCCAGATCTCGTCGTACGGCTGGACGCGTTCGGCGATCCACAGCGTGTTGTCGCACCCACCGGGGATCTCGGGGTCCCACTGCGCGCGCATCTCGTCGGCCGACTTGAGAAAGTACCCGTCGCCGTCGAACTTGAAACGGTTCTCGTCGGCGAGGGTCTTGCCCGTCTGCACGCACAGCATCGCCTCGTGGGCGTGGGCCTGTTCGCGGGTCACGTAGTGACAGTCGTTGGTCACCAGCGGCGGCATGCCCAGGTCCCTGCCCAGTGTGATCAGGTCCTCCCGGACCCGCCGCTCGATGTCGATCCCGTGGTCCATGAGCTCCAGGAAGAAGTTGTCCTTCCCGAAGATCGACTGCCACTTCTCGGCCGCCTCGTAGGCCTCCTTGCGCTGACCGAGGCGCAGGCGGGTCTGGATCTCTCCGGAAGGACATCCGGAGGTGGCGATGATCCCCTCGGAGTGCTCGGCCAGGATCTCGGCGTCCATGCGGGCCCACTTGCCCAGTTGACCCTCGTACGAGGCCAGGGAGGACAGCAGGAACAGGTTGCGCAGCCCGGTGGCGTTCTCGGCGAGCATGGTCATGTGGGTGTAGGCGCCCGACCCGGCGACGTCGTCACCCTTCTGGTGCTTCTCGCCCCACGTCACGCGCTTCTTGTTGAGCCTGGACTCGGGGGCGACGTATGCCTCGATACCGATGATGGGCTTGATGCCGGTCTTGACGGCCTGCTTGTAGAAGTCCGAGGACCCGTACATGTTCCCGTGGTCGGTCATGCCCACCGCCGGCATCCCGAGCCTGGAGGCCTCGGCGAACATCGGGGTGATCTGCGCCATCCCGTCGAGCATCGAGAACTCGGTGTGATTGTGCAGATGCACGAACTGGGATCCGCCCACGCAGCATTCCTCCTACGGCTTGTCCGGCCCAGTGTAGGTCGGCGCACCGACACGACCCGAAACCCCAGCACGCACCGAGCGTGGCGTCCGCCCCGCCAGCGTGAACGCGATCACCGCGGTCCAGATCAGCGCGAAACCGGTCCACTGGACCGCGTCCAGCCGCTCGCCCACCACCAGCAGTCCCCAGGCCATCTGCAGGATCGGGATGATGTACTGCAGCATTCCCACGGTGGCCAGGGGGATGCGCTGGGCGGCCGTCGCGAACAGGAGCAGGGGCACCACGGTCACCACCCCGGAGGCGGCCAGGAGAGCCGAGTGGCCCACCCCGTGTCCGGTGAAGGTCCCCGCGCCGGTCACACCCAGCCACACCAGCACGGACAGGGCCAGCGGGCCGATGACCAGCACCTCCCCGGTCATCCCGACCACCGGGTCCCCGCGGAGCTTCTTCTTGAAGACCCCGTAGAACCCGAAACTCGTCGCGAGGAGCAGCGAGAGGTACGGGACGTGTCCGTACCCCACGGTGAGAACGCCCACCGCGACCACGGCGAGGGCCACCGCGACCACCTGGGGCCGGTTCAGCCGCTCGCGGAAGATCAGGACCCCGAGGAGGACGCTCACCAGGGGGTTGATCGTGTACCCGAGCGCGGCCTCGGTGACCCGTTCGGAATTGACCGTGTGGACGTAGACACCCCAGTTCACGGTGATGAACGCGGCGGCCCCGGTGATTCGCGCCCACGAGAGACGGTCGAGGGCCCACAGCTGCCGCCACCGCCGGGTGACGGTGAGCACCAGCGCCATGATCACCAGCGACCACACGACGCGGTGGCCCACGATCTCGACCGCACCGGCGGGTTCGAGCAACGGGAAGAACGCGGGGAAGAACCCCCAGAGCGTGTACGCACAGACCCCGGCGAGCATCCCGAGCGCCACGGAGCGATCGGCGGAGTCCTGCCCCCCGGTCGCCCCACCACGCTCGCTCACCGGTGCCATCTCGGCTCCCTCTGGTTCACGCCGAGGGGACGGGCGCGTCGTCCGGCAGCGGGAACGCGGCGTCCACCTGCTGTGGTTGGAGGGGCCGGACGGCGAACCGCTGCCACACCGCGTCGGGGGGCAGCGCCTCGACGGCCCGCACCGACGGCCGGCCGGCCGCGTTACTCAGCTGCGCCGGGGTACCCCGGGCGAGCAGACCGATGATCGCCGGCTCCCCTGATCGGATCCGCGCGGCGGTGAGCGCGGCCGCCTTGGCCGCCCGGTCGGCGTCGGGCGGAGCCTGCCCCCCATCCGGTCGCTCGGGCCCGGTGGGGATCACTGCGTCCAACCGGTGCGCCACGTCATCGAGGCCTCGGTCGAACACCGGCTCACGGCCCGACTCCCCCGACACCGGCTCGGCCAGCGTCACCCCGGTCACGGGCATCGCCACGCCGTCGACCGGCACCTGGACATAGAGCCCGGAGACCCTGGGCAGGCCACGGACCACGGCGGCCGCCTCCGCGGCGGACCACGGCCGGGCGGCGGTCACGAGCGCCCAGCGGTGGGCGTCCGCTCCGGTGGCGGGGTCCTCGCCGTCGTCACCCAGCTCACCGTCGTCAACCATTTCGCCGTCGTGCCTTAAGGAGCTCGCGTCACGCGCCAGGTAGTCGTCGACCGGTTCACCGTTCTCGGGTCCCAGTGCATCGCTCATCGCCCCGGGAGTGCGCGGGAGCTCGGTGCGCAGCGCGGTGAGGACGGCGACCAGTGCCAGGACGATCACCACGCCCACGCCCGCGACCGTGAGAGCCCTCAGCGCGACCGACCGGGGCGTGGAGCGGTCGGCTGCCGGGGCAGGGCTGCTCACGCCGCGCGCAGGGCGTCCAGCGCGTGCTGGAGATCGTCGGGGTACGGGCTGGTGAAGTCCACGCGTTCACCGGTGCCCGGGTGGTCGAAGCCGAGCCCCACCGCGTGCAGCCACTGCCGCTCCAGCCCCAGCCGCTTCGCCAGCACCGGGTCCGCGCCGTAGGTGAGGTCGCCCGCGCACGGGTGGTGGAGGGCCGAGAAGTGGACGCGGATCTGATGGGTGCGACCGGTCTCGAGCTTGACCTCGACGAGCGTTGCCGCCTGGTGCGCCTCGAGCGTGTCGTAATGCGTGATGGAGTGCTTGCCGTCGGAGGTGACCGCGAACCTCCAGTCGTTGGAGGTGTGGCGGCCGATGGGCGCGTCGATCGTCCCGGACAGCGGATCGGGATGTCCCTGCACGAGAGCGTGGTAGGTCTTGTCCACGGTGCGGTCGCGGAACGCCCGTTTGAGCAGCGTGTACGCCCGCTCGGAGGCCGCCACGACCATCAGTCCGGACGTGCCCACGTCGAGTCGGTGGACGATCCCCTTGCGCTCCGGCGGCCCCGAGGTGGAGATGCGGTATCCGGCGGCCGCCAGCCCACCGATCACGGTGGGGCCGGTCCAGCCCACGGAGGCGTGGGCGGCCACGCCGACGGGTTTATCGACGACGACGAGGTCGGCATCCGAGTAGACGACGGCCATCCCTTCGACCGGCTCGGCGACCACCGCGGGTTCGGCCCGCGGATCGGGCATCTCGACCTCGATCCACGACATCCCGGTGAGCTTGTCGGACTTACCCACCGCCCGGCCGTCGACCAGCACCTTGCCCTGCCCGGCGAGATCGGCGACCGCGGTACGGGAGAGTCCGAGGAGGCGGGAGACACCGGCGTCCACCCTCATCCCGTCGAGACCGTCCGGGACGGGGAAGGTGCGCAGCTCACCCATCCTTCGTGACCTTCTCCGCCGGCCCACGTGAGCCGTCGAACTCCACTCCCTTGAACACGGCGACGGCCACCACGACCACACCGATGACCAGACTCGAATCGGCGACGTTGAACACCGGCCACCAGCCCACCGAGACGAAGTCCACCACGTGGCCCTCCAGGAAGCCGGGAGCGCGGACGTAGCGGTCCACGAGATTGCCCGCGGCGCCACCCAGGATCAACCCGAGCCCCCACGCCCACCACCTCGAGTGGACCCGGCGCGAGAACCACAGCAGTCCCAGCACGACCACGGTGGCCACGAGACTCAGCACGACGGTCGACCCCGTGCCCATCGAGAAGGCCGCGCCGGGGTTGCGGAGCAGGAGGAGCCGCACGGAATCACCGACGATCCGGATCGGGTCCTGCCCCTCGAGACCCCACACCGCCAGCGCCTTGGTCGCCTGGTCCACCGCCACGATCACCGCCGCGATCACCAGCATGGCCGCCGGCCCCGCCCTGAAGTATCGGGCACCGGTCCCACCGGGCGTCGTCCCCGCCGCATCGGCCCGCGTCCCGTTGGTCTCCGTCATGCGCTCCAGTATCCCTGATCCCCCGGCGGGGCCGCCGGGTGCGGTGGACCGACCCTCTAGGCTCGGGGGTCGTGAACCCCCGAACGCCCTCCGCCTCCGGCCGTCCCCGACCCGTCCGTTCCGGTCGGCGACTGCTCGTCGCCGCACTGGCCACCGCGCTCGTGGCCTCCACCGCCGCATGCGCGGACGAGGGCGACGCCGCCGTGGACGACACCGTCGCCGCACAGGAGGGCCAGGCTCTCGAGCCCGCGGTGGAGGTCGACCCCGGACCCGCCCCCACGGTCGAGCTCCTCGACGAGGGCTCGGGCGAGCTGCGGGTGATGGCCTACGCCCCGTCCCGCGACGCCGTGACCGTCGCCGTCACCAGGTCCGCGTCGGCTCGCACGACCGTCCCGGGCGCGGAGACGAGGGTCGACGAGACCCCCGAGCAGACACTGACCGTCGAGGGCCTGTCGGAGCCGGACGTCGACGGCGCCCAGCGGGCCACCGTCACGGCCCGGGAATTCACCTCCGTGGACGAGCTCCGTTCCGCCCAGTTCGCCACCGCTCCAGGGTTCGCGGTCACCTGGACCCGCAGTGCCGACGGCATCGTGCGCGGCCTGTCGTTGGAGGCGCCGGCCACCGCGACGGACGCCGCGCGGGCGGGGGTCGAGATCACGGCGAACTCCGTATCCGACGCGACCGTCGCGTGGCCGACCGAGGCGATCGGGGTGGGGGCCCGGTGGACCGTCACCCGCAGCGTCGAGGACGCGGTGGCGCCGGAGCGGGCCGTGACCTACGAGCTGACCGCCCTCGACGGCGACGTCGCCACCGTGTCGATGGAACTGGCGGCACCCGACGCCGCCGCGACCCTGGACGCACCGGCACCGGATGGCGGCCCGGGCGTCACGCTGGAGGTCGAGGCGTACGAGGTGACGGGGTCGGGTGAACTCACCGTGGACCTCCGCGCGCCACTGCCGGTCGACGGGACGACGGAGTCCTCGACGCGGGCCGTGTACGTGGACCCGGGTTCAGGCCGACGCACGACCTACGTCGAGGACTCGGTGCTGGAGTTCCGCACCGCCGGGTGAGACCCCGCGGGGGGTGGACCCGGCGGGGTCTTCAGGAGATCAGGCGACCTGGCAGGTGGCCGGCGGTTCGAGCCCCGCGTTGGTGATGAGCGCACAGGCGAAGGACTGCTGCAACTGCCACTGACCGCCCTGCTGGATGAACTGGGCCTGGACGTTGATGTCCTCCTGGCCGGGCTGGATGATCACCGCGTTCGCGATGAGCGTGCCGGGGATGTCGCCCTCGGCGGCGCCGGTGATGATCACGTCGGCGCCCTGCTCGGCCTTGAGCGCGGCGATCTGATCGAAGAGCTCCGGCGCCTCGGCGCCGCCCTCGACCAGGTCGACCTTCTCCTCCACCGGCACCGCCGGGTCGGAGGCCCGGGCGAGCAGCTGGGTCAGCTCCTCGGCGGTGGGCACGGGGGCGGCCGTCTGCTCGGTCGCGGTGGGGGCCGGTGCCGTCTCGCGCCCTCCGTCGTCATCCCCGCCGCATGCGGCGAGACCGCCCAGGGCGAAGGCGGAGAGGGAGACTGCGGCGATGGTCCGTCGAAGACTCACGCATGGTCCTTTCGTCGTGATGTGCAACTGTCGGGCCGTTCAACAGCCCAACGGATACCGACGCTCCATTGTTCCACCGTCCACGGCCCGGGTGGTTGACGACGAGCCCGGAGCCCACCACTGTGGACCGGGTGACCAGCGTCGAGACCAGCACCGATACCCCCCACGTCGTGATCTGCACCACCGGCGGGACGATCACCGCCTCCACAGTGCCGGGAGGGGCGGTGGTGGCGGGCGACTCGGCCGCGGCGACGCAGGCCATGCTCGAGGGGCTGCGCTCCGCGCTGCCGGCCTCGATCCGGGTGAGTGCGCGGGCCGTGCTCGACGCCGACTCGTCGACGTTCGGCCCCGCGGAGTGGGACGGCCTCGTCGACGCGGTCGCGGACGTCCTCGTCGATCCGGAGGTGGCCGGGGTCGTGGTGGCCCACGGGACGGACACGCTGGAGGAGACGGTCATGGCGCTGGACCTCCACCACAGCGACCCCCGGCCGGTGGCGGTCACCGGTGCCCAGCTGCCCGCCGACCACCCCGAGTCCGACGGGCCCGCGAACCTCCTCGACGCGGTGCTGCTCGCGGCCGACCCGGTCTCACGTGGTCTCGGCGTCCTGGTGGTGCTGGGACGGGCGATCCTCCAGGCCCGAGGGGTCCGCAAGTGGCACACCACGGAGCCCGTCGCCTTTGCCCGCAACGCCCCGGACCAGCCGGTCGAGGGCCTGCCACCGGAGCTCGAACGGCCCACCCTGCCCGGCCGGGCCCGGTTCTCCGGGACCCGGGTGGACGTGGTGTCCTGCCCGCCCGGCTCGGACGCCGTGGCGCTGCGGGCCTGCGTGGACGCCGGGGCCCGCGGGCTGGTCCTCGAGGGGACCGGGTCCGGCAACCTGCCCCCACTGGTGGCCGAGGCCGTTGCAGACCTGGCCGTGGAGCGCCCGGACATCGTGGTGGCGACCTCGACCCGCGTCCCGCGGGGCGAGGCGACGCCCACGTACTCGGGCCCCGGCGGCGGGGCGGATCTCGCGAGGCGAGGCGTTCTGAGCTGCGGTTACCTGCGCTCCTCCCAGGCACGGGTCCTGCTCGCCGCGCTGCTCTCCCTCACCGAGGACGGTGCCGGCGCCGCTTCGGTCCGGGCGCAGTGGTCCAGGTACCACCTCTACAGCTGAGGATCATCCTGTCTCCGACGCCCCCGCGGGGTGCGCGGGCTCTTCGTCCGGTTCGTGAGGGGTTACGCGGCCGGATCGGTCCAGACGGACAGCGCACCCGGGGTACAGCTGGGTATGCGCGGTGGCAGAGCAGACTCCCCCCCCCCCCCCCCCCCCCCCCCCC
>NZ_NTGA01000050.1 GCF_002289575.1 Dietzia natronolimnaea
GACTAGGCGTACCCACTGGCCCTATCTGCCATCGAAGGCGACGAACTCTTCCGACGGTGTCTTGCGCCCGTCGGTGAACAAGGCGTCGATCTCCTCGCTGCTGAGCGCCTCGACTTGGCCGGCGGCGGTCAACCCGTGGTCGCGGCAGACCTTCTTCGCCTTGGCGATCGTGCGATGCGAGCAGCCCGCGATCGCCTCGATGTCCCGGTAGGACCTGTTCTGCAGCA
>NZ_NTGA01000051.1 GCF_002289575.1 Dietzia natronolimnaea
TCTGCAGCAGTAGCGACATCACCAATCGGTAGTCAGTCACCGTGCCTCCTGTTCGGAATCACGCGCAGCCTGGTTGCCACGCGTCGAACCGACACGAGCACACGACGCCGCCCACCGCTACCTGATGCTCATCCTCGCGCTACCCGATCGTCAGAACCCTGCTTTCCGAAAGGCGTCCCTAACACCGCCAACACCAGACACGGATCAACGCACTCTGAAACCGGAAGAGCCACCACCCCCGGTGGCCGTCGGGATGGCGGTGGGGTAGCCGGCCAGAACGGCGCGGGCTGCACTATTAGCATCGAGCATGTCGGACATGCCGCTGATTCGCCGCAGGCGACAGTTAGTGCGGTTGACTTCGACCACCTGGTGCCCAGGCCCGCAGGAAAGAGGACTGTGCGGCACCGTGGGACCCGGGCTTTTCGATACCGAAGACGGTGACCAGACCGAACGAGGTGGCCCACTCCAGCAAGCGCTGGTACCCGATCTTCTCGGCGGGGAGGATCAAGGTCTCGATAGCCTCGGCGACCGGGCCGAGGCAAGGCTGCAAGGTGGATGTCTATGTGGGTGTAGACGCCGATCACAATGTGCCCGGAACGGATGATTGGTGAAGTACCATGGCCACTATCATTGCCGTCTCCCCCTTTTACGGAGAACGTGATGGCACGCTGTCACCGGAGGGTGGACATGACGCTCAGGGTGACGCTTCGCAAGGCTGCTCCCGGCTCCTTGTCACGGGTCGCTCCCCGTTCTGAGGCTCTATTCCTCAGCCCACCGTTCGATCGCCGCATTGCGCTCCATCTCAGTGTAGAAGTAACGCACGTGTGGCGCACTGTAGATCTCAGCGAGAAGGTTCCGGTCCAATCGAAGCCGAGCTTTAAAGTCTGCATAGACGTGACCGTAAGCCTTTGTCTTTGCTTCGTTGCTTCGCAGCAATTCAACGCTGCGACCTAATAGTCTTTCGCTAAACTCGGCCCAACTATCGGAAATCCTGTCAAAGCGAATGATACCCGCCTTTACCCGCGAACTCTCTACTACTAGGTAGCCGGACGACTGATCAAATGGTGTACCATAGAAATCTAAGCCGAACAGCTCATTGAATTGTTCCTCGAACCAAAGCGAACCACGCGTCACTTCATAGGTCGAATGAAACCAGCCAAGGTAGTCCTCAACCGTGTGCTCACCGGGGCGCGGATACTGGCGGTCCGGTGTATATCGCTCTAGGTTCTGGAAGAAGTCCGAGATCGCACGATCAATAGGATCGCGCACCGCCGAGATCACGATAAAATTTAGGCTTCCCGTGACGCGATCGCGGATTAGAGGATATAGAATCTGAGTGGTGTAGGCGGTCCGGCGTGGCGTGATCTTCCGTCGAACGGCTCTAACTCTCGGATCGTCGGCAGACCGGATCACATGACTGTGCATAACAACAGAATTCGGTACGGGGTTGTCGGCCATCAAAGCGTCGTACATAGACGACGACCCGACCTTGCCCTGCGAATGAGTAAGTATTATCGTATCGGCACCCCGCAGCTTTCGCCGCAAGCGAACTTGCTCGCTTGACTTCAACAATGCAGCCTGTACGGCGTTACCCAATCGCCCCTTGGGCGCAACGTAGAGTCGCCAGAGAAGCTCATAGTGAGTTTGCTTCATCTCAAAGATCCAGCCTAACCTCTAATAATAAGGAATCGACGCGCGCACTCAAACGCCACGTTGTCTGAGGCGACCGAAATTCCCCTTGCTGCCACTCTGGTGCCAAACTGGAATTCTTCCGAGAGCGCCCACGGCCCGAATAGGCCGCGCACTAACTTTAAGGCCCTTTTCTCCGTCAGGAACAATCGTACAGACCAGGAAAAAGCAACCTAAGCAAACAGCCTCGGTAACCATCTTGAATACAGAACTGCCGATTCCGCCGCCTATAGCGAAGTATCCAAAACGAAAAAGTACAACGCAGTAGAAGACAACGAACAAGGGGTTAGCCCAAAGATCTGACCGGACCATATTCGCCAGAATCTTTAGAGCAACACCAAACAAGACCGCACCCAAGACAAATCCCAACAGTCCGAAGTTCCAGTACCACTCGGCATACCAGCCTGGGGGGACCCCCGAACGCTCATTTCCGTAAACGTTGATACCAATCTGAGGTCCGATGCTGACCAATGGCTTGTCAGGCCAAATCGCCCGAGGAATCGGCGCAAGGAGATGCCCATAGATGGTCGAACCCATAGCCCAATCCAACAGGCCCGGGACTGCTCGCGTCACGTGAGTAAACGTAAAGAAGTCGCCGAAGTTCCGGTTAAGCACAACCAGTCCCTCAAGACCTTCGATCAAGTCTAATTGAGCATTCTGAAGCCAGTCCTTCGTCCCTCGAACATTCGTCATGAACACCAGAGCGCCCACTGTGACAAGCGCACCGAACAGGATCGCGAAGCGAGAGGGTCCATGATGCCGAACGCCCGCATCGATTGCCACGGCTACAATTAGGATGAAGGCGACCTCGGATCGGCTCGAAGAGTAGAACGGAAGAGCCGCCGCATTCACGAAGAGGAATGCGATGAAAATGCCGCGAACGGAAATGTACGAGAATCTGGGATTATCATACACCGTTTTGCCTAGGTAGCCCCACAACGCGACTTGTCCGAACGAGTTCAGAAAACGCAATACGCCATGACTTTGGTAGTCGTCGCCGACCTCTAGACCTGAAATGACGGACCTTTTTGCAGAGATTTGCTCGAGAGAGAAGCCGCCAGACACCTGAACATACGCGAGAAGAGCCAAGAACCCGATCGCCGCGAAAACAACGGTCGGAAGAATAATGCTGTTGGCGAACACGAGTCTACTAAAAGGGGGCCTAATCTTAGCGCCCCAACGTTCACTGAATAATACATAAACCAACGCGGTAAGGCCAATGCCTGCTAGATACCACAGGCCGGGACCAACAAAGTAGCTACTCTGATGCCCAAGCAAGAACAACTGGTCGATATCCCGAGATGCAAACGTCGGGTTTAGTGAGATATAGAACCCCCTGGCCGCCCCGCCGAAATGCACCGTGAGCGCTAAGAGGCTCCACGGCGACAAGAAGCTGTACCGCGGCAAGACTAACGGCAACGCAGTCATCCACGCCGCCGCAGCACCGATCGCGGCCAGTATCGCGTCCGGATCTAACAGTGCCCAGGTCAACATGGCGAAAAGCCAGATCGAATCGAAGATCAGTATCGCCAAACCTGCGCGACTCACGCTCGAACTCGAGATCGGAGGCGAGTCTCTGGAACCCACCCTCTGATTGATAGTCGTGTTCATCTCAAGCCAGCATGCGCGCCGAATGCCTCACGCCACTTCCGGATCGCCGCATAGTCTATCGACAACGGTGACGGTTGAACTCGACCGTGAATTGAGCGATGAATTGCCAACGTGTCCCACCGGCTCTCGACGTTCAAACCGCTGTCCTTAGATATTTCGAAAGCCCGATTGTCTACAGCCAGTATTAGCGCGGGTTGGCCACACTGCAACGCACGGACCCCTGCGTGGAGACGGGTACCGACGAAGTCGGCTCCCGGAAGAGCGGCGTCTAGGCTCGAGACGCCGGCGCCCTTCCATACGACATCAGGGATCCCGAGTTCCCGAAAATATGAACCGTCACCAGGCCCCATACCGACAATGCCCACCTCCGAGTACTTTTCTTTCACGACAGAAATCCACCGACGATCCGCCTCTGGATCAGAACGCTTGTAGTCCGTGATCGTAATGACAGCCCTGTCGTTCCGTCCGAGAGGTCTTTGCGCTCTTTCTTCGAGGTTCCACATGGTCGGGCATCCCGTCATCAGAGAAGAGAACCCAAGCGCGGTGATGCGCTTGTTGGTATACGCGTCGCGAGTTGAATGAGTTAGTTTGTCTGTGAGTATTATCCGTAATAGATTACGCGTGTAAAGATTAGGTTCGTCTTGGTACTGCCACCACCCGACGCCGACGAGAAGAAGCTTGTTTCTCATTCGGATAGCCAAGTCGGGATCAATTAGCCATTGACGGAAACGTTCCATCCTCGAACTGATTGCGTTTGTTCCAGACAATACTACCAGGTCGGCCTCGGAAACCAGACGCCGCTCATCCTTGCGTAGCAGTCGATGGGTCGTGAGCCGCTCGGCGTCGCCTACCGCCAGACCCGGAATTGACTGCACGGAGGTGGAAATAATCTCGTCTCCAGCATTCACGTTTTCCAGCGCGGGGTCAAACACGACGATTTTCACTGATGCTCTCCAATTGCTCAAGAAGTAAGGTCAATACCCAACATTTTCCGAACATATTTGACATCTTCGGCATAGTAATCGTTTAGTCGCTCTCTGACTGACGGCTCTAACACGAAGGAAGGGCGAGTTCGGGCGGAAACACGATCATTTAAACTAGCGCAAAATCTCCAACCAGTACCCAAGGCCAATTTCGCCATGCTACTTCGATCCGCGTAGACGGCGCCGGTCAGTTGGTCGCGCGACGTTAGAGCCAATCGCATACGTCGACGCAACCATAAGTCGACGCTGTCGCTGGCCCCTGAATTCACTTTGGGCGGGACCGTGGAAGCAAGCTGCACCGCGGCGAACGAAGGAACTTTTTCCAGGGCGCGCTTCGGATCCGTAATGACGTCCTTCTGGTTCATAAAATGTAGTCGTTCTGGCTTGACGCTTTCGACCATGAACTCGATGTGCTCTCTGTAGCGCCCCCAGTTTAACACCTCCCAAGCGCGACGGGCGTCAACGTGTTTTCCGTCGAGCAACTCCTCCAACAGCTGGTTGGGATTTCCAAACGGCAAGTGTCCATACTCGATGTAGTGCAGCGTTGCCGAAAATGCTCGACCGATCGGGTCCCGAAGGATGACGATGACGTCCGAATCCGGGAATTCTCTGGAAATACGATTGGCGATTCCGCATGTGGTGAAATAATTAGCTCGCTTGAAACCGATGACCTGGTCGGCCGGTGCGTTGGCAAGTTTGTACCTCACCCTCGACGCACCGCCGGCTTCGAAGTACGGTGACTCTAGCCAGGGAATCTCACCCGGCTGGACTAGAACCCCGGTCGAACCGTTCAGGTATTCGGCCGCAAACGTCGTTGCCGACTTCTGCGCTCCAGCAATGATAAAGTCGGGGTTTCGAGGCCTCATAGCAATTTGCCCTGCGTCTGTTTCAGGTTCGGTACAATCCGTGCGGCGTCAACCTCGTGTTCGGTGAGCCGCTTACCATCTGTTCGGTTTACCTCCATCGGACTACTCTTAACGGTCGAGATAGGCTCATGCCAATCAGCATCGGCGTGCTCTCCCTTATCGTCAAGCACTTCTCCGGCCACTTTATCGTCCGTCCGCATCTCGAAATATAAGCTATCGATACCCTTGTCAGGCGGATCGAGGTCTGTGCGGGCGTCCCCAACTATCTTGATCGGCTCACCTACATTGAGCCCTATCGCATCCCCCATCAGTTTATTCCCCGCCGCCTGCCATAGCGATTAGCAAGCTTCCGCGGTCGTCATGGCTGACAGGGCCGCGTCGGAATGGGACACCGTACGCACTCCTACCCCTCCGATCCGCCAGTCTAAGACCGTCAAGATCTCCGCTTTGTCCCGTCACGCACGCAGTAGAATCCAACACCAGCACCCAAGTCTGCCTCCAACGCGGGGAAACCTGAAGCCGGTGCACAGCGCCCCCGAGTGACTCCGCAACCGGCGAGAGTCCATCTCGAAACGGGTCAATGTGGTACGCACCCGGCTGCTTGTCCTCCTTCTGACGGCAGTGGGTCGAACGGACGCCTGAGGCGCCCGACCCTGCCAGAATCGGCGACTTCAGCCTACCGCGATGATCCTCCGCGTTAGCTGTGTTAGCGCCTCCAAAGTGGACGATCAATCCGAGCACGAAACCGTTCACGACGTTCTGGGCAGTCTTCGGCGGCTCGGGCGCGTCCGGGACCGTGGGCGCCTTGTCGATAATCAACTTCGCGAGCAAGATACCTGCGCCGCCTGAAGTCTCGCGGTAGGTGAAGACAGTCTCAAGCACCATGCCACTGCCGTTGTTGATACCAAGCGTCTGCTTGGACGACGCGTGCGCTGCCGTGCCAATTAGCGGGTCCCGCATATCCTCCTTGGGGTCCTTCCATCCTGGCGATTCAGTCGGTGAGCCCAGTATTGCCAAGGAACCACGGGCCAGTAAGCTATGTTACTTAGGCACTCGGTATATGGCCATCCCACGCCTTCTTGGGCGTGTATCAACCTTCTGGTGGCGGCAGTTGAAGTCCTCTTACAATTGGCTTTCCCGAGGACTTTGTCGGCTGGCTTTCCCGAGGACTTTGTCGGCGGTCTTGGCCCAGACGGAGGGTTGGGAACGGTTGTTCCTGCGTCGATGAAGGCGTGGATTCCGACCTTAAGGTCTTGGACGAGTGTGAGGACGCTGCGGCGGATGGCGTGTTGTCGACGACGCCCAGCCAGAGTTCCCCGACGAACCTTCCGAGGCGTGAGTAGGTGTAAGTGGAGGGTGAACCAGGGGTTGGTAGCCAGCCACCCTATGAAGTTGGCGTGCTTGAGGCCGGCGAAGTTGTCCATCCCCCAGGACGGCTCAGTGGGCTGTCCGCCCGCATCGACCACATGTCGAAAAGCCCACTCGACTCGCTTGAGGAGGGCAAGAACTCTTGGTCTCAGCGGCGCGGTTCCAGTGCGGCGGTGACCTGTCCGGGGGCGATCCCCAGAACCGCGAACAGCGTCGGTTTTCCGTAGCGCGGGTAGTCGTGGGCTGCGCCACTTGATCAGGCGGGCCTGCAGCGGCAAGTTCGGATGCATGCGATCCAGCGCCTCAGTCTGGGAATTCTCGTTCACGTACAACTCGATCGCGTTCTGAAGGCCGCACCAGATACAGCCCACAGATGCCAGTGAGCTTGCCGACTAACTCGAGAGGTGGAGAACCGGTGCGACTCGGCCCGCACGGCCTGATCCCGCACGCGCGCCACGCCGTGTGGCAGATAGGGCCAGTGGGTACGCCTAGTC
>NZ_NTGA01000052.1 GCF_002289575.1 Dietzia natronolimnaea
CATCCACGCACAACACGATCGCGTTCTCCGGTGGCGCCAAGTACAGGCCGCATATGTCAGTGACTTTGCCGACCAGCTCCGGGTCGGTGGAGAAGCGAAACGTCTCGGACCGCCACGGCTTGATCCCGTACGCCCGCCACGCGGTCAGCACCGAGGTGGGCGAGATCTTCAACCGCTGCGCCAGCAGGCGCGACGACCAGTGCGTCACCCCCAGAGACTTCGGAGGTGGCATCAACGTCGCGGTCACGATCGCCGCATGATCAAGCGTCCGCGGCCGGCCCGAACGCTTCTCATCAACCAGGCCAGCGATGCCCCGCTCTTCATACCTGTCGCGCCACAGATTCACCTTCGGCCGCGACGCCCCAGCCAGCTCCGCGATCTCCGCATTGCGCCGCCCCTCGGAGGCCAACAGCACGATCCGGGCACGCTGAACGATTCCTGCCGAGATCGACTGAGAGCGCGTCATCCGCTCCAATTCCTCACGATCGCCAGGACGTAAAACTAATGCCGGGGCAGGTCGATTCGCCATACCTCATGATTTCACACCCGCAAACGTAAACCTACTTAACGCGCGCGACACTAGG
>NZ_NTGA01000053.1 GCF_002289575.1 Dietzia natronolimnaea
GACCAGGACCGCGTCGGGCGCCTCTTGGTAGATGACCTTCTCTGAGGCAATCAAGGTGCTACCGAGAACTGCTCCTAGGCTCGAGGTGTCTACACCGAGCATATAGTCTGGTTGCCGTAGGCCGAGGTCGTCGAAGAAGACCTGGTTGAGGGTGTAGTCGTAATTCTGGCCAGTGTGAACCAAGATGTGGTCAATCCCGTCAGTCGAGTCCAGGCGATGGATGACTCGGGCCAGGCGGATGAGTTCGGGCCGGGTGCCAACGATGGTCATGACCTTCATTTGAGTGACTCCTCGTCGGCGGGTCGAACGGACTCGGGGAATGTGTCGGAGGCCTCGGGACGGAAAAGCTCGTGGCTCCAGAATTGCGTCAGCAGCGTCTTGTCGCCAATGTTAGTAATGTTGTGAACCCAGCCGACTGGCATGTCGACCGCTACGGGATCGCGACCCGAAACTACGAAGTCTATCACTCGGCCCCCGAACATCTTTCGAAGGCTTATTCGAGCCTCACCTTGGATTACGGCAAATCGTTCGATCTTTGTCAGGTGGTAGTGCTCTCCGCGGGTGACCCCAGGGAGCGTCGAACTAAATGAAGACTGCCCCTCTCCTCCGCGGCAGCGGACGGTCTCTACAAACGATCCGCGGGTATCCGAGTGAGGCTTTAAGACAATCGGGTAACGCTCGGGAAATAGCCCGGCCCTGTAGGTATTGAATAGGTCAATGCGGAACTTTGAACTGAGGTCCGGAATCTCGCCGTCAGGAAAGTAGGAACTGTGGAACTCCTGCAGCAGTTCCCAGACTGCGATGACTCTAGTAGTCTCACCGATTGGTCGAATGGCTTCCGCGCGGGTCTCAAGAGCGTCGATGAGCGACTGAGCTGCGTCCTGGGCGTGGAGTAATTCCACATCATTGTCGGTGACTTGGGGTGTTTTTCCATCGATCAAGGCTTTCGCGAAGGTGGCAACAAACGAGTTGTAGTTGGGAATTCCGTGTTCCCCATAAAGGTTAGGCAGGCGAACTTCGACGAACCGGCCACCGTGGGCCATGGTGGCCTGGGCGATCTCTCTCTGCGCGGCCAGCTTTCCGCGACCGTACGGGTTGTCTCGTTCAACCTGAATCGTTCCCGCCATCACTACGCGGATTGACCGCGCTGCTCTGTTAATTGCCACCGCAATATCGCGTCCGAGTAAAATATTTCCCTGTTCGACTTCGTCGTCGGTCTCCGCACGGTTGACGCCAGCGAGGTGAACTATTGCATCTGCGTCTGCCACCAAGTTGGCCAGATCCGACCAGTTGTGGCGCGTAACTGGTCGGATCTCATGTTGGGTGAGAGCAGTGAGCCGGAGGCGGGTGTGCCATCCGAGAAATCCATTCGCCCCAGTAAGTATGACTTTCATTTTTTTATCTCCGCGATGACTCGCGATATTTCGGGAAGCGACGAAATCATCGCCGCAGCCTGTTCAACCGTCATTTGTTCAGTGTTGTTAGAGTCATAGTCTTCGGCCTCCGGCGCGCTGGTGTCGCCCTCCTCTATGTACACCGAGTACTGAAGCGAACGGGCGTCCAAAGGCACCCTATAGTAGTCGCCCTGATCGGTGGCCTTGAGCATCTCCTCGCTAGCCAGAAGCGTCTCGTACATTTTCTCGCCGTGACGCATACCGATCTTGACGATCTGCGGTTCGTCTATGCCGAACACTTTAGCGGTCGCCCGGGCAAGAGTATCTACGGTGCACGCCGGAGCCTTTTTGACAAAGAGGTCGCCGGGCTCCGCGTGGAAGAAGGCGTGCTCAACCAGAGCCACGGACTCCTCCAGGCTCATCAAGAATCGGGTCATGGCCCCCTCTGTCAGAGTGAGAGGCTTGCCCTCACGAAGCTGACGCACGAACAATGGGATGACTGATCCGCGGGAGTACATTACGTTGCCGTAGCGGGTGATTGAGACCGTGGTGGGCGACCCTGGATTATTTCGGGCAAAGGCCTGGGCCGATTTTTCCATTAATGCCTTTGACATGCCCATCGCGTTGATGGGGTAGACCGCCTTGTCTGTCGATAGGCAGACGACTGACCTAATTCCGAGGTTGTGGGCAACGTTGATAACATTTCGGCTGCCCTCGACGTTGGTCTTTACTGCTTGGTCGGGAAAGAACTCGCACGAAGGGACCTGCTTCAGAGCAGCGGCATGAAAAACGAAGTCAACCCCGACGAAAGCGTTCTCGATACTGTCCTGGTCGCGAACATCCCCGAGAAAGAATCTTAGTCGGGGATCGTCGAAAGCCGACCGCATTTCATCTTGCTTAGATTCATCTCGACTGAAGATGTTCACTTGGGCGGCGTCAAGGTCCAACAAGCGTCGGGCCATGGTCGATCCGAACGATCCAGTCCCTCCTGTGATAGCAACTGTGGCTCCGTTGAGGGAGGTCATTCTGCATCCTTCCGGTTTGAGTCGTGAGCTAGTGTACGGCCGAGTTCGTGCCATGCGTTCTGTTGGTGTGGGGCTATCCAACCAGATTGTGACAGCCAGCTCTCGGCTTGCTGCTGGCCGAACCAAAGCATCTCTAGCCGACGTGCGTGACCCGAGAATCGGTCATTTAATCGGCCAGCGGCGAAGGCGGCAGACACTGCGCCGCGAGCGAGCGGACGAGGTAGACTTCGTGGAGCCCGCCCACCGAGAGCCATGAGAAAGCTGGCAGTGGTCAAACCCTCGGACGGGTGACTGACAATCGAAGGTGCAGTCTTGTCGTAGGTCGCGAGGTGCGCGATAGCATCTGCAACATTTCCTATGAGTGCTTGAGCGGTGTTGTCGGTTCCCTCGCCCGCCACGCTTGAGGCGGAAGAACGAGCGAGCCTGGCTATTGCCTTGGTCACGGTACGACTGGGTCCGTGAACCCCTGGCGGCCGGTAGACGCAGGTTCGGGAGTAGCGAAGTGCTTCGGATTCCCCGCGGGCCTTGGATTCCGAATAAGGGGAGAACGGAGACGTCGACGGGTCGGCGTTGAGTTTCTTGCACCGTCCCTGAACGGCTGCGCTGCTCACATGAATAAAGCGGACATCCGCCTCGGCGCAGAGTGCTGCGAGTACGCCTGGGAGAATGCCGTTCGCGGCCAGAAGTTGCTGGTCGTCGGTTCCGGTCGCCGCAGGCACCCCAGCAGAGTTGATAAGCGAATCGCATTTAGACAGCGCCCGCTTGAGCTCGTCGAGTGCGGTTCCAAAGCCATCCGTGCTTCTAGTCGAATCCATGCGTGGTGCCTTTAGGCGCATGACTTCGTGTCCTCGTATTGACAAAGCATCGCATACAGACGAGCCGATGAAGCCTGAAGCGCCGACCACTGCCACTCTCGCCATTGGTTTACCACCGCTTTCGGTGCTGATAAAGTAGATCTTCGAGGGAATCCCCGACAGACTTTTCTGAGAAGTTGGAAGCGTAGTACTCGCGAGATTTGCGTCCGAGGGCTTCTCGGGCTAAAGGATTCATATCTGCAAGCTCGGCGATCGCGGAAGCCAGCGCGTTCGCGTCTCCCGGCGGGACCGACCAGCCACAGCCTGCCTCCTCGACTACGCGAGCAGCATCGCCAGCTACGGCGGCGATGATGGGCTGGCCCGCGGCCATGTTGGCCTGAATCTTGCTCGGCATCGTGATTCGGTAGAGGGGGACGTCCTTCAGTGAGACAATCTGGGCATCCGCTAGTGCGAGGATTTCAGCCATTCTTTCGAACGGCTGTGAGCCAACGAAGATCACGTTGTCTAGTTCCTGCTTCTCAACTCGTTCGGTCAGTCTATCGCCGCGGACACCTGCGCCGACGAGTGCGAAACCAATGTCGCGACGATGGCGGAGAAGTGACGCTGCATCGAGGAGGGTGTCCAGATTCTGCATTTCTCCGAAATTGCCTGCGTACATTATCGTGAACTTCCGGTTGATCCGCAAACTTGCCGCTAATACTTCGTCTCTCGGTACAGGTCGGAACGCCGATTCTTCAGCCCAGTTGGGGATGACGCTGATTTTCTCTGGGGGTACGCCCCGGCTCCGGAGTACATCGCCCATACCGGCAGAGATCACCGCAATGTGCGCTGCCCTCTTATATGTCTCATTGCAGAAGACATGCAGCACCTGCTCCATTCGAGAACTGGCTGTGCCATCCACGAAACCGCTCGATGTCACGGTGTCGGGCCACAGGTCTTGGATCTGCATGACGTAGGGGATGCCTCTTAGTGCTCGTAGCGGCCCTGCGGCGATCGCGGCGGTCGCCGGTGACGAATAGACGAAGACCACGTCGGACTTCCCAAGCACTACGGGTGCCGCGATCGTCGATGAAGCGCCATACGTGAGGTAGTTGGCCATTCGCCTGGCAGCATTGTCATCGTGACTTGGGTACGCGGGGACGCGGTGCACTGTCACGCCCCGAATAGTCTCCCGCATGTATGGTCGAATCCGATATCCGTCGAATACGCGCCCTGCCGGGTAGATCGGGTATCCGGTCAGGACGTCGATCTCGTGGCCTCGAGCCTGGAGCGCTCGGGCGATCGTTCCGGGACCTGCCGCGGCGCCGCCTTCCGGATCAAACCAGTGGCTGAGAATTCCGATTTTCAAGTTCGCGAGGCTCTTTCGTCGTCGGGGCTCGGGGCGCATCGCCTCGAAGCTGCGATCCGGCTTCGGGCGGTCTCTCAGGCCTTTTACCGCCCGTGCTTTCGACTTGCGCCTTGGACGTGTTGAGGGCCTAGGCGCATCCGAGTGCAACGTTACCCGTTTGTCGCTCGTTAGGGTCATGGGCGTGGCGCTGACACGCCCGGCTGTGGGACTCTAGGCCACATGCCCCACCCTGCCCTGAGTGCGCTACTGGCTTCCACGATGGCTACGTTTGCTGCAGGCCCAGCGGTCCAATCGTGGCTTTATCAACGTAATAGTCTCGATGTTCCGAATGGTCGTTCTTTGCATACCGTTTCCACCCCTCGTGGGGGAGGGCTGGCCTGTTTGGCGGGCGCGGCGGCCGGTGTGGCAGTGGCTCAGAGGGCTGGGCAGAAGATGTCACTTGACTGGACCGCGTCCAGCGCGGTTCTGGGAATCGTGGGCCGGTTTGACGATAACTTGGGGCTTCGGGCGGCTCCAAGGCTCGCAGCCCAGGTCGTGGCGGGAGCCGGAGTTGGTGCCCGTTCCGGAGGAGTCAAGGGCGCACTTGTCGGCGTGGTTGTCTTGCCTGCAATAGTTAATGCGTTTAACTTCATGGACGGGATTAATGGGATCTCGGGTGGTACCGCGGCCGCATGGGGGGCTTCGGTCGCCGCCTCTGGGCGCGTCGGGGCGCAAGCCCGAATGCAGGGCGCAGTCACCGCGGGAATGGGTTTGGGCTTCCTGCCATATAACGTGCCGACTGCATCGATGTTCCTCGGTGACGTCGGTAGCTACCTATTCGGGGGAGGAATTGCGGCCACTGTGATCCAGTCATTCTTCACTGGCAAGCGTTTGGATCTTAACGGGGCGGTGGATACGCTAGCGCCCCTCATTCCCTACCTCGCGGACACCGGATCGACCATTGTGAAGCGCGCCGTTCGTGGAGAATCTATAACTCAGGCGCACCGGGAGCATGCATATCAACGCATAGTCCAAGAAACCGGTTGGCCGCATTGGTGTGTCTCGAGCATCATCGCGTTAGCCCCGGTGATTCATGGGGCGTGACGGAG
>NZ_NTGA01000054.1 GCF_002289575.1 Dietzia natronolimnaea
GAAATCCCGCCAAACGAAGGTGAAAGTCACATTGCCGACGTGTGAACCGAACCGATATTCGGTGAGTTCTCCCGGCGCCTGGTGGCAGTAAAGTGCCTGGCAGCCCGAACTTTCCGCGCCGACGCCGATGGGCTCCGCCAGATGCACGCCTGGCGTAGTTCTTCAGTAGTGAACGCCGGACGCAACTGCCCAAGAGTGAGTACCAACGACGATGTGACAATGCTGCGAAGCTTGGATAGTATGCAGATGAGCAATGAGTCGGCCCTCTGGGCTTACGCCCCGACAGTCGGCCAGGCCCCTCGGTGTAGCTACGGCAGCCAGGGGCTGCTCTTTTTTGTGCCTCGCCTAGTCCCCAGCCTCAAGAAAATACACTTGAGGCTTCACGATCTCGAAGAGCTCGTTGGTGCCGTCTGTGTGAGTGATGGTTCGGCGGAACGCGGATGACACGAGATCTGGAAGCCACAGCAGCCGCTCGGCACTCGGAGAGGTCTGCAGGAGTCGCGTATTTCGTGGGATCCGATTTTCGCGGATCAATTCTTTGTGGTTCTTGTCATCCTTATTCCGGAAGTTTCTCTGGTTACGCTCTTCGAGGATGAGCAACTCTATAGGGCTCCAACTGCCGGCCCGGCCAGCGGCGAGTTCTTCCGCCAACGACCGATAGCAGGCGCGGCGAGCGTCTTCTGCGTCATGGTCGACGGGGTCTACGGACACCTGATGGGCAATCACGCAGGTCTCCTTCCCGTCAGCGAGATACCCGAGCATGTCCTCAGTAGCCCGTCGCCCTCCTGCCGTGAGCAGAGCCTCGGTGGTGTGCCAGTGCGTCGAGCCCGCAATCTCGAGAAGCCCTCCGCGCAACTCGTCCATGTCATCTTGAGCAACTACAACCGCGGTGAAAAGATAGAACGTCTTGCGGTGGTGCCCTATCGGATCCGGCGCCTGATAGGACTCGTCGAGGTAGGCGACGTGACTCTTTGTTCGGCGGTACGCCTCGGCGACAATCGACGCCTTGCGGTCAGAGAAGCCCATCTGGGGCATCTTAGACTCGCGCCGGCAGCGCACCTTCGACTCGGCCACAATGTACACACCGCAAACATTGCAACGACAGGCTTCTCCCTACGAGGGTGTCAGGTGCGATTTTTCCTAGTCGTCCTGCTTCTTCTTCGCCTCAATCAGTCGGACGGCGCGTGCGTTAACGCGATCCGAGATCAAGGGAAGGAGGCGGAGCACAAAGTGCCCGGCCCCAAGTAGCAGGACGGCCGCGAGGTCCAGCTTGTCGACGACGTCGAGAACCTGCATATCGCAACCTCCCCTCATGGTGGAGAGATGCCACGCCTGGCCGATTGCCAGGCTGAGTGCCGCGGCCAGATACTGGCCAGCGACCTGAACTGCGCCTGGGCGCAGGCTGCCAGCGTCATAGCCAGCAGGTTGTTGCGGCGAGCAAAATGACGAAAACCCGGTCGATGACCGGGTTTTTGAGCGCATGAATCCGCAACAAGAGAAATATAGCATTTCGACTGTCAAACTCGGCGAATACTCCAAGTCCAGTCGTTGCGCGAGAATAAGCAGTCTCTAGCGGTGCGTCCGGGAACTTCCTGACGGGGAATGACGGACAATCAGAGCAACCCCACCACTTGCATCCTGAAAGGTTGCTCACGTGTCATCGCCTTGGCTCACTACTGCTGTTTCGGAGTTCGGGCAGCGTTGCAAAGCCAAGTTGGCCGGTCCGGGTGAGGCAGAAGCGGCGATCCGGGCTCCGATCGAACAGTTACTCGCCGCCGCTGGCGAGCACCTTTCCTTGGATGTGGTCCCACACGACGAGGTCCGCGACGACGACCGCGGCGTTCGTCCCGACTACGCGATCAGCGTCGGCGGTGCGATCACTGGGTACGTCGAGGTCAAGAAGCCTGGCGCCAACTTAGACCCGGTCTCCATGCGAGGCCACAACCTCAAACAGTGGACGAGGCAGAAGGACCTCCCGAACCTGATCTACACCAATGGCACGGAGTGGCGGCTCTACCGCGATAGCGAGCCGGTCGGAGATCCGATACACCTTGCCGGCGGGCCGCTCCGCACGGCTGGAGCGGAGCTTTCCGCGCCCGCAGAGTTCGAGCAGTTCCTGACCGACTTCCTGCGGTGGGAGCCAGCGCCCATCACCAGCGTGATCGCTCTCGTTCGGGCTATCGCGCCGCTGACTCGACTTCTGCGCGGTGAAGTCTTGGACCAGCTCGCCACCGAGCAGCGCAAGATCAAGGCGGGAGCTCGACGCGAAGATCAGCCATTCCATGGACTCGCCAGGGACTGGCGACACCTGCTATTTCCGACCGCTGACGACGCGACCTTCGCCGACGGCTACGCGCAAACCGTCACGTTCGCCCTCCTCCTCGCCCGAACCGAAGGCATCACACTCGCCGATACCGGCGGCCTGCACGCAGTGGGCACGAAACTTGCGGGACAACACTCCCTCATGGCCCGAGCGCTTCAACTGCTGACCGACTACGTCGCAGCTGACTTCAAGGTCACCATCGACCTCCTGGTGCGTGTCATCGACGCCGTGCAGTGGCCGAAGGTCCGCGCCGGCCGCCGCGACACCTATCTCCACCTGTACGAAACCTTCCTCGACGTCTACGACCCGCAGCTGCGGCAAAAATCCGGTTCGTACTACACACCACGTGAAGTGGTCGAGCAAATGGTCCGCCTCACCGAAGAAGTCCTGGAAACACGATTGGGTAGAACCGCAGGATTCGCCGACCCGGATGTGGTCGTGGCCGACCCCGCGATGGGCACGGGCACATTCCTACACACGATCATCGAGCACGTCGCGGCCCGAGTGGCCGAGCGAGACGGGCAGGGCGCCGTTGCGGGGGCAGTAAGCCAACTCGCCAAGCGGCTTGTCGGATTCGAACTCCAGACGGGCCCATTCGCCGTCGCCGAACTGCGTGCCACCGACCTACTCACCGATCTCGGTGCCAACCTCCCACCGGCAGGCCTGGGAATGTACGTCACCGACACCCTCGACGACCCCCACGCCGAACAGACCCAACTCGGATCTGGCCTTGAGTTGATCAGTCGGTCTAGCCCCGCTGATTCACGGGCCGGTGTGACTGCTGCTGTCGGTTGACGGCGGGATCGATTTCGTGGGTAGGCGTGCGTGTGTGCCGGCTGGCGCTGCCGGTGGGCGGGTCCCCGGGTGGTGATGTCGTGGGCGGGCATGTGAGGTCAGGCTGGTTTGGGGATCGCGGCGATCGTGTTGAACACGGCGACGATCGCGACGGCCCAGGGCCACGTTTCCGGGATCTTCACTTTTCGCCGTCGGCCGCTACGGGTCAGCCGGGCTGCGACGTGCAGGAAGCGGTAGCGCAAGGCTTTGGGCTCGCACAAGGCGAGGACTGCGGCCTCGCCGGTACAGGCCAGCATCCGCGTCCACGCCACCAGATCTGCGGCGATCATCACTGCCACCAGCCAGGCCTGGTTGAGCGCGAACTCGCGTGAGGGGAGCCGGCCGAGCCCGGTGTCTTTGGCGTGGCGGATGCGGTCCTCGACCCGGGCGTGAGCCCGATGCCTCGCTTCAAGGAACTGCAGCTGCCCGGCGCTGGTGTTGGTGACAAATGCCTGGTAGCGCCACCCGTCGATCTCCTCGAACATCGATAGTTGGGCGCCGGGGTGGGGCCGTTCGCGGCGGACGATGACCCGCATCCCGTCTGGCCACTTTGCGAGCATCCGTGGGGAGAGGAACCCGGTCAGCTCCGCGATGTCGGCCCCGTCGCGGATGTCCCCGTTGGGGTTGAGCGCTGGTCCCCACGCGGCTTCGGGGCAGGTCGCGATGGCTCGGCGAATCGGGGCAGTGATGGAGAATCCGACCGAGTACTCCACCTGTCGACCGCGGATGCGGTTCTGTTCGGTGATCCAGTCGATCAGGTCGTGGGAGGCGCCGGCGCCGTCGGAGCGGATCAGCAGGTCACGCCGGCGGGTGGCGGGGATCTGCGCGATGGCTTGGCCCAGGACGTCGATGTGGTCGGCGGCGGTGTTGGACCCGGCGTTGCCCGGGCGCAGGCTCGCGGCGAGGAACTCTTCTGTGTTGTCGCACCACACGCCGATCGGGTGGTAGCCGAACGTGCGCTTGTACGTCGGCGCGGCGTTCTCCTTCTCGCTGTGGGTGACCACGATGGTGGCGTCCACATCGAGAACGATCGTCGATCCCAGGTCCCGGCCCGCGCACTTGGATGCGGGCACCCCGCCGGGCAGGTGGGACCACACGTGCCGCCGTGCCCGAGCCCGCGCCACCTGGATCTTCTTGCGCTTGCCGGCGGTGACCTCATCGAGTGTGCGCCACACTGTCGGCGCCGAGGCCACCGGGCCCAGGGCGCCAGACTGGTGGCGCAGGACGCCGATGTCTGAGATGGACTCGCCGCCATCGGCCAGCATCACCGCGACGTCGATCAACACCCGGCCGCGATCGTGGATCGGGATGAACCGGCGGCGGGCCATGGCCCCTGACAGCGCGGCGGTCAGACCGACCTGATCAGCCAGAAGGCGCGGAGCGATGGCCCCGGCATGAGAGACCACCCCGACACCATCAGCAGTAACGGACAGCCCGGCCGACCACGAAGTAAGCTTCACCTACCGAGTGCTTTCTGCTGGAGAACATGGAACCTTAGACAAGTCCCAGTTTCCCCTGTTCAGGAAGCACTTCGGTCTATTTTCGCCCAGCGATCCGCAGATCCCCGTGAATCACCGGGGCTAGGTCGAGGGCTGCCCGTATCAAGGCTAAGTCCAAAGTCACTGTGGTGATTGGCAACCCGCCCTATGACGAACGGGCACAAGGTCGCGGCGGCTGGATCGAGAACGGAAGCGACAGCGAGAAGACGAAGAAAGGCGGCGGTTACCGCCCCTTAGATGACTTCCGCGCCGAGGGAAACGGCCGCACCGAGTACGTCCTCAAGAACCTCTACATCTACTTCTGGCGGTGGGCTACCTGGAAAGTCTTCGACGCCAACGCAAACCTACCCAACGGTGACGTGGGAGTCGTTTGCTACATCACCACCTCAGGCTATCTACGCGGCGCCGGATTCAAGGGCATGCGCGAGTACCTACGCCGCACCACCAGCGAAGGCTGGATTATCGATGTCTCCCCCGAGGGAATGCGTCCCGACGTACCGACTCGAATCTTCCCTGGCGTGCAGCAACCACTCGCGATCGCGATCTTCACTCGCCGCCCGGATTGCGATTCAGATGTGCCGGCCACGATTCACTACACCGCGATCCACGGCCGACGGTTCGAGAAGTACGACGCCCTGACCAAACTGAACCTCGACGGTGACCAGTGGCGCCAAGCTCGCACAGCCTGGCAAGCACCGTTCACACCAGCAGCAGACACCGACTGGGACGACTTCCCTGCGGTCAATGACCTTCTCCCATGGACAGCTCCTGGGATAAAGCCGAACCGCACCTGGGTTTACGCGCCCGCTCGCGAAATCCTGTCGGATCGACTCCTGCGGGTTATCTCTGAGAGCGACCCCGACCGCAAGAAGGTTCTGTTTAAAGAGACGTCATCGTCCCACCTAGAAACCACCACGAAACCCCTCAGCGGTTCGGATACAGAACAAGGCACCGCCGCGCCGTTCTCCGAAGAGAAGCCGGCTCACGCCCGGGCTGCGAGGCACGTGCGGGTCGGATTTCGATCGTTCGACCGCCAATGGCTCATTGCCGATCGACGATTGATGCACCGTCCGTCCCCTGATCTCTGTGAGGTTCCCCCGGATCCGTAGAGGGATC
>NZ_NTGA01000055.1 GCF_002289575.1 Dietzia natronolimnaea
AAATCCCGCCAAACGAAGTTGAGAGTCACACGTCGGCAAGTGAGGCTCCGACTAGTCTCTTTTGGGTACACCCGTGCGGGACGATATGCCGCCAACCATCGCTGCTGTGTCACAGGGTCTAGTTCGATACTTATGAAACGCCTTCCCGTCGGGTCTAGGATCTATTGATGCAGGTTTCCGGGCGAAAGGGTCTTTCGATGGCTGATCGGATCGGGACGCTCTTGAACCGGGCGGGTGATGGTGGCGAGGAGGTGCTCATCGTCAGTCGCGGGAGCGTGCGGACTCGGTTCCGTCGTCGGGACGAGTCGGGCTGGAACTTTCGGGTGGAGTCGACGGACTCGGAGAACGTCGTCGAGGTAACGCCGAAGCCAAGGCCGGCTCCGAAGCCGGCTCGCCGGGTCTCGCGCCCTCGTGGGCAGCGGGTGGCGTACGTGCGGGTGTCGGCAGCGGATCAGAACGAGGCGCGTCAGCTCGAGGCGGTGGGGGAGTGCGACCGGGTCTACGTCGAGAAGCAGTCGGCTCGCTCGCGCGCGGACCGGGTGAAGCTCGAAGAGTGCATCGGGTATCTGCGAGATGGTGATGAGCTGGTTGTTGCGTCGATGGACCGTCTCGCTCGTTCGTTGGTTGATTTGAAGCAGATCGTTGGCGAGATCACCGCGAAGGGCGCGAGTGTGGAGTTCGTCCACGAACGCGCGACCTACGCCGCTGGCGCCCAGGATCCTCGAGCCGACCTGATGCTCTCGCTGCTCGGTGCGTTCGCTGAGTTCGAGCGGGCCATCATCCGTGAACGCCAAGCCGAGGGCATCGCCATCGCCAAAGCGAAGGGTAAGTACAAGGGACGCAAACGAGTCCTGACCGACGAGCAGATCAACAAGGCCCGCGCCCGCATCGAGGCGGGGGAGGGGCCATCAGCAATCGCCCGAGATCTCGGGGTCGGCCGCTCTACGCTGTATCGGGCATTGCGGCCATCGAGGTGATTATCTTCCGTAGCTGGTCGGTGTGACTACAGCTCGATGTAGGGAGGCAGGCGCTAGTTTGTGTCACTGTTGCGGTGGCGCTGGTGGTGTTGGGAGATCACGAAGCGTGGGTCGGGGTGCATGTGAGCGCTTCAGGGTCGGCGATGTGGTCGAGGTCGTGCTAGACCACATCGCCAGGACGCCTCGCCTCTGTAGTCAATCGCGACGAGGGAAGTAGGCCCGTCTACTTCTGGTTCTGGTAGCTCCTGATGCGCTTGTGCCAGGTCCTTAGGCGGTCGTATTCGGCCTCAAGTTCGTTGGGCTCCGGCGCAACATAGTTGGTTTCTTCCGCCTTGTCGTGTCGGAGAGCCCACTTAGACGTTTTGCCGTAGCCTTCTTGGTACTCGGTGGTATCTGTGTCGGAGATTTTGGCGAGCATTCGTACCATCAGGGGGCGTACTTCGGACTTACTCCTGTCGTACACGCGATTGACGATCTCGCTTGTCACCGTGCGCTCCCATGCCTCCGACAGATAACCCGCGATTTTGTTGACGCGCTGCTCGTATTCGTCGTCGTCTAGGTCCTGTCGGTCCTTGGTAAGCTTCGTAATCTCATTCTGGATTGTATTCAGCCTCAGCCCAATATCCTGAGCCTTCCACGGCAAGCCTTCCGCGACATACCCGGGAACCGTGCCACGCCGCTGGATGGTGCGGTGATATACCTCGACTTCGGCGGAGTCCGCTGACTTAAGGAGGTCGGTCAGGAATGCAATGTCGTGGGTGAAGACAATGACCTGCCGCGACTTGGCGAACTGGACGAGCCGGTCCGCTACTTTGTCCCGCCGTACGTGATCTAGTGAGGTCACGGGGTCATCGAAGATGACGGCTGACTTAGAGGGATCAAACTCTGCTTCGGTGAAGAAGCCGGCTAGACCCAGCACCGTCTGCTCGCCCTCGCTTAGCACTGCGCGGGCGCTACCGTCCTTGTGCCGAACACCGACAAGCGCTGGGATCTGACGAACCAGTCCCTTCTGTCCGCCCCGATCCTTGAGCGTCACCTTCTCTAGGTGCATACGAGCAGTTTCATAGGTGAAGTGGTCGCGGATCTGTTTGGTGGCGTAGGTGCTCGTGAGGTCGGTTGCCTTGCGCGTAATGCCCTTGGTGTCAGTCGCGGAAAGGGCAGCGTTGAGATTTCCGAAATCCTCAAGCCGAATGACTTCGGTCTTAATCTGATCCTTGTTTTCGCTCAGCAGCCGAGAGGCTTCCAGCTCGTTTCGGATGGACTTTGCCGCAGTCAACGTTGCCTGGAAACCAGCGACGTCTGTCGCCTCGGCTTTGGCGGTCAAAGACTTCGTAAGTTCCTCAAGTCGTGTAGCGATGGTGTTCGCGGTAAGCGGCGCCGAGGGCTCTCCACTCGCCGCGAAGTGTTTCAGTGCCTCGTTGCGATGCTTCTCAAGCATGAGTAGTTGGCGCTGGGCAGCATTAGCCAGCGCCTCGTCGTGGGTACCGAGTGCGGTCAGTGCGGTCGCGATCGTCTGGGTAGAGAAATGCAGTCCCCGGAGACCGGCGAGCGCCTCTTCGTAGAGGTGCTCGGCTGCGACGGCGTCTCTCTCGGTGGTGTCAGTCATGTAGGCGTTGAAGCGAGTGAAACGCACCTTGGCGTCGTCGCTAAGTGGCTGTTGGCAAAGTGCGCAGCGGGCGTCGTCACCGACCTCGGGGAACTCGTGCTCATGGCCGGGGACGGAGACTGCATAGTCACGGGCAGCGCGCCATAGTGTCCGCCAGGTCTCCGAACCAACTCCAGACAGCGGCTCGTCGTCGAAGGATGTCTCTGCTGCGAGATTTGCTGCAGAGCGTTTGGTCAGGGCGTTGTCCTTGAGCTTTTCGATCGCAGTGAGGCGATCAGCGCTCAGGGTGTCTTCTAACTCAGCGATCGCAGCTTTCAGAGTCATGGCGTGGCTGGCATCGGCCTGAAGGCGCACACGCTCTTTGGAGGCGTCGCTCGTCTCCAACCGTGCGACTTCCTGAATCGCCTTGCCGAGGTTATCGGCGTCCTCGGATGTAAACGAGCAGGCGTTCTCAATGTCCAGGTCAGTTGTAATGGCCGACAGGTGAGATAAGAAGGTGTTCCCAGCGGCGCCTTGGGGGAGGGTGAGGTTCAGGCGCTTCTGATTACTTTCGGCAATGCGCCGCTGCAATTCCTCGCGAACCATCCCACACACGGTGATGAGACCGTCTAGCACGGTGAGGGCAGAGGGGCGGTAGGTAACGGTCGAGTCGCGGAGCAGGTACTCGTCGCCGCAGTGCTCGTCGTAAAAGCGAACTTGCTGAAGATCCGGCACCGGAGGATCGGCGGGGAACTTCACTGAGAACGGCTGGCCGTCTACCGAGTACTCGAGTTCAGCGCTCGGGTCAGGTGAGCCGTCTCGATATACGTCTGGTAGGACGAGCGAGGAGTGGCGCGCAGCAACCATTGCTTTGATGATGCGTGCGTATCCGGATTTGCCAGCGCCATTGTTGCCGTAACTGATCGTTAGTCCTGCGGGCTCAAACGCCAGTGTCTGGTCAGCGGCAAGTGCGTTGACGCTATTGCCGCCGCAGATTCTCTTGAGCCAGACCTGCCTCGCTTCGGTCGCGCCGAGGGTGAGGTTTCGGGCAGCTTCGTTGGGCGTTGCACTGCCCCGCTCCTGGAGACGGTCGGCGAGCTTCGCGACGACATCGGGATCGTCGTACGTTTCGCCGTGCGACAGGGCGATCAGTACGTCCTGTTGCCACGCGGGCCTTGTTAGCGCCCAGTCGCGTATGTCCTCTTCGATCGTCACTTCAATCGTTTCCTCGAAAAGCGGGACCATCCATGACCAAAACGATCCGTTGATGGCTACAGCGGGTGCACGCCGTCAGGCACACAAGTGAAACATCGACCACTGACATTATCTCTTCGTGGAGTCTGACGGTTCATCCGCAGGCGACGTCGTAGCGGCGGTTCGTTGATTGAGTGGAGGCGACGAGGCTCCGGGGTCCGACGCGAGCGCAGAGGGGTTCGTTGCAGCGGTTTTCTCCGATCGCACCGTCAGACAGTTCACCGGCGACGAGTAGGGCGAACCGGTGGGCGCACGCGGTGCGGCTGACACCGCCGGATCGGCAGGAGATGACTGCTAGTAGGTATGCGGAATGTGCTTAGCGTCCTCGCTACTGGCGTGGCAGGTGGGCGAGAGCTCGGTGGCTTCACCTCGTGACCGCTTTACATAAAGTCTGGTTATCGGTCCATGCTCGTGGCCAACATCGAAGCCGGGATCGCAGGGCGGCCACATCCGGGGAAGCGGTCCTCGAGCTCCGCTGTCAGCGAAGCGGCCCGCGGGGGCGGGCGAATCCGGCCATCAATGCAACCGGCACCGATACGCAACCCAGGTGAGCTCCCGCCGCCGGTGACGTTCGAGTCCTCGACGGCGTCAGTGGCGCGATGCGAGAACGTCGTTGTCGAGAAAACCCTTCAATCCGCCGCTGAACACATCGTTGTCGTCGCCGGCGACCATATGACCGGACCCGGTGACGTCGATCAATCTGGCGGTCGGTATGAGCTCAAGCAACTCTTTGGCGCCCTCTTCGCTGACCACGTTTGATTGTGTTCCACGAACGAGCATCGTGGGAACGGTAATCGCGGCTGCGGCGTCCCGGGCGCGTTCGTATCGCACGATCGAGTCGGTCTGGCGGGTGGGTTCGTCGCCCTGGCGCAGAAACGCCGGATCCCAATGCCAATACCAGCGGCCATCGCGCAGACGGAGGTTCTTGCGCAGCCCCTGCGGGTTGGGGGTGCGGACCCGGTTCGGGGTATACGCTGCGATCGCTGCGGCAGCGTCGTCGAGGCTGTCAAAACCATCCAGGCCACTTTGCATGAACGCCATAATCTCCGCGGTGCCGCCCGGTTCGACCTTCGGGGCGATATCGACCAACACCAGACCACGAGCGAGCTCGGGATTCTCTCCTTGTCCGATCAACGACGTCATACCGCCCATCGAGGCCCCGACCAGTACCGGCGTCTGCCCCAACTCGCCGATGACCGAGGTCAGGTCGGCGACCAGAGCGTCGATGCCATAGTCCCCGTCCGGTGCCCATTGGCTCTGCCCATGCCCCCGTGCATCCAGGGCGAGGGCGGACCAGCCGTCCGCCGCGAGCCTGCGTCCGGTGTTTCGCCAGGAATGCCGGGTCTGCCCGCCGCCGTGCAGCAACAGCACCACACCTTTACTGCTGACGTCTGAATCGCCCGCAGTTGACGGTGGATCCCACCGGTCGGCGGCAAGTGTGACACCGTCACCGCGGAGCTCAAGGGTTGTGACTACAGGATCCATAGAAGTTCCTCGCCATGATTATCGAGTGGAGCATTCTCAGTCATGTTGCCGCAGGGGGTGAATACCATTGCACACCACACTCGACCGGCACACTCACTCGACACCGACCCAGACTCCTCGTAGTCGATCAACCAGCCACAATTGGCGCACTCACAGCGGTTCAATCTCGGGTTCAGCGACGTCATCCTCTCGCCGGATGCTGGAACCGAGCTGTTCCGGGCGGAGATCGGGCGGGCGTTCCACGCGGCTGAAAGACTCGTGGAGTCGGCGCGATCGGCCGGCGCGATCCGTTCGGACTTCCACCACAGCGATCTGTACCTGCTGCAGCACCCCAACGGCGGTCTCGCGCGTGGTGTGCACGCGAGCCCACACCCATGGATAAGGGGCCCTTCCGGATCCGGAGTGCGTAACTGG
>NZ_NTGA01000056.1 GCF_002289575.1 Dietzia natronolimnaea
GCAGTGGCCACTTTAGCGGGAACACTCCAGATAGCGGCAGACGGTCGTGGTGTCGCATTTGGTGGGGTCGCTGGTGGTGGCACTGTGGTGAAGGTGCGCGACGGTGTGTCGCAGTGCTTGCAGGTCGGCGATTTGGCGGTCCAGGTCGCCCAGGTGGGCTTCGAGCAGGGCGTGCACGTGCTGGCAGGGTGCGACTCCGGCGTCGCGGATGTCGAGGATCTCGCGAATCTGGGCCAGGGTGAGCCCAGCGGTGCGGCCGCGGCGAACGAAGTCCAGGCGCGCCAGGGCCGCAGGGGTGTAGTCGCGGTATCCGTTGGCGGTGCGCTCAGGCGCAGGTAGTAGGCCGGCTTCTTCGTAGAAGCGCAGCGTCTTGGTTGTGGTGCCGCTGGCCACGGCCAACTCACCGATGCGCACAGTGGCCCCTTTCTCGGCTCTCGTCCATGTTCGCCTTGACCTTCCCCTGCGCTGGAACGTCCACTATGGACGCTGAAGAGGGGTCACGCGAAGGAAGGTGGGCAAATGGGTGTGGACTACGACGTCGATCTGGCCGTGATCGGCTCAGGAGGCGCGGCGATGTCCGCCGCCATCGCGGCCAGCCAGGCCGGTAAGAGCGTCGTGCTGGTTGAGCGCGGTGTTCTGGGCGGGACGTGCGTGAACATCGGCTGCGTGCCGTCCAAGACGCTCCTGGCGGCCGCCGGGGCCCGGCACGCCGCGCTCACCAATCCCTTCAAAGGTGCCCCAACGTCAGCCGCACCGGTGAACCTCGGCGATCTGGTGGCCCAGAAGGACGCACTCATCGAGCGCCTGCGTGATGCGAAGTACGCCGATGTGGCCGCTGCCTACGGCTTCCAGGTCCGCCCAGGCCAGGCCAGCTTCCTGGACGGGGACACCCTGGCCGTCGACGGCCAGGCGCTGCGGGCCCGGGCCTATCTGGTCGCCACCGGTGCCACCCCCGCCATCCCGGAGGTGGTCGGTCTCGACTCTGTGGACCGGCTGACGTCCACCACCGCGATGCAGCTGACCGAGCTGCCTGAGTCCCTGGTCGTTATCGGTGGCGGGTACGTCGGGATGGAGCAGGCCCAGCTGTTCGCTCACCTCGGCACCCGGGTCTCTGTGGTCGGGCGTCTGGCGCCGCACGCCGAGCCGGAGCTGGCCCAGAGACTTCTGGAAGTCTTCACCGACGACGGCATCACCGTGGTCGAAGAGCGCGCGACCACTGTGGCCCGCGAACCAGGCCCCGCAGGAGAGGTGGTGGTGACCACGGACTCGGGCGAACAGGTGCGCGGCGCGCAGGTCCTGGTGGCCACCGGACGCCTGCCCCGCACCGACGGCCTGAACCTGGCCGCTGCCGGTGTGGACGTGGACGAGCGCGGCTTCGTCGTGGTCGACCAGACCCAGCGCACCTCCAACCCGCGCGTCTGGGCCGCCGGTGACGTCTCGGGGGCTCCCCAGTACGTCTACGCCGCCGCCGCCGGCGGTCGGGCCGCCGCGCTCAACGCCCTGACCGAGGACAGGTACCCGCCGGCAGCTCGGGTCGACTACGCCGGCTTTCCTGCGGTCGTGTTCACCCGGCCCCAGCTGGCCTCGGCGGGGTTGACCAAGGACGAGGCCCTCACCCGAGGGCACGCGTGCGACTGCCGCGTCCTGGACCTGTCCGATGTCCCCCGGGCGCTCGTCCAGCACGACACCCGCGGGGCGGTGAAGCTCGTCGCCGACGCCGTGAGCGGCAAGGTTCTGGGCGTGCACGCTCTGGCGGACGGGGCCGGGGAGATCATGCTGGCGGCCACCTACGCCATCAAAAGCGGCATGACCGTCGACGATCTGGCCGACACCTGGGCGCCGTACCTGACCATGAGCGAAAGCCTGCGCATCGTGGCCGGCCTCTTCCGAAACCAGATGCCGACGTCATGCTGCGCCTGAAACCCGCGGCCCCAGCGGGGTGGACGAGGGCTCCCGCGGCGGCCCGCCTGGCGCCGTGAATGTGCCTTAAAAACCTACAGTCTGACGAGATGCCGGGCCGAGTCCCGGACGCGGCACAGCCTCATGGGCCAACCGGTCCTTCTGCGCCTCACTAACTCATCTCGCCATGACCCGTCGCAGAGTGATCCTCGGCAGGGGTTCGTGCGGCAGAATCGGGCCACGTGGCGGGCAGATCCGGTGTCGCAGGCCCTGTTCACGCGGCACAACCCTCAACCGACAACCGCACTCAACGAACCTCTCCCACCGTCAACCCTAGCGGACTGTTGAGCTGGAAAAACCCAGCACCGAAAACGATATAAGCCGTATTGCCACTGCACGATCAGGAGCTACTCGCCTTGTCGGTCCACGTCGATCAACTTAAGAAACGTGACGCTCCCGAGCTGGCAAATCGAAACGAGTCCGAACGCTCAGTTTACTTCCCGAATTTTATGCGCGGACAGAACTCAGTTTCGAGAAATTGATGCATCCGCGCGGCACCGTTTCTTGGCGCGCCGCCCGAGATATCTTGGGACATCTCTTGGTCCCAACTGGTTGCACCTATTCGAATGTCTTCGCAGATAGATATCATTGCAAAAGTAAAGTTTACAAGCTCCCTTTCCGTCATCGGAACATTTCGATTAATTGAGTATCCATTTGAGGCAGCATTAGAATTTAGGTCTTCGAGCAACTTTCGTGTAACTCCATAACTCTGCAATTCTGCATCGATTGCGGAACCATTATCCGAATCGGCGTCAGCTAATGCATTCGCATAGGCCATTTCGGAAAAGTCAACGGCGATTTTAAAGTCTCGCGGCGGTCCGTTCGGGTTGATTATGCACTGATACCGGGAAGGATAAACGGTGCCGGTTCGGTCAGTCAGTTCCAGATCACCAATAAAGTTGTAGGTTTTCCCGTTCCTTTCAACATCGTATTCTCCGAAAACCATTTTGGCTTCACTCTTACTTTTTACTTGAGCTTGACATATTTCCCACGCCTCATTGGTGATTTGGTTTCGAGCATCGACCCTCATGTACACGAGCCCGCTGAGCAAAATAGCCATTACTCCGGCCACGCCGAGCCAACGCCTACCGGCGCTGGTCTGATAAAATGAGCGCTCATTTTGGGTCATACCTGGCTCCCTCTTACGTCGATGCAGTAGCTAATGTTGAGGGTAATGCTTTTTAGAATGCGTTGATCCGGTTCTGGGCCTGTCCGGAGTGAGTCAGTGACCGCACGATGTAGTGCTTGAGGTTCCGGAAGCCCCGGGCGATCCCGCGTAGGTGCTCGAGGCATCCGTTGATGGCCTCGAACGCGCCGCTGGCGGCTCCCACATCGAAGTAGGCGACGAGTTCGCGGTGCCGCTTCCACAGTGATCGGCCGAGCTGGGCGAGCACAGGCAAATCCTTGGGCACGCGCCCGGATGGATTTGAGGAGCTTGCACATCGCGATGTTTCCCTCACGGACGCCAGAGTTCCGTATGCCTCGATCAAACGCGGGCAGATTCCGTAAGTGACCTCCACGGCGACGTGCGCATCGTGGGTGGTGAACGTCTTGAACGAGCAGGCCTTCTGCTGGTCGGTGAGCAGCTTGGTGCGAGTGTTCATCGTCCGGCGGATGCCGTAGATGGGTTGCCGGTGCGTCCGCGGTGCCCGGTGGTGGCCTGCTGGATGCGCTGACGGCACACGGTCAGCTTGTCCGCTGCGAGATGCACCACAATAGGCCGTCTCCGGGCACGCCATTGACTTGCGCTTCGCTCACCGAGATGGCTCACCAGTTCCAATGGTGCCAAAACGATCGTTTTTGCTACAAGTGGACTCGAGTTGGCCGAATTCGGATACGCCGAGGTGGACGAGAGCCCAATCTGTAGCGGAACCCAGTCCCGGAATCTATGTCTCGGATCCATAGGGCAGCGACGGGTATTGCTACATTTAGCGGTATGGGCCACGCTTTCGGGTACGCACGGGTGTCGACAGGCGATCAAGACGCCCGACTGCAGCACGATGCCCTGGAGGCTGCCGGCTGCTACAAGGTCTTCACCGACACCGCCTCCGGGGCATTGGCCTCGCGCCCAGAGTTGGGAAAGCTCCTCGACCAATTGCGCCCGGGAGACACGCTCGTGGTCTGGCGACTGGATCGGCTGGGCCGATCGATTCGGCATCTGATCGATCAGCTGACCGAGTTGCAGGAACGCGGAATCGAGTTCCGATCCCTGCAAGAAAACATCGACACCGGGTCCTCGGGCGGGCGGCTGGTGTTTCACATCTTCGCCTCGCTGGCGGAGTTCGAACGAGACCTCATCTCCGAGCGCACCCACGCCGGCCTGGAGGCCGCCCGGGCCCGTGGCCGTAGAGGTGGGCGTCCACCGTTGTTGTCTGGGGACAAACTGCGCACCGCCCGCAAGCTCTACGAGCAACAAGACATGACCGTCGCCCAAATCGGCGAGGTCC
>NZ_NTGA01000057.1 GCF_002289575.1 Dietzia natronolimnaea
GATCGGCGAGGTCTTGGGCGTCAGCCGCACCACCGTCTACCGGGCACTGCAACGCGAGACCGAGAAGCCAGCCCCGCGCCGGCAGAAGCCAAAGACGGCGTAGTCATGAGCAGGGGCGATGAACCTCAAGGTTCGATCGGCGCCCCCCCACTGAAGGGAGGACCGTCGCCGCGCGATGCTCCTCCCCTCGGCATCGGCATCACCTGACACCGCCAAACGAAATTGAGGGTCACAGGCCGGCAGTTCACCGAAGGCGAGGTCTTCGAATCTGCCAGAGCGGATTGGACGGGCCTGGTGCATTAAATTCGTAGCGGTGGCGTCTCGCACTCGAGCCGGCGTGCCCCACTGCCCTTGCGCCTTCCGCAGCTTCAGCATCGTCCGACCGACCCAGATCAGCCCCCGCCGTAGTCGGGGGACTTAATCTGTCTGAAACTACGAACTGGGAGGTCGCCGTGCGGCGATTGATGATCATCTCGGCAGTGGCGCTCCTTGCCGCGGCGTGCAGCACCACGGGCAGCGACAATGGGACACCGGGCAACTCCCCCGCTGCTCCGAACAGTGACGATGGGCCGCCGCGCAGCGATCGAGGAGCTATTTTGAAAGAGGTTGGCCAGGAGGGCGCCTACGGCTCCGAAGGCGACTGTGGCGGCGAACCATGCGTTGCATTCACAGTGACCGACATCAGCCGAACTTCCGAGTGTGAGTACCCAATAGAACCCGTGGAGGGGCAACTCCTCGATGTGGACCTGACGATCGAGACCAAGCCAGGGGCCAGCGAATACATGCTCACCGGGTCGTTTCAAACCTACAACTGGTCGGTCGTCACGGCCGAGGGGGTCACGAAAAAGAATGAGACAGGGGCGTTGATGTCGCCCTGCAACGCCGACCCGGATGGGCTCGGCGGGATGCTGAACCCAGGATCCAAGTACGCCGGAATGCTCCAGTTCGACGTTCCTGCGGACTCCCAGACCCTGCTTCTCGAGGTGCCCGGCGTAGACACCTGGGAGTGGCCCATCCCTGCGGTGGGATAACTCCTAACTTCGGGCTGCGAAGGGCAGGATGCAGTGAACAACACCCGGAGTCTGTACCACTAAACCCTGGAGCCCAAAAGTCGACGTTTCAAAAAGCTATAAATCACCCTGCGACACAGCAGCGATGGT
>NZ_NTGA01000058.1 GCF_002289575.1 Dietzia natronolimnaea
CAAAACTCACACAATTATCTTGACAGGCTCGATCCCGGGGGCAAGTATTGCGGCGACGACCCAGGCACTGACTGCGAAACCGATCATCACAAAAGCGAGCGCCGCCAGTAGCCGGGTCCCGAAGGTGGCAGTGGTGAACCACCGCTTGAGGCGCGTCACGTTGTCACCCAGATCGATCCGGCTCACTGACCATCTCCGGTGCGGTAGCCGACACCGCGGACGGTGCGGATGTACGCGCCCCGGGACGCAGTGTCTCCGAGCTTGCGTCTGAGGTGCCCGATGTGGACATCAACAAGGTGCGTGTCGCCGACCCAGTCAGGCCCCCAGATGGCACTGATCAACTGCGTCCGGGACAGCACCAAGCCGGGGTCTCGCGTCAGTGCCGCCAAGAGGTCGAACTCGGTCCTGGTCAACTGAACCGGGGTGGTGTCGACGGTGACCTCGCGGCCTTCGACGTCGATCGCCAGTGCCCCAATCCTTCGCAGCTCTCTGTGATCGGAGGCCGCAGACGGGGAGCGTAAGGCTGTAGACGATCGAGGACGGCGCAGCATGACCTGGATGCGGGCCATGAGCTCTCGTGGGCTGAACGGTTTGGTCATGTAGTCGTCGGCTCCCACGGACAGTCCGATGAGGGTATCGACCTCCTCGGTGCGGGCGGTGAGCATGACGACATACGCATCGGAAAAGGTGCGCAACTGGCGGCACACTTCGACGCCGTCCAGCCGCGGAAGGCCGAGGTCTAGCACGACGACGTCGGGATCAATCTGCCGGATCAGGTCGACTGCATCCTGCCCGTCGTGAACGATCGTGATGTCGAAGCCCTCGCGGGTCAGATAGGTACCGATGAGATCGGCGAGCTCACGCTCATCTTCGATGACCATCGCCCGCAGCCCTGTGGTCGCGCGCGTGGTCGGTGACTCACCTTCAGGTCCGGCGTCTCGAGAATCGGATGTGAACATAAGGCCTCAATCATCGTCGTAGGTCTGCCACTGGCGCCTATCGCATGCTTGATCTTGATCAGACCTTCATCAAACCCCAACCGAATCAATGGGGTCGGCGAAGGACAATCTCCAGATGTGACTATGCGTGCTACAGCGGTGCTGATGATGCTATGAAGCCGGTGACGCCCCACCGAAGCTGCCCCTCGTTCCGGTTCGTCGCACCGGGAACGGCAGAGGGGACTCATATCAGTGCCTAGGATGGCTCCGGTCACCGCGTTCCTGCGGAACTCATGGCGCACTCTCACCGCGATGCGCACGGCATTGATTCTGCTATTTCTGCTGGCGGTGGCGGCGATACCGGGGGCGCTCCTGCCGCAGCGCAGCCTCAACCAGGGAAACGTCAATCAGTACATCGCGGACAACGGCTGGCTGGGGGAGTTCTTCGACAAGCTCCAGTTGTTCGACGTGTTCTCCAGCTGGTGGTTCACAGCCGTGTATGTGTTGCTGTTTATATCGCTGGTGGGCTGCCTGACGCCGCGGTCGATTGATCTGGTCAAACAACTCAAGGCCCCGCCGCCGCTTGCCCCGCGTAACCTTGCGCGCCTGCCGCATCATGCGGCGTACCGGACCACGGCCACGCCGGAGCAGGCTGCGGACCAGGTCCAAAAGAGCCTCAAGGGCTGGCGGGTCCGTCGCAACAACGGGGACGGTCGCGTGTCGGGCAGCATCGAGTTGTCCGCGGAGCGCGGGTATGCGCGCGAGGTGGGCAACATCGTATTCCACTTCGGCTTGCTGTTCCTGCTGATCGCGTTCGCGGCCGGCAAGTTCGTGTACGCGGAGGGCATGCGGGTGATCATCGCCAACGAGGAATCGCCGGCCTTCTGCAACACCACGCCTAGTGCGTACGACTCGTTCCGGGCAGGTCTGCTGGTAGACGGCACTGACTTGGCGCCGTTCTGTATCAAGGTCGAAGATTTCCGTACCGACTATCTACCCAATGGCCAGGCGGAGATGTTCACCTCCAACATTCGCTTCAGTGAGGAGGTCACCACCACCGATCCAGACACATGGGATCCCTACACGTTGCAGGTCAACCACCCGCTGCGCATCGGCGGTACTCGTGTTTACCTCCAAGGTCACGGCTTCGCGCCCACGTTCACGGTCACGTTCCCCAACGGCGAGACCCGTACAGACACAGTGCAGTGGCAACCGACGGACCTGTTGACTTTTCTCTCCTCCGGCATCATGCGCTTTGATCCGCCAGCCGGCATGTACCCGGACATCGACGATCGCCTTGAGCAGCAGATCGCCATCCAGGGGCTGTTCGCCCCGACCGCCTCGTTCGACGGCAACATACTCAGCTCCCGTTTCCCGCGGATGGACGACCCGGCGGTGGCGATCGACGTCTACCAGGGCAACGCCGGCCTGGACAATGGCGGCGCACAGTCGATCTTCTCGCTGGACCCCGACCTTATGGAGTCGGGCGCGTTGGAGCGTAGGGCCCGCGTCAACCTCATGCCCGGCGAATCCACGACCCTGCCCGATGGCACCGAGGTTCGCTTCGACGGAGCCGACGAGTTCATCAACATCCAGGTCTCGGAGGACCCTACTCAGATCTGGGTGGGCGTGTTCGCTGCCGTCATGGTGGGTGGACTCGTCCTGTCGTTGATGGTCCGTCGCCGAAGGATCTGGGCACGGGTCATTGTCGACGGGGCCCAGGCGACCCGCGTCGACCTGGGTGGCCTCGCTAAGACGGACAGATCGGGCTGGGGCCGGGAATTCGACGACCTCCGGGACCGGCTGGCCACCATTGCTACTGCTACACCCGTCTTGCCCGAACCTAGCGACACTGCATCTAGTCGAGGCGCCGACCCCGACGCTTCGTGGAAGGACAACATCCGGTGAACACTGTAATTCTCGCGCAGGGACTGCCTGTCAACGAGACGCTCTCCACCTACAGCGACCTGGCATATAGGTCCGCGTTCGGTCTATACGTGCTGGCACTTGTCGCATCGTTGATCTACTACGCCGGATTCCGGGTAGCCAAGGTGACTAAATCAAGCCGGAACCTAGTGGGCGCCGGTGGGCCCGGGCTCACAGAATCAACCTCTCTCACCGACACCGGAGACGAGGACCGTGAGTCCGCAGGCAGTGTCCGCTGGGCACGGATCGCACAGCTATTCATCATCATCGCCTTCCTCTTCCAAGCGGCTGCGCTGATCCTGCGCGGGGTGGCCACGGACCGGTTCCCGTGGGGCAACATGTACGAGTTCATTTTGGCGACCACGCTGCTGGGCGTGGGCGCCGGGCTGATTTTCCTGCGCAAGCCGGCCCTGCAGGTGGCCTGGCCATTCGTACTGGTACCGGTTCTGATCCTGCTGTTTTTCGGCGGCACCAACCTGTATTCCGAAGCCGCTCCCGTCGTGCCGGCACTGCAGTCGTACTGGCTGCCCATCCACGTCTCGATCATCTCGCTGGGATCGGCCATCCTGCTGATATCCGGTGTCGCCTCGATCATGTACCTGATCCGGGTGTGGCAACCGCAGGGTCAGGAAAAGGGCTGGAGCTCCGGGCTTTCCCGCCCACTACCGCATGCCGACACTCTCGACCGACTGGCCTATCGCACCGCTGTGATCGCATTCCCGATCTACAGCGTGGGCATCCTGCTGGGCGCTGTCTGGGCCGAGGGCGCGTGGGGTCGCTTCTGGGGCTGGGACCCCAAAGAGACTGCCTCCTTCGTCTCTTGGGTCCTTTACGCCGGCTATCTGCACGCCCGCGCCACCAGTGGCTGGGGCCCCAAGAAGGCCGCTTGGATCAACCTCGCCGGGTTCGCGGTGCTCATCTTCAATCTGTTCTTTATCAACATCGTGGTCTCCGGTCTGCACTCCTATGCTGGCCTGAACTGAACGGTTGAGGAGCACTTCGCAGCCTCGATATCTGCTTTAGAAAGCGCAGCATCCAACTCCGCGAAATGAAAGAAACGGGGCCGGCTATCGCCCCGGTCCGACTCGGGCAGGAGACGCTTTTTGGCACCGTGCGAGGCGAGCCGGGTAACCACACTGGGCTAGGTGGAACCGTTCGCGGCACCTCGGGGAAGCCGGCGGCTCCCTGAGTCCGACTACGAAGAGATCGGCAGAACGAAACTGTGAGCTCCCGCAATGCATCCGAACTGACCGGCCGCCGTGTCCGCCCGGCAACCTGGGCGATCCTGGCGTGGATGATCATCATGATCGCCGCCATCCTGGGGGCGTGGAAGGGGTCGGAAGCCCGGTTCGGTGTGCTGTCGGAGATCACCGTGGCCACCGACCGCAGCACCGTCAAGGCTCTGCCCTTCACCGCGACCGACCTGGACGGCAACTCCTTCACCAACCCGGTGCCCGAGTTCGTGGTGCGCGGCGAGCACACACTGACCGTCCGCTTGTCCACCGAGCTGCGCGAGTCGACGATGAACGTCTACGAGGTGCGTCAGGGCGGCACCAACGAGTACATCGTCGAGGCTGGCGGTGCCGGCGAGCTACTCATTCCGGTGAGCACCCCGGAACATGGCCCCATCGAGGGCCTAGCCATCCGGTCGGTACCGATCTTCTATGACAAGGCCGGTGAGCCGTCGATCCTCAACGGCGAATGGTCCGTGTCCTTCGTCTACGAGGACTGAGCGCCCCCGCGGCGGCAGCGGTATCGGCTTGACCACACTCTCGCACTTGTCGAAGCCCACGGCGGGAACATTCGAGCGCACAGTGACGGGCCCGGCCGGGGTGCAAGTTTCACTGTCGAGTTTCCGAGCTCTGGCCGCTTTCCCATTAACCGAACTGGCATTTCCGGCGCGCAAGTGGCCGGGCCCGGTTTGATCTGACCGAAGAAGGGAGTCAGCTTATGTGTCGACCGACGTGGCGCTACCGCCTGCTCTACCGTGCGCGGACGGCGCCTTGCCCACGGCCGGGACCGGTGACGGAGGACGATCTCGTGCTGCGGTGTGCCACGATCGCTGATCTCGGCGCGACCGCGCAGTTGCACGTTGAACAGCTACCGGCCGGTTTCTTCCCCGGACTGGGGCCACGATTCATGCGTCGCTGGCACCGGACCTACCTTGATTCCCCGCACGGCGTGGCATTGGTCGCGGTCTGTCGGTGCGACGCCCGCGGGCACGTGTGCGGCTTCTTGTTCGGTTCGATCGACGAAGCGGCACATATGCGGGCGGTGCTGGCCGACCGCCGCTGTCTGCTGGTCCTGGCAGCGGTCGCCGCCGTGTCACTGCTGCGCCACCCGTCACTGGCGGTGCGGTTCGTGCGCACCCGAGCCAGGCCGTGGACGCGTCGCCTGCTTGGTGTCAAGCCCCGGGTTTTGTAGAGGGTGG
>NZ_NTGA01000059.1 GCF_002289575.1 Dietzia natronolimnaea
TCAACTCACACAGACCATCTGACACGCCCCCGGGATCTTCCACGAGCATCTGGAGATGGCCGGACTGTCACAGAACTCCTCCGAAGCAGCCCATATGGAGGAGGCATTCAACTCGTCAATGATGCTGTCGTGGTCGATCGCACTGGCGGTATCGGTGATCTTGTCGCTGGCTGTCAGCGGCTACATCGCCCGCCGCGTTCAACGATCGATCACCCCGGTCACCCGATCAGTCCAGCAGATCTCCGGTGGACAATACGACTCACGAGTACACGAGCCGAGAATAGGTCGTGAATTCGACGATCTTGTCGTCAGCTTCAACGAACTGGCACGACGACTAGATGCCACCGAAACCACACGCCGACGGATGCTCTCAGATCTCGCACACGAGTTGCGGACTCCCCTGGCCACGCTCGAATCCCACCTTGAGGCGATCGAAGACGGTGTCCGTGCACTCGACGACGACACGCTGCGCATTCTGCGAACCGCGACTGGTCGGCTAGGCCGGCTCGCTCACGACGTCAGCGCAGTGTCCCGAGCCGAAGAACACCTCACGCGTCTCATCCCCATCGGTACCGACACTCGCAGCATCATCGCGGCCGCGATCGACGCCCTGCGCCCCGAGTACTCGCACAAAAATGTGCTGCTCCAAGCGCGTATTGACCAGGCAATACCGATCACTGTCGACAGTGATCGAATCAACCAGGTCCTGACCAACCTTTTGCACAACGCGCTCCGCCACACCGACTCAGGTGGGATGGTCACCGTCACCAGTCGCCTACACGAGGGGAACGTGGAGATCACTATCGCCGACACTGGAGAAGGCATCGCAGCGCAGCACCTCGACCACATTTTTGACCGCTTCTACCGCGTCGACACCGCACGCGACCGGGCACACGGGGGAAGCGGCATCGGACTCACCATTACTCGCGCACTGGTCGAAGCCCACGAAGGCCATATCCGCGTGCACAGCGACGGGCTCGGCCGCGGCGCCCGATTCACGATCTCCTTACCGCAGACCCCGGCTCACTCCAAGGGCTGACTGAGTTGGTCGCGATACCGTTTTCCCAGAGCCACTCGATGGGGTCGGCGCGCTCCCGTCCCTGGTTCAACCACACCTCGAAGTGCAAGTGCGAACCGGTGGAAAAGCCACGACTTCCCATGAGGGCAATCGTCTGTCCAGCCTGTACACGCTGGCCGGTGGACACGAGAACCTCTTCCATGTGTCCATAAACGGTCATCGTGCCCTCATCCGACAGCAGTCGGACCCAATTGCCGAACCCTTGCGCCGGGCCGGCATCGATGACGGTCCCGTCAGTGGCCGCCACGATCGGGGTTCCGATCGCGTTTGCGATATCGATGCCGCCGTGGAGCGAGCCCCAGCGTTGGCCGAATTCAGACGTGAGGGTCCCGACTGTCGGCATCACTGCTGTGGGACGGCGCGCGGTCTCCTCGGCAACTTGCCGGCGAGCGTCGATTTCGGTGCCTGCCGCCAACGACGACGCCATGGCGGCGGCGCTCTCCAGCGGGATGTCGCCTTGCACCGCAACGGGCCCAGGCAGTTCAGCCGTGGGAAGGGCTATGTCTCCAGACTCGCCAGAAGGACTGATCGACTCCTCGTGCGCGATGAGGTGAATGTGCTCACCACCAGCCTCTGTGTGCTGGTCCACTAGAAAACTTATCGAGGACACGATGGCCCCGGCGGCGACCGTGACGACGACAACCTGATCGCGTAACTCGGGCCGGGCGGAGGGTTGGCGATGCCTACCGCCACCTCGAGGGCGACCAGAACTCGCCCAGATGTCGACAGTTAAAGGGTGTGCCTTGCGGCGTGCACGTCTTCGCTCCACTTCCGCCGTGTCTCCCCTGCCGCTATACCGTGATGGTTTCGTGATGTGACTTCTGCTCGAACTTAGACGAGCAGAGTCCGCCGTCGCAAGAAGTGGGGGCCTCGTCACCCGTGTCGAAGAACGACCGGGAGCGGCCCCCACCAGCGTGCATCGTGCCTAGAGTCTCCCTCTGACCACAGCCTCTGGCAGCGTTCATCAAGCTGCCTGTTGCGAGTGTCAGGGACTACGTGGGCGACATGGGAAGGCCTTGAACCTCACTGGATCTGTCGGAGGGTTCCGATCTAACAAGGAAAACTGGAACCCATGGCAGCACCACGAAAGTTCGACGCTGAGACCCGGGAGCGGGCGGTCCGGATGTATCACGAGCACCTGGCGGATGCGCAGTGCTCCAAGGTCGCCGCTCGCACCCACGTCGGGTCACTGCTGGGAGTGAACCCGGCGACCCTGCGGAACTGGATCGAAGCGGAATCGAGCCCCTCGTCACCTGAATCGACCGCCGAATCCGCGGAGGTCAGGCGCCTCAAGCGGGAGAACGCCGAGCTGCGCCGGGCGAATGAGATCCTCAAGACCGCCTCGGCGTTTTTCGCAGCGGCGGAGCTCGACCGCCGACTTACCTGATCGTCGACTACATCGACGTTCACAAGGTGCGATTCGGGGTCGAGCAGATCTGCCGCGTGCTCACCGAGCACGGCATCGCGATCTCCCCGAGCACCTACTACGCCCGCTCGGCCGCGCCGTCCACGGCTGCCGAGCTGGATGACGCGTACGCCGCCCACGAAGTGTTCTGCCTGTTCCACGACCAGCGGGGCCTGTACGGGGTGCTCAAGCTATGGCACAGCCTGCGCCGCCGGGGTCGCGACGTCGGACGGGACCAGGTCGCCCGCCTGATGCGCATCTGCGGCATCGCCGGCATCGTGCGAGGTAAGCGGCGCACGATCACGACTGAGTCGGCTCCCTCGGCGGATCGGCATCCCGATCTGATCGACCGTCAGTGGAACGCCCCGACCCGGCCGGACCAGTGGTGGGTAGCCGACTTTACATATGTATGGACACTCGCCGGTTTCTGCTACGTCTCGTTCGTCGTGGACGTCTACTCCCGCCGAATACTCGGCTGGCGCGCCTCGATGACCAGACGCTCCGACCTGGTCCTGTCGGCGCTCGAGCAGGCGATTCACACCCGCCGACGGGGCTCGTTCGAGTTCACCTCGACCGGGCTCGTCCACCACAGCGACGCCGGCACCCAGGGTGAATTCAGTCGGTCGTCGCAACACTTGACGTTTGTAGTGACTGTAGATGATCGTCAAGGGCTTCGGCGGGAGTTCGCCACCCAAGCGTCTTTCGTGGCCGTGTGTTGAGGGTGTGTGCGATGGCTGCAAGGTCTTCTGCGGTCCAGCGGGAGAGGTCGGTGCCCTTCGGGAAGTACTGGCGCAGCAATCCGTTCGTGTTCTCGTTAGAGCCCCGCTGCCAGGGGCTGCGGGGGTCGGCGAAGAACACCGGCAGACCGGTCTCAACGGTGAACTGGGCATGCGCCGACAACTCTTTGCCGCGGTCCCACGTCAACGAGCGCAGGAGGTGCTCGGGTAGGTCGGTGATCGTCCTGGCCAGCGCCCGCGACATGCTCTCGGCGCCGTATCCGGACAGCGCGGGCCCGTTCTTCACTCGTGGCGTTTGCCCGTAGCCCTCCTCGCGGGGCAGGTGCACGAGCATGGTGAATCTCGTGGTGCGCTCAACAAGGGTGCCGATTGCGGAGCGGTTGAGGCCAATGATCAGATCGCCTTCCCAGTGCCCGGGCACGGCCCGGTCTTCGGCTTCGGCGGGGCGCTCACTGATCAGGACTTTGTCGTTCACGTGCGCCCACGTGGCCGAACGGGTGCGCTCGCGCGGCACCCGCAGAGCGCGGCCCGTGCGCAGGCAGGTCACGAGTTCCCGCTTGAGAGCACCTCGCCCTTGGATGTAAAGCGCCTGGTAGATGGCTTCGTGGGAGATGCGCATGGACTCATCTTCCGGGAAGTCGACCTTCAGGCGGTTGCTGATCTGCTCGGGGCTCCAGCCCTTGACCCACCGGCGATCGCCTCGATGCGGCTTGTTGCGGCCCGCCCATTTGGCTTCCTCAGGGCCGTCGACCGGGGCTCCGTCACTGTCGGTGATCCTGCCGGCCAGTCGGTCCTGGACGTACTCGCGCAGGGGCTCGTTGCCGACCAGCTTCGCCTCTTTGGGGCGGGCGGCGAAGATCTCCGACTTCCACTGCGCAACCGATGCCCGGTACTCGAGCTTGCCGCCGCGAGTGGCAGCGTTGCGGCGCAGTTCGCGCGAGATCGTCGACGGCGCGCGATCCAGTGTGCGGGCGATTTCGCGTACCCCCTTACCCTCGGCGACCATCACCGCAATCTCTTCGCGCTCAAAGAAGGACAAGTACCGGGAGGACACATCCGTGGCCAGGTGTAGTGGCATGCCACCACGATGGCGGAACCACCGCGTGCCGACGGCACTCGACACGCCGACCGCCGCGGCGGCCTGCTCGCTGGTGACGCCCGTGGCGATCTGCTTCCAGAACAACCGCTCCACCTCACGACGGTGCGAGGGCCGGCCCGGCGACTTCAACGCCGACCTTCCCGTGAGCTCCTTCATCCATCCTGCAGGCCTACCCACAATCCACCTCCATTACCTGGGGTGTTGCGACGACCAGTTGAATCTGCCCAGTACGTCTCCCTGGCCCTGACCGATGCGCTCCGCGAAGCCGGGATGCAGGGGTCGATAGGCAGCGTTGGCGACTCCCTCTTAACCGGCTAATTCGATA
>NZ_NTGA01000006.1 GCF_002289575.1 Dietzia natronolimnaea
CCACCCCAGGGAGTCCAGCGGATCGGCGAGTTCCAGGTCGGGATCGTCCTCGGCGAAGGTCCGCATCCTCCCGGGACCGGTGACCGCCGTCTCGAACCTGACCGACACCCGGCCGTGGCCGGAGCCCTGGACCCAGCCGTGCCCGAACTGGGGATGGCGCACGTCCGAACCCGTGCGGAACCTCTCCTGCAGTCCCTGACGCCACGCGCCGATCGCCGGTGGGGCGGAGAGCGGGTCATCCGCGGCCTCCGCACCCGGGCCCGAGGCCTCGTCGTCTGTCGTGACCGTGGTGCCGACCCCGAGGATGTCGGGGAGCTCGTCGAGTTCGTCCTGCCCGGGTCCCTGCCGCGTCCCGGGCAGGAACTCGTGCTCGAACAGGGCGTCCTGGTGGATCTCGGTCAGCCCTGACAGGCCCACGCCCAGCAGCCGGATCGCGCCGAAGTCCAGGGGGTCGGGGGCCAGCGACCGCGCGACGGCGATGATCGTCTCCAGCGAGGTCGTACCCACCGGCAACGTGAACGACCGCGTCATCGACGTGAAGTCCGTGCGCTTGATCTTGACCGTCACGGTCCGGGCCGCCCGCCCGTCGCCCAGTAGCCGCCGGTGTGCGCCCTCCGCCGATCTGCGCACGGCCGCCGCGACCTGTCCGGCGGTGGTGAGGTCAGCCGCGAAGGTGCTCTCGGCGCTGATCTGTTTGGCCTCGGCCCGTTCGTGCACCGGCCTGTCGTCATATCCCCGTGCGATCCGGGCGATCGCCGGCCCCACGGTCCTGCCGAGCGCGTGGACCACGTCGTCGTCGTCCATCGCGGCCAGATCGCCGATGGTGGAGATCCCGAACTGGGAGAGCCTCTCCCCCGCCACCGGCCCCACGCCCCACAGACTCCGCACCGGGAGCGGATACAGCACGTCCGAGTGATCGCGTCGGGGCACCACGGCGATCCCGTCGGGCTTGGCGAGCTCGGAGGCGATCTTGGCGTACTGCTTTCCCGCCCCCGCCCCCACCGAGGCCGGCAGTCCGGTGGACTCGCGTATCGCCGCCCGCAGGTCCTCCGCCCACCGGCGGGTCCGCTCGGCGTCGGCACCACGGAGCTCAGGCGGTTCGAGGAAGGCCTCGTCCACCGACACCTGCTCGACCACCGGAGCGTGCGCGGAGAAGACCTCGAACACCCGGCGGCTCAACGCGCGGTACACCGCCATCCGGGGGAACACGAAGACGGCCGAGGGGCCCACGAGCCGCCTGGCCTGGTGCGAGGGCATGGCGGAACGCGCCCCGCGGGCACGCGCCTCGTACGAACACCCCGCCACCACACCGCGACCCCCCACGCCTCCCACGAGCACCGGCCGACCGCGCAGCGTCGGCCGGGTGAGCTGCTCGCAGGAGGCGAAGAAGGCATCCATGTCCACGTGCAGGACCCACCGGTCCTGCCCGTCAGCCATGCCGGTTCCCGTCTCGGCTCAGGACCGGTCCGTGTCAGACCCGGGCCAGGGTCATCCTGACACCGTCACCGAGCTCCTCGGCGTCGCCGTCGCCCGGGGCCGACGCCTCGACGACCTCGAAATCCGTGGCCAGGACCTCGTCGGCGATCAGGCGGGCGTGACGGTCAGCCCACTCGCGACGGTCCGCCGGGACCTCCAGGCGTACCCGGATGCGGTCGGAGATGTCGAAGCCGGCGGCGCGCCGGGCCTCCTGGATCTCGCGGATCCGGTCCTTGGCCCAGCCCTCGGCCTCCAGCTCCTGCGTGACGGTCAGATCCAGCACCACCAGACCGGCCCCGCCGGGAAGCGCCGCCGTGGACTCCGGATCCGCGGCCACGAGGCGGTGCTCGTACTCGCCCTCCTGCAACTCGACGCCCCCGGCCACCACCACGCCGTCGACCTCGGACCAGTCGCCCGTCTTGGCGGCCTTGATGCACGCCTGCACCTGCTTGCCCAGCCGAGGCCCCGCCGCCCGCGCGTTGACCGCCAACTCCATCCGCCCGTGGGCGGCCACGTCGCTGGTCAGCCGCACCTCGCGCACGTTCACCTCATCGGCGATGATGCCGGTGAACGGCTCCAGCCGCTCGGCGTCGGGCATCGCCACGGTGAGCGCGTTCAAGGGCAGGCGCACGCGCAGGTGCTTTGCCTTACGGATCGAGGACACCGTGGAACACACGTCGCGGACGGCCTCCATCGCCTCGACCAGCCCGGCGTCGTGCGGGAGCTCGTCGTCGGCCGGCCAGTCCGCCAGGTGGACGGACTCCCGCCCGGTCAGCCCGGTCCACACGACCTCCGACATGAGCGGCAGGAGCGGGGCGGCGAGCCGCATGGTCGTCTCGAGCACCGTGTAGAGGGTGTCGAAGGCATCGCGCGAATCCTGCCCCGACGACTCCCCCGCCCAGAACCGCGACCGGGACCTGCGCACGTACCAGTTGGTCAGGGCGTCGGCGAACTGGCGCAGCTCGTCGCAGGCGGCGGCGATGTCCGTGGTGTCCAGGGCCCGGGTCATCGCGTCCCGGGTCGTGGCCAGACGCGACAGGATGTAGCGGTCCAGCACGTGGGGCGAATCCGTCCGCCAGGTGGCGCGCTCGGCGGCGTACAGCTGCAGGAAGCTGTAGGAGTTCCACAGCGGGAGCATGGCCTGGCGCACGCCCTCCCGGATGCCCTGTTCGGTGACCACGAGATTGCCACCGCGGAGGATGGGGGAACTCATGAGGAACCAGCGCATGGCATCCGAGCCGTCGCGGGCGAACACCTCGTTGACGTCCGGGTAGTTGCCCTTGGACTTGCTCATCTTGAGCCCGTCGTTGCCCAACACGATGCCGTGCGCGGCGACGTGAGTGAACGCGGGCCTGTCGAAGAGGGCCGTGGCCAGGACGTGCAGCGTGTAGAACCAGCCCCGGGTCTGGCCGTTGTACTCCACGATGAAGTCGCCCGGGTTGTGGGTCTCGAACCACTCCTTGTTCTCGAAGGGGTAGTGGACCTGGGCGAACGGCATGGACCCGGACTCGAACCAGCAGTCGAACACGTCGGCCACCCGCCGCATGGTGGACCTGCCGGTCGGGTCGTCGGGGTTGGGCCGGGTCAGCTCGTCGATGTACGGACGGTGCAGATCCGTGGGTCGCACGCCGAAGTCGGCCTCGAGCTCGTCGAGAGACCCGTAGACATCCACGCGCGGGTAGGCGGGGTCGTCGGACTCCCAGACGGGGATCGGCGCGCCCCAGTACCGGTTTCGGTTGATGTTCCAGTCCCGCGCGCCCTCGAGCCACTTGCCGAACTGCCCGTCGCGGACGTGCTCCGGCATCCAGGTGATGTGCTCGCGGTTGAGCTCGACCATCCGGTCCCGGAACGCGGTGACCTTGACGAACCACGCGGGCAGCGCCATGTAGATGAGCGGCTGACCCGAGCGCCAGGAGTGCGGGTACGAGTGCTCGATGGTCTCGTGCCGGATCAGCCGGCCCGCGGTCCGCAGGTCGCGGGAGATGGGGGCGTTGGCGTCAAAGACCAGCTGGCCGGCGTACGGCGGCACCTCGGAGGTGAATTTGCCGTCCGGCCCCACCGGGATCACCAGCTCGATCCCGGCGGCGTCGCAGGCGTCCTTGTCCTCCTCACCGAAGGCGGGTGCCAGGTGCACGATGCCGGTACCGGACTCGGTGGTGACGTAGTCGGCCGACAGCACCACGTGCGAGTTGGGGTGGCCGGCGAAGAAGTCGAACGGCGGGACGTACGGCAGCCCCACCAGTGCGGAACCCTTGGCCGTGGCCACCACCTCCGCGTCCTCACCGAACTCGGGGGCGTACACCCCACGGCGGGCCTCGGCCACGACGAAGCGTCGGCCGGCGAGCTCACCCGTGTTCACCTGCACCACGCAGTAGTCGATGTCGGGGTGGACGGCGGCGGCCAGGTTGGACGGCAGGGTCCAGGGGGTGGTGGTCCACACCAGCACCTCGGCCCCGTGGAACGGGCTGGACTGCGGGGCCTCGAGCGGCAGGCCGACCGTGACCGCGGGGTCCTGTCGCATCTTGTACGCGTCGTCCAACCGCGTCTCCTGGTTGGACAGGGGCGTCTGCTCGTACCAGGAGTACGGCAGCACGCGGAAGCCCTTGTAGACCAGGCCCTTGTCGTAGAGGCGTTTGAACGCCCACAGGACGGACTCGGTGAAGTCGATGTCCAGGGTCTTGTAGTCGTTCTCGAAGTCCACCCAGCGGGCCTGGCGGTGGACGTAGTCCTCCCACTCGTCGGTGTAGCGCAGGACCGACGTCTCGCACGCCGCGTTGAACTCGGCCAGACCCATCTCGAGGATCTGCGACTTCTCGGTGATCCCCAGCTGCTTCTCCGCCTCGAGCTCGGCCGGCAGACCGTGACAGTCCCAGCCGAACCGGCGCTCGACCAGGTACCCGCGCATGGTGCGATAGCGCGGGATCACGTCCTTGACGTACCCGGTGAGCAGATGCCCGTAGTGGGGTAGGCCGTTGGCGAACGGGGGGCCGTCGTAGAAGACGTACTCGTGGGCGTCCGCTCGCCTGCGGACGGACTCCCGGAAGGTGTCGCGCTCGTCCCACCGGGCCAGGACGGTCTGCTCGAGCGCGGGGAACGACGGCGACTGCGCGGTGGTGCCGCCGGTGAGGTCGAGAATCGGGTACGCGCTACCCGTTGCGGTGGGCTCGGTGTTCACAGACTCGGTGTTCACAGACTCGGTGCTCATGTGGGCGGACTCCTCGAGGTACGGGCCCGCACGAGCTGGTACCCGTGGGGCCGACAGGCCTGCGCTCGGGGACGAACCGGACGCGACTGGCGCATCCGTCCGCGGTACCACCCCGTTTGGCGTCGACGGTGCGACGCCCACTCGTGGGTCGGGGGCCCTGACTGGCTCCCCCGGTTCGGTTCTACTGAGCCGCCCCCACCTCGGGGCCGACCGTTCTTCCGAGCGCTCCCCGGTGATGGCCGGATCTCAACGCATCCGGCTCAGCGCCGGACATCGGATGATGTTACCTGTCGCTGTGGGCGTCCGTCTCCTCCGCCTCGTCGCTCGCGTCCGGCGGAGTCGCGCCGGAGCCGTCACGGGCCGTCCTCCCGCGGAGAAGATCCATGAGCAGCAACAGCAGGCCGAGGGCGCCGGCCACGATGCAGGCCCACGCCCACCCGATCTGCCCGGTCGCCACGGCCGCGACCAGGAAGGCGAAGCCGAGCAGCGTCAGTCCGAGTGCGGCGACGAGCATGCGTTCCTCCTGCCGTGGTGCGAGTCGTGGAATGCACCGGCTCCGGGGCGGACCCACTCCCCGAATATACGTCGGTCCCCGCACCCTGGGCAGGGGCGGGGACCGGACGCGACGGTGCGGGGTCTACTCGGCGCGGTGGCCGCCGTCCTTCTTGCCACCCTGATCCGGCGCGCCGGCGTTCTCGGCCGGTGCGGTGGGGGCGGCGGACCCGGACTTGCCGAGTTCGGTCAGTTGGTTCTCGAGGTAGCTGGTGAGGCGGCTGCGGTAGTCCTTCTCGAAGGTCCGGAGCTGCTCGATGCGACCCTCCAGCACCCCGCGCTGCTGGTTGATGGTGGCCATGATCTCGGTGTGCTTGCGCTCCGCGTCGGCCTGCAGGGCGTCGGCCTTGGCCTGTGCTTCCTTGATCTGCTGCTCGGAGCGGGTCTGGGCGTCCTTGACGATCCCGTCGGACTTGGTCTTGGCCTCGCCGAGGATCTTGTCGGCCTCCCTGCGGGCATCCCCGACCATCTTCTCCGACTGGTTCTTGGCGTCGCCGACGAGGCGATCGGACTCGCCACGGGCCTTGGCCATGAGTCCGTCGGACTCCTTCTTGGCCTCGCCCGTGAGGCGGTCCGCCATCTCCTGTGCCATCGCGAGGACGCGGGCCGCGCGGAGATGGGTGTCCGAGTTCGCGGAACCGCTGTCCTCGCTCGCGAGGGACGGGGTGGCCGCAGGCGCCGGGGTCGGCGCGGGGGCGGCGGGCGCGGGAGGCGGGGTGGCGGCCCGCGGTTCCTCGACGCGGCCGGCACCCGAACCGCTCGCGGAGTCGCCGGAGGCCTTGTCGGACTTGTCCGCCGACTTGCGGGCCTTCTCGAGGTCCTTGGTCAACTCGTCGACACGCTGACGGAGGTCGTCGTTGTCCTCCACGAGGGTTCCGAGCTCCTCCTCTACCAGGTCGAGGAACTGGTCGACCTCGTCCTCGTTGTAGCCCCGCTTACCGATCGGCGGCTTTGAGAACGCGACGTTGTGCACATCGGCTGGAGTCAAGCGCATGGGATACCCCTCGTGGTCGTCTCGGGTGCCGGCCCGGCGTTCTCGAACCGGACCCACGACTTCATTACTACCTTAACGCGTGCCAATCTAGTCACATTCGGCCCGCGCGTCACCAGCGGCCCGCCTACACGCGTCACCTGTGTCCCGCCACGCCCCTCACGCGACGCTGGTGATCATGATCCGCAGGACCAGTTGGATCACGATGATGATCACGAAGAGCACCAGCACCGACAGGTCCAGGGAGACCTGTCCGAGCCGGACCGGCTTGATGACCTTGCGCAGCGCCTTGACCGGAGGATCGGTGATGGTGAACAACCACTCGAGGACCACCGCCAGGACACCGCGGGGGCTCCAGCCACGGGAGAACGAGGCGATCATCTCCACGACGATCCTGGCGAGGAGCAGATACCAGAAGACCTGGGTGATGATGTAAAGGACCAGCAGGATTTCACGCACGGGACAAGCCTACTGGCAGCGATCGACGCCGCGCCGCGGGCACCCGGTCAGACGGGGTGACCACCCGGGGTCAGCGACGGAACGCGCCGTTGACCGCGTCCCGGACCTCCGCCTCGGTGAGGTCCATTCCGGCCGGCTGCAGCAGGAAGGTGCGCTCGCGATCGGTGACCTTCTCCATGCGGCCGTCGAGGCCGAAGACCAGACCGGCGGCGAAGTCGACCATCCGGCGCGCGTCCCCGGAGGCCATCGTGGACAGATCCAACACCACGGCGCGGCCCGCGCGGAAGTGCTCCCCGAGGCTCTTGCCGTCACCGAATCCCCGCGGACGCTCGACCACGGTCTCGGGGAGGGTCACCAGGCCGTCCTCGACGAAGTCCTCCTCCGGGGCCAGGGCGACGGCGCCGCGGGTGACGGGGACGCCGCGGAGCGAGGCCCGGGCCCCGGCCTCGGCGGCGTGGTAGCGCCTCGGGCGCGGGGCGGGGTCGTCGAGACCGCGGTGGCGACGGTCCGGGGTGGGCTCGTCGACGGGATCGAGGTCACCCAGCCGGGGCCGGGGGGTCGCCTCGTCGCCGTACCGATCGGCGGCGTACCCGTAGTCCGCCCGGCGATCGCGGGCGACTCCGCCGAGGTCGTCGGCCTCGTGCAGCGCACGGGAACCGCGGATGTCGTGGTGGATCGGGCGGTCGTAGTCGTCCAGGTACTCGTCCTCGTACGCCGCGACGGGCGACATTCCGAAGTACTCCTTGAACCGGGCGATTGCGCTCATCTTCCGGGGACCTTCCTGATACGGGTCGTCGCGGGCCGTTCCTCGTGGGGAAGGCCCCACGATGCTGGACCTCAAACTACTGGCCGTGGTCCCAGGATCGCCGTTCCGACACGCACGCAGGTCGAACCGGCGGCGATCGCGGATTCCAGGTCGCCGGACATCCCGGCGGAGAACTCGCGGGCCCCCGGGTGATCGCGCCGCAACTCCTCCGCCACCCGGGCGGCCTCGGCGAAGTGCGCGGCGGGCGGTCCGCTCAACGGCGGCACCACCATGAGCCCGGCCAGCCGGAGGTGGTCCAGCCCCGCGACGTGATCGGCGAGCGCGGGGAGGTCGTCGCGGGCCACTCCGCCACGTGAGGTGTCCCCGTCGAGGCTCAGCTGGAGCAGCACCGGCAGCACCCCGGGGTGGTCGCCGTCCGCCGCGGCCCGGCCCCTGCCCTTGTCGAGGCCGCTTGCGACCTTGACCGAGTCGACCGAGTGCACGCGGTCCGCCCACCCGGCCACCGCGGCGGCCTTGTTGGACTGGATGTGGCCGATCATGTTCCACCGCACGGCCCGCGCCAGGTCCGGTTCGGTCGCCGACAGGTCGGCCACCTTCGCGGCCGCCTCCTGCACCCGGTTCTCCCCCAGGTCGCGCACCCCCAGGCGGGCGAGTCGTGCGACGTCGCCGACCGGGTGGAACTTGGTGACGACGACGAGGTCGACGCCGTCCTGACGGCCCGCCGCCGCCAGCGCCGCGTCCAGTCGCTCCCTGGTCTCGGCGAGCCTGGCGGCCAGTTCCTCGGTCCGGGGATCAGACACGGCTACCGGACACCGGACTGGCGTTTCGCTGCATGTCCGTAACCTAGCGGAGGATCGCGGCCGGTCGCCAGCCGGTCATACCTGCCGCCAGATCACGCTGGCCTGGCGTCCCGTGCGGCCCTGCCTCCGGTAGGAGAAGAGGGACTCGTCGGCGATGGTGCACCGCGGGTCGCTGTCCACGCGGTCGACGCCGAGCCCGGCGAGCTGGCGCGTCAGGCCCGCGCGCAGGTCCACCCCGGACGTCCCCGCGACGGTCCGGGTGAGACTGCCCGGCAGCGCCTTCTCCACCTCGTCCGCGAGCTCGTCGGGCAACTCGTAGTGCTGACCCGCCGCCGCCGGTCCCAGCAGGACGCTGATCCGCTCGGGCTGCGCGCCCAACGAGGTCATGGCCCCGATCAGCGCGGGGACGATACCCCCGACCGCCCCCGCGCGGCCAGCGTGCACCGCGCCGATCACACCGGCCTGCTCATCCGCGGCCAGGACGGGCACGCAATCGGCGCTCAGCACGGCCAGCGCCAACCCTGGCCGGTCGGTCACCAGTCCGTCGGTGGCCGGTACGGCTCCGCCCGTGGGGCGGGTGACCCGGGCGATCCGGGTGCCGTGGACCTGGTCCATCCACACGACGTCCGAGGCCTGCAGTCCCAGTATCCGCGCGAGGCGGGCCCGGTTGGCCGATACCGCGGACGGGGCGTCGCCTACGTGGTCACCGAGATTGAACGAGTCGAAATCCCCCGTGGACACGCCACCGCGCCGGGAGGTGACGACCCGGCGGACCCGGCCCGGGGCGTGGGGCGCCATCCGGTCAGTGCCGCATGAAGGGGGGGACGTCGATGTCGTCGTCCTCGTCCCTGCGGCGCGACCCCTGGGAACCCGCACCGGACTGGCCCGCCTCGCGGCGCTCCTCGCGACGGCCCCCGTCGAGAGGGGTCGACCCGAGCCCGGGGGCACCGCCGGTCTCGCCGGACGCCCCGGGGACCTCCTCGTCGTCGAGATGGTGGCGGCCCCGCCGTGCCCCGCCCGAGCCGGAGGTCTGACGGGAGCCGCCCTCGAACCCCGCGGCGATGACGGTCACCCGCACCTCGTCGCCGAGGGAGTCGTCGACGACGGTGCCGAAGATGATGTTCGCGTCCGGGTGCGCCTCCTCCTGCACGAGGGTCGCGGCCTCGTTGATCTCGAACAGGCCGAGGTCGCTGCCGCCTGCGATCGACATGAGTACGCCCTTGGCGCCCTCCATCGTCGTCTCCAGCAGCGGCGAGTTGATGGCGGCCTCCGCGGCCTTGTACGCCCGGCCCTCCCCCCTCGAGGAGCCGATCCCCATCAGCGCGCTGCCCGCCCCGGACATGACGCCCTTGACGTCGGCGAAGTCGACGTTGATCACGCCGGGGGTGGTGATGAGGTCGGTGATCCCCTGGACGCCGTTGAGGAGCACCTCGTCGGCGGTCTTGAACGCCTCCATCATCGACACGCCGGCGTCCCCGAGCTGGAGCAGGCGGTCGTTCGGGATCACGATCAGGGTGTCGCAGGCCTCGCGCAGGCCCTCGATCCCCGCTTCCGCCTGTCCCCCGCGGCGCTTGCCCTCGAAGGAGAACGGGCGGGTGACGACGCCGACGGTGAGCGCGCCGAGCTTGCGCGCGATGGCCGCGACGACCGGCGCGCCGCCCGTGCCGGTGCCGCCGCCCTCACCGGCCGTGACGAAGACCATGTCGGCGCCCTTGAGGACCTCCTCGATCTCGTCCTTGTGGTCCTCCGCGGCCTTGCGTCCGACCTCCGGGTCCGCGCCGGCACCGAGGCCCCGGGTCAGTTCGCGACCCACATCGAGCTTGACGTCGGCATCGGACATGAGCAGCGCCTGAGCATCGGTGTTCACCGCGATGAACTCGACGCCCTTGAGGCCCTCGTCGATCATCCTGTTCACGGCGTTGACACCGCCGCCCCCGATTCCGACGACCTTGATGACTGCGAGGTAGTTGTGCGGTGAGCTCATCGAGGCCCGGCCTTCCTTTGGGGTGTCGTGCTCGGTTGCATGCTGTCTCGACGAAAGACTCTCGCCCAACTCTCACCCTCTACTTGAGGGTTAAAGTTGCTGGTCAGAGGCGGTTTCCGCCGTCGGGTCACACGGTAGGGGCACCGGACCCGCCCGTCCACGAGGCTCGCGGGCGTGTCGGTCTACCGCGACGCCGGCAGCGCCGGATTGGAGACGTTCCAGATCTCGCCGGGCTGCTCGAGGACCATCTCCAACGCGACCGCCTTCTCGTGGTCGCGGCCGGCGGCCCCCCACTCGACGATCCGACCGTCGACGAGGGTCAGGACGATCGACGCCGGCGTCTCCACGTCCACCGAGGCGATCTCCTGCCCCGCGGTCCCCCGGACCTCGGAGAAGACGACGGACAGGTCACGGACGATCCCCGGCAGGTCGGAGCGGGCCTCCTGCCCCACGGTGAGTTCCGGGGTTCCGGGGGGCGGATCGCCCTGTCCGAAATCGATCCCCTGCCCGTCGACCAGGTGCCTCGCGCCGTCGACCTCGACCACCACCAGGGCCGTCCGTTCGATGAGCGAGATCCGCAGGGTCGACGGGTAGTCGCGGGTGACGGTGACCTGGTCGACCCTCGGTATCCCCGCGACACGCCGCGCCACCGCGTGGGTGTCCACCTGGAGCAACGGGGTTCCGGGGGCCACCGCCGCCCGCTCGGTCACCGCCTCCACCGGGATCGTGCTGGTCCCGGTCACCTGGACCTGCCGGACGGAGAACACCGGCAGGAAGTACATCGCGATGTACCCGACCAGCAGGACGACCAGGGCCACACCGAGCCCGATGTAGATACGGTTGGTGCGCCGTCGCCGCCTGCGCAGGGTGGCCCGGACCGCGGGGTCCGAGTGGCGCACCCGCTCGTCGGAGCGGCGGACGGCGGCCGCGGCGAGCCGTCGGTCGGGATCGTCCGACGTCGTCGGATCCGCCGCGTCCTCGCGTGGCTCGTCGGTCACCGCGGTGTCCCCCTCACGAGGCGGCCCTCGTCATGACCCCGTCCCGCTCCCCGTGGGTCCGCCCACGATCCTCGGGCCGAGCGTCGTGATGTCCCCGGCCCCGAGGGTGAACACCACGTCGTCGGGCCGGACGATGTCGACGACCGTGGCCAGGGCCGAGTCGAGGTCGGGCACGTGGTGGGCCGGGGAGCTGACGTGGCGGGCGACGAGTTCACCGTCGACCCCGGGCTCGGGCTGCTCGCGCGCGCCGTACACGTCGAGCACCACCACCTCGTCGGCGAGGGACAGGGCCCGCCCGAACTCCTCGGCGAAGATGCGGGTCCGGGAGTACAGGTGGGGCTGGAACACGGCGATCAGGCGGCCGCCGTCCGCGGAGACGATCTCCCGCCCCGCGCTCAACACCGCCCTGACCTCGGTCGGATGGTGCGCGTAGTCGTCGAAGACCCGCACCCGACCACCCGGGACGGTGGCGGTGCCCTTGGGCTCGAACCGCCGCCCCACGCCCCCGAAGCCGGACAGGCCGGACAGGAAGTCCTCGACGTCGATCCCGGCGACCCCCGCGACCTCCCGGGCTGCGAGTAGGGCCGCGAGGGCGTTGAGCGCCATGTGGCGACCCGGGGTACCCACGTGGAGGTCCCCGCGCGGGCGACCGTCGAGCGTGAGAACGGCCCGGGTCCCGCCGGAATCGACGTCGATCCCGGCGAGTTCCCCCGCGACCGGCAGGTCGGTCTCCGCGCCGCCCGCGGTGCGGTACCCCACCACCCGGACACCCGCGGACGCCGCACGGCGGGCGCGCTCGACCGCTCCCTCGTCGTCCAGGCACACCACCAGGGCGCCGGTGTCCGGGATCCGGGCGAGGAACGTGTCGAAGACCTCGAAGTACGCCTCCGCCGTGCCGAAGTGGTCGAGGTGGTCGGGCTCCGCGTTGGTGAGGATCACCACGTCCGGCTCGTAGTGCACGAGCGAGCCGTCGGACTCGTCGGCCTCGGCCACGAACACCGGATCCGCGCCGCCGTGCGCGTTGGTGCCGAACTGCAGGACCGTGCCCCCCACCGCGAAGGACGGGTCCGCGCCGGCGGCGAGCATCCCGGCGATCAGCATCGACGTGGTGGAGGTCTTGCCGTGCGTGCCGCACACCATGATCGAGCGACCCGCCCGCGCGAGGTGGCCCAGGACCTGGGACCGGGTCACCACGGGGATCCCCGCCGCCCGGGCCGCGACCAGCTCGGGGTTGTCCGCGGGGATCGCGGCCTTGGAGACCACGACGATCTGCGGCGGGGAGTCGAGCGCGTCCACGGCGGCCGCGTCGTGGCCGACCCGGACCACGGCGCCGAGGGACTCGAGGGAACGGAGGTCCGCCGAGTCCCGGGCGTCACTGCCCGAGACCGCCACCCCGTGGTCGAGCAGGATGCGGGCGACGGCGGACATCCCCGCGCCGCCGATGCCGATCATGTGGACACGACCCAGGGTGTCGGGAACGGACCCCGTCGTGAAGTCGTCCCCGGTGGAGCGGGCCTCCGGTGTGGTGCTCTCGGTCAACGCCGTGCCTTTCCGGCGGCGTCGATCGCGATCCGCGCCACGACCTCCGCCGCATCTCGTGAGCCGCCACTGACGGCGGCCGCGGACATGGTGTCCAGCCGGTCGCGGTCCAGTGCGAGTGGCAGGACCGTGGACCGGAGGTGGTCCGGTGTGAGCGCCGCGTCCTCGACGAGCAGCGCCGCCCCGCCCGCCACCAGGTCCCGGGCGTTGAGCGCCTGCTCCCCGTTGCCGTGCGGGAGCGGGACGAACACGGCGGGCAGCCCCACCGCGGACACCTCGGCCACCGTGATCGCCCCGGACCGGCACAGGATCAGATCGGCCGCCGCGTACGCCAGGTCCATCCGGTCCAGATACGGCACGGTCACGTAGGCGGGGCCGTCCCCCGTCACGACCGGCGCGTCACCGAGGTTCTTGGGCCCCACGGCGTGCAGCACGCCGACGCCGGCGTCGGAGAACTCCTGCGCCACCACGGCCATCGCCGAGTTCAGGGATCGGGCTCCCTGGGATCCACCCACCACCAGCACGGTCGGCGCGTCGGGGTCCAGCCCTAAGGTCGCCCGCGCCTCGGCCCGCAACGCTTCCCGGTCGAGGCCGGCCACCGCCCGCCTCACCGGATTGCCCACCACCCGGGCGTCCAGTCCGGATCCACTGACCGCGGCCAGCGTGGCCACCGCGAACCGTGCGCCGAGCTTGTTGGCGATCCCGGCGCGGGCGTTGGCCTCGTGGACCACGATCGGGACCCGGCCCCTGGTGAGGGCGGCCGCCAGGTACACGGGGACACACGCGTACCCGCCGAACCCCACCACGACGTCGGCCTCCGTCCGGCGCAGTACGGCGCGCGCGCCGCGCACCGCGCGCGCCAACCGTGTCGGCAGGCGGAACAGGTCCCCCCCGACCTTCCGGGGCAGGGGAACGGGGTCGACCAACTCGAGGGGGACACCGCGGCGCGGGACCAACTCGGTCTCGAGACCCTTCGGGGTGCCGACAGCGGTGACACGGGCATTCGGATCCAGCTCGGCCACGGCCTCACCGACGGCCAGGGCGGGTTCGATGTGGCCCGCGGTACCGCCTCCCACGACCAGGACTGACAGAGCGTCGGTGCGCGGCGCGCTCATCGCTCCCGTCCCCGGTGGATGGGACTGGGTCCAGCACCGCCCGGCGACTGGCGGGATCCGGGGTCGGCCGCGGGTCGCCGCGGCCGGCGCCGGTCGTCGTCCCGGGCTCGGACGGGCTTGGCGTTGCGCCCGGTCATGGCGGTGGCCCCACGGCGTCGGTCCCGGGCGGCGTCGGCCGGGATCGGCATCGACTCGTACCGCGGACCGGCGGGCGCACCGCGCGCCGGCCGCGGTGCCGGTGCGGGCTGGGCGGCCCTGCGTCGGGGCGACGGTTGGCGGGTGACGGGCTCGCCGTAGCGCCGGGCGCCGGCGCTCGAGCGGCCGGGGGCGTCCGAGGCGGGAACCGGGCGCTCAGGGGTGTAGGGGCGCGGATCCGGGAGGGTGAACCACCGACGCCGGCGCCGCTCGGGGGAGCTGAGGATCGCGGAGATGGCCTCGGGCTCGTGCCGGGCGCAGTTGGCGAGGAGTCCGAGCGACACCAGGGTGACCACCGCCGAGGTGCCACCGTTGGAGATCAGAGGTAGCTGGAGGCCGGTGACCGGCAGCAGGCCCACCACGTACCCGATGTTGATGAACGCCTGCAGGACGATCGTCGTGGTGATGGTGCCGGCGAGCAGTCGCCGGAACGGGTCGGCCGAGCGCAGCGCGATGCGCATACCCGCCCATCCCAACGCCAGGTACAGCGAGACGACGACCGCGGCCCCGAACCAGCCGAGTTCCTCTCCGATGATCGCGAAGATGAAGTCGTTGGTCGCCTCGGGGAGGTAGAACCACTTGGCACTGGACTGACCGAGGCCGACCCCGAACAGGCCGCCCTCGGCCAGGGAGAGCATCCCCTGATACGACTGGTACGCCGATCCCTGCGGGTTGGAGAAGTCCCCGACGAAGGTGTTGGCGAACGTCCTGACCCGTTCGAACCGGTAGGCGAACGTCACCGCGAGCACGCCGAACACGACGGTGCCGAAGGCGATCACCCACACGAAGTGCCGGGTCGGATACCCGGCGAACCACAGCACGCACAGGAAGGCGAGGGTCACCGCCGTGGCCATCCCGAGGTCGGGGGCGACGACGACGAGGGCGGCGACCACCCCGTAGCCCACGATGGCCGGGAAGAGCAGATCGAGCCAGTACCCGGTGCGTATCCGCTTGGCCACCACCGACGAGGCCCAGACGATGAACGTGAACTTGGCGATCTCCGCGGGCTGGATCGCGAAGAACCCGAGGTCGATCCATCCGCGGGAGCCGTTGATCTCCATGCCGACGCCCGGGATCAGGACGGCGATGAGCAGCCCGATGGACACCAGCAGCATCGGCAGCGCGGCTGCTCGGAGAAGCTCGAACCGCATACGCAGGGCGACCACGAACCCCACCCAGCCGATCGTCACGAAGACCGCCTGGCGGAGGAAGATGTCGAAGGGTGTGCCGCCACCGGAGAACGCGAGGACGTTGGAGCTCGAGAGCACCATCCCCAGGCCGATCACCGTGAGCAGGGCGGTGACCACCATGACCACGTGGAAGGAGGTCAGCGGCGCACGGTTGATCGCCGCCAGCGGCGCGGCGATACGACCCAACAGGTCGGGCCGGGGTGCGGTGCCGGCATCGTCGGCGTTGTCCCGGCGAGCGGATTCGTGAAGTGTCATGCCCTACCTCCCGGCGACCCGGCCCACGGCGAGCGCGAAGCTGCGCCCGCGGTGGCCGTAGTCGGTGAACATGTCCATCGACGCGGCGGCGGGGGCGAGCAGCACGGTGTCGCCTCCGGTGGCCATCCGTGCGGCCTCGGCGACCGCCCGGTCCATCGTCTGCTGCGGCTCGTCGGGAGCCGCCGCACCGTCATCGTCTCCCGAGGCCAGCTCCACGACGGGCACCCCCGGCGCGTGTCGGGACAATGCCTCGGCGATCCGCGCCCGGTCGCGGCCGATCAGGACCACCCCGCGCAGGACGTCCGCCACCTCCGCGACCAGGGGGTCGACATCGGCGCCCTTGAGCAGTCCGCCGGCGAGCCACACCATCGTCCCGCCCGCGAGCAGCGACGTGCGGGCCGCATGCGGGTTGGTCGCCTTGGAGTCGTCCACGTAGCGGACCCCGTCCACCGTGTCGACCAGCTCTGCGCGGTGCGCGGCCACCGTGAACCCCCGGAGACCGGCGGCGACGTGCTCCGCCTCCGCCCCCACCGACATCGCGACAGCCGCGGCGGCGAGAGCGTCGAGCACGCCCGCGGGTCCCGGCGGTCGGACGTCCACGGCCGGCAGCAGTGGCACCTCGTCGTCGTCCCCGCGGCCACCGATCCGCGCGGTGAGGACACCGTCGACCACCCCCAGCTCCCCGTGACGGGGCGCGCCGAGGCGCACCCCGATCCGCGCGGACGCGGGCGCCTCCTCCAGTAGTCGGGAGGCGATCGGGTCGTCGTTCCCGGCCACCGCCACCCGCCCGGTGAGGACCTGCGCCTTGGCCGCGGCGTACGCCTCCATCGACCCGTGCCAGTCCAGGTGGTCCTCCGCGACGTTGAGGACTACCCCCACGTCGGGTCGGCAGCTCGGCGCCCAGTGGAGCTGGAAACTCGACAGTTCGGCCGCGAGCACCTCGACCCTCGGCTCGGCGAGCAGAACCTCCGTCACGGGCAGGCCGATGTTGCCGCACGCCCGCACGGCCATGCCCGCCTCCCGGCAGATCGACTCGAGCATCGAGGTGGTGGTGGTCTTACCGTTGGTACCCGTCACCGCGAGCCAGGTCCGCGGCGGTCCGAACATCCCGGCCGCATCGGCCCGCCAGGCCAGTTCCACGTCCCCCCACAGCTCGAGGCCGGCCTCGGTGGCGGACCGCAGCAGCGGGGAGTCGGGCCGCCACCCCGGGCTCGTCACCACCAGGTCGATCCGGCCGGGGCCCGTGTCGAGAAGCATCTCGGCCGCGCGATCGAGGCCGACGCCGGTACAGCCCACCCCCTCCGGTAGCGAGGCCTGGAGCAGCTCGACGGCATCCGGTCGCGAGTCCGCCACCACGGGCTCAGCGCCGAGCGCGTGGAGTATCCGGACCGCCCCCGGGCCGGACACCCCGGCGCCGAGGACCAGGACGCGGGCTCCGGCGAGGTCGCTGATGCCGAGACCCTGCCCGGAGCCGCCGATCCCTGCCGTGCTGAATGCTCTCGTCTCGTGCTCTGTCGTCTCGTGCTCTGTCGTCTCGCGCCCTGTCGTCTCGCGCCCTGTCACGTCCGTCACCCCGATGTGCTCGCGAGCCAGTCACCGTAGAAGAGCGCGATCGCCAGACCGCAGGAGATGGCCACGAGGAGCCAGAACCTGATGGTGACGGTCGTCTCGGCCCACCCGCCGTTCTCGAAGTGGTGGTGGATGGGTGTCATGCGGAACGGACGACGGCCGGTGGTGCGGAACGCCACGACCTGGATGAGGACCGAGACGAACTCGATCACGAAGACCGCGCCGACGACGACCATGAGCAACTCGGTGCGCGAGACCACCGAGACGCCCGCGACGATGCCACCCAGGAACATCGACCCCGTGTCGCCCATGAAGATTTTGGCCGGGGCGGCGTTCCACCACAGGAAGCCCAGACACGCCCCGAGCGAGGCCGAACACACCACCGCGATGTCGAGTGGGTCACGCACCTGGTAACACCCGGACAGATCCACCCCCTCCGCGGTGGAGAAGCACGAGTAGCGGAACTGCCAGAAGCTGAACACCACGTAGGTGCCCATGACCATGGCCATCGACCCGGCGGCCAGCCCGTCCAGACCGTCGGTGAAGTTGACCGCGTTGGACCAGCCGTAGACCAGGACCACGATGAAGATGAGGAAGACGACCACCGGGAAGGTGACGGCGACGAAGTCGCGCATGTAGCTCAACGAGCGGCTGGCGGGGGTCAGCCCGTCGTCGTTCCGGAAACCCAGGACCAGGATGCCGAACGCGAGAGCCGCGAGCACCTGGCCGACGGTCTTGGACAGGATGCCCAGACCCTTGTTGTGCCGCTTGAACACCTTGAGGCCGTCATCAATCATCCCGACCACCGCCAAGGCGGTCGCCAGCCCGAGGATGAGCAGACCGGAGGCGGTGAATCCCCCGCCGCCGACCGTCACCAGTCCCACCAGTCCGGCCACGATGTAGCCGAGCCACACCGCGGCGAGGATCGCGATGCCGCCCATGTTGGGGGTGCCGCGTTTGCTCATGTGGGACTGCGGGCCCTCCAGGCGGATCTCCTGCCCGAAGCCGTGGCGACGGAAGTAGATGATGAGCACCGGGGTGAGGAAGATGCTCACGACGAAGGCGACGATGCCAGCGACCATGATCTGGGTCATTCGGACGTCTCCTCACCACGCGTCGCGAGCAGATGCTCCGCGACGCTCCACAAACCCACAGCCGCCGAGGCCTTGACCAGCACGATGTCCCCCGGCCGCACCTGCTCGTCCACGACGGCGCACGCCTCCTCTGCGGTCCCGACGTGCTCCGCCTCCGACCCCCACGACCCCTCCTGCACCGCACCCTGGAACAGCGCGCGCTGGGGGCGACCCCGGCCGACCACCACCAGTTGGGACACGTCGAGGCGCACGAGGAACCGACCGATGAGGTCGTGCTCCGTCACCGAGTCCTCGCCCAGTTCGGCCATCTCGCCCAGGATCGCCCAGGTCCGGCGGTGTCCCCCGCCCGACCGCGCCATCACGGCGAGTGACTTGAGCGCTGCCCGCACCGAATCGGGGTTCGCGTTGTAGGAGTCGTTGATCACGGTGACGCCGTCGGCGGTCACCCGCACGTCCATCCGCCGCGCGGACGCGGCCCGGGCGGTACCGAGGGCGCCGGCGATCGTCGAGACGTCCATCCCGCAGGCCAAGCCCACCGCGGCGGCCGAGAGGGCGTTGCCCACCTGGTGCTCCCCGTGGACCCGGAGGGCCACATCGGCCTCGCCGTCCGGGGTCACCAGCCGGAAGGAGGCCCGCACCTCGTCGTCCACCCGCACGCCCTCGGCGCGGAGGTCAGCGGACCGGCCAGACCCCACCGTCACGACCTCAGCGGAGGTCCGTCCGGCCATGACCAGGACCCGGTCGTCGTCGGCGTTGAGCACCGCGACGCCGCCATGTGCCGCGTCCGGCAACGCCTCGACCAGCTCGCCCTTGGTGGCGGCGATGACGTCGCGCGAGCCGAACTCACCGAGGTGCGCGGTCCCCACGTTGAGCACCACCCCGATCCTCGGGGGCGCGATCTCAGCGAGCTCCCTGATGTTGCCCGGCGCGCGCGCACTCAGCTCGAGCACCAGGAAGTCGGTGGACTCATCGGCGCGGAGGGCGGTCCAGGGATGGCCGATCTCGTTGTTGAACGACCCGGGCGGCGCGACGACCGTCCCGGCGGCGGAGAGGACCGCGCCGATGAGGTCCTTGGTGCTGGTCTTGCCCGAGGATCCGGTGATCCCGACCACGACGAGCCCGTGGTCGGCGACCAGCCTGTCGACACTGGCCCGCGCCAGGGCTCCGAGCGCCGCGAGCACCGCCGCGCCGGACCCGTCGGAGTCCGCGGCCAGGGCCATGGCGTTGGTGGCGCGCCGGTCGACGGGGGGCACCACGATCTGGGCGCCCGCCGCCCCGGGGACGTCGGTGACCTCGCGTGCGACCAGAGCGGCCGCCGCCCCGGCCTGCAGGGCGCGGCCGACGAACTCGTGGCCGTCGACCCGCTCGCCGGGCAGGGCGAGGAACAACCCGCCGGGCTCGATACGGCGGGAGTCGAACTCCACGGAACCGGTGACCGCGGTCGAGGGGTCGCCGCCGACCAACCGACCGCCGACGATCCCGGCGATCTCGCCGAGGGTGAGGTCGATCATGAGGTGGTGTCCTCCGTCCGGACCGATGTGTCGGTGTATTCCATGCGTCTGACGAGTTCCTCGGCCGCGCGGGTCCGGTCGTCGAAGGGGAAGACCACCCCGTCGATCTCCTGTCCGGTCTCGTGGCCCTTGCCCGCGATCACCACCGCGTCGCCGGAGCGCGCCCAGTCGATCGCCGCGGCGATCGCGGCACCCCGGTCCGCTATCTCCTCGATGCCGGTCCCCTCGCCGGCCGCGGCCTCGGCACCCGCACGCACCGCCGCGCGGATCGCGGCGGGGTCCTCGCTGCGCGGGTTGTCGTCGGTCACCACCACGAGGTCCGCGACCTCCGCGGCCGCCGCGCCCATCAGCGGTCGCTTGCCCGGATCCCTGTCCCCGCCCGCACCCAGGACCACGGCGACCCGTCCCCGGGTCTGCGCACGCACGGACCTCAGGACCGCGGCGACCGCGGCCGGTTTGTGGGCGTAGTCCACGAGGACGCGGAAATCCTGCCCGCGGACGACCGGCTCGAGGCGCCCCGGCACCCGCACGCTGCTCAGTCCGGCGGCCGCGGCCCGCACGTCGAGCCCGAGGGCGTCGACGATCGCGAGTGCGACGAGTGCATTGGTCACGTTGAACCGGCCGAGGAGCGGTAGATCGACCTCCACGGTCACCCCGTGCGGCCCCCACGCGGCGAACGCCTGCCGATCGTCGTCGGTGGTCAACGCCTCGCCCGCCGTCCAGTCGGCGGACCCGCGGGGATCGGCCGAGACGGTCACCGCGTCCGGGCGGGACGCCAGCAGTCGTCTCCCCCAGTCGTCGTCGACCACGATCACTGCCCGCTCGGCGGGCCGCACCGCGGAACCCGAGTCGGCGTCGGGGTCGAACAACCGGGCCTTGGCCCGGAAGTAGTCCTCCATGCTCGGGTGGAAGTCGAGATGATCCTGGGAGAGGTTGAGGAAGGCACCCACGGCGAACCGCGTCCCGTCCACCCGACCGAGCCGCAACGCGTGGCTGGAGACCTCGGCGGCGACGGCGCGGGCACCCCCGGCTCGCATCTCACCCAGCAGGGCCTGGAACTCGGGCGCTTCAGGCGTGGTGAGACTGCTCGGCAGGTGCCGTCCGTCCACCCTGCTGCCCGTGGTGCCGATGAGCCCCGCCACGAGGCCACAGCCCGCGAGCGCCGCCTCCACGAGGTAGGTCGTCGTGGTCTTGCCGGACGTCCCGGTGATCCCCACGACGTCCAGGTCGGCGGAGGGGTCCCCGACGATGGCCGCCGCCACCTCGCCCAGGACGGACCGGGGTCGCGGGTGCAACAACACCGGGACACGGTCGGCCACGGGACCCATCAACTCCAGGCCCTCGGTGTCGGTGAGTACGGCCGACGCGCCCGCCTCGACCGCCGTCGCGCAGAAGGAGGCACCGTGGATCCTCGACCCGGACAACGCCGCGAAGAGCGTGCCGGGTCCCGCGTCCTGGGCCCGGATGGTGGCGCCGGTCAGCTCCGCGTCGGCTGCCGCCCTGTCACCGAGGAGGCTCGCCTGCACCGCGTCCGCCAGCTGTGCTGCTGTCGTCATCGCCTGTCCTCGACCCGCCTCTCGTTGTCCGTGACCCCTCGTGAACCCGCTACACGCTACCTTGCCGGTCGCGCGTCACTGCGCCTGCAGGATCAGGTCCGGCGCGGGGGCGGACGGCGGGATGTTGTCCCGGTTGACCAGCCACGAGGCGATGTCGTGGAAGAGGGGTGCGGCGGATGCGCCGAGGGTGCCGCGCTGGGGTGCGTCGAGCATGATCGAGATCACGTACCTCGGATCGTCGGCGGGCAGGATGCCCGAGAAGGTGATCCAGTACCGCGAGTTGGAGTAGCAGGCACACGAGGGGTCGATCTGCTGGGCGGTGCCGGTCTTGCCGCTGATCTGGTACCCCGCCACCGCGGCCTGGGGGCCGGTTCCCGCCTGCGCCCCCGGGCCGGACTGGACGACCGAGCGGAACATGTCACGCACCGTGCGAGCGGTCTGCTCGCTGACCACCCGCTCGCCCTCCGGTCGATCGGCCTCGTGGACCTCACCGTCCGGGTCCACTCGCTCGGCGACGATCCGTGGCGGCACCCGGACCCCGTCGTTGGCGATGGCCTGGTAGATGCCCGCCATCTGCAGGGTCGTCATGGACAACCCCTGCCCGATGGGCAGGTTGGCGAACGTCCCGCCCTGCCAGTTCTGCAGGTCGGGGACCAGACCGTCGGACTCGCCGGCGAGTTCGATGCCCGACCGCTGACCCAGCCCGAACTTCCGCAGGTACTCCGAATACGATTCCTTGCCGACGCGCTGCGCCAGCATGAGGGTCCCGACGTTCGAGGACTTCCCGAAGATTCCCGTGGTCGTGTAGGGCGTGGGCCCGTGCTGCCACGCATCGGAGACGGTCACCCCCTCCATACTGATGCTCCCGTCCACGGAATGGACCTCATCCGGGTCGGTGAGTCCGGCCTCGATCGCCGCCGCGGCGGTGATGATCTTCTGCACCGAGCCGGGCTCGAAGGGCGAGGTGATCGCCGGGTTGCCGAGGTCCGCCCCGCGCTCGAGTTCGGCGCCGATGCCCACCGCGGGGTTGAAGGTGTTGTCATTGGCCATCGCGCGGACCTCTCCGGTCCGGGAGTCCAGCACGACCGCCGAGGCACTCTGCGCGCCCGAGGAGTCCTTGGCGGACTGCACGGCCTTCTGGACGTGCCACTGCAGGTCGGCGTCGAGGGTCAGACGGATCGTGTCGCCGTCGCGCGGGGCCGAGACGTTCCGCAGCGTCCCCGGGATCACCGTGTCGTCCTGGGCGCGGTCGAAGGTCTGGCGACCGTCCTCGCCGTCGAGTTCGTCGTTGAAAGACGCCTCTATGCCCTGCAGACCGATGAGCTTCCCGTCGTCGCTCTTCGATGTGGCTCCCACCACGTTGGCCGCGAGCGCTCCGCCCGGGTACTCGCGGATGTCCACACGTTCCGCACCGATCATCGGGAACTTCCGGGTGATGGCGTTGGCCTGGGTCACGTCCACGTTGCGGACGAGGTAGGTGAAACCACCCTCGGAGGTGAGTTTGGCCTCGATCTCCTGCCGGTCGATCTTGTCCCCGAGCACGGACTCGAACTCGTCAGCGATCTGGTCGACCAACTCGTCCCACGTGGGGTTGGTGCGGTTCAGTTCCCTGCGCGCTTCGGCGTTGCGTTGCTCGACCAGCGGCTGGATGGACAAATCCCGGGCCTCGCGGGTGAACGCGATCGGGTCGCCGTGGACGTCGACGATCGCGCCGCGGGTGGCGGGGAGCACCTGGTGGACCTGTCGTTGGCTCTCCGCGCGTGCCGCGAGTTCGGTGCCGCCGATCGTCTGGACCCACAGCAGCTTGACCAGCGCTATCACCATGATGACGGCGAAGGCTGAGCGCATCCACGTGAACCGCCGGTCCGTCGAATCGGCGGTGAGGACCCTGCCGGACCGGGTGGGCGGCCGACCGTCGCCCGGGCGGCCGCCGCGAGGTGCCCCCGAAGGGACCCGCGGGCCCTGTCCCGGGGTGCGTCGATCGGTCATCGAGGGGCCTTTCGCAGGTCGTGTCGTCAGTAGAGCGGGCCGGGGACCGGCGCGAGTGTCGCGACATCGCCAGCCGGGGCCGGCACGGGGGCCGGGGGGTCGGGGGCCACAGCGGGAGCCGGGGCGGCGGGTTCCTCCATCGGGGCGGGCGGTGCGACCGGGACCGGGCGACCCGCGAGCGGTGGATACGGGACGGGGGCGACCCCGCGAGGAGTCCTGTCCTGCGGCGCCTGCGCGGGCGGTGCGTCGAATCCGCCCCGCTCGGGCGACGTCGACGGTTCGGACGCTACCGGAGCCGGCTGCAGCGGCCTGACCGGCGCGCCGAGCTTCGCCTCAGGCTCGCCGACCACCTCGATCACACCGTCCGAACCCCTGGTGAGGATGGGGGCACTGGCGACCCCGACCATTCCGAGCTTCTCGGCGCGCTGCGCCAGGACCTCCGCCGACCGGGCGCGCTCATTGGACGCCCGGAGCGTCTCCATGCGCTCGACGAGCTCCACGTTGGCGTCGCGCGCGTTCTTGAGGTCGTAGGTGTCCTGCGTCGTCTGCGCCGACAACAGCAGGGTCCCGCCGACGCCCGTGCCGATGAGGAGGAGCATGACCACCACGAAGGGGATTCGACCCGCCAACTCGGCAGGACTCAGTCGTTCGGCGGGGACGACCACCGTCCTGCGCCCCCGCACCGAACGGGTGACCGGTTTGCGGCGTAGCCCCACCACCCCGACGCCCGGGGACCGCCCGGGCCGCTCGGTGGTGGGGGCGGACCGGGTATCGGAGCCGTCGGCGGGATCCGCCGTGTCGATGGTGCTCGTCATGGGGTTCTCCCGTCGATACGCCGGACGCATCGCACCCGGACCGAGGCCGAGCGCGGGTTGTGGTCGATCTCGGACTGTGACGCCTTCTCCGCGCCGCGGGTCACGGACTCGAACTCGGGGCCGTGCCCCGGCAGTTCCACCGGCAGTCCGGCGGGGGTGCGCGAGGCCGTCCGAAGGGTGAGTTCCCGCTTGACGATCTTGTCCTCGAGCGAGTGGTACGCCATGAACACCGCCCGACCGTCACGCCTCAGGAGGTTGAGGTACCCGGGTACCGCGTTCTCCACCGCCTCGAGCTCGGCGTTGACCTCGATACGCAAGGCCTGGAAAACGCGCTTGCCGGGATGCCCGCCGGTGCGGCGTGCGCCCTGCGGAATGGTGTCGTAGAGGAGTTCGACGAGCTGGGCACTGGATGAGATGGGATCGGTCTCCCGGCGGCGCACGATGGCGGAGGCGATCTGTCGCGCGAACCGCTCCTCGCCGTAGACCCGGAAGATCCTCGCGAGATCGTCACGCGGGTAGTCCGCCAGGATGTCGGCGGCGGTCGGACCCGTGGTGGGGTCCATCCGCATGTCCAGCGGCGAGTCGACCGAGTACGCGAATCCACGCTCGGCCACGTCGAGCTGCATGGATGAGACCCCGAAGTCGAGCAGTACCCCGTCGATCGCCGGGCCGGCATCGTCCCTCGACTCCGCGGGAAGACTGTCCACGATCAGGTCCAGGTCATCGAACCGGGCGTGCACGGGAGTGAACCGGTCCCGGAAGGCGGTGAGCCTCCGGGTGGCGATCTCGAGGGCAGCCGGGTCGCGGTCGACCCCGACGATGCGCAGGTCGTCGAAGGCGGCGAGGAGGTGTGAGGTGTGTCCGCCCAGGCCCAACGTGCCGTCCACGATCACCGGCCTGCGGCCCGCGGTGGCGGCGGCGTCGATGACGGGTCGGAAGAGCTCGATGGTGCGGTCGAGGAAGACGGGGACGTGGCCGAACCGGGCCGCGGCGCGGTCGGAGCCGGGATCTTCCGCCATGTCGCCTCCCTCCCGTCCGGATGTCATCGGTGCTCCGGTTGTGGTGGAGCCCCCTGGTCCCCGTCCGGTACCCACCTGGCGTTGGGGAAGTACGCCAGGGTGGTGCCGGGCAGGGGCCGGGGGGCTCCGTCCGTCGTGCTGTCGTGCTGTCGTGCTCTCGTGCTCTCGTGCTGTCGTGCTCTCGTGCTGTCGAGATGCGGTCTCGACCGTCCGGTCTCGGTCCCGGCGATCAGAATTCGATCCCCAGGGATGTGCCCTCCATTTCGGAGAACACAGGGAGGTTCTCCGCGCTGTAGCGATCCCAGGCGTCTGCATCCCAGACCTCGAGGCGTTCCCCCAGGCCGTTGACCACGCAGTCCTTGTCGAGGCCCGCGTAGTTTCGCTGACTCACCGGGATGGAGACCCGCCCCTGTGAATCGAGTTGTTGAACCTCCGCGCCGCTCACCAGGAGACGGAAGAACGCCATGTGCCTCTCGCTGAGGTTGGCGGTCGGCCGCACCTTTCTGACCAGCGCGTCGAACTCGCGCTCCGGGAAGACCGAGAGTGTGTTGGTGAACCACCCACACACCACCACCCCGTCCGACAGGCCTGGCCTGAACCTGGCCGGGATCGTCAGCCGTCCCTTGTCGTCGAGCTTGGGACGGTGTGTCCCGTACCCGACGAAGGCTCGTTCGCGCTCGGAGTCGTTGAGGTCGGTGTCGGTCACCCGCCACCTCCTGGGATCAGGCCCCTTCGAGCTCCTCGCGTCCCCCACTGTACCCCACAATGCCCCACAAACAAGGCCTGCGCCCCACTTCTCCCCACTCTGTCTTGTCTTTGCAGTTCAGAACGTCCGGTCGCGGGACAACTCCGCTACCGGGACCGAAAGTGGCGCGTCCGCGCGGACGCGTTCCCGGCGGTCAACTGTGATTGGTGTGACTGGAGCACGCCTATGGGATAGAACAGCGGATCCCGGTGGGGCAAAGTGGAGAACGGGGGGGGGCGAGCGGTGGGGACTGACGCCGCCGAACTCGACGCCGAACTCTCGGGTGACCCTGAGCTGGGCCACGCCGGGACTCGTACGGAGCCACGGGAACGGGCCGACGCCGCAGCAACGGATCGGCGCCACCGGAGTGTGTCGACGCCAGTGGGGCAGCGGCGCGGGCCGGCGCTCAGACGTGGGCCGGCGCTCAGACGTGGGACAGCGCTCGGACCCGGGCCGGCACCTCGGACCCCGCTACCTCACACGCGGGCCGGTACCCCACAAATAGGAGCGAGGGGCGAGCGCAGATGCGCTCGCCCCTCGCCGGAGCTCGTCAGTCGTCGTGGTTACTGCTCGAACCGACGGCGGAAGCGGTCCTCCATACGCGAGGAATAACTCTGCCCGTCCGCCCCCTTGGAGGACGACTTCCCCGCGCCCGGCACCCGGGTTCCGCCGGAGGCGCCGGTCGACGACGACCCCGTGGAGGGCGCCGAACGAAGAGCCATCACGCCCGCCGCGAACATCACGAGGAAACCCACGAGACTGAGGACGGGAAAACCGCCGGGCTTGAAGTCGAGTGCCAGCCCGCCCACGAGGAGTGCGACCCCCACGATTCCGAGGGCCACCACCACACCGGCGGGTCGCCGACCACCGGTCCCACCGGTCTTTCGAACGGACGACGCGAACTTGGGGTCGTCGGCGTAGAGCGCATTCTCGATCTCGTCGAGCATGCGCTGCTCGTGCTCGGACAGGGGCACTGCGACCTCCTCAGAACGCTCGTGGTTACGAGCTCGGCCGGCTCGGCCGTGTGACGGGAACAGTCTACGGGGATCGGCCGGTCGAGGGTTCCCCCCATCATACGAGCGCAACGCGGTGGTGACCACCGCGATTCCGCGTGACGACGGGAAGCCTGCCCCGCGCGTCGTCCACGGCGTCACGCCGCCGGCCCCAGAACCCCCAGCCGCTCGTCCACGAGGTCCAGGAATCGGCCGACCGCCCAGAGGAAATCGTCCGCCATACGGTGTGTGACGTCGCGGGGCAGGCCGTCCTCCACAGCGGCGGCGAGGGCCGAGTAACCGCCGAACGCGGAGGCCCATTCCGCCAGTTCGGGCACTTCCACGGCGAGCCTGTGCCACACATCGGAGGGCCCCCGTCGACGCGGCCCCGGGGACACGAGCGCCGCCGCCGCCGACCTCGCCGCGCGGTACGACTCGAGAAAGCGGTCGGCGGGTGACGCCGCGGCGACCGCACGGCCCCGGTGGATCTCTGCGCGCTCCGCTCGACCGAGGAACCCGACGGCACCCCCGGTCGGCGTACGAACCGACGTTCTCGAACCCATCTGTCCTGCACCTCCCCTTCTGCGGCTCACGGTATCGGCGGGGTACGACACAATCCCGGTCGCGAACGCGCGCACGTGATGAGATGGGGTGGATGGACACCGTGATCACCAGCCTCGACGCCGGCGAGTTCCGAGACCGACTGCCCGAGGCGCTCGGTGTGTACGTCGACGCCATGGGCTACCCGCCCCAGGTGATCCGGTCCCGCGCCCCCGCGTGGATGGAGCACAGTCACCGCGACGGATGGTCCGGGGTCGCGGCCTTCGAGTCGCCGCGTCGGCGGTTTCTCGGTCACGCCCGTGGGCCGCTGGTGGCCATCTGTTACGGCTACCGGGGCGCCCCCGGCCAGTGGTGGTACGAGCAGGTCGCCCGGGGCCTGGGTGATCAGGGCCGACAGCTACCGACGGATTACGTCGAACTGACGGAACTCCACGTGTCCCCCCGATATCAGGGGCGCGGGATAGGAACGGAGTTGCTCCGACGCTTCCTGGCGGACCGTACGGAGCGATCCGTGCTGCTCTCGACCCCCGAGGTCCCCGAGGAGGCCAACGGGGCATGGCGGCTGTACCGTTCGCTGGGCTTCTCGGATGTACTCAGGGCCTACAGGTTCGAAGGCGACGCCCGGCCCTTCGCCGTACTGTCGCGTTCGCTCCCCCTCACCCAACACGGAGGCTCGCGTGAACAACCGTCATGACGTCGTGGTGATCGGTTCCGGCCACAACGGACTCATCTGTGCCGCGTATATCGCGCGGTCCGGCCTCGACGTGCACGTGGTGGAGAAGGACACCGTCCTGGGCGGTGCCACCTCCACGGTCGAGCGCTATCCCGGCCACCGCACGGATCGTGGATCGTCAGCCCACCTGATGATCCGACACACCGGTATCCCGGAAGAGTTGGACCTCGCCGCTCACGGCCTCAGGTATGTGGACTGTGACCCGTGGGGATTCGCCCCCGCCCCGCCGGGCAGCGACGACCCCCCGATCGTCTTCCATCGCGACCTCGACGCGACCTGCGCGAGTATCGCCGCCGCCTGCGGCGAGACCGATGCGCACGCGTACCGCGGATTCGTCCGCCGGTGGGGGGTCCTGGCCGGACGGATGATGAAGGGGTTCGGCGTCCGTCCCACGGCGTCGCGACTGGGAGCGGCGTTCCTCGGTCGGGACGATCTCCGGGATCCCTTCGGCGCGGTCCAGACCTTTCTGGCCTCCGGCGACGCCCTGCTCGACCAGACTTTCACGTCCGAGCGGCTCAAGGCCGCCCTGTCCTGGTTCGGCGCACAGTCCGGACCACCGATGTCCCATGCCGGCACCGCGCCGATGATCGGCTTCGCGGCGCTCATGCACCAGACCCCTCCCGGCCGTGCGATCGGTGGGTCGGGCGCCCTCGCCGACGCACTCGTGTCTGCCGTCCGGGCCGCCGGTGGATCGGTCACCGCGGGTGCGGGAGCGACGGCGATCCGCCGCGCGGGGTCCGGGTGGCGGGTGGAGACCGCGGGGGGCGGGTCGCTGCACTGTTCGGCCGTCGTCGCGGCCTGTCATGTCCACACCACGCTCGACCTCCTCTCCCACGAACTCCCCGCGGCAGGACTCGACGCCTGGCGCCGGCGGATCCGACCGGGGTTCGGGCTGGGGATGGTCGTCCGGCTGGGCACGACGGATCTGCCGCGTTACCCGGGAGTGTCCACGACGACCAGTGCGCACGGTCTGCAACTGCTCGTGACGGACCGTCGCCGACTCGACCACCGGTACGGGGTCGCCGCGGCGGGACGGCTCGACGCGGAACCCGCCGTCCTCGCGATGAGCTTCAGCTCTCTCGACCCCTCGCTCGCGCCGGCGGGCCGGCACGAGCTCACACTGTGGTCGCAATGGCACCCACGGCACCTCGCGGACGGGCGCTCCTGGTCCGAGGCGGGTCCCGGGGAGGCGGACCGGATCATCGCGGCCGCGGAGCGCTTCGCGCCCGGGCTCACCGACTCCATCGTCCACCGCCACGTCCAGACGCCGCAGGACCTGGAGACCGAGCTCGGCCTGATCGGGGGCAACGTGATGCACGTGGAGATGTCCCTCGACCAGATGCTCCCGATGCGACCCCACCCGGACTTGGCCGGTCACACCGTCCCCGGCGCCGACGGCGTGTTCCTCGCGGGCGCCTCCACCCATCCCGGCGGCGGCGTCATCGGCACGAGCGGGAGGACGGTGGCACGTCTCGTCGGCCGCCGGCTCGGCACGTCGACGCGGCGTCGGCATCGCACGCGGGCACAATGACGAGCGTGATCGAACCGAGCGGCACCGCGACCAACCCCGTGACGGCCCCGCACTCCCCCGCGGGCCGCCGGCTCGTGGGCGTCACCGCCCTGATGACGATGCTGTTCGTCCTCACCGGGTGTCTCCAGCTGAACGCGCAGATGAGTGTGCGGAAGGACGACACCGTCTCGGGTCGCATCCTGGTGGCCGGCGACCAGCCGGCGCAGACAGCGGCGCTGGAACGGCTGTCGACTCCGTCCGGCCTGGAGCAGAAGGTGCGGATCACCGCCTACTCAGCGGACGGTTTCACCGGCAGGGAGATCTACTTCACCCAGTTGACTTTCGCGGAGGTCGACGCGCTGTCACTGGCCATCGAGGTCGAGGGCGCCCGGCCCTACACCCTGGGGTTCCGGCGGAGCGGCGACACGGTCTCGTTCACCGGCTCGGTCGACCTCTCGGGGATCCCCGCGGACCGCGCGGAGTCCGCGACCACGCGGGTGGACCTCACCTTCCCCAACCGCATCGGCGAGACGAACGGCACGCTTGGTGGGGGCAACTCCGTGAGCTGGACGCCGGCGCCGGGCTCCATCACGCGGATGCAGGCGTCCTCGTCCTACCCGGACCCCGCCACCCGCGGGTTCGCGGTGTGGATGATCGTCGGGATCGGCGCGGCCCTGCTGGTGTCGATCGGGACCATCCTCGCCGCGCGGACCTCCCGCGCCCGCTCGGACCGCCTCGTACGCTGACCCGCACAGTCTCCCGCGACGGCACCGGCTCCCGCGACGGCGCCAGCTCCCGAAGCCGCCCGGAGCGGGCGGTCTCAGACCCCGCTCGCCACCACGTCCGGCGACGGGACCATCGACAGGTTGGCCAGCACCTCGTGGGTGGCGCGGGAGAAGTTCAGGGTGTTGAAGTGCAGGCACGGCACGCCCTCGGCGATCAGGCGCTCGCAGAGTTCGGTGGCGAACTCGATCCCCACCTCACGCACCGCGGCACGATCCTCGTCGGGTCCGTCCCCCGCGGCCGTACGCAGCCTGCCGGACAGTCCGTCCGGCAGCGCGCACCCGGACAGCTCCACCATGCGGCGGACCTGACGGAGGCTCGTCACGGGCATGAGCCCGGGGATGACCGGCTTGACGGCCTGTTCCGGGTCCGCGGACTCCAGTCGATCCCGTAGGCGCAGGTAGTGCTCGACATCCCAGAACATCTGGGTGATCGAGTACTCCGCGCCGGCGCGGAGCTTGTTGAGCAGGATCTCGGTGTCGTGATCGAGGTCGCGCGCCCGGTAGTGCCCCTCGGGGAAGGATGCGACGCCCACGTGGAGGTCACCGACCTCGTGGATCAGTCGGACGAGCTCCTCCGCGTAGTGCAGACCCTCGGGATGCGGCGTCCAGTCACCGAGCGGGTCACCGGGGGGATCGCCCCGGAGCGCGAGGATGTTGGTGACCCCCACGTCGACGTACATCTGGATCATCTCGCGTAGTTCGGCGACCGAATGGCCCACGGCCGTCAGGTGCGCGATGGGCACCAGGTCGGTCTCCCGGACCACCCTCTCCACCACCTTGACCGTCCGGTCGCGGGTGGAGCCGCCCGCACCGTAGGTGACGGACACGAACGCCGCCCCCAGTTCGGAGAACACCGAGGCAGCGCGCCACAGACGGGCCTCCGCGGCCTCGTCCCGGGGTGGGTAGAACTCGACGGAGAACGGCACCCTGGGGGTGCGCGACGAGGCGATGCGGTCCACGATGCTCGGGTGTCGGTCGCCGCCCGCCGGTACGAGGTGGGGTAGCTGGGTCACCGGACCAGGGTAGCCCGACACGCGCCGGTGCCGACCCTCGCCCGGCGACTAGGATCACTGCCACGAGGGCTGCCGGACGGCGGCGCCCCGAAGGGATGGTGACCGTGGTCACGGCGACTCGCCCGGACGACGCAGAACGGGTGCTCGGCGCACTCCGCCGCCATCTCGACGAGCGGCGGCGGGTGGTGTCCGGGGTCGACGACCGTGTCGACGCCCTCGCGGGACGGTTGTCGGACTTCGTCCTCAACGGTGGCAAACGGATCCGACCCCGTTTCGGCCTGGCCGGGTGGTCGGCCGCGAGCCCGGCGGACGCGACGGTCCCGGATGAGATCCTCACGGCCTGCGCGGCACTCGAATTGATCCAGGCCTGCGCCCTCATCCACGACGACATCGTGGACGCCTCGGACACCCGTCGCGGCCGACCGACGGTCCATCGTTCGATCGAGGCGGCACACCGGGACCTGGGATGGTCCGGTGACCCCGCCCGATACGGCGTGTCGCAGGCGATCCTCGTCGGGGACCTGGCCCTGGCCTGGGCGGACGAGATGTTCGTGACCTCGGGCGTCGACCCCGCCGCGCTCGGCCGCGCACTGGAGCCGTGGTACGCCATGAAGACCGAGGTGCTCTCGGGGCAGATGCTGGACATCCTGGCCGAGTCCTCCGGTGCGACCGACGAGGAGACGCCGGCCCGGGTCAACCGCTTCAAGACGGCCGCCTACACCGTCGAGCGGCCCCTGCACATCGGTGCCGCGCTCGCCGGGGCGGCACCGGACACCGTCACGGCGCTGCGCGAGTTCGGGGTGGCCGTGGGGCAGGCCTTCCAACTCCGTGACGACATGCTCGGCGTCTTCGGGGATCCGGAGGTGACCGGCAAGCCGTCCGGGGACGACCTCAGGGAGGGCAAGCGGACCCTCCTGCTCGCCCGCGGTACGGCGCTGGCGACGGCCGGGGAGGCGGACTTCCTGCTCTCGGTCCTGGGCACCGATCTCGCCCCCGCCGAACTCGAGCGCGCCCGCCGGATACTGGTGGACTGCGGTGCGGTGGCCTCCGTCGAGGCGGAGATCGACACCTTCACGGTCCGGGCCCTGGACGCGATCGGTTCCGACGCGGTGAGCGAGCACGGTCGGGTCACACTCCGCGCCCTGGCCGAGGCCGCCACCCGTCGACGGTCGTGACGGTGGCGCCGGAACCGACCCCGGGGGCCGTGGCGTCCCACGAGTCGGATGCGTCGGCGCCGGCGCGCGCCGCCGCGAACGCCCGCTCGCTCACCTCCTCCGCGCGCTCGGCCCTCACCGGGCCCTGCGGCCCCGCGCTGTACCGGGGGATGCTCGGGTCCGGGCTCCTGACGCTCGGGGGCTTCGGCGCCGGAGCGCTGCCGGTGGACGGTGGGCCCGCCGTCGCCGTCGGCCTGCTCGGGTTCACCTTCGGTCACGGTGAGATCCTGGCGCTGGCGCTGTGCTGGATCGGCATCGCGCTGCTCTTCAGCGGCTGGCTGGCGCTGGGACCGCGGGCGCTGTCCGGTCGGCTCCCCACGCGGGACGCGGTGTGGGCCACTGCGCTGTGGTCGCTTCCGACCCTGCCCGCGGTGCCGATGTTCAGCCGCGACGCCTGGTCGTACCTCGCCCAGGGGGCGATGGCCGCCGCGGGCGTCGATCCCTACGAGTTCGGTCCCGAGGCCAACCCGGGCGCGTTCTCGGACGAGGTCAGCCCCGACTGGCGGTCGACCGCCACACCGTACGGACCGCTCCACCTGCTGCTCATGAGGGGCGTGGTGGCCGTGTCCGGCGGCAACCCGGCGGTGGGGGTCGTCATCCTGCGCGTCGCGGTGTTGTCCGCACTGGCCGCACTGACCGTTCTGCTCGTCATGGCCGCTCGCCGGGCCGGTGTCGACGCGGCGGCCGCGGTCTGGCTGGCGTGCGCGTCGCCACTCGCGGTGATCCACCTGGCGGGCGGGCTGCACAACGAGATCTTCCCGCTCGTCGCCTGCCTCGGGGCGGTCGTCCTCACCCTCGACGGGCGGGCGACCTGGGCGGGGGCGGCTATCGGGATCGCGGTGGCTTTCAAGGCGACCGCCGTGATCGTGCCCCCGTTCCTGCTGTGGATCGCGCTGTCGCGACGCCGCGAGGACAAGGCTGTCGCCAGACCGACCCTCCGGGCGCTCGGCGACACGGCGCTCGCCGCGGCGGTCGCGATCGGTGTGCTCGGGCTGACCACCCTCGCGTCCGGTACCGGAATCGGGTGGTTCGACGCGATCGCCGTGTCCGACAGGGTGATCAACTACCTCAGCGCTCCGACGGCGGTTGCGCATCTCATCCACGCGGTCACCGACTCCCCCGGGTTCGAGGATGTGCTGGCGGTGGCCCGGCAGGTCGGGCGGGTGGCCCTCGCCGTGGCGCTGGTGGCCGTGTGGTGGCTCCATCGCCGGGACCGGATGACGGCGCTGCGGGGAATCATGCTGGCGCTGCTGGCCTTCGTCGTACTGAACTCACTCGCCTGGCCCTGGTACTACGTGTGGGTGGCCGCGTTCTGGGTCCTCGCGAGGCCGGGGCCACGAGCCACCACCGCCGCCGTCGGGGCGACCGTGTTCCTGGTCATGGCGATAGGACCCAACGGATCGACCAGCCTCTACAGTCCGGTGCTCTCCGGGGTCGCGGTGCTCGCCTCACTGGCGGTGGCCTGGTGGTGGTGGCGGGCCACCGACGCCGATCAGAACGCCATCGCCTGAGCGCGCCGGATGACCTCCCGGGCGCGGTGACCATGGAGTGCGTCGGCGGGCCGCCCCGGCAGGCTGTCGTCCTCCGTGAAGAGCCACCGCAGGATCTCCTCGTCGCGGTAGCCGCCGTCGCGCAGGACCGACACGAGCCCGGGCAGGAACCGCACCACCTCGTCGTCGTCGTCCAGGAAGACCGCGGGGACCACCACCACGCCGCCACGCCGGACGGCGATCAGTCCCCCTTCGCGGAGCAGGTCGTGCACACGGGTGACCGGGATCCCCAGTCGACTCGACACCTCGGGCAGATTGATCGTCTCGACGTCACCGGGTAGGACGTCATCACAGTGCGGAACGGTACTCACGGTGACCACGTTAGTCCCGGCGAGGCCCGGCGGTCACCACCGCGGGGACCCCTGCCGGGCGCACCGCCCGGTCGCGTGCCGATATCGCGACGCCGGCGGGCAGAATGGACTCCATGACCACTCACGACGGGCAGCTTCCAGGGCCGGGCACGGTGCTCGACGGGCGCTACCGGCTCGACGCCGTGATCGCCCGGGGCGGGATGTCGATCGTCCACCTGGCCACAGACGAACGGCTCGACCGTCACGTCGCCGTCAAATTGTTGGACCCCGCCCTCGCCGGAGACCGCGCCTTCGTCGACCGGTTCACCCTCGAGGCACGCTCGGCCGCGCGACTGTCCGACCCGGGCATCGTCCAGGTCTTCGACCAGGGGGTCGAGGGGGACACCGCCTTCCTCGTCATGGAACTGGTCCCGGGCGGGACCCTGCGCGAGCTCCTCGACGAACGCGGGCCCATGCCCCCCTACGCGGCCGCCGCCGTACTGCGCCCACTGCTCGGGGCACTGCGCGAGGCTCACTCTGCCGGGTTGGTGCACCGCGACATCAAGCCCGAGAACGTCCTCATCTCGACGACCGGCGCGGTCAAGCTCGCCGACTTCGGCCTCGTCCGTGCGGTGGCCGAGTCCAGAGCGACCTCCCGGAGCGTGGTGATGGGCACCGCCGCCTACCTGTCCCCCGAGCAGATCTCCGGCACCGACACCGATGGACGCTCCGACCTCTACTCCCTCGGCGTCCTCGCCTACGAGATGCTCACCGGGGAACCCCCGTTCAACGGGGACAACTCGATCGCCGTGGCCTACCGTCGCCTGGACACCGACGTCCCCGCCCCGTCCGACCAGTCCGATTCCGTGGCGGAGGATCTCGACCACCTGATCCTCCGGGCGACACGCCGCAGCCGCGAGGACCGGTACCCGGACGCCGCGGAGATGCTCGACGACCTCGACCGGGCCGCCGAGATCGGACGGTTCCCCACGTACGTCGTCCCTGCACCGCAGCAGTCGTCCTGGTCCAGGGCCCGGGCTGCCGCCGCCCGGTCGGCGCCCGACGGCGCGGCCGAGTTCGACGCCGCTGATCGCGAGAGCGGTGAGGCACTCGGCCGCGGTGACGGACCGGTGCCGACGCGGGTGCACACGAGGGTGGGCCTCGATGCGGCTCCTCCGACCCCGCCCGCCGGGGCCCACCATGCCCGGGGGGAGGTCGAACCGGTCCCCGACCGGTCGCCTGTCCGTCCGCGCCGCAGGCTCGGTCTGCTCTGGCTGATCGTCGTGCTCGCGCTCGCCATCGTCCTGGCCGTGGCCGGATGGTGGCTCGGGTCCGGCCGATTCGTCACCGTCCCGGCGGTGCAGGGGATGTCGGTGGGTCAGGCCACCGACGCCGTGAACGCGGTGGGGTTGTCGGCCACCACCCGTGACGCGTTCAGCAACGACGTGCCCCGGGCGGGACTGGTCGGGACCGATCCCGAGGCGGGGGCCCGCGTGCCCCGCGGTGACCCGGTGGCGGTCCTGGTCTCCGTGGGACGGCCGGTCGTGCCCGAGGTGGGCGCCGGGCGCGATGTCGACACCGTCTCGGCCCTGCTGCGGGAGAACTCTCTCGAACCGGTCCGCGGCGGGACCGAGCACTCCGACTCGGTCCCGGTCGGGCAGGTGGTGGCTCTGGAACCACGGTCCGGTACCACTGTCGACGTGGGGACCAGGGTGTCGATGGTGACCAGTTCGGGGCCCGCTCCGGTGAGCGTCCCCGATGTCGCGGGCCTCGAGGAGGACCAGGCCCGGGCCGCGCTGGAGGGATCCGGGCTCTCCGTGTCGGAGGTCCGCCGGGTCTACGACGACGAGGTGGACGGCGGGCTCGCCGTGGGCACCGACCCCGACGTCGGAACGGACGTGGCCCGCGGGGACGGCGTGACGCTGCTGATCTCCAACGCCCTCACCGTCCCCGACATCAGGGACGTACCGGTGGACGAGGCCACCGACGTGCTCACCAGGGCCGGTTTCACGATCGTCCGCCAGGCGCCGGTCACCGACCGCCGCATCGCCGATGGCCGGGTGGTCAGCACCGACCCGCCCGCCGGCCGGAGGCTGGATCCCGCCAACGCCGTACTGCGGATCGTCCCGTCGAATGCGGTGACCGTCCCCGTCGTCCTGGGGTCCCGGGCCTCCGACGCCCGGCAGACTCTCCGCGAGGCCGGGCTCGAGCCCACCATCGACTCGGGGTCACCGAGCGGGATCGTCTACGGTCAGAACCCGCTGCCCGGGCGAGTCGTGGCCCGGGGCAGCGAGGTCGAGATCGACGCACTGGGCTGAGTCCGCCGGACCCGTGGCCCGGTGCGGACCCGGCTCAGTGGCGGAGCATCTCCGCGACCAGGTAGGCCAGTTCGAGAGACTGCTGGGTGTTAAGCCTCGGGTCGCAGGCGGTCTCGTACCGTCCGGCGAGGTCGAGATCCGAGATATCCTGGGCGCCTCCCAGGCACTCGGTCACGTCCTCGCCCGTGAGCTCGATGTGGATCCCGCCCGGGTGCGAACCGAGGGCGTGGTGGACCTCGAAGAAGCCCTGGACCTCGTCGATGATCCGGTCGAAATGTCGGGTCTTGTAGCCGTTCGACGTGGAATGGGTGTTGCCGTGCATCGGGTCGCACTGCCAGATGACCTTGTGCCCCGACGCCTCGACGGCCTGCACGATCGGGGGGAGGGCGTCCCTGACCTTGTCGTTGCCCATACGGGAGACCAGGGTCAGACGTCCGGGACGGTTGCGCGGATCGAGCTTCTCCACGTACTCCACCGCGAGTTCCGGGGTCGTGGAGGGGCCGATCTTCAGTCCGATCGGGTTCTCGATGAGCGAGGCGAAGGCCACGTGGGCGTCGTCGATCCCGCGGGTGCGCTCCCCGATCCACAGGAAGTGTGCCGAGAGGTCGTACAGCCCCTGCTGCGCGTCGCCCGTGAGTCCCGTGCCGTCGTCGGCCAGGCGCAACATCGCGCGCTCGTAGTCCAGGACCAGCGCCTCGTGGGAGGAGAAGATGTCCGCCGACCGCAGGTTGTGGTCGGCGACCCCACAGGCGTCCATGAACCGCAGTCCGCGGTCGACCTCCGCGGCGAGCGCCTCGTATCGCGCCCCCGCGGGGGAACCGGCGACGAACTCCATGTTCCATTCGTGCACGCGGTGCAGGTCCGCCGTGCCCGACGCCGTGAGCGACCGGACGAGGTTCATGGCCGCGGCGGCGTTGGCGTAGGCCCGGACCAGGCGGGACGGGTCGTGCTCACGAGTGGTCTCGTCGGCGTCGAACCCGTTGACCATGTCCCCGCGGTAGGACAGCAGGCCGGTGGCGTCCCGATCGGCGGAGCGCGGCTTGGCGTACTGGCCGGCGATCCTGCCGACCTTGACCACCGGCATGGAGGCGCCGTAGGTCAGGACGACGGACATCTGGAGGAGCGTGCGGATCACGCCCTTGATGTGCGGCTCGGTGTTGGCCTCGAAGGTCTCCGCACAGTCCCCGCCCTGGAGGAGGAAGGCGCGGCCGTGCGCGACGTCGGCCAACCGGTCAGACAGGTGCTCGACCTCCGAGGCCACGCAGATCGGTGGCACACTCTCGAGGACCTTGCGCATCGCCGCAGCGTGATCGGCATCCCACGACGGTTGCTGCAGCGCGGGTCGCGACAGTGCGTCCGCCAGCAGCCGGTCGAGGTCCGCCGAGAGCGGGGGGAGGTCGGGAAGCTGCGCGATGTCGACGTCGACTGTCCAGTTGCTCACCCGGCGAGGATACGCCACCGGCACCCTCGCGGACCTCAGAGGCCCAGGTGGGGTGCTGTCGCGGCGATCGCCCGGAACCTCATCGCCGCATGACGCGCATCACCGAGGGCGTCGTGGGCTCCGCCGGGGTGTGCGGGCAGATCCGGCTGCCCGGCGAGCTCCCACAGCTGGCGCACATCCCGGGTGAATCTCGGCATCGCCGCCGGGAGTTCGGTCATGTCCCCCCAGAGCTGGCACACGGCGACGTGGTCATACGCCCCGATCCATGCCCACAGCTCCACCGGACCGGAGACCGGCGCGGTGACGAAGTCGTACAACTCGTCGCGGATCGACGCGCGCGAACTCCACGCCGCCGACGAGGGATTGGGAAGCTTCGGCAGGACGTTGCGTCTGACCCATGGCCCGGCCTTCGCCGGATCGAACTCCGTGGAGACCGCGTAGAACTCACGTCCGTCCTCGGCCACCACCCCCACCGAGACCAGGTCGATGGTGGTGCCGTCCTCGATGAACTCGCAGTCGTAGAAGTAGCGCACCGGCGTCAGCGCTGCCCCTCGACGGGAGCGTCGAGGAGGTTTCGTCCCGACTTCCGGACCGCCTCGTAGCGCTTCTTCATCTCCGCGCCGTAGACGTCCGGGACATACTCCTGACCCGTCAGCGACTGGATACGCCGCATGAACTCGTCGGTGATCTCGCGCTCGGCCACGCGGTCCCCCTCCCGACCGGCCCACGGCGTCAGGTCGAGCGGTTCCCCGATCATCACGCGGACCGGGGTCCGACGATGCGGTCGGGTGACCTTGCGGATGTAGTCACCCGTCCCGACCACCCCCACCGGGATGATCGGGACCCCCGCGCGCAGCGCGAGCCGGGCCGGCCCCGTCTTGCCCCGGTACAACCGCCCGTCCGGGGTGCGGGTTCCCTCCGGGTAGACGCACAGGATCTGACCCGAGGACAGGACCTCCATGCCCGCGTCGAGCGCCGCCTGCGCTGCGTCCGCATTGGTCCGGTCGATCGGGTACTGACCGGTCCCGGCGAAGAACCACCGGCTGAGCGCACCGCGGATCCCGCTGCCCGTGAAGTAGTCGCTCTTCGCCAGGAAGGTGACCCGCCGGGGAAGGAGCAGCGGGGTGAACAACCAGTCGCCCACGGACTCGTGATTGCCCACCAGGACCGCTGCCCCGTTCGCCGGGAAGTTCTCCTCACCGGTGAGGACCGTCCGACTGGTCATCCGCAGGAAAGGCCCGATGATCACGTACTTGAACAACCAGTACAGCACCTGGGTCACCGGTCTTTCTCATGGTTGGGAGGTCGACGAAAGCGGATACTACCCGGATCGGTCCGCGAATCCGGACGGGACGAGATTCGGCGGCCAGAGCTCGGGATCCGGGACGAATCCGGCGACCACGGCACCCGCCACCGGATCATGGTGCGACGCGACGAGGGTGCACCGGGACAGCAACGCGGGAAGTCGCAGCACCGTCCGGACGCCGGCGAACTCCAACCGGAGGCCGTCGCCCTCGATCGAGGGCGGCGTCGTCGGCGGTGCGGGCACCGGGAACTCCGCCCGGTAGCCACCGTTGCCGTCCGCGGACACGACGGGGGTGACCGCGCCGCGGGCGAGTGCCGCCAGAGCCGCCGTGCGGTCCGGAGCACCGCCGACGACGATCACCTCGACCGGCCCGGCGAGGAACGTCGAGACCTCCCCGGCCAGGAGGGACAACCGGTGCGCCTCGCGGGTCCGGGTGTCGGCGCGGTCCCCGGCCGCCATGGACGCGAACCGGACGTGCGCGGGCCACCGGGACTCCACGAACCCGGCCAGCTCCCCCGCTGCTGAGAGCCGCCGGACGGCCGCCAGATCACCGTCGAGGTCCACCATCACCACATCCCACACCCCCGCGGCGGCCGCCCGCCGGGCGTACTCCCATCCCAGTACCGCGGCGAGGGGGGCGTCACTTCCGGTGGCCAGGGCCGCGAGCACCTCGTCCTCCGGGTCCACGGCACCCGACCTGTACGCCTCGAGTCTCGCGGTGGCGTCGTCGGCGCGGACCTCCACGGGCCCCTCGTCGGTCGTGTCCAGTCGGGGATCGACCGAACCGGGGTCCCCGGTCAGGATGAGAGCGGTCCCACCGGCGTCCACCAGGTAATCCGCCACCGCCGCGGACCTGCCCGCCGGGTCGCCCCCCAGAACGATCACGACCCTCGACCCGGTCACCTCGACTCGGTCCGGCGTTTGAGTGCACGGAGGGCCTCGGAGAGGATCCGCCGCTCGGCCCGGTCGCGGAGCCGACCGATCACCGGCACCACGAGCTCGATCTCCAACTCGTAGTCGACCCGGGTCCCGCCGTCGACGGGCTCGAGTCGATAGGAGCCCTTCTGCGCGCGCTGGAGAGTGGAACTCTCCAGGCGCCACTCGACGGCCCTGTCGTCCGCCGACCAGGAGTAGACGAGGACGTAGTCGTCGACGATCGCGCCGGCCTCCAGTGCGAACCGGACCCGGTCGGGCCGGCCGTCCGCGCCGCTCGAGAGGACCTCGGCGACCCGGATCGACGTGGACCATTCCGGATACGAATCGAAGTCCGAGATGACGGCCATCACGTTCTCGACCGTCGCCTCGATCACGGTGGAGTCGCTGGTCGGCCACACCTCGGGGGCGCCGTTGTCCTCACTCATATCCCCAGCTTCACATATCTCCCGCCGGGATGCGCTCTCCGGCTGACGCCCGGGCGCACGGGTGGCGTGGATGCCGTCCGCCCCCGGGGATAGTGTGTCCTCACTGCGATTAGACCATCGATCGTCTCCACCAGGAGGACCCTTTGCGCGAATACGTCGCCGCCCCCGCCACATTCACCGTCCCCGACGACTGGTCCTGTGCCCAGTCGGCGTACGACCGGGCGGAGCGGACTCCGGACAACGTGGCCTTTCAGCGTCCGGTCGACGGACGGTGGACCGATGTCACCAACCGGGAGTTCGCCGACACGGTCCGCCTGGTGGGTCGGGGCCTGGTCGCCCGCGGGATCGGGGCCGGGGACAGGGTCGCCCTCCTGTGCTCGACGCGATACGAGTGGAACGTGATCGACTTCGCGATCTGGGCGGCGGGCGCGGTCACGGTACCCGTCTACGACAGTTCGTCCGCAGAACAGATCCGCTGGATCATGGAGGACTCGAGCGCTCGGCTCATCATCGTCGAGAAGGAGACCCACGCCGCGACCACCCGCGAGGGGATCGCCGACCTGGGGGGGTCCCCCGACATCCTGGTGATCGAGGGTGAGACCCCCGCGTTGGACCTTCTCCTCGCCGGGGCGACCGACGTCGCCGACGCGGTGCTCGACGAACGTCGCGCCGGGGTGAGCGCGGACTCCCCCGCGACGTTGATCTACACCTCAGGCACCACCGGGCGACCCAAGGGGTGCATGCTCACCCACCGCAACTTCATGTCCGAGGCCCTCGCCGTCCTCGAGACCCCGTTCAACCAGTACCTCCGGCAGGACGCGACCACGGTCATGTTCCTTCCCCTGGCCCACGTGCTGGCCCGCGCCATCACCTACGCGGGGTTCCACGCCGGCGTCCGGATCGCCCACTCGTCGGACCTGACGAATCTCGTGGACACGTTCTCCGAGATGCGGCCCCACTACATCCTGGCCGTCCCGCGCGTGTTCCAGAAGGTCTTCAACAAGGCCCAGGCCACCGCCCAGGACGGCGGTGCCTTCAAGGCGTGGATGTTCGACAAGGCCACCGACACCGCCGTCGCCTACTCCAAGGCCAACCGCGGTGGACGGGTGGGGCCGCTGCTCAGGCTCCGCCACGCGCTGTTCGCCAGACTCGTCTACGCCAAACTCGTCACCGCACTGGGTGGACGCTGTGAGATCGCCATCTCGGGTGGCGCGCCGCTCGGCGAACGCCTGGCCCACTTCTTCGACGGCATCGGTGTCAACATCTTCGAGGGGTACGGACTCACGGAGACCTGCGCGGCGATCGCGGTCAACACCCCCGGCCAGATGCGTATCGGGAGCGTCGGCCAGCCACTACCCGGGTGCGCGGTCCGGATCGCCCCGGACGGCGAGGTCGAGGTGAACGGCCCGGTGGTGACCTCCGGCTACTGGCGCAACGAGCGTGCGACCGCCGAGGCCTTCTCCGACGGCTGGTTCCGGACCGGGGACCTCGGATCGCTGGACGAGGACGGCTACCTGACGATCACCGGCCGCAAGAAGGAGATCATCGTCACCGCGGGTGGCAAGAACGTCGCTCCGAACCAGCTCGAGGACGCGCTCCGGGCGGACCCGCTCGTCGCCGAGGCCGTGTGCGTGGGCGACGGGAAGCCGTTCATCTCGGTCCTGCTCACCCTCGACCCCGAGGCGCTGGACCGGTGGAAGACTCACCATGACAAGACCGGTTCACTGTACGAGCTGCTGCGGGACGCGGACATGATCGAACATCTCGACCAGGCGATGTCCCGGGCCAACAGCACCGTCTCCCACTCGGAGGCCATCAAGAAGTATCACGTGCTCCCCGACCAGTTCACCGAGGAGACCGGCGAACTCACCGCCTCGCTCAAGGTCAAGCGGAACGTGGTGCACCAGAAGTTCGCGGCACAGATCGAGGACCTCTACAGCTGACGTACCCAGCCCGATCCACGCCCGGATCGGGAGTCGATCGGACGCTAGTCCCCGGAGAGCACTCGCCGCATGTCGCGCGCGAGGTCTTCCCATCGCCAGGAGTCGAGAACCCAGGTGCGGCCGCGGACGCCCATCGACGACGCGCGTGGCCGGTCCGAGAGCAGACCGGCCACGGCGTCGACGATCTCGCCCGTCGAGGTCCCGTCCACCACGAGCCCGGTGGTCCCGTCCAGGACGGTCTCCGGGGCTCCGCCGCTCCGGCCGGCCACGACGGGGACGCCGCAGGCCGAGGCCTCCAGGTACACGATCCCCAGCCCCTCCACGTCGAGTCCCCCACCCCGGGTGCGGCAGGGCATGGCGAACACGTCCGCCATCCGGTGGTGGTCGACGATCTCGTCCGCCCGGATCCGGCCGGTGAAGATCACCCGGTCCGACACCCCGTGCCTGCGGACCAGACCCTCCAGCGTCCGCCGGTACGGGCCACCCCCGACGACGACGAGGACCGCTCCCGGGACGCGGCGGGCGATCTCGGGCAACGAGCGGATGAGCGCGTCCTGCCCCTTCCTCGGGACGAGGCGGGAGAGGCACACGATCACCTCACGGTCCGCCACCCCGTAGCGCTCGCGGATCGACCTGCGGCGGACGGGATCGGGCCGGAACCTGTCCGTGTCGACTCCCCCGGGCTGGTGCACGAGCCGCGCGTGCGGGCCGAACGCCGCCGCGACGCGTCGTCTCGTGTACTCACTCACGTAGGTGACGGCGTCCGTGGACTCTCCGATCATCCTGAGCACCTGCCGCGAACCAGGCAGCATCGACCACCCCACCTCGTGACCGTGGGTGCTGGCGACGATGCGGGTGACGGGACCCTCCCGCAGGACGGGTGCCATCGCGGCCAGGGGTGCCGCCGCACCGAACCACACCGTGCTCGCCCCGAAGTCCGAGGCCAGTCTCCGGGCCCGCTTCGCGAGATGCGGAGTGGGCAGAAGCATCTCCGTCGGGACCCGCTCGACCAGATAGGGGCGGGAGTCGTCGTACTCGATCGAGTCCCGGCCCCGGAACGTCGAGGCGAGGACCGCCACGTCCTCCGGGTCCAGGTGCGCCAGGTAGGTCTCCAGGTATGACTGGATACCACCGGGCCGCGGCGGGTAGTCGTTGGTGATCAGCAGGGTCTTCGTCATCACATCCGAGACTGCCACACCGCCCGGGGACCTCCTGCCCGGCGCCCATGGGTCAGTAGCGACGGATCCCGCTGATCGGCATGGCGTCGACCTTCTCGAGCTTGACCGGCACCCCGTAGGTCGGCGCGTGGAGCACGAGTCCGTCGCCGGCGTACATGCCGACGTGGGTCGCACCCGCGTAGTAGATGACGAGGTCTCCGGGTTGGATGTCCGCCATCGCGACGGGCGCCCCCGCCACCGCCTGCGCCTGACTCGACCGGGGAAGCGCCTTGCCCTCCTGCGCGTATGCCCACACCATGAGGCCGGAGCAGTCGAACTCGGACGGTCCGGTCGCCCCCCAGGAGTACGGGGCACCCAGCCGGGTGAGGGCCACGTTCAACGCGGCCGTGTTGACACCGTCGATCGCCGGGGCGACGTACCCCGGGGGCACCAGGGGACCGCCGGCCCAGAGTGCACGCTGCGCGTCGGAGAGAGCGTCCACACGACGCCTCACCTCGTCGATCCGCACCGTCATCTCGTCCGACCGCCGATCGAGGTCGTCCGCGCGTCGCTGGGCGTCCCGGGCCGAGGCGCGCGCGACCTCCGACGCGGCATCCGCCTCCAGGCGGAGACGGGCGGCCTCCGCCGAGGCGGCCCGCGAGGAGTCGAGGGCACTGGTGGTGGCGCCGGAGAGCCGCTGCAGGGTACCGAGCCGGTCGACCAGATCTCGTGGGCTCTCGGCGAGGACGGCGGCCCGGGTGGCACCGGTATCGCCCCCGCGGTAGCGGATCGTCGCGAGTCGGTCGACGAGCGACTGGTCGCGCGACGCCCCCACATCGGCGACGACGGCGAGTCCGGCGGCCACCCCGGCCTCGCGCTCGCGCCGCTGCCGTTCGGCGTCGGCCCGCTCCAGATCCGCCCGCGCGAGGTGCAGCTCCTCCCCGAGTGCCCCGGCCTCCGCGGACAGCCTCGCCAGCTCGACCAGATCCTCACCGGGGGCCTCGCCCGACGAGGCGGGTCGTTCCTGCGCGGTGTCCTGGGCCGGGTCCGCCGTACCGGTGCTCTCGGCCCCGACCGGGCCCGCCGTCCCGGGATCCACGGTCTGGGCCGACACCGTCTGGGCCGACACCGTCACGCCGCCGGAGCCCAGGAGGACCAAAGCGACAACGGTCAGGGCGACCGACCGGACTCTCTGGGTCATGGGTAGATGCGGCGCTCTCGGATCGTGTGTCGGTGACGAACGGAGCGCGACGGATGTCGCGTCATGCTCCGTGGTCGGGATAGTCGTGATCGAGATAGTACAGACGACGAACCCCGCCGACACCGGTTACGTGACCGGGGATCGGCGGGGTCCGCTGGAGAGCGTGTGCGGGACGACTCAGTAGTAGCGGGTCGCACCGTAGAAGGGCATGGAGTCCAGCGGCGCGTAGCTCACCGAGGTGCCGGAGTACGGGGCGTGGACGACCTGGCCGTTGCCGGCATAGATGCCCACGTGGCTGGCGCCGCTGTAGAACGCGACGATGTCCCCGGGCTGCAGGTCGGCCTTGGCGACCTGGGTGCCGCCGCCGATCTGGGCCTGGCTGGTACGCGGGATGGAGATTCCCGCCTCCTTGTACGCCCACGAGGTCAGGCCGGAGCAGTCGAACGAATTGGGGCCGGTGGCGCCCCAGGCGTAGGGCGAGCCGACGCGGGTGCTCGCGGCGTCGAGGATGCGCTGGCCGGTGGAGATCTCCGGCGCCGGGGTGGCGAACTCGACGGGGGCGGCCTGGGCTACCGGGACGAGGCCGGCGGGCAGGGCGATGCCCTCTGGGAGATCGACGGTGACCTGTGCGGGCACACCGGGCAGACGCAGTTCGACGGGCACGTCGACGGTCACCGGTGCGGCGGCCGCGGTCCCGGCGCCTGCGACGGCGGCGCCCGCTGCGAGCAGTCCTGCGGTGGCGACACGGCGCCCGGTCGAGCTGGCCTTGATGCTGTGGGCTCCCACGAGAGTGATTTCCTCTTTCTTCCTGGACACCGACCGGGTTAGCTGACGGGTTCGGACACGGAAGTCTGTCCTACGCCCCGACCTCTCGGCCGTCGGGCGATTCACCCCAGTGGAACGTGGTTCCCCGGTGCGCCGTGGTGGCGCTTTGGTGGCGACCCCGGCCCCCACCGGTGGGCGGGTGATGACTTCCGAGGTCTCGAAAAGGTTACGAAACCATCTCGCCGAAGTCCAGCCCATCCGCTAAGCGGCCGATTCGGCACCCACGATCTCGAGCGTCGAGACCATCCCGAGCGCCATGAGCACCTCGATCGCCGAACGCACCTCGGGCTCGAGAACATACCCGCACGACTCCTCGGAAAGTGCATCTAGCTGCACCTCTTCGGACAAGAGCACGGAGACGACACAATCCTCGCACCCGCCCGGCCGGGCCGGACACCGTGAGCAGTCCATCGAGAACATGATCTACATCACACTCCGTCCTGGGCGTGTTGCCCATTCGTTATCGGGCCGCGATTTGCGGCTCGGGGCAGACCGTAACGGCCGGGTACGACACCGCACCCCTGGGACACCCACCGCCCGCAACGGCGGCCGGTGGACTGCGGGGCGCGGACCGCGGGGTGCGGGGTGCGGGGTGCGTCGGACGTCTCTGTCGGACCGGATCGTTACCGTGTGCGCCATGCCCTGCCCCCCGACTCGAGAACTGGCCCGCTCCCCGGGGGCCACGGGGGTCCAGGCCGCCTTCGACGAGCTCGAGCCGATGCTCTCCGAGGTGACGTTCGTCGTCGTCGACCTGGAGACCACCGGCACCCGGCCGGGAACGGATGAGATCACCGAGCTCGGCGCGGTCCGGGTACGGGGTGGCGAGGTCCGGGCCGAGCTGTCCACCTTCGTCGCCATCAACGGCCCGCTGCCGGGGCACATCAGCAGGCTCACCGGGATCGCACCCGTCCATCTCGTCGGGGCCCCTGCACTCGGTGAGGTGATGGCGACGTTCCTGGAGTTCTCCCGCGGCGCCGTGCTGGTCGCCCACAATGCCCGGTTCGACCTCGGATTCCTCCGCGCCGCCACCGAGTCGACCGGCCACCAGTGGCCCGATCCTCCGTCGGTGTGCACCCTCGCCCTGGCCCGACGCATCCTCCATCGCGGCGAGACCCGTGGGCACCGCCTCGGCGAACTCGCCTCCCATCTGGGATCGACCGTCGAGCCGAACCACCGGGCGCTCCAGGACGCCCGCGCCACCGTCGACGTCCTCCACGCACTGATCTCCAGGGTCGGCGACTGCGGGGTGTCGACGCTCACCGAGCTCCGTTCCTACGACGGTCGCCTCGCCCCCGCGGTCCGGCGCCGGGCCTCCCTGACCGAGTCGCTCACCACCGGCCCCGGCGTCTACCTGTTCCGCGACGCGTCGGGCGGCGCGCTGTACGTGGGGTCTTCCATATCGGTCCGGCGCAGGGCCCGCTCCTACTACTCCGGAGCCGATCCGCGCGGCAGGATGCGGACGATGGTCGGCCTGGCCGAGAGCGTCGAGTCGGTGCCGTGCGCGCACCTCCTGGAGGCGTGGACCGTCGAGGAGCGGCTCATCGACTCGCTACAACCGCCCTACAACCGACGGTCCAGGTCTCCACGCCGAGGTTGGTGGCTCTCCCCGCCGTCGGGACGTGCGATCCGGGGGCACGTCACGCGGGCCCCGGAACACCCGTTCGCCCTCGGACCTTTTCGGAGGGCCGAGGACGCCAGGGCCGCATGGCTGGATCTGGCGGATGCCGCCGGTTCGCCACCCGGCGACGAGGAATGGGAGGCACTGGTCACCGGCCGGGACTCCACGGCCGTGAGGGCGATGGTCGACCGGGTCGACTCGCTCGCCGCGGGCGGAGCCTTCGAGCGCGCGGCCCGGCTGCGAGATCGCGCGGCGGCGCTGGTCCGGACCCTCGCCAGGCACCAGGAGCTCTCCGCCACCGCGGGCCTACGCGAGCTCGTCCTGGCCCAACCCGCGGCCCAACCCGCGCCCGGGCGCACCTGGGCGGTGGCGGTCGTGCGTCACGGTCGTCTCGCCGGTTCGGGGACGGTGCCCGCCGGAGCAGCTCCCCTGCCAGTGATCGACTCGCTCAGGGCGGGCGCCACGACAGTGCAACCCGGCCCCGGGCCGTTCGCCGGAGCCAGCGCCTCGGACATCCGCAACGTGCACAGGTGGATCGATTCCGGACCCACCCGCATCGTGTCGGTCACGGGGTGCTGGGCCCTGCCCGTCGGCGGTGCCCACACACTCGCCGAGTGGGCGGATCGAGCCGAGCAGGCGGCGTCGGCGAGAAGTGGAGCGGGTGTCAGGACCGTGCGGCGCTGAAGGCCGCCCACCTGTCCAGGAGTCGGGCGGCCTCGCCGTCGTCGACCGCCTTCGCGGCGCGCTCCACTGCCGACCTCATCGCCGGCACGAGGTCCGCACCCCGCTCGAGACCGTCGAACGCCACCAACGCCGCCGCGGAGTTGAGCAGCACCGCGTCCCTGACGGGACCTCTCACTCCCGACAGGAGCTCCCGGGCCACCGCCGCGTTGTGTCTCCCGTCGCCCCCGCGCAGTTCCTCGACCGCGCACGTGGCCATCCCGAAGTCCCCGGGCGCGATCTCGTCCTCGTCCACGTGGCCGTCTGCCACCCGCAGCACGCGGGTTGGTCCGGTCATCGTGATCTCGTCGAGGCCATCGGAGCCCCGCACCACCAACGCCGATCTACCGCGGAGCGCGAACACCTCGGCCATCACGGGCATGAGGCGCTCGAACGCGCACCCGATGAGGTTGGCCGTGGGCGCTGCGGGGTTGGTGAGTGGCCCCAGAACGTTGAACACCGTGGGGATCCCGATCTCCCGGCGGGGTGCGGCGGCGAATCGGAGCGCCGGATGGAACACGGGCGCGAAACAGAAGGCCACACCCACCTCGTCCACGCTCCGTGCGACGTCCTCCGGTCCCAGGTCGATCGCGACGCCGAGAGCCTCGAGGACATCGGCCCCTCCGCTCTTCGAGGACGCCGCACGGTTGCCGTGCTTGACCACGGGCACCCCGCAGGCGCTCACGACGAGAGCGGACATCGTCGAGATGTTGACCGTTCCCTGTCGGTCGCCACCGGTCCCGACGATGTCGACGCAGGGCCGGGAGGTCGGAACCCGACGGGAGTAGTCCAGCATCGTCGAGGACAGGGCGTCGAGTTCCGGGCCCGTCACACCCTTCATGTCGAGCGCGACGCCGAACGCAGCGATCTGGGCGTCCGTCGCGAGACCCTCCATGATCCGGGACATCGCCCAGCGGGCGTCAGCCGGTTCCAGGTCCCGGCCCGACGTGAGCGTGCCGAGTACCCCGGGCCAGGACCGGCCCTCGTCGAACGCTGCAGAACTCCCCACGTGTCCCGACCTCTCTCTGGATCCCGGCGGCCCGCCAACCTCGGGACCGCGCACCGACAATCGTGCCACCAGCCACCCCACCGGTGCCCGCGGACTCCCATCTCCGGGCCCCTGAGGTCGACCGCCAGATAGGCTGAGAAGCCCCTGATACCCCTGCACGGGGTGCGTCGTCGGACGCCGTTCCCGGGAGTTCTAGGAACGACCTGCGAAAACGCTGTGCGGACACGCCGAAATCGGGGGTCCCTGCAGCCTCCGCCCACCTCAGGGGTCATACTTGGCCTCGTGACGAGCGCAGTGGATAACTCAGGATCGGCGATGGCTCAGCGCGTTCATTCGCTGAACCGTCCGAACATGGTCAGCGTGGGCACCATCATCTGGTTGTCCCAGGAGTTGATGTTCTTCGCGGGGCTGTTCGCGATGTACTTCGTCTCCAAGGCGAACTCGGGAGGTGACTGGCCCTCCTACCCGACGCACCTCAACGTCCCGTTCGCTCTGACCATCACGGCGATCCTCGTGGCGTCCTCCGTTACCTGTCAGATGGGCGTCTTCGCCGCCGAGCAGGGGGACGTCTTCGGCCTCCGTCGCTGGTACATCATCTCCGCCCTGATGGGGACGGTCTTCCTCATCGGGCAGGCCTACGAGTACTACGAGATGTACCTCGAAGGCACCACGATCTCCTCGAGCGTCTACGGCTCGGTCTTCTTCATCACCACCGGTTTCCACGGCCTGCACGTGGCGGCCGGCATCCTGGCGTTCGTCGTCCTCGTCATGCGGACCACCATGTCCCGGTTCACTCCCGCCCAGGCCACTGCGGCCATCGTCGTGTCGTACTACTGGCACTTCGTCGACGTGGTCTGGATCGGCCTCTTCGTCACCATCTACTTCATTCAGTAGTCAGCTGGCCGCAGGACGCTGCGTCCAGCAGGTCCCAACTCCAAAGGGAACTCACAATGAACTCACCTCACCCACCCGCTGCGGACACGCCGTCGCCGGAGCCCGCGGTGAACCCGGCACGTCCGGCCTCGTCGAAGCGTCGCCGTAAGGCGACCGGCGCGCTCGTCATCGCCGCCGGTCTGCTCGGCGCCGGGGCCATCGCCACGGCGGTCGTCCCCGAGCCCCAGGTGGCAACGGCCCAGCAGGACCAGGCCGCGCTCATCGCCGAGGGCAAGTCGATCTACGACGTCGCGTGCATCACCTGCCACGGGCAGAACCTGCAGGGTGTCGAGGACCGTGGTCCGTCGCTGGTCGGCACGGGCGCGGGGGCGACCTACTTCCAGGTCCACTCCGGCCGTATGCCCGCCGCCAACAACGAGGCCCAGGCCGAGCGGAAGAAGCCGCGCTACAGCGAGCACCAGATCATCGCGCTCGCGGCGTACGTCGACCTCTTCGGCGGTGGCCCCGAGATCGTCACCGATCCCGACGGTTCCATCGCCCAGGAGTCGCTCCTGGGCGCCTCGGGCGAGGCCCGGGCCGAGGAGATCGCGCGTGGTTCCGAGCTCTTCCGCCTCAACTGCGCCTCCTGCCACAACTTCACCGGTCGCGGTGGCGCGCTGTCGGCGGGCAAGTACGCCCCGATTCTCGATCCTGCCAACGAGCAGGAGATCTACCAGGCGATGCTCACCGGGCCGCAGAACATGCCCAAGTTCTCGGACCGGCAGCTCACCCCTGACGAGAAGAAGGACATCATCGCCTACATCAGGGACACGGACTCCAAGGTCTCGCCCGGCGGTTACGCGCTCGGCGGACTCGGCCCCGTGACCGAAGGTGTGGCCATCTGGCTAGTCGGCATCGTCGCCCTCATCGGTGCGACCCTCTGGATCGGATCCCGTTCATGAGTGAGAACCCCAAGAACCCGTCCGCCGCGGACCTCGACCGGATGAGCGACGCCGAGCTCGTCCGGCTGGGTACCGAGCTCGACGAGGTCGACGTCCGATTCCGCGAGGGACGGTGGCCGGAGGGTGTCACCTCCCGTGCCGAGAAGCGCGCCGCACGCGTCGTCACCACGTGGTTCGCGCTGTCCGCGGTCCTCGCGCTCGCCTTTGCCGTGATCTACATCGCCTGGCCGTGGGAGTACCGCGGGCAGGGCGAGGACGGCTACTGGCTCTACATGATGTACACGCCCCTCCTCGGCCTGACGATCGGGCTGTCGATCCTGTTCCTGGGCTTCGGGGCCGTGCAGTTCACCAAGAAGTTCATCCCCGAGGAGATCTCGGTCCAGACCCGCCACGACGGGCCGTCCGAGGACATCGACCGTCGGACGATCGTCGCCGGTCTCAACGACTCCTGGAAGACCTCGACCCTCGGTCGCCGCAAGGTCATGGGCGGGTTCCTCGGCGCGAGCGTGGCTCTCATCGGGTTGTCCGCGATCCTGCCTCTCGGCGGCATGATCAAGAACCCGTGGCGCCGCGGGGAGATGACCATCGCGGGAGACGGCACGCTGCACACCACCGGATGGACCCTCGCCTCGGACACCCGGCCGGACGGGCTCCCCGCCGAGAAGGTGTACCTCGGTCGCGACACCGGCAAGGTCTTCCCTGACGGCCATCCGCCCGCGGGTGAGGGTCGCCTCGAACGGATCCACGTCGAGGATCTGGCGGCCGGCGGGCTCGAGTCGGTGTTCCCGCTCCCCGCGAGCGCGCTGGGCGACTTCGAGGAGCACATGCACTCGATCCACGGAGCGCGGAACTCGGTCATGCTGATCCGCTTCCGCCCGGCCGACTCGGCCAAGGTGATCAAGCGCAAGGGCCAGGAGAACTTCAACTACGGCGACCTCTACGCCTACTCGAAGATCTGCACACACCTCGCATGCCCCACCTCACTGTACGAGCAGCAGACGCACCGCTTCCTCTGCCCGTGCCATCAGTCGCAGTTCGACGCGCTCGAGTACGCGAAGCCGATCTTCGGCCCCGCCGCGCGCGCACTGCCGCAGTTGCCCATCGCGGTTGACAGCGAGGGATACCTCGTCGCCAACGGTGACTTCATCGAGCCGGTCGGACCTGCCTTCTGGGAGCGTCGTTGATGAGTAACAACACCAAACTCGCGGAGGTCGGGAACAATCTCGACTCGCGATACACCATGGCCAAGGGCATGCGCCGGCAGATCAACAAGGTCTTCCCCACGCACTGGTCCTTCCTGCTGGGCGAGATCGCCCTGTACAGCTTCATCATCCTGCTGATCTCGGGTGTGTACCTCACGCTCTTCTTCGACCCGTCGATGTCGAAGGTGATCTATCAGGGCGCCTACGCTCCCCTCAACGGCATCGAGATCTCCCGGGCCTACGAGACCGCGCTCAACATCTCGTTCGAGGTCCGTGGCGGGCTCTTCGTCCGTCAGATCCACCACTGGGCGGCGCTGCTCTTCGTCGCCTCGATGGTCGTCCACATGATCCGGATCTTCTTCACCGGCGCGTTCCGTCGCCCGCGTGAGGCCAACTGGGTCATCGGCTGTGTACTGCTGCTGCTGGGTATCGTCGAGGGCTTCCTCGGCTACGGCCTGCCGGACGACGTCCTGTCGGGTACCGGTATCCGGATCACCTCGGGCATCATCGTCGGACTCCCGGTCATCGGGACCTGGATGCACTGGATGATCTTCGGCGGGGACTTCCCCGGCGATCTCCTGATCCCGCGCTTCTACATCCTGCACGTGCTGATCATCCCCGCCATCATCCTGGCGCTCATCGCCGCGCACCTCGCGCTGGTCTGGTACCAGAAGCACACGCAGTTCCCCGGGCCCGGCCGCACGGAGAACAACGTCGTCGGCGTCCGCATCCTCCCGGTCTTCGCGGTCAAGTCGGTCGCCTTCGGCGCCATCACCGTCGGCATGCTCATGCTCTTCTCCGGCATGTTCACGATCAACGCCATATGGAATCTGGGGCCATACAACCCGTCCCACATATCCGCCGGCTCGCAACCCGACTGGTACATGCTGTGGACCGAGGGTGGCGCCCGCGTGATGCCAGCGTGGGAGATCTACCTGGGCAACTACACCATTCCCGCAGTGCTCTGGGTCGCGGTGATGCTCGGCGCGATGGTCGCGATCATGTTCCTGTACCCGTGGATCGAAGCCAAGCTCACCGGCGACACCGCGCACCACAACCTGCTCCAGCGTCCGCGCGACGTGCCGGTTCGTACCGCGGCCGGTGTCATGGCCATCACGTTCTACGTGATCCTGGTGTTGATGGGATCCAACGACCTCATCGCCTATCACTTCAACATCTCACTGAACGCCACTACATGGGCGGGCCGGATCGGCCTGATCCTCCTGCCGCCGCTCATGTACTTCTTCACCTACAGACTCTGCCTGGGCCTTCAGCGGGCTGACCGGGAGGTTCTGGAGCACGGAATCGAGACCGGCATCATCATGCGGATGCCGCAGGGTGAGTTCGTCGAGGTCCACCAGCCGCTCGCAGGGGTTGACGAGCACGGTCACGCGGTGCCGCTCGAGTACGCCGGTGCCAAGGTGCCCACGAAGATGAACCAGCTCGGTGCCGCTGGTCGCCCCCCGCGGGGTGCACTGACGGCGGACCCGGCCGACGAGGTCCACATGCTCGACGAGTCCGATCACGGCAAGCACGACCGGGAGCACTCGATGCTCACCACGTTGCAGGAGGAGAACCGTACTCGTCGCCACGACGAGCACTGATCCGCCTAGGACATACGACCGCGGGCCGGGCCTCCGAGAGGAGGTTCCGGCCCGCGGTCGTGTCGGCTCGTCGCCGGGTGGAGGGCCCCCGGTTCAGGGAGTGATGGTTCAGTGAGCGAGGGCGCCCGGATCCACTGCGAGCGTGTCACCGGCCATGTCGGCCACGGCCCGGAAGGCCATCGTCATGCCCGACCCCAGGGGCACCCCGGGGCCGGGGTACGCCTCGCCTGACACCGAGGCCGAGGAGTTGCCCGCGGCGTACAGACCCGGGATCGGTGCGCCGTCGGTATCCAGGACGGCCCCGTCGTGGTCGGTCACCGCGCCCCCCTTGGTGCCCAGATCCCCGAGCACGAGACGTACCGCGTGGAAGCGCTCGCCTTCGAGTGGCCGCAGGCACTCCTCCGGTGTAGACGCACCGAGGAAGAAGCGGCCATAGGGGTCCTCGCCCCGGCCGAAGTCCTCGTCCTTCCCCCGGGCGGCGAAACTGTTGTACCGGGCAACGCTCTCCCCCAGGACGACCTCGTCGACGCCGATGGCCTCCGCGAGCTCCGCGATCGATCCAGCGGTGTGCCAGAGCCCTGCCTGACGGTGCTGGTCGGGATCGGGGCCGGGGACGCAGATCGCCGGGTACCCGCCCGCTTCGGCGTCGTCGAAGACGAGCCAGAACTCCTCGCCGCCACCGTCGTCCATCCGAGCGTGCATACGCCGGCCCATCTGGTCGTACGGCAGGAGTTCGTTGGCGAATCGCCGACCGGTGCCGTCGACGATGATCCCGGAACGGACACCGAGCGTGAATGCGGCGTGGCCGTTCGGGAACAGCGTCGCCGGGCACCACCACGACTGGTCGAGCAGGTCCAGTCGGGCTCCGACCTGGTCGAACATGCGGACGGCGTCACCTGTACCGGTATCCGGATGGGATGCAGACCATGCGGCGGTCGGCATCCGCTGCCACCGACGCCGCAGATCCGTCGACCGCTCGAAGCCACCTGCGGCCACGAGCACACCGCGCCGTGCACCGATCGATCGCGACCCCGAGGCGTCGCGCACCTCGACCCCCACGACCCTCCCGCCGTCGTCGCGCAGGAGCCGCTGTGCCGCCGTCGACAGCCGGAGCTCCGCGGCCTCCATGGCGTCCAGCGCCAGCACGAGTCGGGCCACCCAGGCGCGGCCACCCTCCACTCTGGTGGGGTGCTCCGGGGCCCCGAACTGGTCCGAGGGGACCGAGGCGCGGATGTCGCCCACGCGCTCGCCCACCTCGTCGACAGTGATCGGTTTGGGATAGATGCTCCGGCCCGTCTGCTGGCGACCGGGTGCGTCGAAGTAGTCCGGGAACGCCTGGAACCGCATGGGGATCCCCAGGGTGTCCAGTAGATGGTCGACGACCATCGGGCCGGTGTTGAGGTACGCGTCTTGTAGGTCGGGGTCGGTCCGGTCGCCCACCACGGCACGGAAGTAGGTTCTGCCCGTCTGGACGGAGTCCTCCACCCCGTCGCGCGCGAGCACCCGGTTACCGGGCAACCACACCGCGCCTCCGGAGTACGCGGACGTGCCGCCGAAACGTTCCGTCTTCTCGACGAGGCACGTCGCCATGCCGCGGGACGCCGCCACGGCCGCCCCGAAGAGGGCCGCGACGCCTGAACCCACCACGACGACGTCGAACTCCGTCTCGCCCCTGCTGTCCTGCTCCCCCACGGGCTCTCCTCGTCTCGTCGTCTCCGGGCTTCCGATCCGGCAGTCGGCCACCGGCCCGCGCTTCTAGAACACGTTCCACAGTAGCGGGACGCCCCCTGTCCGCGGGGTGAACTACGCGGGGTGAACTACGCGGGGTGAACGACCGGACCTGTGACACCCTCACGGCGGGCGGGCATGATCGCGGTGTGACGAGCAACCAGGTCGACCACACCGATGACGGCCACTACATCGTGGTCAAGGGACGACGCTGGCGGGCCACCGATCCGTCGATCCCCGACGCGCTGAAGACCGAGTTGGTCTCGGCGCTCATGACCGGCCGCCGACTCGTGAAGTCCGACGGCGACGCCGCCCGGGTGATGGTGCACGATGCCAAGGTGGCCCTGGGCGAGCGTGGCGACCCCTGGTGGGAGCCCACCGAGCAGGGCACACGGGACCGGTTGGCCGCGACCATGCGGACACTTCTGCGCTCCCGGGGCGGGAGTTCGATCTGCCCCAGCGACGCCGCCCGTACTGTCGGCGGCGACGACTGGCGAGAGCTCATGGCGACAGCGCGGGAGGTCGCGCTGGACCTGCGAGCGGACGGGGTGGTCGCCGTGACCCAGCGGGGCGAGGTCGTCTCCGGCACCGATCTGCGTGGGCCCATCCGCATCATCGCCGGGGACACGCTCGACTTCCGGCCGGGCCCGGACGGCAGCGCCACAGCGACGTGAAGCTACCAGCGGGTAACCCGCGCCGTGCCGCCATCCACTGCCTTGTACGATCAGGGTCGGTAGGAGACATTCACCTCATCGGCCCGTCCCCCTCTCATGGCGGGTCGTCCAATGGAAAGGCACACCCTTGCGCCGCACAGTGTTCAACGAAGACCACGAGGCCTTCCGCCAGACAATCCGCGCCTTCATCGAAGCCGAGGTGTCCCCGCACTTCCAGGAGTGGTTCGACGCGGGCATGGTGCCCCGTGAGTTCTACTACAAGCTCGCCGACCTCGGCGTCTTCGGCATCAACGTCGACGAGGAGTACGGCGGAGCCGGGATCGACTCGCACAAGTTCGAGGCCATCCAGTCCGAGGAGACCGCCCGCGCCGGCGTGAACTTCGGCGGGTCGGGTGTTCACGTCCTGCTTGGCCTGCCCTACATCAAGGCTCTGGCAACCGACGAGCAGAAGCAGCGGTACCTGCCCAAGTTCGTCTCCGGTGAGGAGATGTGGGCCCTGGCCATGACCGAGCCGGGGACCGGTTCGGACCTGGCGGGAATGAAGAGCACCGCCAAGCTCTCCGAGGACGGCACCCATTACGTTCTCAACGGCGCCAAGACCTTCATCACCGGAGGTGTCCACGCCGACCGCGTGATCGTCTGCGCCCGGACCGCTCCCCCCCGGGAGGACGACCGTCGCTTCGGGATCTCTCTTCTGGCCGTCGACACCTCGCTCGAGGGTTACTCCGTGGGACGCAAGCTGGACAAGGTCGGCCTGAGGACCTCCGACACCGCGGAACTGGCCTTCAGCGACGTCAAGGTCCCGGTGGAGGACCTGCTCGGCGAGGAGAACCGTGGCTTCTACTACCTCGGGCAGAACCTGCCGTCCGAGCGCTGGGGTATCGCCTACGGGGCGTACGCCCAGGCCGCTGCCGCCGTCCGCTTCGCCAAGGAGTACACCCAGCAGCGCACGGTCTTCGGCAAGGAGGTGGCTTCGTTCCAGAACACCAAGTTCGAGCTGGCCGCCTGCCAGGCCAAGGTCGACGCCGCGCAGGCCGTCGCCGACCGGGCGCTCGAGGCACTCGACGAGGGAGAGCTGACCGCGGCAGAGGCCGCATCCGCCAAGCTGTTCTGCACCGAGATCGCGGCCGAGGTCATCGACCGTTGTCTCCAGCTGCACGGAGGCTACGGGTTCATCAACGAGTACCCGATCGCCCGACTGTACACGGACAACCGGGTCAACCGGATCTACGGCGGGACCAACGAGGTCATGAAGACCATCATCGCCAAGGACATGGGACTGTAGCTCCCCCCGCAGGGACTCGCCGGTACGACGAGGCCCCCACCGCGCGACGCGGTGGGGGCCTCTGACCGGTTTCCGGCCGGCGCCGGATCAGTGCTTCTCGCGACCCCAGTGGTACTCGAAGACCAGCGCACAGGCGGTGATGATCAACGCGGTCGCGCCCGCGAGCAGGACCCACCAGTTCCAGAACGCCGCGCCGAAGCCGGTGATCATCACCGAGGCGGCGACGAAGAACGGCCAGAAGCTGTGCGGGCTGAAGAATCCGAGCTCGCCGGCGCCGTCCGAGATCTCCGCCTCCTCGTAGTCCTCGGGGAGCGTGCTGATGCGTCGCGCCACGAACCGGAGGTACCCGCCGATCAACAGGCACAGACCGGCGGAGAGCACCAGCGAGGTTGCGCCCACCCATTCGATACCGGTTCGCGAGGTGCCCGTGAGGTAGGTGTACGCGACCGCCAGGATGGCGAGGAAGACCACCAGTCCGTCGAAGATTCTTACTGTTGCGTTCATCGTGCAGGAGCCCTTCGCGTGATACCGGGAGAGACGTTAGTTAGCGGACGCGTTCTCGATGATGTTGTTCTGGTCGCGGGTATCGCTGCGGCCGGTCTTGAACGGCGCCGTGGAGGTGGAGTAGGGCGCCTCACCGATCGACGCGAGCGCCTCGGCGTTGGACGCGGTCGGGTTGTCCTGGCGGAACTGGATGTACTCCGCGAAGGCCTCCGGCGACACCGCCCTGAGCTCGAAGTTCATCATCGCGTGGTAGGCGCCGCACATCTCGGCGCATCGACCGACGAACGCACCCTCACGCTCGATCTCGGCGATCTGGAACATGCTCAGCTGCTGGTTCTGGCCCGGGTGGGGCATCACGTCGAGCTTGTAGATGAACTCGGGGATCCAGAAGGAGTGGATCACGTCGGCAGCCGCCAGGCGGAACTCGATTCGGGTTCCGGTCGGGAGGACGAGCACCGGGACCTCTTCCGAGGTTCCGACGGTCTCGATGTTGTTGAAGTGCAGGTACGACTTGTCCTCCGCCAGGCGACCGTGGATCGGACCGCCTGCGGCGGGCTCACCGTGGTGGCCGCGGGCCATGCGCTCCTCGTCGGACAGCACGCCGGCCTCCTCGGCAGCACGCTGGGCCTCCTCGTTGGTGCCGTCCTCGATGGACACGCCGGCGACGTCGACCTTGTTGTACCCGAACTTCCAGTTCCACTGGAAGGCGGTGACGTCCACCTTGACGCCGACCTCCTCCTCCGGTCGGAGGTCGAGGACCTTGTTCTGCGTGATGACGGTGAAGTAGAAGAGCACCGAGATGATCACGAACGGCACCGCGGTGTAGACCAGCTCGAGCGGGACGTTGTAGGCGGTCTGGCGCGGGAACTCGCCGTCGTCGTTCTTCCTCTTGCGGTGGAAGGCCATCGTCCAGAAGATCAGGCCCCACACGAAGAATCCGACGATCAGAGACGTGATGACGGTGCCCGTCCAGAACTCCCTGATGGCGATGCCCTCGGGCGTGATCCCGTTCGGGAACCCGAAGTTCACGGTCTGGTTCCACCACTTGTTGTCGGTGTGGAGGCTGCAACCGGACAACACCAAGCCCACTGTGGCGAGCGACACCGCGAGTGCAGCCCTGCGCGTCCGACGACGCCCGTCACGCTGTTCCACCATCACGCCTTCCTGATCAGCGGCACCGACCACGTGGCCGGGACACTTAGGAATCGTAGACCACGGCTCTCAGTTTGGAGGCCGCGGGTCCCGGCATTTCACCCATCCCACCCCTCCGCCGTCCGGTGCCGTGGGCCCGAACCCCGGGACCAGTAGTATTCGAATCCATCGTGGCCCGCGGACGCGGGTTCTGCCCCACCCCCGACGACGATCGACGAGGTACCCGACGAATGTGTGGCCTGCTTGGTCTGCTCACCCCCGACGGCTCCGCCCGCACCCACGAGTCGAGGGTTCTGGACGCGATGGGGTGCCAGCGGCACCGTGGCCCGGACGAAGTGGGGACCTGGGTTGACGACGACCTGGCGTTCGGTTTCAACCGACTGTCGATCATCGACATCGCCCATTCACACCAGCCGCTGCGCTGGGGGCCTCCCGAGAGCCCCGATCGCTACGCACTGACCTTCAACGGCGAGATCTACAACTACGTCGAGCTCCGAGCGGAGCTCCGGGCGGGGTTCGACGCCGAGTTCCGCACCGAGGGTGACGGCGAGCCGATCGTGGTCTCCTTCCACCACTGGGGCCCCGCGGCCGTCCGCCGGCTCCGCGGGATGTTCGCCTTCGCGATCTGGGACACCGTCGAACGCACGCTGTTCGTCGCGCGCGACCCCTTCGGCATCAAGCCGCTCTACATGGCCAGCGGGCCCGGGGGCACCGCATTCGCGAGCGAGAAGAAGTCGATCACCGAGCTCGCCGGAGTGCTCGACGTCGACACGTCTCTCGACGCCCGCGCCCTGCAGCACTACGTCACCCTCCAGTACGTCCCGGAGGACGAGACGCTGACGCGCGGTGTCCGGCGGTTGGAGTCCGGATGCCACGCCACCCTCTCCCCCGGAACCGCCCCCGTGATCGAGCGGTACTTCGAGCCGACGTTCCCCGTGGCGCCCATCGCCGACGGTGACGCCGAGCGCCGCTACGAGGAGATCGCGGTGGCTCTGGAGGACTCCGTCGCCAAGCACATGCGTGCTGACGTCACCGTGGGGTCTTTCCTGTCCGGCGGTATCGACTCCACCGCCATCGCCGCCCTGGCGCGGCGTCACAACGAGAACCTCCTCACCTTCACCACCGGTTTCGAGCGGGAGGGCTACTCGGAGGTGGACGTGGCCGCGGAGTCCGCGGCGGCGATCGGTGTGGAGCACATCGTCAAGGTGGTCTCGCCGGAGGAGTTCGCCGCCGCGATCCCGGAGATCATCTGGTACCTCGACGAGCCCGTCGCCGATCCGGCGCTGGTGCCCCTGTACTTCGTCGCCCGCGAAGCCCGCAAGCACGTCAAGGTGGTGCTGTCCGGCGAGGGGGCCGATGAGCTCTTCGGCGGGTACACCATCTACAAGGAGCCGCTGTCCCTGGCGCCGTTCGAGAAGGTACCCGGCGGCCTGCGCCGGGCCCTCGGGCGGGTGAGCGCCCGAATCCCCGAGGGCACCCGCGGCAAGAGCCTGTTGCACCGCGGATCCATGACCCTCGAGGACCGCTACTACGGCAACGCGCGCTCGTTCTCGGAGGACCAGGTCCGCTCGGTCCTCACCGACTACCGGGCCGAATGGGGCCACCAGGACGTCACGGGCCCCATCTACGAGCGTTCGCGCGGCTGGGACCCCGTCGCCCGCATGCAGCACCTGGACCTGTTCACGTGGCTGCGCGGCGACATCCTGGTCAAGGCCGACCGGATGACCATGGCCAACTCGCTCGAGCTGCGCGTGCCGTTCCTCGACCGCGAGGTCTACGAGGTGGCCTCCCGCCTGCCGTACACGGAGAAGGTCGCTCACGGGACCACCAAGTACGCGCTCCGCAAGGCGCTCGAGCGGATCGTGCCGGCGCACGTGCTGCACCGGAAGAAGCTCGGCTTCCCGGTCCCGACCCGGCACTGGCTGGCCGGACCGGAGCTGCACGACTGGGCGCGCGCGCAGGTCCTGGCCTCGGGCACCGACGAGTTCGTGGACAAGGCCGCCGTGATGCGCATGCTCGACGAGCACCGACGTGGCGAGTCCGACCACAGCCGCCGGATCTGGACGATGCTGTGCTTCATGATCTGGCACGGCATCTTCGTGGAGGGGCGCATCACCCCGGACATCGAACAGCGGGACTACCCCGTGCGCCTCTAGCCCGAGCCGACCCCGCGGCCAGCCGGATCCGCACTCGAGCCCCCGCAGGCCCGACCCATCGAGAAGAGCGTTCCGCACACACCCTCTCGGGGAATGCGTGCGGAACGCTCTTCTCGTCGGGGGTTGGTCGCTGGTGGGTCGTTTGACGCCGGCTCGGCGGTGAGCGACCCGGGCGAGATCAGGCGGGCAGCAGCGCCGCGAGCTCCTCGGCGGCCTCGTCCCCGTAGGCATCGGCGAGTCGCCGGCGCGCAGCGGCGGGGTCGATGCTCCACTCCTGGGTCCCGGTGGTCTCCAGCACGTGGGTGGCGACGAGGGCCCCGAACTGGGCGGAACGCTCGAGCGAGAACCCGTCGACCACCCCGGCGAGGAAGCCGGCGCGGAACGCGTCCCCGACGCCTGTGGGGTCGAGCAGGGTGTCCGCGGGGACGACGCCCACCTCGAGGGGCTCGGCGCCCTTCTCCACGATGATCACGCTCTTGCCGCCGCGGGTGGTGATGCGGGTGCCGACCCTGTCGTCCAGTTCCGCCGCCGTCCACCCGGTCTTGTTCAGCAGCAACTCGTACTCGTACTCGTTGGTGAACAGGTACCGGGCGCCGTCGACCAGCGCCGCGGCGGCCTCACCGTCGAGGAACGCCAACTGCTGAGAGGGGTCGGCCGCGAAGTCCAGGCCGAGTTCGCGGCACTCCGCGGTGTGGGAGTTCATCGCGGTCGGGTCGTTGGCGCCGATGAGCACGATCTCCGGGCGGCCGATGCGGTCGACCAGGCGGGCCAGCGAGATGGTGGCCGCCTCCCCCATCGCTCCCGGGTAGAACGAGGCGAGCTGCGCCATGTCGGAGTCGGTGGTGCACACGAACCGCGCGGTGTGGAGCGCGGAACTGATGTGGACCGCCGAGGTGTCGACCCCGTGCCTCTCCAGCCAGTCGCGGTATTCCGCGAAGTCCTCTCCGGCGGCGCCGACCAGGTGAGGACGGCGGCCGAGCACCCCGAGCGCGAACGCGATGTTGCCACCCACCCCGCCGCGCCGGATCTGGAGGGAGTCCACCAGGAAGCTCAGCGAGACGTGCGCCAGCTGGTCGGCCAGGAGCTGCTCGGAGAACCTGCCCGAGAAGGTCATGAGGTGGTCGGTGGCGATGGAACCCGTGATGACTACTGACATGCTCCAGACAGTAGACGACCCGGGCCGACACGCTGTCGGTCCGGGTCGTCGGTGCCCCGGGGCTCGGCCCGGGAACTGCCCTGGTGAACTCAGTTGAACGAGTCACCGCAGGCGCACGACCCGGTGGCCTGGGGGTTGTCGATGGTGAAACCCTGCTTCTCGATGGTGTCGACGAAGTCGATCGACGCACCGGTCAGGTAGGGCACGCTCATCCGGTCGACGGCGAGCTTGATGCCGCCGAAGTCGTCGACGACGTCGCCGTCGAGCGAACGGTCGTCGAAGAAGAGCTGGTAGCGCAGGCCAGCACATCCGCCCGGCTGGACGGCGATGCGCAGAGCCAGGTCGTCGCGACCTTCCTGGTCGAGGAGCGCCTTGGCCTTCGAGGCGGCGGCGTCGGTGAGCAGCACACCCGTGGCGGTGGTCTCCGTGGAGGTGTTCTCCGCAGTGGTCATGTCGGTTCTCCTTGCGATCCGAGAGGGTCTTCGGTGGCGTCCTACGGTGGTGCAACGTCCACCGGGGAGGTCTCTATTCCCCGGACGCCGCGTCGCCTGACACGATACGCCTGCGGGGAGTGACGGGTGAATGTCCTCGGCCCGGCCCGATCGCCTAGCCTGGGTACGTGAAGTTGCGTGCATTCGGCTCCAGTAAAGACGACTCCGGCAAGAGTTCCGCAGGTACCGACTCCGGTGCGGAGTCCTCTTCCGGCGTCACGCCGACCGATACCGGGGCCGGGGCCGCGACCGGTACCGCGTCTCCGGCGCGGGACGCCCGGCGACCCGCGGGCAAGGGCAAGCCCACCCCCAGGCGGAGGGACCAGGAGCGCGCGCGGGGTCTGCGGACCGGGCCCGTCACGGCGCCCGTCACCCGCAAGGAGGCCAAGGAGCGGCGGAAGGCCGCCCGGGCGAACATGTCCAGAGACGAGCGCAGAGCGTCCAAGGCCGAGGAGCGGGCCGCCCGTGAGGAGCGCCGTCAGCTCATGATGGCCGGCGACGACCGTTACGTCCTCTCGCGCGACCGCGGCGAGGTCCGTCGCTTCGCCCGCGACTGGGTGGACACCCACCGGCGCCTGATCAACTTCTTCATGCCGCTCGCGCTGTTCGTGATCATCTTCCAGCTCATACCGAATCCCGCGTTGATGTTCTACAGCCAGAACCTGTTCCTCATCCTCATCGTCGTCGTGGTGGTGGACGGCATCCTGCTCGGACGCAAGGTCAACAGTGTCGTCCGCGAGCGGTTCCCGGACACCGACGACACCGGCTTCGGCATGGGGTGGTACGCGGTGATGCGGGCGACCCAGCCCCGGATGCTCCGCACCCCACGACCGAGGGTCCGTCCCGGCGACTCCATCTGACCCACTGCTGACCTGAGGGAGGGCTGGTCCCACCGACAGCCGTCCTCACCGACGAACCACGGAAGGCCTCCGAACGCCATGCGCATGCTCGTCCTCGGCGGCACCCGCTCGGGCAAGTCCGCCCACGCCGAGTCGGTCGCCGCAGCCACCGGTGCGGGCGTGGTGTACGTGGCCACCGCGCGACCGGATCACGACGATGCGGAGATGACCGCCAGGATCACCGCACACCGGGACCGCAGACCCTCCGACTGGTCCACCGAGGAGACCGACGAGATCGCGAGGGTGCTCGCCGGGCATCCGGATGACACGGTCCTCGTCGACGACCTCGGAGGCTGGCTGACCCGCAGGATGGACGCCACCCTCGGATGGTCCGACGGCGGGGCGGCCGTGGCCGGTGAGGTCGACTCGTTGGTCTCGGCGGTCGCCGCCCACACCGGTTCGCTGATCCTCGTGTCCCCCGAGGTCGGCCTCGGGGTCGTGCCCGACTCGCTCTCCGGGCGCCTCTTCTCGGATCTGCTCGGTGCGCTCAACCGGCGGCTGGCCGACGTGTGCGACTCGGCCGTCCTCGTCGTCGCCGGGCGGGTCCTGACGCTCTCCGACGCCGGGGGCCCCGCCGCGCAGCGGGTGACCGAGCCGCCACCCGCTCCGGACGCCCGGGCCGGGGCAGAGAAGGTGGTCGCCGCGGCGGTCGCACCGGGGCCGGAGGATTTCCCCGGTCTCGGGGACATCGAGCACTACGACGACCCCGTGTCGTTCCCCCCTGTCCACCCGCCCTCCTACACCGTCGCCGACGAGGCCCGAGCCCGGCAGCTGGAGCTGACCAAGCCGTCGGGTTCGCTCGGTCGGCTGGAGGAGATCGGGGTGTGGATCTCGGCGTGCCAGGAGACGTGCCCGCCCCGCCCTCTCGAGAGAGCCCGGGTCGTGGTCTTCGCCGGCGACCACGGTGTGGCCACGAACGGGGTCTCCGCCTTCCCGCAGGAGGTCACCCTGCAGATGGCCGACAACATCGTGGGCGGTGGTGCGGCCGTGTCCGTTCTCGCCCGCGCGGCGCGGGCGACGGTGAGGGTGGCCGACCTGTCCATGGCCGCGGAACGCCCCGGAGGGTTGGACGACCACAAGATCCGACGCTCCAGCGGGTCGATCGATCGCGAGGACGCGCTGAGCCACGACGAGGTCCGGGCCGCGATCGCGGCCGGCCGCCGGATCGCCGACGAGGAGGTCGACTCGGGTGCGGATCTGCTCATCGCGGGCGACCTCGGTATCGGCAACACCACGCCGGCGACTGTGATCACCTGCCTCGTCACCGGTCGCGAGCCGGTCGAGTTGGTCGGCCGTGGCACCGGGATCGACGACGTCGGGTGGATGCGCAAGACCGCCGCGATCCGTGACGCGATGTTCCGGGCCTCCGGTGACCTCCGTGACCCGGTGGGCATGCTCCGCCGGGTCGCGGGCGCCGACCTCGCGGCGATGGCGGGGTTCCTCGCCCAGGCCGCGGTCCGCAAGACCCCCTGCATCCTCGACGGGTCGGTGGTCACGGCGGCGGCACTGCTCGCCGAGGCCCTGGCACCCGGGGCACGCCAGTGGTGGGTCGCCGGTCACCGGAGCGCCGAGCCGGCCCATTCCGCCGCGCTGACCTACCTCTCGCTCGAGCCGATCCTCGACCACTCCATGCGCCTGGGCGAGGGCAGCGGGGCCGTCGCCGCGCTACCCACGGTCCACGCCGCGATCGCGGTCCTCACGGAGATGGCGACCTTCGCCGACGCCGGGGTCAGCGGCAAGGCCTGACATGGTCGACCCGGTCCGCCTCGCACTGTCCTGGATGACGGTGCTCCCCGTCGGTGGTGCGGGCCGGCCCGCGGGGCCGGGCCCGTCCGAGGCCGGTCGGGCGATGACCGCCCTGCCGGTGGTCGGGCTCGTCTGCGGGGTGGTCGCCACCGCCACCGCCCACGGGGCACACGTGCTCGGGGCGGGCCCCGTCCTCTCCGGGGTGGTGGGGGTCGCCGCGGTGCTGGCGTTGACCCGCGCGATGCACGTGGACGCGCTGGCGGACACCGCGGACGGGCTGGGGTCGTACGCCGGGCCCGAGCGGGCGCTGGAGATCATGCGATCCGGGACGATGGGTCCGATGGGCGGCGCGGTCCTGGTCCTCGTCCTGCTCGCCGAGGTCGCCGCTCTCGGCGCGCTGGTCGCCTCGGGCGCGTGGCTGGCCCCGATCGCGGCCTTCGTCCTGTCCCGTTGCCTGCCGGTGGTGCAGCTGCGACGGGGCGTCCCCGCGGCGACCACGTCGGGCTTCGGCGCCCTGGTGGCCGGGTCGCAGTCCCGGACGGCGGTGGTGGCGGTCGGTCTGGTCTGCGTCGCGGCCGGCGCCGGTCTGGCCGGGGCGCAAGGCGCGGGATCCTGGTTGGCTCCGCTCATCGGAGCGGCGATGGGCCTGGCCCTCTACGCCGCCGCCGCGGGCTTCGCACGCCATGCCGTCCGTCGGCTCGGCGGCGTCAACGGCGACATCCTGGGCGCGGGGATCGAGGCGGGCACGGCCGCGGCCCTCGTCGTCGCCGTCATCCTGGCCTGACACGCGTCACGGAGAGACCCGCGCGGACGCGGCCCCGGTGCGTCGATCCGGTCAGGCGAGAGTGGTCATCCACCCGAAGGTGTCCTCCACGGATCCGCGCTGGATCCCGGTGAGGGTCTCGCGCAGACGCATGGTGATCTCACCGGGGCCGCCGTCGCCGACGGTGTAGCCGCCCCCGCTGTGCCGGACGGACCCGACGGGCGTGATCACGGCCGCGGTCCCGCAGGCGAACACCTCGGTGATCTCCCCGGAGGCCACCCCGGCCTCCCACTCCTCCACCGAGACCTTCCGCTCGGTGACGGGATGACCGAGGTGCCGCGCGAGGCGGATGAGGCTGTCGCGTGTCACGCCGGGCAGGAGCGAACCGGACAGCTCCGGGGTGACGATCTCCGCCGACTCGCCGGTGCCGAGGATGAAGAACAGGTTCATCCCGCCCATCTCCTCGACGTACCTGCGCTCGATGGCGTCCAGCCACACCACCTGGTCGCATCCCTCGCCGGCGGCCTGCTCCTGCGCCCGCAGCGACGCCGCGTAGTTCCCCCCGAACTTCGCCGCGCCGGTTCCGCCCGGGCTGGCCCTCACGTATTCGGTGCTCAGCCACACGCTCACCGGGGCCACTCCACGCGAGAAGTAGGCGCCCGCGGGAGAGGCGATGACCGAGTAGAGGTACTCGTCCGCAGGGCGCACACCCAGGCCGGTCTCCGTCGCGATCATGAAAGGCCGCAGGTAGAGGGCCTCCTCCCCGCCAGCGGCGGGAACCCAGTCGCGGTCGATCGCCACGATCTGCCGCAGGGACTCCATGAAGAGCTCCTCGGGCAGCGTCGGCATGGCCAGACGCTGCGCGGACCGGTTGAAGCGCGCCGCGTTCTGCTCCGGCCGGAAGGAGGCGATGGAGTCGTCGGCCTGCCGGTACGCCTTGAGACCCTCGAAGATCGTCTGGGCGTAGTGCAGGACCACGGCGGAGGGGTCGATCGACAGCGGGGCGTAGGCCTCGACCGTCGGGGTACCCCAGGACCCGTCGGAGTACGGAAGGGTGACCATGTGGTCGGTGAAGTGCTTGCCGAAGCCGGGAGCCGCGAGGATGGCTTCGCGCTCGGCGGCCGTCTTCGGGGTGGCCGAAGGGCGGATGTCGAACTGGGACATGTCGTCTCGCTTAGGTGAGAAGGGGCGGGTCAGCGGGTGCGGATCTCGACGAGCGGGGGTACCGCGAGGCGGCACGGTACCTCTCGCCCCCGTACGTCGACGACGACCTCGTCGCCCTTCTTGAGCCCGGAGTCCAGCTCGACGAACGCGAGCCCGATCCCCGTCTTCAGGGTCGGCGAGAACGTGCCGGAGCTGGTGACGCCCACGTCGCGTCCGCCGGCCCGCACGGTCTGGCCGGCGCGCAGCACCCCGCGGCCCGTGACCTCGAGTGCGTACATGCGCCGGGCGGGCCCGGCCTCCTTCTGACGCACCAGCTCGTCGCGCCCCCAGAAGGACGGCTTGTCCCAACCGATGGCCCACGCGCAGCGGGCTTCGAGCGGGGAGAGGTCGAGGGCCAGCTCGTGCCCGTGCAGCGGGTAGCCGGCCTCGGTGCGCAACGAGTCGCGGGCACCCAGACCACACAGCGCGCCCTCGCGCGCGAGGACCTGCTCGGCGAGCGCGTCCCAGACGGGACCGGCCTGGTCCCAGGCGGGCAGGACCTCGAAGCCGTACTCGCCGGTGTACCCGGTGCGGCAGACCCGGACGGGCTGCCCGTTCCAGTCGGCGTCGACGAAGGCCATGTAGTCCAGGTCGACGGGCAGGCCGACCGCGGTGAGGACCTCACCGGCGAGCGGGCCCTGCACGGCGATCACGGCGCGGGAGCGGTGCTGATCGGTGACGTCGACCTCGGGCGCCCGCTCCGCCGCCGCGGCCTGCATCCGTCGCACCACCTCGGCGGTGTTGGCGGCGTTGGGGATCAGGAAGATCTCCTCGTCGGAGACGCGGTAGGCGATGAGGTCATCGACGACTCCCCCGGACTCGTCGCAGCACAGCGTGTACTGCGCACTGCCCGCCGAGATGCGGTCGAGGTCGTTGGTGACACACGTGTTGACTAACTCGGCGGCGCCGGGGCCGGTCACGAGCGCCTTGCCGAGGTGGCTGACGTCGAACAGTCCGACCGCGGTGCGGGTGGCGGTGTGCTCGGCGACCGTGCCCGTGTACTGCACGGGCATCGACCAGCCACCGAAGGGGGCGAACGTGGCACCGGCCTCCACGTGACGAGAGTGCAGCGGCCCCTCGAAGAGGTCCCCGGTGTCTGTCATGTCGCCACTCCTCGCGCTCCTTGGTACGGCTGTGCCCCCACGGTAGTCGATAGACTATGGTGCCCCGGCCCTGGCGGTCACGCCACGTCGTCAGGGCACCCGACACGTCCCGTACGTCCACGCCGAACGCCAGGAGTGCTTCATGCCCACCGCGCAGTCGATCCTCACCCACAGCCCGGACCTCGCCGTGATCGAGGCCGTCACGACACCTGTCGAGTCCGAGGTGGTCGTGGTCGGTATCGCCGCGGACGCGGGGTCGGGCGAGGGCGGAGGGACGAAAGCGGCCCCCGTCGTCGTCGCCCCGGGTCTCGACGGCGATTCGACCGCGGCGCTCGCGGACCTGGCCCACTCCGTCGGCGCCTCCACCAAGGTCGGGTCCACCACCCGCGTCCCGGCACCGGCGGGCGTCCCGGGACGGTCCGTGGTGCTCGTCGGCCTCGGATCCTCTGACGACGAGGTCGGTGACGAGACGCTGCGCCGGGCGGCCGGCGCCGCCGCGCGCGCGTGCCGCGGCCTGGGCGCCGCGCTGGTCCTGCTCGACCCCGGGCGCGCCGAGGCCGTCGCGTTGGGGGCGGCGCTGGGATCGTTCCGGCCGGCCAAGGTCACCGCGAAGGATGACGGCGACGACGAGAAGGCGGACTCCGTGAAGGTGCTGGTCGCGGAGGGCGGCGAGGACGCCGTGACCCGCGCGGCCACGATCGCGGAGTGCGTCAGCCTGGCTCGAGACCTGGTCAACACCCCGCCCAACCTGCTCTTCCCCGGCTCCTTCGCGGACCGTGCGGCCGATCTCGCTGCCGGCGCGGGCCTCGAGGTGGAGGTCCTGGACGAGTCCGCTCTCGCGGAGGGCGGCTTCGGCGGCATCCTGGCGGTGGGCGGAGGGTCCTCCCGCGGTCCGCGACTGGTCCGTCTCACCCACCGCGGGGCCGAGGGTCGACCCACGGTCGCGTTGGTCGGAAAGGGCGTCACGTTCGACACCGGCGGCATCTCCATCAAGCCGGCCGCGGGGATGGAGCAGATGACCATGGACATGGGCGGAGCGGCCGCCGTCGTCGCGACCGTCATCCTCGCCGCCCGACTCGGGCTGGACCTCACCGTGGTGGCCACCGTCCCGATGGCCGAGAACATGCCGTCGTCCACGGCGTACCGCCCCGGTGACGTGCTCACCATGTACGGCGGGACGACGGTGGAGGTGCAGAACACCGACGCCGAGGGCCGACTCATCCTCGCCGACGCCATCGTCAGGGCCTGCGAGGACTCGCCCTCGCACCTCATCGACACCGCGACGCTCACCGGCGCACAGATGGTGGCCCTGGGCAAGAAGACCCCCGGCGTCATGGGCACCGAGGACTTCCGGGACCGGGTGGCCGGACTCAGCCGCGAGGTCGGCGAGGGCGGCTGGCCGATGCCGCTGCCGGAGGAACTGCGTGACGGGCTCGACTCCGAGGTCGCGGATCTGACCAACGTCACCCCGCACCGTTGGGGGGGCATGCTCTCCGCGGGCCTGTTCCTCTCCGAGTTCGTCGCCGAGGGCGTCGAGTGGGTCCACATCGACGTGGCCGGCCCGGCCTACAACGACGGCGGTGCCGAGGGGTACCTGCCCAAGGGGGGGACCGGGGTCCCCGTGCGGACGATGCTCGCCGCGCTCGAGGACATCGCCTCCGCCGGCTGACACCGGCTCCCCCGGCAGACGACACCGCGGCCGGCCGACCCGATCGTCGAGGGTCAGCTCCCGTCGGCTCCGCGCATCTGCTCGCGGAGCCGGCGGGCCCTCTCCTTGCGCTCGCGCGAGATCCGGACCTCCTCGAAGAGCCGCATCCGGTCCGGGTAGCCGGTCTCCATGGCGTCGTACAGGGGGATCCCCAGCTCGTCGGCGAGCTTGCGCGCGGTGGCGACATCCCCCACCGGGCGTCGCGTCCACTCGCCGTCGAAGGCGACCAGGAGAAGCCCGGGCACCGACACGAGCGTCTCGGGCTCGAGGTACGCCTCGACCCCCACCCTGGTCTCGCACCACGACCGGAAGTGGGCGAGGTCAGCGGGATCCGCCGGGATCCGGGTCTGCCGCCGCCGGAATAGATCGCGGATCGCCACTGTCGGACTCCTCCCGTCGGCCCCCCGTCCGGGGTGGGGCCGTCTGTGACATCCGATCGTACCGAGCGCCAGCACCGGTGATGGCGTGGACGCCGGCCGGTTCAGGCGGCCGCTGACGCCGGGATCGGGGCGTCCGACGACACCGGCAGGTGGCACAGGGCACAATGGTGTGCGATCGTCCGGGCGGACCGCCACAGCGGTTCTCTCCCGGGTCGACGCAGAACTGACAGCTCACCACCATGTCGCCGCTCACGCGGGCGCGGATCGCGCCGGCGGGCAGCGCCCACAACTCTTGAGGAGTCACGACACCATGGCCTTCTCCGTACAGATGCCGGCTCTCGGTGAATCCGTGAGCGAGGGCACCGTCACCCGCTGGCTCAAGAAGGAGGGGGACACGGTCGAGGTCGACGAGCCGTTGCTCGAGGTCTCCACCGACAAGGTCGACACCGAGATCCCGTCGCCCGCAGCGGGCACCCTGTCCAAGATCGTCGCCGACGAGGACGAGACCATCGAGATCGGCGGCGAGCTCGCGATCATCGACGACGGTTCCGGTGGATCCGACGACGACTCGGACGACGACGCCGCCGGCGGTGACGACTCCGCCGACGAGTCCTCCGACAACGTCGACCAGGGCGGCGACGAGGCGGACGAGCCCGCGCCCAGCGCGTCCTCCGGCGCCACGGACTCCGAGAAGAAGGGCTCCGGCGGCACGGGCACCGAGGTCACCATGCCCGAACTCGGCGAATCCGTCACCGAGGGCACCATCACCAACTGGCTCAAGGCCGTCGGCGACACCGTCGAGGTCGACGAGCCCCTGCTCGAGGTCTCCACCGACAAGGTCGACACCGAGATCCCCTCCCCCGTCGCCGGCACCATCCAGAAGATCGTCGCCGACGAGGACGAGACCGTCGAGGTCGGCGCGGTCCTCGCCGTCATCGGAGACGCAGACGCCTCCGACCAGGACGACCACCCCGAGGACGGCGACGAGACGGACGCCGACGCCGCCGGCGGTGACGACTCCGCCGACGAGCCCTCCGACAGCGTCGATCAGGGCGGCGACGAGGCAGACGAGCCCGCGCCCAGCGCGTCCTCCGGCGCCACGGACTCCGAGAAGAAGGGCTCCGGCGGCACGGGCACCGAGGTCACCATGCCCGAACTCGGCGAATCCGTCACCGAGGGCACCATCACCAACTGGCTCAAGGCCGTCGGCGACACCGTCGAGGTCGACGAGCCCCTGCTCGAGGTCTCCACCGACAAGGTCGACACCGAGATCCCCTCCCCCGTCGCCGGCACCATCCAGAAGATCGTCGCCGACGAGGACGAGACCGTCGAGGTCGGCGCGGTCCTCGCCGTCATCGGAGACGCAGACGCCTCCGACCAGGACGACCACCCCGAGGACGAGGGCACCTCCGACGCCGCGGAGTCCGCCCGGCCGGACGACGCCCCCGCCCAGGCGGAAGGTGACGCCACCGATGCGGCCGGCGCCGCCGAGCAGGACGACGCGGCCGGCGACACCCCGGAGACCGAGAAGAAGGCCGCGGACAAGGCTGCGGCGAAGGCCGAGAAGTCCACGGGGTCCGATGACGTCGCGACGGCGTCGGGTGCCCACGGTGAGCGGGCCGAACCGGCGCAGGCCGCCAAGTCCGGCACGTCGCCGTCCGCCACGCCGTTGGTACGCACGCTCGCCGAGGAGAAGGGTGTCGACCTCGACACCGTCGAGGGTTCCGGGGCGAGTGGGCGCATCCGTAAACAGGACGTTCTCGCCGCGGCCGGGGACAAGGGCGGCGACAGCGGCGCCGACACGGCCGGGGCCCCGGCCGACGCCGCTGACTCGTCGACCGGGTCCTCCCCCTACGTCACGCCGCTCGTGCGCAAACTCGCGCAGGAACACGGCGTGGACCTCGATTCCGTCAAGGGCACCGGGATCGGTGGGCGCATCCGTAAGCAGGACGTCCTCGCCGCGGCCGAGGGAGGCGCCGACGGCGGCGCGGAGAAGAAGGCCCCAGCGGGTGGCCCGTCCACGGCCGGGGTCCGGCCCGACCTCGCCAAATTGCGCGGGACAACCAAGAAGGCCAACCGGATCCGCAAGATCACCGCCAAGAAGACCCGCGAGTCGCTCCAGACCAGCGCACAGCTCACCCAGGTCTTCGAGGTGGACATGAGCCGCGTCGCGCAGCTGAGGGCGCGGACGAAGAGCCAGTTCGCCGACACGCACGGCGTCAAGCTCACCTACCTGCCGTTCTACGCCAAGGCGGTGGTCGAGGCGCTGGTCTCGCACCCGAACGTCAACGCGTCGTACGACGAGGACAGCAACGAGATCACGTACCACGGGTCCGTGAACCTCGGTATCGCCGTGGACACCGAGGCCGGGCTGCTCTCACCGGTCATCCGCGATGCCCAGGACCTGGACATCCCCGGGCTCGCCAAGGCGATCATCGACCTGGCGGAGCGGGCGCGGGCCTCCAAGCTCACCCCGGACGACCTCCAGGGCGGGACCTTCACCATCACCAACATCGGGAGCGAGGGCGCGTTGTTCGACACCCCGATCCTCGTGCCGCCCCAGGCGGCGATGCTGGGCACCGGTGCGATCGTGCGGCGCCCCGTGGTGGATGTGGACGACGACGGCGAGTCGATCGCCATCAGGTCGATGGGGTACCTCCCCCTGACCTACGATCACCGCCTCATCGACGGCGCCGACGCAGGCCGCTTCCTCACCACGGTCAAGGACCGTCTCCAGAGGGCCGAGTTCGAGGGGGATCTCGCACTGTAGGTCCCGACCGCCGACGGACGGGCGCCCTCCCCCGGGAGGGCGCCCGTCCTCGTCGTCAGGGCCATCCCGCCTAGGAGACTGCTGAACAAAGTGGGTGTCC
>NZ_NTGA01000060.1 GCF_002289575.1 Dietzia natronolimnaea
CGGGTGTCCACCAGAGCGGGAACGGTCCAATGCCGGGTTGAGCGGCCAGCCATCCGAGTGCCGCGTGACAGTCGTCGAGCGCCGCCGGAAATGGGTGTTGCGGCGCCAATCGATAGTCGACCGACACGACGGTCGCACCGGTTCTCCGCGCGAGAGCCCGGCAGAGCACGTCATCCTGCGCCGCAGAACCGACGAGGTATCCACCGCCGTGGATCCACAGCAGGCCTGCCGAGGGTGACGAGGGATCACCAGCGGGGCGGAAGACGCGCACGCTCGCACCCGACTCGAGCTCATGGGTCTCGGTTCCCCGTAGGCCCGGCAACAGTGTCGCCAGCTTCTGCACCGCCGGCAGTGTCCGCGGTCCCACCACTCGCGAGGGCAACACCAGTGACGCGAGCTGGAGATCAGGATGGTACTGACGGCGGTCGCGGATGCGGTCGAGAAACGGGATGCGCATGGTTGCCCTCTGTAACGGATGAGACTTCGTGGGGTGGTGGAACTCGGATCGGCTGGGTGTCGGGTCAAGGTGAACTGATCAACCGCGCCGACCCGTCCTCCACGAGCAGTGCCTGGTCGTCGTTCACCAGGGTCAGCGGGTAGGTGCTCCCATAGGTCTCCACGAGCCGTGCGATGAGCTCGGGCGGGTAGGGCGGGAGAGCTCCGTCCGCGTGGGGGATCACCACGGTGTCGACCAGTCCGAGTCCGCGACGGTCGGCGAGGTCGGGAGCGGCGGAGGGATCGTCCATGAGGCTGACCGGCTCGATGCTGGGTCCGGTGACGACCGATCCGGCGCTCGAGCCGATGTACGGCAATCCCGCCCGCACCCGCCCGGTCAGGACCGCATCCGCACCGTGTCGGCGCAGCGCCGCCAGGAGCACGAAGGTGTTGCCGCCGGCCACGTACACGGCGTCGAGTCCGTCGAGCACGGCGGAGAACTCACTCGGGTCGTCGATGTCGCCGGCGCTGATGTCGGCCAGGACGTAGCCCAGATCCGCCAACTGCGCGCGTTCCGCGACGACGAAGCCCGCCCCCTCGTAGGGGCTGGCGGCGTCGTTTAGATACCCGATGCGCACCGCGGGTGCGGGACGGTTCACGCGCTCGGTGAGGAACGCGGGGACGGCGCCCACGCCGAGGGACAGCAGGAGCAGGTTCATGGCGCCACTCTACGAGTGGATCGCGTGGGTCACCGGGGTGTGTTGTCGGCGTCGAACCGACCAGACGGCTCCACACGCGGATCAGCCAATTTCTCATCCTTTGACGCCGACGTAACAGCGTCGCAACGAAGCGCCGTTTGACTACTTCCGATCAAGTGATCGATTTGAAGGAGTCACATGGAACCCGCCCCGCGCCCGGCCCCCGCGGCCTACCGGCGCCACCTGTTCCACTCCCGCGACTCCGTCCCCGACCAGTGCTCGGACGTCGTCTGGATCCAGGGTGACCAGTACTTCTGCGACGCTCGGCTCTCCACCGACGCCGCAGGCTCGACGCACTTCCGCATGGGTTTCGCCGGACGACTCGAGTGCACGGACGCGGCCACCGGCGAATTCGAATGGATCCACGCCATCGCCGCCGGAGAGGCCTTCGGCTCCGCCGACATCGGTCAACTCTTCGACGTGCCGGGGTGGGGCCTGCTGGAGGTGGGCCGACAACTCGACTACGTCGAGCTCTGGCAGCGCTGCTCAGACGAGCCCGGCCCCGTGTGGGAGGCCCGAGGGGTCGACGAGCACGGAACCGAGGCCCTGCTCGTCTGCGTCGGTGACCGCTTCGGTCTCGCACTGGGCGCCGACACCTCAGGCAGTCGGCCGGCATCGGTGCACATCGGGTCGCGGACCGACCGGGGCTGGCTCGCGCGGTACTCGTCGTGGTCGGCGCCCGAGCCTCCCCTCTTCTCCCTCTCCCCTCGATCCGACGGTCGCTTCGCCATCTCCTGGCAGGCCGGCGAGCTCTCCAGTGCCCCCACGTTCTTCGACCCGATCCACCCAGCCCGACCAACCCACCCAGGAGCCGACAATGCCTGACCCCCACCGTCCCACGATCGACTTCGAGTCGATCCCTGTCATCGATGTGTCCTCGCTCGCCGATCCCGACGGGCCCTCAGCCGAGTGTGTCGACCGACTCGGCGAGGCCGCCCGGGGCGTCGGGTTCCTCCTCATCGTCAACCACGGCGTAGCCGACGAGACCTTCAGCTCCATGCACGAGGCCTCGCAACGGTTCTTCGCCCAGCCCGAGGCCGTCAAGCAACAGGTGTACATCGGCAACTCCACTAACCACCGCGGGTACGTCCCGGTCGGGGAGGAGGTCTTCGCCGGCGCCACCCCCGACCTCAAGGAGGCCTTCGACCTGTCCATCGATCTGCCGGCGGACCATCCGGAGTACGTGGCCGGCAACCCGCTGCTCGGGCCGAACCAATGGCCCGACGTGCCGGGATTCCGGGAGGCGGTGATGACCTACTACGACGAGGTGTTCACCCTCGGGTCGCGGCTCCTCGCGGCGTTCGCCCGATACCTCGACCTGGATCCCGACACGTTCCTCGGGTCGGTGACCCAGCCGCCCTCGCAGTTGCGGCTGATCCACTACCCGTACAACCCCGACGCCGAGGACCGGCCCGGAATCGGAGCGCACACCGACTACGAGGCGTTGACCCTGCTCAAGCCCACCGCTCCCGGGTTGGAGGTGATGAACGGCCGGGGAGAGTGGATCGAGGTCCCGTACCGCGAGGACGCGATCGTCGTCAACATCGGAGACCTGCTCGAGGTCTGGACCAACGGAGCCTTCGTCGCCACCTCCCACCGGGTCCGGAAGGTCTCGCAAGAACGGTATTCGTACCCGTTGTTCTTCACGGTCGACTACGACACGGTGGTCGCTCCCCTGACGTTCTCCGGGTCCCACGACTCCGCATACGAGCCGATGCACTCCGGCGAGCACCTGTTCGCCCAGACCGCGCAGAGCTTCGCCTACCTGAGGAGGCGGATCGCGGACGGTGAGGTGGCCCTCCCGGAGGGCGCGCGTCCCCTGTACTCGCTCGGTCGCGAGCACGCTCTGGTGGGTGAGTCCCGATGATCAGTCTCGCCATCGGCGGCACCGTCGCCCTGCTCGTCGTCCTCGGCCTGCTGTCCTCGAAGAGGGTGCGGGGAGAGAACCGCAACTTCGCGGTCGCCGGCCGCACGCTGACCGTGCCACTCGTCGCCGTCCTGCTGATGTCCCAGGTGATCGACTCCAACGCGACCGTCGGAGCGGCGGACCTCGCGGGCGGCTTCGGATTCTGGGCCGGCGCCGCGATGCCCCTGGGAATCGCCGTGTCGTTCCTCCTGATGGGCCTTTTCGTGGCCGAGAAGGTGCGGGAGCGCGAACTGTATTCCCTGCCGGGATACTTCCGGCAGACGTTCGGTCGCACCGGAGAGATCCTGTCGGCCGTCCTGACGGTCTCCACCTTCGGCATCCTCATGGCGGGCAACCTCGTCGCCCTGGGGCACATGATGGACCACTTCGTCGGGGTGCCCTACTGGGCCGCGATCGTGTTCGTCACCGTGGCGATCCTCGCCTACACGATGGTCGGTGGGATGTTCGCGTCCGTGTACACGGGCCTGTTCCTCATGGTGGTGATGGGGGTCGGGTTCGTCGGGCTGACGCTGTGGATGTTCCTCGGCCCCGGGTACACCGCCGCCGAGGGGCTGGGCGTCTCGGATCTCGAACAGCTGACCGCCCCGGCGGCGGGCGCGGCGATCAACTGGGCGACGCTCTTCGCGCTGGGCTTCGGCAACCTGGTGGCCATCGACGTCTTCCAACGCGTGTCCTCGGCCAAGTCGGCCCGGGGCGCCAGGGCCGCCAGCCTGATCGCCGCCGTCGGCACCGTGGTCCTGTGTGTCCCGCTGGCCGCGGTCGCCGTGGCCGGGGCGGGACTGCTCGGGGACAGCGGCTCCGAGTCGCCGATCCTCTTCCAGCTCCTGACGGGGCCGGTGCCCACCCCGATCGCGATGCTGGTCATCTCAGCCCTTCTTGCTGCCTCCCTCACCACGGTCAGCGGCATCCTCCTTGCGTCCTCGTCAATCGTCGTGGGAACCATCCTCGACACGAGGAACCTGCGGTTGAGCGTGCTCCAGGCTTCCCGGTGGGCGATGGTCCCCGTCGCGGCCATCGGCATCGTCGTCGCACTCCGGGTCAACCACACCGGGATCCTTCTCACCCTGACCTTCGACCTGCTGTGCGCGAGTCTCGTGGTGCCGTTCCTGCTGTCGCTGTGGACCCGGCTGGTCAGCACGAGGGCGCTGGTGATCTCCGCAGTGTTGGGCCTGGGGGTCCGGCTCGGGTTCTTCGTCCTCACCCCGACGATCTACGGGGTGGACAACACCCTGCTGTACTTCCCGAACGAGGTGGTCACCACCAGCGTCGACGGCTGGACGACGTTCCTCGCGGCCGCCGTGTCCCTCGTGGTCTACGTGGCGGTAGCCGCCACCGACACACGGTCCAACACACGGTCCGACACCCGGACGTCCACGGTGCCCACGGCCGTCGACGAACCGGCACCGGAGCGGGGCGTCGAGGTGCCCGCCAAGGCCTAGGAGACTGCTGAACAAGCTGTGATCCT
>NZ_NTGA01000061.1 GCF_002289575.1 Dietzia natronolimnaea
GCCTGCTGGACATGGTCCCGGGGCGTTCGGCGAGGGTCCTGACCGAGTGGCTCGACGCGCGCGACCAGGCGTTCCGTGACCGGGTCAAGGTGGTGACAATGGACGGGTTCGCCGGCTATCACACCGCCGCAGCCAAAGCCGTCCCCGAAGCGCGGACGGTGATGGATCCTTTCCACGTCGTGCACCTGGCCGCGGACAAGCTCACCGTGTGCCGCCAGCGCATCCAGCAGGCCACCACCGGGCACCGGGGCCGCACGGGCGATCCGCTGTACGGCATCCGCCGGACGTTGAACACCCGGGCCGAGCTGCTCACCGACAAGCAGAAGGCCCGCCTGTTCAAAGCGTTCACGGCCAACGATGCGCACGCGGCGGTGGAGGTCACCTACGGCGTCTACCAGCGGCTCATCGCCGCCTACGAGGCCTCGGGCAAGCGGGAGGGCAAGATCGCGATGTACAAGCTCCTCAAATCGATCCGGGCCGGCGTTCCGAAGGAACTACCCGAGCTCGCCCAGCTCGGCCGGTCGCTGTGGAAGCGGCACCGCGAGATCCTCGCGTACTTCGACGTGGGTGCCTCCAACGGTCCCGTCGAGGCCATCAACGGGCGCCTCGAACACCTCCGCGGAATCGCCCTGGGCTTCCGGAACCTCAACCACTACATCTTGCGGTCACTGATCCACTCCGGTCAGCTTCACGACCGGATCAATGCACTCTGATTCCGGAAGGGCCGGATAAGGGGCTCTTCGCATCTGAGTGTGGGGTCAGGTCCGTAGCCCGCCGGCGATGAGGAGCATCCGCAGGCGGTAGTTGTCGCGGTTGCGGTAGCCGCGGGCCAGGCGCCGGTGGAGTTCGATGAGGCCGTTGATCGCTTCGGTTCCACCATTGTTGGATCGGTCAGTGGTCCAGTAGGCGAGGAAGGAGTCCTTCCACTTGCGAAGAGTGCGGCCGAGGCGGGCGATCTCTGGGATCGGGCAGGACGGCAAGGTCGCGAGTATCTTCTCCGCAGCGCTGCGCCCGGCTGGCAGGTCTTTATGGTGGTAGGCCTGTCGGAGTTCGTGGGCGATCTGCCAGGCGAGGAACAGTTCCTCGTGCCGGGGGTCGGCGGCCAATGCGTCATTGAACCGTCGCCACTGCCGCTCGGTCAGCCGTGCCGGGTCGCAGCGGATGATGGTGCGGATCCCGTAGAGCGGGTCGCCTTTACGTCCGCGGTGGCCGCAGATCTGCTGCTGCAACCCGGCAGTGGTGCTCGCTTGCTGCGTTCGCCGACTTGCCTACAATGGGTCACCCATCCCCAGTTCCCCCGCCGCTTTGCGCATGTGAGAGATGGCATGGCCTTCGTCGCGGGGAAGCGTCGCGGCGAGTTCATTGACCCGTCGCCAGCGATCGAGCGTCGATCCGTCGCTACGGCCGGCCGCAGCCAGAGCCGACCACGTGTCCGCGCAGCGCAAGAGCGCAGTTCCGGCCTTCGCCATCTCCGCGGACTCCGTTAGCCGGGCCACGTCGCCACAGAACTGTGCCTGCAACCGGCGGAACAGGCCGCCGCCCGTGCCTGCCTTCTCTACAAAGGCGTGGAGAGAACGCAGCGCGATGTCCAGTTCCGGTTCGGGCATGAGCCCCGGCCACCGGTCGACATCCTCGGCGAAGACCGTGACTCCACTGATCCCGGCAGCGGCAACGGCATCCGGCGGTAGCACCGACGCGTCCGGAATAATCGCGGTTGTCGCCGCCTGCATGTTTTCGACCGAGGCCACGAGGGCCGAAGCCGCAGTCTGGCGGAGATCGGGCAGGATCTGGGGCCAGTTCACGAAGTACGTGGTGTGCCTCGTGGGCACGGGGAACGATCGGGACGCGCGCGCCCGCGCAAGAGCCTCGTAGGGGACTTTCTGCATCTCGGCTCGGTCGTTGTCCACCACGAAAGCCGTCTCGGTGTCGTCTTCGTAACCGATCACGACGATGTCGTGCCGACTCATCTGAAGGCGGACATTGAGGTAGGGCAGCTCAGAAATGTCGGCCCACATCAGCACGGGACGGCCTTGCTGGAGTTCGCGGCGGACCCAGCCCCAGCCGGTCTCGGGATCGTCGGTTCCCCGAACGTCGACCTCTGCACCCAGCCTGGCGAGAAGGTCGACCTCGAGGTCGCTGCTACGCCCGACGAAGTAGATGGGAGGGGCGAGACCCGGTGCCCGCAGGTAGGTGAAGCCGAGACCACCGCCCATTCCGAAGACCAGACCTTCGCTCGGCACCTCGTCCCAGCCCAGACCGGCCCACTCCAGGAGGTCTCTCAGCGCTCCGGAACCACAATGCCCTGCCTGACGGTGGGGATAGTCCAGTAGGACTCGTCGCGGCTCTGGATGACGGGTAGGGACCTCGACTGACATGACATCTCCTGAATCGGCGTCGCAGCAATCTGCGCGGTTTCCGGTTGGACGGGCATGCGGTTACGTGACTATACATTCGTTCATGCAGGCATGTACCTACCTCAGCGGTCCATCGAAAGGATCCTTCGTTCCTGCGCCGCCCGCCGAGTGATAGCTCAAGAAATGCGCTGGGCGAGGCAGCCCCGGGCGTCCGCCAGACAATCACCACCGCTCTCCTCCACGAGCCGGCGGCCCGGAGCGTGTCAAATCAAATGAGACGTGAGGTGCTCGGTTGGGCTTGGCTAGTTTCGGGTGATCGGGCGTCGGGGTCGTTGATGGTCGCCTTTTCCGGCAGTCGGGGTGGGCGCGGTCGTCGGGTGAACCGTTCGGGGTGTTTGGCGTAGGCGGCGTCGAGCACGAGCTGGCGCCTGTCGCGGATGGTCTCGGCGGTGCCGTCGTGGACGCTGGCCGGGGTGTGCAGTCCGATCCCGCTGTGCCGGTGCTGGTGGTTGTACCAGTGGATGAATCGGTTCATCCATGCCCGGGCGGCACCGATGCTGGCGAACCGCTCGGGGTAGTTCGGCGTGTACTTCATGGTCTTGAACTGCGACTCGCTGTACGGGTTGTCGTTGCTGGTCCGCGGCCGATTGTGCGACCGGGTTACATCCAGATCGCACAGGAGTGAGGCCAACGGCTTCGAGGTCATCGCCGCGCCCCCGTCGGCGTGGAGATACCCCGGTGCCTGGCCTTGCTCGGCGATGGCGGCGGCGACCAGGTCGGCGGCCAGTTCGCCGTCTTCGACGGTCTCGATGCGCCAGCCCACGACGTAGCGGGAGTAGATGTCGATGACGACGTAGGCGTGGTACCAGATGCCCTTGGCCGGGCCCCGCATTTTCGTGATGTCCCACGACCACACATCATTTGCTGAGGTTGCGACCAGTTCGGGAATCGCCCGTGGTGGATGGGTTGCCTGCCGACGACGCTCGCCGTTCATCGCCTCGGCCGCCAGGATCCGGTGCATCGTGCGCTGCGAGCAGTGATACCGGCCGGCGTCGAGTTCGCGGGCCCACACCTGGGCCACGGACAGATCGGCGTAGGCCTCGCTGGTGAGCACTTCCAGTATCGCGGTGCGCTCGGCGGCGGTGAGCTCGGCAGGATGGCGGGCCTTGGGGTGCGGCCCATACTGGCGCGGTTTCGGATTGGCCTGGCGATGATGGGTCGCCCGCGACCTACCGACCAGGGCGCAGGACCGCACCACACCCAGCAGCGCGGTCAGCAGCTGCGCGGTTTCGGCCTGCCAGGTGCGCCAGGCGGCCCTGGTCACCCCTTGTTTTTCTTGGAGAGCGCTTCCAAGAACGCGACACCTTTTCCCATGACCTCCAACGCGGCGTCACGATCGGCGATGACCTTGTCCTTCCGGGCGGCGTCTGACTCGAGTTTGCTGATCTGCTTTTCCAGCTCAGCGATGCGCGCCTGCTCCGGCGACTGGCCAGCCCGGGGCCTTCTCTTGGACACGGTGCCCAGTGTTCCCGCTTCGATCTGGGCCCGCCACTGCTTGACGCTGGAATCGTAGAGGCCCTCTCGGCGCAGCACGCGGCCCTTCTGCCCGGACGGGGCCTGCTCGTACTCGGCGACGATGCGCCGCTTGTACTCGGCCGTGAACGTCCGCCGGGCCGGCCGCCCGGTCCGCGGGGCCTGAACCGTCTCCTGCGTCGAGGTCGTCGGCGTCGGCTGCGAGGCCTCCAGGGCCGCGTCAGTAGTTGCAGTGATAGTCATGCTGGGTTCTCCTTCTCCTCACGCCCCAGCCTCTCAACCAGCCAGCCCGGGTGTCTCACCTCAGTCTGGCGGATAGGGGTACACCCACCCGGCGTAGGTGCGGATGTAGGTGATGTCGGCTACCCATAGTTAATTTGGCCGCTCGGCGACGAACTTGCGTTCCACCAGGTCAGCGGGCCGCTCGGTCTCAGCCTTGGGCCGAGTGGTGCGCGGCGACTTGGCCCTCTGGACCCCCTTGAGTCTTTCAGCTCTCATGAGGCGTTCGACGGTGCAGCGGGCGACCTGGTGGCCGGCGCGTCCCATCTCCTTCCACATCTTGCGGGCGCCGTACACGTGGTAGTTCTCCTCGTACATCG
>NZ_NTGA01000062.1 GCF_002289575.1 Dietzia natronolimnaea
CATACCCAACCTGCGTGGGCAGAACACCTAGGGGAGGCGCTGATCGAGCTGAAGGGCCTCGGGGTCGCGCAAGCAGACCTGGCCGAGATGACTGGACTGTCCGCCCGCGAGGTCGGCGCCGCGATCCGCGCCGCGAAGGACCGCACCGTCACCGGGGAAGGAACACCGGAGACCACTGACGAGCAGGCGTCGGACACGGCCTCGGACCACAACGGTGCCGAGCCACACTGACCCGCGCACCAGTCCCGCAGACGTGGACATTCCTCTGCCAGGCCTGGACCTGATTCCGGCGCCTGCCCCCTCGGCCGCGGCGCGGCGGTCTCGTCCCTACAGTTCGACACTGCCGCCCACCCAGGCGGCGATCGACGCGTTCTGGTCCCGGGTCGTCAAAGCGCCCGGGGACGGGTGCTGGTTCCTGATCTCAGCGATCAGCGGCGTCGACGGGTATACACGCCTGACGTGGAGATCGGGTGGGATCAGTCGAACCGAGTCCGGGCACCGATTCGCACTCCTGCTCGCCGGCCAACTGGACGATGGCGTGGTGGCCGAACACCGCTGCAACGAACCCCTGTGCGTACGCGTCGACCCGGGGCATGTCGTCGCCTCTACCCAGTCAGCAAACCTGCGCTACGCCGTCGCGTGCGGTCGCACCGGCGCCATCCGCAACCCCGACCAACACACCAACCGCCACGCCCGATCCCTAGCCGTGCGAGACGCACTCGCCGGCGGCTGGGACGCGCGCGCCTACGCCCGCGCCTGTGGCAACGCCGCGCCCCTCGACACACCCTCACTGTTCTAGAGCCTGGGGAGTACAGTCGCTCGCAGTAGTGGCCTCGCCGACGGCGGGGCCTTTCTTTTTGGCGGCTCCGGATGTGTCAGCGGGCCGCTGTTTGTCGACGTTGGCGGCGCAGCTGCCAGTACCGCGGGATCGTCCATCGCAGCGGGGTCCTATCGATCACCCACAGCGCTATCGCCGACCGATAGCGCACGCCCGTGTCGCACCGCGAACGACCAATGACCCACGAACCACGCCAACAGCCCCAGCGCCGCGACCGTCGGCGCCCACGTACGGCCTTGCAGCACACCGAGCAGCCCAATCACTGCGCAGAACCCACCGGCCCCACGCGCGACCGGAGGCACGGCCAAGGCGCCGGCAGCGACCACCGCGGTAGCCTGCAGCGCCGTCGTCAGATCCCACATCGGGACTCCTCCTTGCCGCCCGTCTGCTCGCAGCAGAGCACCCATTCGTGGGCGCGGCTCGTGCCGACCTGTTTTCGGTTGACCTGCTGTCAGTGTGACTTCTCCCCCCGACAGTCAGTGCCCCACGTGCCCTGGCGAGCTCCGCTAGGACTCGCCCGGATGTTCCGGCGTGCGGGCGGCCTCGCGCAGCGAATCCAGCACCTCCCGCAGTGTGTCTGAGGTTGCCTCCGCCCGGACCCGTGCCCGGTCGGACTCCTCGGCCTTGGTGCGTGCGACGGCGGCGTCCTGGCGCGTTTCCTCGAGCTGGCCGCGCAGCTGCTCGAGCTCGTCGCGCATTCCCTCGAGCTCGCCGAGTGCTCGGTCGCGGGATGCGACCGCATCGTCCCGCTCTGCAGCAGCCTGCTCGGCCGCCTCCAGGGCGTGGGCCTCACCCGCGCGAGCAGCATCGAGCGCGACCGCCGTGGCCTCATCCGCCTGCTCCGCGGCCCGCTTCCACGCCGCAGCCCACACCGAGGCCACCATCGCCGACATCGCCTCCGACAAATCCGGCGCCGTCGGCACATCCGCGGCCGCCCCGCCGGCATGCTCGCGCATCCACGCGGCCACCTCGCCGATCCGCACCCCCGCTTCGCGCTGCACGGCCCGCACGGTGACCTTCTCGCCCCGCGCCAGGAGCACCCCATAGGCGCGAGCAATCTTCTCCGACGTCGACATGACAGTCCTCCGGTTCGGGTAGGCGGTAACAGGTAACCGGTAACGTTTTCGGTTACCGACGTTACCGCACATCGCGTTCGGTGGGTAGTCCGGGCGAGGCGTGTCGCGGCGACCGTGGGGATTGGGTGCCCGTCGGCGCGGACGCCTTCGGGCGACGAGCCAGACGGGGCCACTGGGCGCCGGCCAGAGGGCGCGCGGCGCGTGGGAGCTGAGGCTATCGGACGGTGAGGTTGTAGATGTCCAGCACGGCCGCCAATGCCGCATTGTCGGCCGGCGGCGCGACCGGCTGGCCCGGGCCCGCGTCCAGAGCCCCGGCGACGCCGTCGCGCAGCCACACCGCCCAGCAGGACCAGTGCGTGCCGTGCTTGGAGAAGTAGTGGATGCCCAGCGCCTGTGTGCGGCCGACGAGGGGGGCGGCTGCCAGCGTGGCGGCCAGTTCGGTCGTCAGATGACGGTCCCCGCTTCGCGTCTGCGCCACGGTGATCTCGTCGATCCCTCGCTCCCACAGTGACAGCGGAATATGCGAGGCCAGGTAGGTGATGGTGCGTGCGTGTTCGATCTCCACGAACCATCCCGATGCCGGCAGTGTCACCGTGTACAGGCGGTGGGCGTACAACCAGTGGATGTCGACCACGCCGGGTGGCCGAACCCCCAGATCGTTCCAGTCGCGTGCGATCAGAGCGTAGAGATCATCGGCGCCCGGATCATCGAGATACTCCTGCGCCCGGTAGGGGCCGCCGACCTTTAACGCGCCCAGCAACTCGCCGTACGCGCCCTCGGCGCTACTGGCGCAATAGATGGTCTGCTCGCCGGGCAGATCGAAACGGTTCCACCCCGCCCGGTCCTCGCTGCTACTCACGCCCCTGGCCGGCGGATTGAGCACGCCGTAGGAGGGTTTAGCCAACCGATAAACGGACTGGCCGCCGGCCGGGAGCAGTGCCAGGCCCGTGTTTGCGCAGACCGTGACCTCGCCTGTCACAGGCGGCATCCTCTACCGGTGCTCATGCTCACCCGGACCACCTTAGGTAGCCCTTCACCGCTCGTCGGGTCGGCCCGTAGGCCAGGGGCACGGGGCGAGTTTTAGTTGTCGGTGCCGTCGACGAACGCCGCGGCAGCACTCATCACCGGCTTGAACTTGCCTGCCGCGATCGCCATGAACGGCGGCTGCTCGTCCAACCTGGGGTTCGCGCCGATGAACCATGCCCGGGCGACATCGGCGCCCTCGGACGTCGCGATCGCCACCCACGCCCGGTGGGCCACCTGCAGTCGCTGCAACGCGCCATCCCGCGGCACCGGACCGCCGTCGGCCGACCATTTGTACGGCAGCTTCTTGTCCCGCACACCCGCGGCCACCGCCACCACCGTCGGCCCCAGATGCTGCACCAGCTGACGCGCCAACTCCGCGCTCGACAACTTCATGGTCTCGGTATGCGCCAAGATCGCCTGATCCACCACCGCCATCTCCCGAACCCCCTCCAACAGCTCCCGCGACCACCGACAATCACGGCGGTAGACGACTACGGACAGACTTCCCAGCACCACCAATGCTACTCAAATGCCACCAATCGGCAACGCCCGACGGCCACCGAGGCCGCCAGCACACCAGCAGCCACGACCCGCGGTCGGCTCGTAGGCGGCTTACCGCGCCCCTTCGCACTCGGACTGGGCGGATGAAGCTTTCAGGGTCAACCGACGCGACTTGCCGCAGCGGGCATAATTCACCGCAGCAGTTGACGCATCAAAATTGGAGAAATTCATGGCTCAGCACTTCCAGGTCAGATACACCGACGACATCGTGAGTATTTGGAGGCTTGGGGGCCACCGGATATTGCGTTTGGGGGCCAGCAGTATTGCCGCTGGGGGCCGGTGATCGCGTCTGTGGGGACCACCGGCCCCATCTCGGGGATTACTTACTGACTCCCGGCGGCGGCCGCATGCTCGCGCATGTTGTGGGTGCCGGTGTCGATCCAGATCGTGTTGTGCACGATGCGGTCCATGACCGCGTCGGCATGAACTCCGGAGCCCAGGCGCTGGTGCCAGTCCTTCTTGGGGTACTGGGTGCAGAAGACTGTCGACCCGGTGTCGTAGCGCCGCTCAAGGAGCTCGAGGAGCATTCTGCTGATCGTCTCGTCGGGGTGGTCGAGGAGCCATTCGTCGATCACCAGCAGGGAGAACGCGGCGTACTTCTTCAAGAATTTGTTCTGGCCCTGGGGTCGGTCTTTGGCCAGGGCCCAGGCTTCTTCGAGGTCGGGCATCCGGATGTAGTGCGCCCGGAAACGGTGCTGGCAGGCCTGCTTGGCCAGGGCGCAGCCGAGGTAGGACTT
>NZ_NTGA01000063.1 GCF_002289575.1 Dietzia natronolimnaea
CGGCATGAACTCCGGAGCCCAGGCGCTGGTGCCAGTCCTTCTTGGGGTACTGGGTGCAGAAGACTGTCGACCCGGTGTCGTAGCGCCGCTCAAGGAGCTCGAGGAGCATTCTGCTGATCGTCTCGTCGGGGTGGTCGAGGAGCCATTCGTCGATCACCAGCAGGGAGAACGCGGCGTACTTCTTCAAGAATTTGTTCTGGCCCTGGGGTCGGTCTTTGGCCAGGGCCCAGGCTTCTTCGAGGTCGG
>NZ_NTGA01000064.1 GCF_002289575.1 Dietzia natronolimnaea
ATTCAGGGCCGAATCAGGACTTTACGGCCGGCCTCCGTGAGTCTCACCCATTTGGCCGTCGACGGATTGTGCACGTCGGTGGCGGGGTACTCCAACCATCGCCGACCGCGGGCGATGCGTTCGCGTATACCAGCCTCGCTCGTGTCCAGGACTCGAGCGCACCAGGAGATTCTCCGCTCGCTGGTGTGTGCTTGGAGCGCGATGAGTTCGAGCACGTCGGGAGCAAGTTCGCCCCGCCCTGCGGCTGAGCGAGCGTCGTTACCGAGAACTGGCGGCTGGTCGGGATCGCGGCCGTATATAGGATCCTGCATTGCGCTAGCGCGGATCAACCAGGCGGTGCTGGTCCCAAGGAGGACGGCAACCACGATGATTCCCGCTGGCTGGTCAAACACCCCGAGTGGGCGACCCAGGAATACTGCGGCGAACAGCACCGGCGCCTGCATCGTGGGCGAACGCCACCACGGCGTCGCGCTACCGCCCCAGGGGCGGACGTCAAGGTTCCCGGTATGCCCGCGAGAGCCCGAGCGGCGGAGCTCGATCAACGCCAGGAGTCCGAGGATGCCGATCATGGCTGCAGCGATGCCAGCTGCCATCGGCACACTCCCCGGGATCTCGTCCGGGTTTACGACAACGCCCAAGAGACCTGCACTGGCAAGCCCAAAACCTACTTCGACTCCAAGAGGCGTGCGTTCCGCCGCTCGGCGTTTTCGCCACGTGCGGACTATTTCGTCCTCCGTGAATTCCCCGGCGTCCTGGCTGCGCATACCTTCAAGTTAACTACCGCCAAGCGAGACCCGGTAACGACCTACTGTGACCCGCGGAGGCGACCGCCCGCCGGTTCGCCGAGCACCGACCCGACCGCACCGAGGTGCCCGCCTACGCCGACGCCGGGTGCGTGTTCGACGTGCCGTCCGACTACGCCGAGGAACGGATGGGCGGCTCAGCGAACGCCAACGCCGCAGCGCTCAAGGACAGCGACCGGATCCTCGTGGAACAGCTCGCGGCCTGGTCGCGAGAGTAGACCCGACGGACCCGGCACCCTCGCGAAGAGCGTTACGCGCGCACGCCGCCACGGCGGCCTCCCAGGGCTAGCACAACACCCCTGCTACCGATTGTTCGGTAATTCCCGGAGAATCACCTCTGGCCATGCTCGCGTACGGAGGCGATGTATTCGGCGTATGTACCTGCCGCGTCGACGGCGTGGCGCTCAATGGTCGATGGGTGATAGCCCAGGACATCGGCGATGATGGCGGCCGGGGCGGTTTTGCTGAGTTCATGCAGTGTGCCGAGTCGGGCGGCGCGGGCGCTGACGAGGTGGTCCCGTAGCCGGAGGCGTAGGTGCATCGGATCGATGTGCATGCCGGGGGAATGCCCTCTGAAGACCCAGTTGCTTCTCGGGTGAGCGGCGGTCTGGTCGTGGCCAGGGTTGGCGTGGAGTTCACGCCACGGCCCGTCGAGCGGGGCGGGCAACACGATCGGGCCGCTGCCGAGCGTAATGGTCGCCAGGCCTTCGGTTACGGTGATGTCGTCCCAGTTCAGGGCCGCAATATCTTGGATCTGTTGGCCGAAGACAAGGACCAGAATCGCCGCGGCCTTGTCTCGTGCGGTCAGGGTGTCGCCGTCCACTATTCGGTCGAGGGCGGCGTCCTGGTCGGTGGCGCTGAGTGTGGTGCTGTTACCGCGGCGATGGCGGGGCACGGTGAGCCCTTGTGGGGCGTTCTTGGTGTCCATGGCCCAGCCGAGGAACCGCTCGGCGAGCAGTCGCGTGGTCGGCCCGCCGGCGATCCAGGCGTCGACCTCGCCCTGGCCGACGTCGGCGAGCGCGATGTCGCGCTCGCCGAGCCAGTTGAGGAAGTTGATCGCGACGGTGACGGTCTGTTTGCTGCGCAGGAAGGTGCCGTGGGGGACGGGGTCCATCTGGTTCATGCGCCGCAGATGATGCCAGCGGATATAGCGGTCAATGACGGCCCGGTGGGTGTCCTCGGTCAGCCTCTCCAGTGCTGTGTCCGCCCAATCTTGGTAGCGGACAAGCAGCTCGTCACGTCGGGGCAGGACACCGTGCTCGACCAGGAGCCCGCGCACGTAGTCGCGGGTGCGCGAGCGTGGAAGTGCATCGATCGCCTCGTGGGTGAGCTCCGGGAGGGAGGCCAACTGGTTCAGGAAGTCGGTGACGTGCCGCTGGCGGATCCAGGTCAGTCCACTGTTGGCGCGTTTCATCGATTTCAACGCCTCAGCCAGGGGGATAAGCCTCTCGGCGATGGTGCCGGTGTCCGGGTTGGTCAGCAGTCCGTCGACGGTCTCGCTCAGTGCGCATGGCCAACACAGGCCGGCGCGGTAGATCTCGTCCTCGGCGCCGCAGCGCACGCAATCGATGTTGAGGGTGATCTGGGCGCACGCCCGGCAGGCCGGGCGCCCTTCTACTCGGCCCGGTAAGACGCCGATGTGGCCGCATTCGCAGGTGCCGCGGGTGCGTTTGGCCTGCTGGTAGCAGTAGCCGCAGATCTGATCGTCCGGGCCCCAGGTGACCACCAGGGGGTAGCCCAAGCCGCAGCGAGCACACGGGCACTCTCGACGTAGGTCCGGGTCGTCGGGTTTGCGGGGCCTGGCCATCGGTACCGGTCACTCCTCGTTGTCGCCCCGGACGAGTCTCACCCGGCGGGCGATCGGCTGGCCGGGTGCCACCCCCAGGTCTTCCGGCCGCTTCGGCGCCTGCGCGGTGGCTGCTGCCCGCATCTCCACAAATGGCTCGAACAACTCACCGGGTTCGCAGTCGAGGATGTCGCAGAGCGCGGCGAACGTGCGTGCCGGGATCCGCTCTGGTGTGCCGGTCACCAGCCGGTAGACCTGACTCTCGGACAGGTTGATGCCGCGAGATCTCAACAATGGCACCAGCTCGGTGCTCTTCCACAGGTTGCGGTGCGCCATCTGCGTCCGCAGATTCCAGCGATACCCGATGCGTCGTTGCTCAGCCATCAGCGTCTCCGTCCTGCGTCCTGCCGCGGCCGTCCAGCCGCGAAGCGATCATGCGCTGGATGGTCTTCTGTTTGAAATCGTCGCCGACCGAGGTGTAAAGCCCGGTGACCGACGCATAGGCATGACCGACTTGAGTCTGCACGAACGCGGGGTCGTAGCCGGCCTCGATCAAGTGCGTGACGTAGGAGTGTCGCAGGCAGTGCAGTCCGAGCTCTTTCGGCAAGCCGGCGCCCTCGCGGGCGGCAGCGAAAGCATCACTCAAGCTACCCACTCTTATCCGCTCGGCGCGCTCGCTCGGCCATAGCGCCGCCGATCGGTCAGCGGTGGCGAAGTGCCGCCGGCCACGCTCGGTGATCCAGAATCGGAGCAGGTCAACCACCCAGTCGAACTCCGGGACCGTCAACACGGTTCGTCGTCGCGGCCCCGACCCGGTGGTGCCTTTGGCCCACCGGACGGTCACCGCGCCGAAGTCGCCGTACGCAGGCACATGCGGGTTGGGGCCGAAATCCTGCACGTCCAACATCGCCACCTCGCGACGCCGAAGCCCAAAGGCGTAGCAGACCTTGAACGCGATCGAGTCCCGCAACAGGGGAAGCCAGCGCTTACTCCCAGCAGCGAACTCACGATCGACCCGGTCGTCCACGTCATCAAAGAGTCTCTGCAGCTCCGTGGCTGTGAAGGCCCGGCGGCCAGCCGGAACAGCATCCTCGCAGGTGTGCCGCGGGGTGTTCCACTCGAACGCAATCTGCGCCGGAACATCGTCGAAGACCCGTTGGCACAGCGCACCCCACCCGTAACTCGAACTCGAGACGTAGGCACAGAACATTGCGATGGCATTGCTGTCCGAACGCAGCGTCGTCCAGCTCACCGGCTTC
>NZ_NTGA01000065.1 GCF_002289575.1 Dietzia natronolimnaea
CACCGCGTACCCAACCTGCGTGGACAGAACATCTAGGGCGGCGGCCAGGGAGTCGGAGACCGGACCGCGGGCAGGTTCGGGTAACTGAGGCAGGGCGGGTTGGATGTGGCGGGTGTATCCGGCGGCCAGCACACTGCCGGCCACTGCGATCCCCATCGCAGCGCCGATCTCGCGGGCCGCATCGTTGACTGCGGCGGCGACCCCGTGTTTGCTCTCCGGAGTTTCGGCGATGATCGCGTAGGTCGCCGGGGCTGTGCATAGTCCGAGCCCTGCGCTCATGATCAACAGCGGCCATAGCAGGTCGAGGTAACGTGCGTCGACGGTCAGCCGGCTGACCAGCATCAGGCCAACTGCGATGGTCACCAGACCGGCGACGGTCATCACTCGTAGTCCAAATCGCTGTGACAGTCGGGGGGCGATCACCGAGATCACGATCAGGGGGACCGTCATCGGCACCAATCCCAACGCCGAGGCCAGCGGTCCGTATCCCAGGATCAGTTGCAGGTACTGCACCAGGAGTAGGAATACCCCGAAAGTGACCAAGAATTGGATGGCCACCGACAACGAGCCGGCGCTGAAGCCGCGCTTGGCGAACAACCGAACATCCAACAAGGGGGCCGAGGATCGCAGCTCAATCAGGATAAAAAAGGCTGTCGCCAACATGCCGGCCCCGGCGCTGGCGAGAACGATCGGGTCGGCCCAGCCCCGCGCGGGAAACTCGATCGTGGCGAATACGATTCCCGCAACCGCGACTGCAGCTGCCGCCGCGCCCACCCAGTCCACGGGAGGGTGATCATGCTGGCTGGACTCAGCGATCGTGCATGCCAGCGCGGCCAGTAGGGCTCCCGCTGCGGTCAGTCCGACAAATACCGACACCCACGACCAGCGCTCAAGCAACACCCCGGCGCCGAGGATGCCTAACACTGCTCCGGACCCGGCGACTCCAGCCCACACACCTACTGCTCGGCCGCGATGAACGGCGGCGAAACCAGCAGTCAGAATCGAGAGCGTCGAGGGCATTACCAGTGCAGCGCCCGCCCCGGCAATCGCTCGCGCAGCGATCAACCAGGCCGGGTCAGACAGCAGCAGGGGAAGTGCGGACGCCATGGTGAATATCGCCAGGCCTATTACGAGAACTGCGCGTCTGCCATAGCGGTCACCGATCGCTCCAGCGGGCAGGACCAGGCACGCCAGTACCAGCGTGTAGCCGTCGACGATCCAGGTCAGCTGGGCTTGCGTCGCTCCAGTCTCTACCGCAATCTCCGGTAATGCCGAATACAGCGCGGCCATGGCCGCGACCACCAACGCCACGGCTAGGCACGACACCGTGAGCATCCACCATTCGGCTCGGGTCCACCGGGATGACTCGGTGATGGTCTGTTGCGGTGAGTGCATCGCCGGCCCCTTGCTGTGAGATGATCGGTCTTGGTCTGAGACAAGTAGTATCACAGTGTTCGGTTGGTTGGACAGGTTAGCTTGGACGAGAAGTGACCGTCGGCCGAAGGGGGAGAGCGTGAACGACTGGAGTGCTGACCGGCCCGCTACGGACGACGATCAGCTCGATCCGCGACTGCTGCGCTCACGAAAACGATTGCTCGACGCTGCCACGCATCTCCTGAGCACTGGCGGTGTAGAGGCGGTTACCGTCGAGGCGGTCACTCGAATGTCAAAGGTTGCGCGGGCCACGCTCTATCGGCATTTCGGCGGGACCGCCCAGTTGCTTGCGGCGACCTTCGAGCGGCTGTTGCCTCGCGTCGAGGTCTCTGCCGACAGTGGGTCGGTACGAGACCAACTCATCGCGCTTCTCACGGCCCAAGCCGACCTGATTGACCAGGCGCCGCTGAACATTACGACTCTGGCTTGGCTGTCAATCGGATCAGTCGGCGGCGATCCTGCCGATTCGGCCGCGATCACCTCACTGCGTAGTCGAGTCATCGAGGTATACCGGCAGCCCTTTGACCGCATCCTCACACAGCCTGACGTTCGAGCACAGCTCGGCAACGTCGACACCACCTTCGCGATCGTTCAACTCCTGGGTCCCGTCGTGTTCGCTCGCCTTACTGGGCTCTGCACCGTCGACCACGACGGATGCGTGCAACTCGTTGATGATTTTCTTGCTGCCCGCAAGCAGGGAGGCGAACCCATCCCGGCCGAGTCCATCCACGACCTGAACCGCCCTGGCGCCGGCGGATCTCGCTAAATCGGGGCTTCTTCTTGTCGGATGGGTGTGACCGCTCGATCGCCGAGGTCGCCGGGGAGGTGGCGAGGCAACCCTAGAGCCCGGTCGTTTCGGTGCGAGCGGCGGCGAGCCATCCGCTGCAGTCTGAGTGCGGCCGGAACTTCTACCGTCCAGTTTTGACTTCCCGATTAGTCAGGCTGCTGCAAGCGATCGCGAAGCTGACTCCAGAGCTTCAGCCAGTTGAAGCTCGAGCGTGGGCAGGAGGCTAACCGCCGAAGCCACACGTTCCAGCCGAGTACGCACATCGACCTCGTGCTCGATCCCGGCTCGGCCGGCCTCCGTCCATGTCTGTGCACAGTGTCTGGCGGCTACGGCGAGATCTTCGGTCGCGAGGTCACCGGTCAAACGTGCCACGTCCGCGCAGCCGTCAGCGAGCAGCTTTCGGAACAGGCCGCCACCGGTGCCGGCCTTCTCGATGAAAGCGCTCAAGCTGAATAAGAGGATCTCGAGTTCGTCAGCCGGTAGATGGGACCAAGTCCGGACATCAGCGGCGAGCTGGGCGACCGCTGCTAAGCCTTCGGAACCGCTCACCGCGGTCGTGAGATCAACGACTCCTGGCGGAGTTGGGTGGCGCATGTTCGCTGCCGATTGACGGAAAGCCGCTGCGGCAACCTGCGCAAGGTCTGGTAACTCATGCGGCCAGGCGATGCGGTACGTGGTGTGACGTGTCGGTTGTGGGAATGACATCGACGACCGTGCTCGAGCGAGAGCGTCGAACGGAACCTTTTGGACCTCGGCACGGTCGTTGTCAACAACGAAGGCGATCCTCTCCGCCTCGTCGTAACCAATTACCACGATATCGTGGCGACTCATTTGGAGCCGAACCCGCAGGTAGGGCAACTCCGCGATGTCGCCCCATATCAGGGCTGGCCTTCCGGCATCGACCTCCTGGCTAATCCACGACCATCCTTCTCGGGGATCGTCGGTCGTGAGCACTTGGACCTGTGCGCCCAGTAGATGGGGGAGATTTAATTCGAAATCGGAGTCTCTCCCTACCAGATAAAGCGGCGGGAAGAGGTCGCTCGAGCGCAAGTAGGACAGGCCAAGTGACCCCCCGAGGGTGAAGACGAGACCTTCATCGGGCGGTCCTTCCCAGCCGAGGCCTTGCCAGTGCAGGAGGTCTCGCATCGCGGCTGAGCCGCAGTGCCCCCCGACCCGATGTGGATAGTTCTCGATGAGCGTCTGGCGAGTCATCAGAGTTCCTTTCTGAACGGCAGGCGGGCACGAACCGGGCTCTCTTGCTGCGCCAGTGGGATGTCAGCGCCGTTCGTCGAGGCTCCGCCGCTGACCGTGCGAGTCTCGCTCGGGACTGGCTTACCCATTGCGAAAGGAATCGGGAGAACCCGTATGGGCGAAATCGGTCCGGACGAAAGGACGCTGCTGGGTGATGGCTCGCTTGCTGAACAT
>NZ_NTGA01000066.1 GCF_002289575.1 Dietzia natronolimnaea
GGCATTGATGTTGCGTCCCGGCGATCGCGAGAAGCTTGAGAGAATGACGCGCTCACAGTCGATGTCGGCAGGCATGGTGCAGCGAGCTCGCATCGTGCTGCTGGCTTCGGAGGGCCGGCGCAATGCCGAGATCGCGGAGCTGGCCGGGGCGTCGCGGCCGAAGGTGAACCTCTGGCGGTCCAGGTACGAAGACAAGGGCATCGGGGGCCTGGCTGCTGAGAAGCGTTCTGGTCGGCCGCGCACGATCGATCACGCGGAGATCGTGACGGCGACCTTGATGCCGCCGCCGAAGTCTCTGGGCGTGACCCACTGGTCGTCGCGGCTGCTGGCGTCCCGGTTGAAGGTCTCGGCCTCGACGGTGGTCACGGCGTGGCGTGCCTACGGGATCAAGCCGTGGCGCTCGGAGTCGTTCCGGTTCTCCACCGATCCTGAGCTGGTCGGCAAAGTCACCGACATCTGCGGCCTGTACCTGGCGCCGCCGGAGAACGCGATCGTGT
>NZ_NTGA01000067.1 GCF_002289575.1 Dietzia natronolimnaea
GCTTCGCCGGTTTCGTCCGACACCGCTTGTCGGTGAGTTCTGACACCGCTGGGGCCGGATTCGTGCTGGTGATGTAGGTCTGGGTCGACATCACTTCCCGCGCATGGGCAGCGGTCAGGTCGTCCGCTGCTTGGCGGCTTGGGCCAGGCGGTAGGAGTCGGTGCCGGTCTCGAGGATGGTGCCGCCGAAGGTGAGCCGGTCGACGATGGCGGCGCATAGCCGGGGGTCGGTGAAGGTCTTGGTCCAGCCGCCGAAGGACTCGTTCGAGGCGATGGCGACGGAAGCCTTCTCCTCGCGTTCGGTGAGGACCTGGAAGAGCAGTTCCGCGCCGCGGCGGTCGAGTTGCATGTAGCCGAGTTCGTCGATACACAGCAGGTCGACGCGGCCGTAGCGGGCGATGGTCTTCGCCAGCGTCATCTCGTCGGCGGCCTCGACGAGCTCGTTGGCGAGTTGGGTGGCCAGGGTGTACTTGACCCGGTAGCCGGCCATGGCGGCCTCGGTGCCGAGTGCGATGAGCAGATGGGACTTGCCGGTGCCGGAGTCCCCGATGAGGCAGAGTGGCTGGCCCTTCTGGACCCATTCGCACTTGGCGAGGGTGTGGATCACGGCGGGGTCGATGTTGGGGTTGGCGTCGAAGTCAAAGGCTCGCAGGGACTTCTCGCGGGGGAACTTGGCGGCCTTGATTCGGCGCTCGGACCGGCGTCGGGCGCGGTCGTCGCATTCGGCGAGCAGTAGTTCGGCGAGGAAGCCGCGGTAGGACATCTGCTCCCGGCTGGCCCGGTCGGCGTAGTCGGTGAAGGAGTTGCGGATGGTGGGCATCCGGAGCATCCGGCAGGCCTGGTCGATCGCGGCGTCGGCTGCTTCCTCGGTCATTCCACGGCGTTTGGGGGTCATGGTGCGGCTCCTTTGTTCGGGTTCTCGCGGCGGCTGGCCAACAGCTGGTCGTACTTCTCCACGCTCGGCAGCGGCCGATCGTCTGCGGGCAGGTGGGCACGGAGCCGGCGCTCGGTCAACGACCTGACTGCGGGTGCCTCCTGCGACGCCAATGGCTCGCCGCTGATCTCGATGACGGCCTCTTCCGTCGAGTTGTCGTGTTTGCGGGCTTCCAGCGCGACGGCGTCGGCGGTGAGCGCGCCAGCATTCAGCGCTGCGGCAAGGCCGGCGACGACCTGGTCGTGGGGCAGATGACGGTGCAGCATCAGCACCTCGATCAGCGCGCGGGTGCCTTCGGCATCACCGTGCGCCTTACAGGCGGCGGCCCACCAGGAGTCGTGGACCGGCGTGAACCGGCCTGCCGCGCGCGCTTGCTCCAGCGCGGTCGCGCCGGGCGGTGCGCCAGGCTTGCGGAGCAGGACTTCGAGGTAGTGGTCGAGATCAACGCGTGTGCCGCCTTTGGTCATCAGCCGCTCGTGGCGGGCGATCTCGGTCTTGCCATCGAACACGACCAGGTTGCTGGCGTGGAGCAGCACTCGGACCTGGCGTCCGACCATGCGGGCGGGCACGGAGTACTTGTTCATCCGCACCGCTATCTGGGCGTACCGGTCGACCCGGGGCGTGAACCAGCGGCCGGTCTCGAATGGCTCGGTCGGAAGCGGCGCGAGGAGCGGTTCCTCGGTGGAGAAGTGCTCGCCGACCGTGTGGGCGCGCGAACCGATCCGACGAGAGTCATCGTGGATGTCCCAGACGTCGATGAGGGCGTTGAGTTCCGCGAGGGAGTCGACCTCGGGGACGGGGACGAGGTGGTTACGGCGGAACCAGCCGATCTGCCCCTCGACGCCGCCCTTCTCATGCGCCCCCTGGATGCCAGGCTGACAGTAGAAGGCCTCGATGCCGTAGTGGGATCGGAACGCGGTCCATCGGTCGGCCTCGACCCGCTGGCGGGAGAAGCCGATCACGCTCGCGACGGCGGCCTTGAGGTTGTCGTAGCGGATCTTCCCGGTCGGGACCCCGCCGAGCACATTGAAGGCGTGTGCGTGGCCCTCGAAGAAGGCTTCCTGCCCAGCCGAGGAGCTGATTCGGTGCACAGCCTTGCCGGAGTAGGAGAGCCGTAGACTGAACAGCGCGCATGTGACCAGCTCGCCGCGCAGCCGGATCGCGACCTCGCCGAAGTCGACCTCGGCCTCCCGACCGGGGAGGTGTTCCTGCGGGATGAAGGTGTTCGCGGGTTCTCGACCGGCCTCGATGCGGATCTCGCGGCGGCGGGTGGCGACGTAGTCGCGGACCATCCCGTAAGAGACGACGCCTGTGGCCTCGTGCTCGTCCAGCAGCCGGTCGAAGATCCGCTTGGCGGTATGCCGCTGCTTCCGCGGCGCGTCGAGATCGTCGCGCAACCAGCCGTCGATCACGTCTCGGTACGGATCGAGCCGTGACCCGCGCTTGGGCGGCGGCTTCCTGGCCTTCGGCCACGCCGACTCCAACGCAGCAGCGACCGTGCGGTACCCGACCCCGTGCTTGCGCTGCAGGGCACGATTCGACATGCCCGTCCTGGCGTCACGCCGGATCGCGGCATACAGATCCACCCGGCTTCCTGCCATCAGGCGGATCCGATCCTCAGACAAGGTGCCTTTCGCGCGGCCGGGACCGCGATCGCTCCGAGGAGGCGCAGGCGACCGTGCACGACCGACCCGCTTAGGAGCGCCGTGGGGAGTGGTCTGGCCCGGACTTCGTCAGGGAGCCGAGTGCAGTCATCGCGGAGGTCTCGATCGTCGCGATGTCATCGTGTCAAGGGCCATTGAGTTCTGCCCAGGG
>NZ_NTGA01000068.1 GCF_002289575.1 Dietzia natronolimnaea
GGTGACACAACCTGCGTGGTCAATACACCTAAGCCACAGCTAGCAGACTCCCCGCAAGGAAAACCGGCCCTTCCGGAATTAGAGTGCATTGATCCGGTCCTGGAGCTGACCGGAGTGAATCAGTGACCGCAAGATGTAGTGCTTGAGGTTCCGGAAGCCCAGGGCGATTCCGCGGAGGTGCTCGAGGCGTCCGTTGATGGCCTCGACGGGGCCGTTGGAGGCGCCCACGTCGAAATAGGCGAGGATCTCGCGATGCCTTTTCCACAGCGACCGGCCGAGCTGCGCGAGCTCGGGCAGCTCGGTGGGCACCCCGGTGCGGATCGATCTGAGGAGCTTGTACATCGCGATCTTGCCCTCCCGCTTGCCCGAGGCTTCGTAGGCGGCGATGAGCCGCTGGTAGACGCCATATGTGACCTCCACCGCCGCGTGCGCCTCGTTGGCGGTGAACGCCTTGAACAGGCGGACCTTCTGCTTATCGGTCAGCAGCTCGGCCCGGGTACTCAAGGTCCGGCGGATGCCGTACAGCGGATCGCCCGTGCGGCCCCGGTGGCCGGTGGTGGCCAGTTGGATGCGTTGGCGGCACACGGTGAGCTTGTCGGCGGCCAGGTGCACGACGTGGAACGGGTCCATCACCGTCCGTGCTTCAGGGACGGCCTTGGCGGCGGCGGTGTGGTAGCCGGCGAACCCGTCCATGGTCACGACTTTGATCCGGTCTCGAAACGCTTGGTCACGGGCGTCGAGCCAGTCGGTGAGCACCTTGGCCGAACGCCCCGGGACCATGTCCAGCAGGCGAGACGGGCCGGTGCCGTCCACGACCGGGGTCAGGTCGACCAGCACGGTCACGAACGAGCTGCTGCCGTCGCCGCGGACGTGCTTCCATTTGTGCTCATCGACCCCGAGAACGCGGACGCCGTCGAAGTGTCCGGGCTGGTCGTAGACCATCGCGCGGGTCTCGGTGACCGCCAGATCGTTGACCAGATCCCACCCCAGCCCGAGGGCCTTGGCGACCGCGGACACGCTAGTGCGATCGATCGCCAGACGCTGCAGGATCCAGCGACTGCAGCGGCGGGTGGTCTTGGCCCTCGGCTCAGCCAACGCCGGCATCCGCTGCTGGAAAATCCTGGTGCTGCAGTCAGTGTTGTCGCAGGTGAAGCGCGGTACCCGCACATGGAGCCTGGTGGGATGACCGACGATCGGCAGGTCGGTGACCTTCCGCTGGACGTGGTCCCGCACCCGGCCCGCCATCCCGCACTCGCCGCAGATCGGGTCCAGTGTGACCGGAGCGCAGAACAGGTGCGTGAGCTCGTCGGCCACGGCGGCGTCGGTGATCGTCACCCCGAGCTCGACGGTGCGGCAGATGGTGTCGGCAAGCAGGCTGGCGGTAGCGTTCAAAGCGGGTCCTGGGGTGTTCGATGCGTGGCGTAGGAACCTGCATCTTCACACGCCCCAGGACCCCTACATCTTGTGCCTCACCGCATCACCGACGAACCCCAGCTACGCACTCCGGATCCGGAAGGGCCGGAAAACCGCATCGCTATTCAGTCGGTTTGACGAGAACGACCTGGGATGGATCTATGCCATCCGCGGAAGCCAAGGTAGGGAGTTCGTACCCCTCGAGACCGTCAAGCTCAAGACTCGCCCGAGCTGCTCGATGCGAAGAATGAACTGACTGGCCATTGGCGATGGCAGCATAGAACTGTGCGGCGTAGTTGATGGCATCGGTGTCGGCAATGCTGTCTGCCATCCCAATGGCGAGGGGGACGATCTTCTCCTCAACCAGGTTGTTAGCCTGCGGAGCCGAGTTGCACGAGTTCAAGAGAACGAGCAGGGGTGGACTGTCAGTGGCTTGCACGGCTCGGGCGAATGCCTGTGCAGTCACTATCACGCCGTCGTGCTGCTCATCTCGGTCTCTCTCGAAGACGATGAGAGCACTGCTGCTGTGACCTGAGAAGTGAACGACGTGGGGACGGAACTTAGTGATCCCGTCCATCAAGTCCGCCGTAGTAGCGGCGGGCCGCGCGTCGAACTGAATCTGATCACGGTGAAGCGCAGCTTCAACCGCAGTTCGAATCCGTTTCTGCTCTCGGCCGATCCTCAGGTCCCCCTCGGAAGCGGCGCCCAGCAGCAATATTCTGAGCACTTCCGCTTTGGGCGATGGTACCGAGCGCATTACCTCGTTCACCGCATCTTCTGCTTGCCTGAGCCGCGAGTTGAACGCCTGCCTTTCGCCAGCAGCCCTACGCGCAGCCTCTTCCTCTGCCTTCTTGCGCTTACGCTCCGCCGCCTCAAGCTCTGACTTTTGTGCTCGCTCCAATTTCGCCTGGAGATCCAGCTCCTGTTTTGAGTAGCTGTCCACTCTCTTCTGCCACTGTGCGGCGTCTTTACCTGCCGTTTCCGCCTCTTTATCCTTACGCTCCGCCTCCCTGAGCTTACTCTTCATGGTGGTCGAGCTCTTGGTGGCCGCCGCTGCACCGCGGGCCTTGGCAGCCGCTGCCCTGGCAGTCGATTCCTTAGTCCTGCAGTTCCCCACCTTGGATTCTGCGTCTCGTCGCTGCTTGCGCTTTTGTTCCAGCTGCCTGCGGTACATGCTCGAACTCATCTGGTCCCTCCTGGTCGGAGATTGGGTTCTCGCAAGCTACAGCAGGGGTCCGACACTCGAGCACCACAGCGCGAACCGCCCTTCAGTTTGTGTGCACGCGCTGCAAAGCGCGGTACAGCGTGGACCGCCCCACACCGAGGTCACGGGCGATCGCCGACGGCCCCTCCCCCGCCTCGACGCGGGCCCGGGCCTTGTCGACCTGCTCGTCAGTCAGGACGCGTTTGCGTCCCTTGTACTTGCCTTTCGCCTTAGCGATGGCGATACCCTCGGCTTGGCGTTCACGGATTATTGCCCTCTCGAACTCGGCGAACGCCCCGAGCAGCGACAGCATCAGATCCGCTCGAGGATCCTGGGCGCCGGCGGCGTAGGTGGCCCGCTCGTGGACAAACTCCACGCTCGCGCCCTTATCCGTGATCTCACCGACGATCTGCTTGAGATCAACCAGAGAACGAGCGAGTCGGTCCATCGACGCAACAACCAGCTCGTCACCGTCTCGCAGGTACCTGATGCACTCTTCTAGGGTGTGTCTCCCAATCGGCGTAGCCAG
>NZ_NTGA01000069.1 GCF_002289575.1 Dietzia natronolimnaea
CACCGCGACCAGGGCAGCCATGGGGATCAGGCCGACGATGTCGCCCAACGCTACGACGAGGATGAGTAGGAAGATCCCAGCCAGCAGGGTGGACAGGCGGGTGCGGGCGCCGGACTGCTTGACGTTGATCATGGTCTGGCCGATCATCGCGCAGCCGCCCATGCCGCCGAAGAAGGCGGTGACGATGTTGGCCACGCCCTGGCCCCATCCCTCACGGGTCTTGTCGGAGCGGACCTCGGTGATGTCATCGACGAGTTTGGCGGTCATCATCGACTCCATGAGCCCGACCAGCGCCATCGCCAGGGCATAGGGGGCGATGATTTGCAGCGTCTCCAACGTCCACGGCACGTCGGGGATGAATAGCGACGGCAGCGAGGAGGGCAGCTCGCCCTGATCGCTGACGTTGGGCATGGTCCAGCCGAAGAGCACGACCACGGCGGTGATCGCCACGATCGCCACCAGCGGGGCCGGCACCGCGGCCGAAAGTTTGGGGAAGAACACCATGATGAGCACGCCAGCGGCGACCATCGGGTACACCAACCACGGCACACCCAGCAGGTGCGGGATCTGCGCGGTGAAGATCAGGATGGCCAGGGCGTTGACGAACCCGACCATCACCGACCGGGGGATGAAGCGCATGAGCTTGCCCACCCCGATCACGCTCAACACGACCTGGAAGATGCCGGCCAGCAGCACGGTGGCGATGAAGTAGTCCAACCCGTACTCGCGCGCCACGGGGGCGATGACCAGGGCGATTGCGCCGGTCGCTGCGGAGATCATCGCGGGCCGTCCGCCGGTGAAGGCGATCGTCACGGCCATGGTGAAGGAGGCGAACAGCCCGACCCTCGGGTCCACTCCGGCGAGGATCGAGAACGAGATCGCCTCGGGGATGAGCGCGAGCGCGACGACCAGACCGGCCAAGACCTCGGTGCGCAGTCGGCGGGGGGAAGAGAAGGCGTACTTGAACGACGCGAGGACGCCGACGGGTGCGAGATCGTCATCCGAGCTGGCCGGGGGCGGGGACGAGGCCCCGGATGCGTGGGTGGGAGCTGTCACGGGGGTTTTCCTAACCGTGGAGGGAACATGACACACTCTCCCGTAACGGGAGGTTTGAAACCTACCGTAACGTCAGGTTTGGGTAGCGTTGAATTTGGGACCGACACCGTGACCTATTTCACGAGGAGTGTGATGCGGGAAGAGTCCGCACGAATGGTCGGTGAGGTCGCTGACTTCACCGGCCTGTCGATCCGCACGCTGCGCCACTACGACGACATCGGCCTAGTGGTGCCCTCCGGCCACACCGCCGGCGGATTCCGGCTCTACACCGACGCCGACATCGACCGACTGCTCCTCGTCCGGCGAATGAAACCTTTGGGCTTCTCGCTGGAACGCATGAAGCAGTTCCTCGAAGCCACCGACATCCTTACGGCGGCCCAACGCTCAGAATCGCCGGGGCTCGATGACTGGCACGCCGCCAGAATGACCGTCGAAGAGATCCGCGCCGAAGCTGAAGCGCGCTACCTCGAACTGCAGACCCAACTCGAGTACAGCGCCGAGTTCTTGCAACTATTCCGCCAGAGGTTTGACTAAGCAGGCTGATCCATAAACGACCGTTTTTGCTACAAGTGAACTCGAGCTCGCCGGATTTGGATACGCCGAGGTGGGCGGAAGCCAATTTTGTAGCGGAACCCAGTCTCAAAATCTATGTTTCTGATCTGCCCAGCAGCGACGAGTATTGCTACATTTGTCGGTATGGGCCACGCTTTCGGGTACGCACGGGTGTCGACTGGCGATCAAGACGCCCGACTGCAGCACGATGCCCTCGCCGCTGCCGGCTGCTACAAGGTCTTCACCGACACCGCCTCCGGGACATTGGCCTCCCGCCCAGAGTTGGGAAAGCTCCTCGATCAACTGCGCCCGGGCGACACCCTCGTGGTCTGGCGACTGGACCGGCTGGGCCGATCGATTCGGCATCTGATCGATCAGCTGACCGAGTTGCAGGAACGCGGCATCGAGTTTCGCTCCCTGCAGGAAAACATCGACACCGGGTCCTCGGGCGGGCGGCTGGTGTTTCACATCTTCGCCTCGCTGGCGGAGTTCGAACGAGACCTCATCTCCGAACGCACCCACGCCGGCCTTGAAGCCGCCCGAGCCCGTGGCCGTAGAGGTGGGCGTCCGCCGTTGTTGTCCGGGGACAAACTGCGCACCGCCCGCAAGCTCTACGAGCAACAAGACATGACCGTCGCCCAAATCGGCGAGGTCCTGGGGGTCAGCCGCACCACCGTCTACCGAGCGCTGCAACGCGGGGCCGATAAGCCCCCGGCTCCGCGCCGACAGAAGTCGACGACGGCGTAGCAATGAGCGGGGGCAGTGAACCTCAAGGTTCGATCGGCGCCCCCACTGGTGCGAAGACTGCCGCGGCCCGATGGCAGGTCCTACGCCAACACGTGGAGAGCGGGGTCCCGCTGACCCAGTTGGCCGCAGCCGAAAAGGTCGGGGAACGCACTTTGCAACGCTGGCTCGCCGCGTATAGAAAGGGCGGGATCGCCGCGCTGGCTCCGGCAACGCCACCCAAGCGTGGGCGGCGCACCCACCCAGACCTTGTGGCCTACATCGAAGGCCTGGCGCTGAGTACGCCTCGGCCGTCCACCGCGGCGATCTTCCGCAAGGCCGCCACGACCGCCACCCGCCGCGGATGGCCGATGGTCTCCGCGAGCACCGTGCGGTCCATCGTGACCGGTCTGGATCCCGGCATGGTGACCTTGGCTCACCAGGGCGCAGCGGCCTACCGGGACACCTACGAGTTGGTGTGGCGCCATCGAGCCGAGCGGGCCAATGCCACCTGGCAGGCCGACCACACCGAACTCGACATCCTCATCCTCGACGCCAACGGGCGGCCCGCCCGGCCGTGGTTGACCGTCATCCTCGACGACTACTCCCGGGCGGTGTGCGGCTACATGGTCTTCCTCGGTGCACCCTCGGCGATGAACACCGCGCTGGCGTTGCGGCACGCGATCTGGCCGAAGAACGATCCGAACTGGCCGATGTGCGGCCTGCCCGATGTGCTCTACGTCGATCACGGGACCGACTTCACCAGTCACCATCTCGCCCAGACCGCCAATGACC
>NZ_NTGA01000007.1 GCF_002289575.1 Dietzia natronolimnaea
CTCCACCGAGCCACTCTCATTCTGGTACTGACGCGAAGAAAATCGAGGCCCTGCGCATGATCTCCAGGTCCTCAGTCAGCCGCCGGCTCTCGGCCTTGAGTCGCTTGATCTCAGCGCTCTCCTCGGTGCTGACCCCGGGCCGGGCTCCGGCGTCGATGTCGGCCTGCACAGCCCACCTCCGGACCGTCTCCTTGCCCAGCCCCAGACGTCGGCCCACCTGGTTACAGCAGGCCGTCAACGACGAGTACTCACCCCGATGCTCGGACACCATCCGCAGCGCCCGCTCTTTGACCGCGGGATCGATCTTCTTCGGCATACAACCATCCTCCTCGACTCAAAAGGAGGCGGCGGGAAACCTGGGGCGGTTCACCCTGACCCCGCGGGCTCGGGCAGCCTCAGCACGAGCTCCCTCGGCTCGTGACGACCCGACAGACCGACAACACAAGGAGTCTCATGTCCACCTCACGCGCCCTCAAGGGCTTCACAGCGACGACCGCAAGTGCCCTCTTGGTGCTCGGCGGAGTCGGGATCGCGAACGCGCAGAATGTCGTGACCGTAGTCCCCGGAGACAATGGCGACGGCCGCACTGTCATCGTGAACAACCCAGGAATGAGTGTCGACATCATCAGCGTTGACCGAGCGGCGGGAACTGTTGCGGTCCAGATGACGAACAACCTGGGCTTCACGGTCTTCTGCGAGGCACCGAACCAAGACACGACGGCCGGTGCCCGACCGGGAGGCACGGTCTCTACTGCGCCCGTGGTCGAAATGTCGGCAGAGTATTACCAGCGTTTCCAGAATGTCCAGGCTGAGAATCTCAACATCGCATCCGGCTCGGTCACGATGAACTTCTGGCCGCTCGGGCAATTGCTCCCACAGGGCAGTGTTGGGGCCTTGGCGAGTGATGCGGTTCAACTCAGGTCGCAGATCACCGAGGCCAGCACGAGGGCCAAGGTTGACGGGCTGTTCGGGACGACCGGATCGTTCCAGTTGGCGAACGGTAATACGGCGAATCGAACCATTACGCTCGGGCCGCCGTCCAGTCTCCCTCGAGGTGAGGACCAGCTCGGTTTCTTCACTATGTGTGCTCAGGGGACCAACTCGAGCGCTGCGCAGACAACCGGGCAACTCTACGCCTGGTCGACTCTTGAGGGGGACTATGTCCCGCCGGTCGATGAGGACGACGATGAGGGTCCCGAGGCGCCCTGATATTCCGCGTCTGAGAGGGTCACGAGCAGAAGGAGGGGCGGGCCGGTCGCATCACGCGACCGGCCCGCCCCTCCTTCTGTCGTGTGGTGTCGTGGGCCGCGTCTAGAGTCGACTCCGAGACCGATCAGAGGAGCCCGATGCCCACCCCCGCCACCGTCGACTCGACGGCCAGAGCCCGCCTTGCCGAGTTGGTCGCCGAACTCGCCGTCGTGCACGGCCGTGTAACCCTCTCCTCCGGCCGCGAGGCCGACTACTACGTGGACCTGCGCCGCGCGACACTGCACCACGAGGCGTCGCCGCTCATCGGCCGCCTGTTGCGCGAGCTTACGGCGGACTGGGAATTCGACGCCGTGGGCGGGTTGACCCTGGGGGCGGACCCCGTCGCGACCGCGATCATGCACGCGCCGGGCCGGCCGATCGACGCGTTCGTGGTGCGCAAGGAGGCGAAGAAGCACGGGATGCAGCGCCGGGTCGAGGGCCCGGACATCGTGGGCAAGCGCGTTCTCGTGGTCGAGGACACCACGACCACCGGGAACTCCCCGCTCACCGCGGTGACCGCCCTACGGGAGGCCGGTGCCGAGGTGGTGGGCGTGGCGACCGTCGTGGACCGCGCCACGGGGGCCGACGACGTGATTCGGGCCGAGGGCGTGGACTACCGCGCCCTGCTCGGCCTGACCGACCTGGGACTGGAGTGACATGACACGCGGGTGGATGACGGAGCGCACCAGGATGGCACGGAACAGGACGACCGGGAAAGCGACGGCGACCTCCTCGCCCGTGGACGCGGCGCGGGCATTTAGCGAGCGGGTGCTCTCGCTGATGGACACCTCCCGCCCGGAGGGGCCCGCGTTCCTCGCCGCCGCCGCGGGTACGGAGCTCGCCAAGGCGACCGGGTTCGGCCCGCTGGAGAAGCTCTGCAAACCGCTAATCGTGCCGGCCGCACTGGCCATCGCGCTGCTTGAGGGAGCTCGGGGTGAGGGTGCCCTGGCCGGTGGGAGTACAACGGGCGTCGGGCGGCCGGGGGTCGGCGGTCTCGGGCCTCTCGCGACCACACTGCTGTCGGTCACCGGCGCCGCGTACACCACCGGCGACGTGATCCTCATGCTCGGGGGCGGACATGCGAGCCGGTCGAAGGCGCGCCTGGTCTCGGGCGCTGCGGCGTTCGGGGTGGGCCATCTCGCGCTCGGCGGGCTGATGCTCCGGTCGGGGCTGAGATTCAAGCCGCTCCAGTCCGCGGTCCACGGTGTGGTGGCCGGCGCCGCCGGGGCGGTTCTCCTGTCCGAGGATCGGGCCAACGCTCCGCTCGCCGCGTACGGAGGGCTGCTGGCGGCCCTGTCGGCGTTGGCGACCTCTGTGGATCGCCGCTCCGGGCCGGCGGCCTCCGTGCTGGCCGTGGCGGGCCCGGTCTTCCTCCTCAGCGACGGCCTGATCCTCGTCAGGCGCAAGGCCGAGGGCGGGACCGCGCTCGCGCGGGCCCTCGACGTCGGCGTGATCGACACCTACGCCACCGCCGCGTTGCTCCTGCTCACGGGGACCGCGGCCGCGGCACGCGCGGCCGGGCGACCGGCGTGAGTGCCACTGGCGCGGATGCACCGGCCGGATCCGCGGTCCGCACGGTTCTCGTCACCGGCGCCGGCCGCGGGATCGGCGAGGCCACCGCACGCAGGTTCGCCGACGCCGGGTACCTCGTGGGCGCCTTTGATCTGCAGCCGTGTGCCTGGGCGGCGGGGGATGACCGGGTGGTCACCGGAGTGCTGGACGTCACCGACCCCGCCGCCTGGGAGGCCGCACTGGAACAGTTGACGGCCCGCGCCGGTGGTGCGCTGAACGTGCTGGTCAACAATGCCGGGCTGCTGTACGGGATGCCGTTCGTGGACGCGAGTTACGAGCAGGACTCCGCGCTGGTGGACGTCAACGTCAAGGGTGTGATGTACGGCTGCCGGGCGGCGTTCCCGTACCTGGAGAAGGCCTCGTCGCCTGTCGTGGTCAACCTCTGCTCGGCCTCGGCGATCTACGGCCAGGCCGAGATGGCCGTGTACTCGGCCACCAAGTTCGCCGTCCGGGGGATCACCGAGGCGCTGGACCTGGAGTGGGGTCCCAAGGGTATCCGCGTGTGTTCGGTGTGGCCTCTCTACGTGGGAACGGGGATGCTCGAGGGCGTGAACACAGCCGGGATGCGGAACATGGGTGTCCGCCTGACCGAGGGCGACGTGGCCGGCGAGGTTTCCGACCTCGCCGAGCAGACGCGGCGCCCGCCGTCCGGTCTGCTCGGTCGGATCCGGGGCGCCGTGGGGCGCGCGGTCCACCGCCCGGTGGGCGCGCAGGCCACCGCGATCTACCTGGCGTCCCAGGTCGGCCCGGGACGGATCATCCGACTGGCCAACAAGCGCCTGACCTCGTGACCGGTCGCTCCACCGACCCGGAGGCCGCGGCAGCGGGCCCCACGGCAGCGGACCCCGCGGCAGCGGACCCCGCCGCCGGGCCGACCGAATGGGGTGAAGGCCTCGTCGGGGTGGGTCCATGGGAGCACGAGCGACCCGGGGAGCCCCGACCCTCCGGCGACCACTGGGACCCGGAGTTGCTCGAGTCCGGTGACCGCCGCAACGTGGTCGACCGCTACCGCTACTGGCGGCGCGAGGCCATCGTGGCCGACCTCGACACCCGGCGACACCCGTTCCACGTGGCCATCGAGAACTTCGGCCACGACGCCAACATCGGCACCGTGGTCCGCACGGCCAACGCCTTCCTCGCGGCCGAGGTGCACATCGTGGGCCGCCGTCGCTGGAACCGCCGCGGGGCGATGGTGACCGATCGCTACCAGCACCTGCGGCACCACGAGGACGTGGCCGCACTGATGGACTGGGCGGACTCCGTAGGGGTGCCGGTCGTCGCCGTCGACAATCTCCCGGGTGCCGAGCCGCTCGAGACCGCCCACCTCCCGCGCGACTGTGTGCTGCTGTTCGGGCAGGAGGGGCCCGGTGTCAGCGCCGACGCGCGACTGCGGGCGGCCAGGACGGTGTCGATCGCCCAGTTCGGATCGACCCGATCGATCAACGCCGGCGTGGCCGCCGGGATCGCGATGCACGCGTGGATCCGCGAGCACGCCGCCCCCATCTGACGTCCACGACGGGTCCGACGCCGCAGTCTTAATGGAAATGGTTACCATTAGGACCATGGCTGATTCCCGTATCCCCGTCACCGTCCTGTCCGGCTTCCTCGGGGCCGGCAAGACGACCCTTCTCAACCATCTCCTGGCCAACCGGGACGGCCGCCGCATCGCCGTCATCGTCAACGACATGTCCGAGATCAATATCGACGCCGCCCTCGTGGCCGGCGAGGGGCATTTCGAGCGCGGTGAGGAAAAGCTGGTGGAGCTCACCAACGGCTGCATCTGCTGCACGCTCCGCGAGGACCTCGTGGAATCCGTGGCCCGTCTGGCCCGCGACGGGTCGTTCGATGCCATCGTCGTGGAGTCGACGGGCATCTCCGAGCCCATGCCGGTCGCCGCGACCTTCGAGTGGGAATTCGAGGGCGGGTTCCGGCTCGACGACCTGGCCCGGTTGGACACCATGGTCACGGTCGTCGACGCCTCGACGTTCCTCGGCGCGATCGCCCGCGGGGACCGACTGGACCAGCACGACATGGCCGCGGGCGAGGGTGACGAGCGGACGATCGCCGACCTCCTGGTGGACCAGGTCGAGTTCGCGGACCTCGTGCTGGTATCCAAGACGGATCTGGCCTCGGAGCAGGTGGCGGGTGCGACCGACCAGATGATCCGGGCCCTCAACCCCCGCGCCCGCGTGCGCCGGCTCGACCGCGGAAGGATCGATGTCGCCGACGTGGTGGACACCGGCCTGTTCGACCCCGCGGTCGCCACCCAGGCGGACGGGTATGCGGAGGAACTCGCCACCCCGCACACTCCGGAGACGGAGGAGTACGGCATCTCCTCGACGGTGTTCCGGGCCGGTCGGCCGTTCGACCCGGCTCGGCTCGAAGCGGCCCTCAGGTCCACCCGGGGTCTGGTGAGGTCCAAAGGCTACTGCTGGTTGTCGTCGCATCCGCACCATGCGGTGGTGTGGTCGCAGGCGGGTCCCAACTACGATCTCCAGATCGCCCAGGAGTGGGCGCGCGTACCAGACGTCCGGCCGGGACAGGAGATCGTGCTCATCGGGGTGAAGCTCGACCACGCCGCGGTGCGGTCCGCCTTGCGGGGCGCACTGCTCACCGACGACGAGCTGGCCACGATGCCGTCGGTGGTTCCGGGACTCGGACTGGCCCGCTGACCGCCGCTGCCCGCCGGGCGCCGTGACACCGTCGCGAGCCCACCGTGCCCCCCGCCGGTCCACCGGGACCCGCCCCCAGGCGGTACCTCGTAGGATGGGATCAGTCACAGCGCCGAAAACTGGAGGATCGTCAATGCCTATCGCCACCCCGGAGCAGTACAAGGACATGCTCGATCGGGCCCGCGAGGGGGGCTTCGCCTACCCCGCGATCAACTGCACGTCCTCGGAGACCATCAACGCGGCCATCAAGGGTTTCGCCGACGCCGGCTCCGACGGCATCATCCAGTTCTCCACCGGCGGTTCCGAGTTCGGCTCCGGGCTGAACGTCAAGGACATGGTCACCGGTGCCGTCGCGCTCGCCGAGTTCGCACACGTGATCGCGGCGAAGTACGACATCCTGGTCGCGCTGCACACCGACCATTGCCCCGAGGACAAGCTCGACACCTTCGTGCGTCCGCTCATCGAGATCTCCCAGGAACGTGTCGACCGCGGCGAGAACCCGCTGTTCCAGTCGCACATGTGGGACGGCTCGGCCACCCCGCTCGACCGTAACCTCGAGATCGCCAAGGAGCTGCTCGAGAAGACGGCCAGCGCCAAGCAGATCCTCGAGATCGAGATCGGCGTGGTCGGCGGCGAGGAGGACGGGGTCGAGAACGAGATCAACGAGAAGCTCTACACCTCCCGCGAGGACTTCGAGGCCACTATCGACGCGCTCGGCGCGGGCAACACCGGACAGCGCTACCTGCTGGCGGCGACCTTCGGCAACGTCCACGGCGTCTACAAGCCGGGCAACGTCAAACTCAAGCCCGAGGTCCTCAAGATGGGCCAGGACGTCGCGGTCGAGAAGCTGGGCCTCAACGAGGGCGACCTGCCCTTCGACTTCGTCTTCCACGGCGGTTCGGGCTCGGCAAAGTCCGAGATCGAGGAGGCGCTGAGCTACGGCGTCATCAAGATGAACGTCGACACCGACACCCAGTACGCCTTCACCCGCCCGATCGCCGCGCACATGTTCGCCAACTACGACGGCGTCCTCAAGATTGACGGAGAGGTCGGCAACAAGAAGGTCTACGACCCGCGCTCTTACCTCAAGAAGGCGGAGCAGGCGATGTCCGAGCGCGTCGTCGAGGCGTGCAATGACCTCAAGTCGGCCGGCAAGTCCAAGGGCGCCTCTGCCTGACACAACCCGGCCTGATCCGACTCGCGGCGTCCCTCTTAAAGCGGAGGGGCGCCGCTGGCGTCTGCCGCGACAAACGGCGGAGACCGGTCAGCCGGGCTGATCGCCCTGCGGCACCGCTCCCATGCCCACCCCGGGCTCGCACACTTTCCAGACGCCGTCCTCGTCGAGCATCCGCACCTGCTCCGGGGCGGACTCATCGGACTCCGACTCTACGGTGGCGGTGGCCACGTCGCTGTTGATCTCCACCCCGGTGACGACGAGGTCCTGCGGGAACGACCCCGCGATGGACTCGCGCAGCATCGCGTCGAGGTCGGTACCGGTCTGCTCGCCGGAAGCGGTGATGTTGTCGACCAGGTCTTGGGGAACCCGGTTCTCGGCGCACAGGTGGCTGTTGAACTCCGAGAACGACTCCGACCCGGTCATGTCGCGCAGGGTCTGCTCGACCGCGCGCTCCGCCCGGGCGGAGGAGGACATCGGCCCGGCCGCGACGAGCCACACGAGAACACCGACGACCACGGCGACGACGACGGCCGCGGCCGCGAGCGCGACCCGGAGCCCGCCGCGTGGGCGGCCACCGCCGATACGTTGATCCCCGGGATCGGGTCTGCCGTCGGGTGTCTGCGGGCTCGTCGTCGTCATCCATCACTCCCGGTACCGTCTCGGGCCCCGGACGGGGCGCATCGACCCGCCACCGTAGCCGACGACGGTGTGAATCGGGTGTGAGCGCCACCACGGGCGGCGCCGCGCGGGTCACGGTGTAATGGGCCGGGTGTGATGGGCTGGGGTGCGCCGGATCAGGGCAGCAGGCCGGCCGGCTCCAGCTGATCGGTGCCGTGCCGGACCCGCCAGCTGGCGATGGGGTAGGCGCCGCTGGCGGGGTCCTCGCGCGCGACCAGCGCCCAGTAGTCGGCGTGGGCGAAGTCGGTCGTGAACTCGACCACCGTGAAGCCGTGGCGGTCCAGGTCCACCCAACGCACGTGTCGGTTGACCTGAGTGAGGGCCCCCTGCGCGGTCTGGGACAAGGGGTTGCCCTCGGGGAGGTTCACCATGTCGTCGATGTTGTTGCTGGTGATCGACGGGGTGACGAACTCGATCGCGCCGACGCCCGCGCCCGGGTAGTTCGCCGGCTCGAACGGCACCTCGTTAGCCCACGAGGTGTGGATGTCGCCGGTGAGGAAGACGGTGTTGCGGGTGCCGGCGGCGCGGATCACCTCCATCAAGCGGCGGCGCTCGCCCGCGTAGCCGTCCCACTGGTCGGGGTTGTAGGTGATGCCCTCGCGCGGGACGCCCAGCAGCTCGGTGAGCGCGGCCGTGGTCTGTGGCTCGAGCGGGGGCAGGAGCACGGGCGTGATCATCACCGAGTTGCCGATGACGTTCCACCGGGCGGTCGACGAACTCAGCCCGCGGGCCAGCCAGTCGAACTGGGCGGCGCCGGTCATGGTGCCGGTGACATCGATCGCGTGACCGTCGAAGCGGTCCGGTCCCTCCGTGCGGTAGGAGCGCAGGTCGAGCATGCTGATCTCGGCGAGCGAACCCCAGCGCAACCGCCGGTAGAGGTGACCGCCGTCGCGGAGGGACTCGGGGCGCACGGGCATCCACTCGAAGTAGGCCTGGGAGCTGGCGGCCTTGCGGTCGGAGAACGGCCCCTGGTGCGGGTGGTGGTTCTCGGCGCCGTCGGACCAGTTGTCGTTGGCGAGCTCGTGGTCGTCCCAGGTGCAGATCCAGGGCACGTGCGCGTGCAGGGACTGAAGGTCCGGGTCGGTGCGGTACTGGGCCAGTCGGATCCGATAGTCGGCCAGGGTCACGATGTCGTGCGGGGGATCGTGCGGCCGCACCGCCCCGAACTTGCCGGTGTACTCACCACGGCCGTACTCGTAGATGTAGTCGCCCAGTTCGACGATCGCGTCGAGGTCACCGCGCGCCTCGAGATGGCGGTACCCGGAGAAGTACCCCGCCTCCCAGTTGGAGCACGAGACCACCCCGATGCGCCAGCGGCCGGTGGAGGGCAGCGCCCCGTCCGCCGGGGCCGTGCGGGTGCGACCGGTGGGGGAGGTCTGGCCGAGCGCCCGGAAGCGGTAGTGGTACCAGCGGTCGGGGGCCAGGCCGGTGCAGTCGAACTTGACGGTGTGGTCGCGGCCGGCGTCGGTCACCACGGACCCTGATCGGACCACCTGGGAGAAACCGGGGTCGAGCGATATCTCCCAGCTGACTGCGACCGGCGCCCCGCGGCCGGATCCCGGGACCGCGTCCGGCGCGGGGGTGACGCGGGTCCACAGGATGACGCGATCGGGCATGGGGTCGCCGGACGCGACCCCGTGCTGGAACACCGCCACATCGGCGCCCGCGACCGCGGACCGGCCCGCCAGCGCGCTCGTGCCCACCGCGGCCCCGGCCAGGGCCCCGGCCTTGAGGACGGTCCGACGGTCGAGACCGGTGGTGGAGGGGGTAGCCCCGGTGCGGGCGGCAGGATCCATGCGTCCAGTTCACCCCACCCGCGAGCGGCAGGTGAGAAAACCCACTGATTGGTCACGGAGAGTTCACCATGCCGGGCGGGTCGGCCGGTGGCCGGGTGACGCTCGGGTGTCGTAGGTTCGTGGACAATGGGGGCATGACCCAGTTCGGAGATCTCCTCGGCCCCCCGCCCACCCGTCTCACCGGCGACCCGGAGGCGGAGGACGCCATCGCCGCCGGGGAGGATCCCCGCTCGGTGGCGGCCTCACACCCCACCGCGTCGATCGCGTGGGCGGAGCTCGCCGAGCGCGCCCTCGACGGCGGCGACGTGATCAGCGCCTACGCCTTCGCCCGTACCGGCTACCACCGGGGCCTGGACCAACTGCGTCGTCACGGCTGGAAGGGCTTCGGCCCGGTGCCGTTCGACCACGAGCCCAACCGCGGCTTCCTGCGGTGTGTGGCCGCCCTGGCCCGCGCCGCGCAGTCGATCGGTGAGGAGGAGGAGTACATCCGTTGTCTGGACCTGGTCAATGAGTCGGACCCGCACGCCGCCGCACCTCTCGGCCTGGCGTGACCGACTGGACGCCCGAACGCAGGGCGTCTACGGCGCGCTCCCGGTCCCGCTGAGGACGCGGACCCGACGGCTGGCGTACGCGTTCCTCCCGATCCTGCAGTGCGGCCTCGCCGCGGGGATCGCCTGGTTCCTCGCACACGACGTACTCGGCCACCCCGCGCCGTTCTTCGCGCCCATCGCCGCCGCCCTGGCACTGGGCACCGGCATGGGGCGCCGGATCCGCCGCGGCATCGAGCTGGTGATCGGCGTCGTGGTGGGCGTGGGTCTGGGCGACCTGTTGATCGCCCAGATCGGTTCCGGCCCGTGGCAGATCGCCGCGGTGGTGGTGCTGGCCATGTCCGCGGCGGTGTTCCTCGACCGCGGGGCGCTCGTGGGGACGCAGGCCGCGTCGTCGGCGATCCTCGTGGCCACACTCCTGCCCCCGGGCAGCGCGGGCGGCTACGAGCGGATGGTCGACGCGGCGGTCGGCGGGGTGGTGGCACTGGTGGCCATGGCGCTGATGCCGGTCCATCCGCTGCGCCGCGCCCGACGCGAGGCGGCCTCGCTGCTGGGCGTCGCGTCGTCGGTGCTGGCGGAGGTCGCCGAGGGGCTGGAACACAGGGACTCGGACCTCATCCGCTCCGCCCTGCAGGAGGCCCGCGACACCCAACCGGCGGTCGACGAGATCGCCGAGCAACTCGCGGGTGCCCGCGAACTGGTCCGGATCTCGCCGTTCTACCGTCGGCGCCGTCCGGAGGAGATCGTGCTGACGAGCGTGCTCAACCCGCTGGACAACGGCATCCGCAACATCCGCGTCCTGGCCCGGCGGGCGATCGTGGCGGTCGACGACCAGGTGGACGTCCCGCCGGCCCTGAGCTCGCTGATCGCGGGGCTGGGCGAGGCGCTGGAGTTGCTCACCCGGCGGGTGGCGGCGGATCCCGACGCGCCCACCGACGCCGAGGTGCACCGGACCCTGCGGGCGGTGGCGGCACGGGCCAAGCGTGAACTCGTTCCGGGCTCCGGCCTGACGGAGACCGTGATGCTGGCCCAGATCCGCTCGATCCTCGTGGACATGATGCAGGTGGCGGGGCTGAGCAAGATCTCGGCGCTGGCCACGCTGCCCCCCACGGTGCGCACGCCCGCGGTGGAGCCGGAACTGCTGGAGGAGTGGCCCGAGTCCCCCGACCGTCCGGCCACCGTCATGCCCCCGCTCAGGGCGACACGAGCCTCCATGGCTCGGTATGACGATAGAAAGAGGTCCTCTTGACCGCCCGCCGACCGGTGACCCCGTCACGGGTGATCACCCCCGCCTCCGTCCCCAGTTGAACGGCGCGGGCCGGCAGCCAGGAGCGTCTCAGCACCCTGCGCGGCCGTGCCGCTGTGGCGCGGACACCGGGAAGCTGCGGGGTCGGGCGGACAGTGAGGGTGTCGATCTCCCCGGAGAAGATCCGCTCGTCGTCGGCGTACGCCTCGCCCACCAGGTGGGCGCCGCCCGGTCCGGTGACGGTGGCCTCGCCCACCAGGACCGTTCCGGTCTCGTCCCGGATCAGCGGTACCTCCCTGGCCTCGCCCCGGACCCCGAGCTTGGCGGCGGCCGAACCGGTGGGCAGGTCGTAGGCGCGGGTGGCCGGAGTGGGGTCCTCGGCGACGTACGCGACCTCCATGTCCAGGTTCTCCGTCCGCAGCAGTCGCGTGAGCAGCGCGGCCAGGCCGGCGTCGGTGCCGCACACCACCACCCGGCGTCGATGTCCGATCTCGTACAGCGCGCGGTTCACATCCTCCTTGGTGGGCACCTCACTGCACTCCACGCGCGGGTGCTCGCCCAGGACGGTCGGGACCGGCGCCGAGCCGCAGCGGATGACGATCATGCATCCATCATGGACTCACCGGCGCGCAGGGTCGAACCCGGGCCACGATGACGGCAGGATGGACAGAGTGCACCGCATCGACCTCAACTGCGACCTCGGGGAGGCCCGCCGGGGCACGCCGCGGTGGTCGCGGTCGCTGGCCGCGCGATCCGGGCCGGATCCCGCTGACGCAGCGCTGCTGGACGTGGTGACCTCCGCCAACGTCGCGTGTGGCTTCCACGCGGGCAACCGCCCCACGATGTCCGCGACCGCCGCGGCCGCGGCGGAACGGGGGGTGGCCCTGGGCGCGCACCCTTCCTATCGGGACGCGGCGAACTTCGGGCGGACCGAGAGGGAGATCAGTCGCGCAGACCTGGCCGATCACGTGTATTTCCAGCTCGTGGAGCTGGACATGGCGGCGCGGCGGCGCGGGACGCGGGCGAGGTATGTCAAGCCCCACGGTGCCCTGTACAACCGGATCGTCCACGATTCAGATCAGGCCGCTGGTGTGGTGGACGCCGTCCTGCGGTACGCGGACCTCGCCGACGAGGACCCACTGCCCATCCTCGGCCTGCCGGGGTCGGTGGTGCTCTCGCACGCCGCGGCGGTCGGCGTCCCGGCCATCTCGGAGGCCTTCGCGGACCGCGGGTACCGCGCCGACGGGACGCTGGTGCCGCGCGGACTGCCCGGGTCGGTGATCACCGACGCGGACGAGGTCGCCGCGCGCGTCGTGGACATGGCGAGGGGCCGGGAGATCAGCGCGGACGACGGCTCGCGGATCGTGGTGTCCGCGCAGTCGGTCTGCGTGCACGGCGACACCCCCGGTGCACTCGGGCTGGCCCGCGGGGTCCGGCGGGCGCTCGAGGCGGCCGGGGTGGAGGTGGCGCCGTTCACCGGGCCGGTGTCCGCGCCGCATCTTCCCTCAGCGCCGCCCCCGCCGCGCGTATCGAGGCGGGATGAGGGCGACCGGTCCGGTGTGGGGGACGGACCCCGATGACGACGACGAGGATCCGCCCCTGCGGAGAAGCAGCGCTGATGCTCGACTGTGCTGACCTGTCCGCGGCTGTGGAGCTGGCGCGGCGCGTGGAGCAGCAGTGTCCGGAGGCGGTGGACGTGGTCGCCGGGGCCCGGACGGTCCTGGTGGCCGCCCGGGATGCCTCGGAACTCCCCGAGCTGCGTCGCGAACTCGAGGAGCTGCTGGCCCGAGACGCGCGTGAGGCTCAGGTCGAGCGCCCTTTCACCCGGCATCACGACGCCGGGGTCCGCGAGGTGATCCTCGACGTCCGCTACGACGGCCCCGACCTGAGCGAGGTTGCCGATCTCGCCGGGCTCTCGACCGACGCTCTGATCCGCCGGCACCAATCGATCACCTGGCGCGCCGCGTTCGGTGGATTCGCGCCCGGGTTCTTCTATCTCGTGGACGAGCGGGACCTCACCGGTGATGCGGACGTGTCGGAGGACCTCCACGGAGCCACCGGAGCGAACGGCGGGCGGGGCCCCGCGGGTGGCGGGCCGAGCCCCGCGGGTGCGCAGCCGCCCGCGCGCCTGCCCGTGGTGCCACGACTGGGCTCCCCCCGACCACGGGTCCCGGCGGGATCGGTGGGGCTGGCCGACCGCTTCTGCGCCGTCTATCCCGGCGCCTCCCCAGGAGGATGGCGACTGATCGGCGCCACTGACGCCCTGCTCTGGGACCCGGACCGCCCGGACCCGGCGCTCCTGGCCCCGGGCGACCGCGTCCGGTTCAGGTCGGTTCATCCGCGGGACGGCTCCCGATGAGCCTGATGATCCTCCGCGCCGGCCCGGCCGCCCTGGTGCAGGACCTGGGCAGACCGGGCCACGCCGCGCTCGGCGTCACCGGCTCGGGCGCCGCCGATCGCGCCGCCGCCGCGCTCGCCCTGCGCTGCGTCGGGACCGACCCTGCGGCAGCGGTGCTCGAGTTGCTGCTGGGCGGGTTGGTGGTCATGACGGACTCCCCGGCGGTGGTCGCGGTGACGGGGGCGCGGGGCCTCGTCGTCGTCACCACCCCTTCCGGTTCCCGGCGCACCGCCGCCACCGGCGAGGTCCTGAGGTTGGACGCCGGTTCGACGCTCGAGATCGGCCGGCCCGACGTCGGGGTGCGCACCTACCTCGGAGTGCGCGGCGGGGTCGAGGTGCCGCCGGTGCTGGGCAGCAGGTCGCGGGACACCCTCTCCGGGCTCGGGCCGCCGCCGCTGGAGGCCGGCGACGTGCTGGCCGTGGGCGATGCCGTCGTGGGTCCCTGGGCGGACCACTGGCACGCGTCGGGCGGGGACCCGCATCCGGGGTCGGGCACGGGCCCGGGCCCGGGCACGGGCACGGGCACGGGGTCGGACGGCCGGGGGAGGCGACCCCGGAGCCTTGTGCTGGACGTGATCCCCGGCCCGCGCGACGACCTGTTCCCGCCCGCCGCGTGGCACGTCCTGGCGGAGGCGGGGCACGTCAGCGGGCACGCGGACCGGGTCGGCGTGCGCATCGACCCCGCCGGGCCGGTCCCCCGGTCGAGCACCCGCGAGATCCCCAGCGAGGGGATGGTGCGCGGTGCCGTGCAGGTGCCGGCGGACGGGGCGCCCGTCGTGTTCGGGCCCGATCATCCGGTCACCGGCGGATACCCGGTGATCGGGGTCCTGACCTCCCGGTCCTCGGACGCGCTGTCGCAGCTCCTGCCCGGAGCGCCGGTGAGCTTCCGGAGAGTGTCGGACTGACCGGCTAGGGTAACCGAGGCGGAACCAGGTACCTTGGACCGTTGGTGTGCGCGGAGTCACCGCCTGCGGGTCGGTTTTCGTCCCTCACCGAATGACGACACTTTTCGAGGTGAAAGCGAACCATGCCAGCGATCGTCCTGATCGGCGCCCAGTGGGGCGACGAGGGCAAGGGTAAGGCCACCGACATCCTCGGTGGACGCGTCGAGTACGTGGTCAAGCCCAACGGCGGGAACAACGCGGGGCACACCGTGGTGGTGGGCGGCGAGAAGTACGAGCTCAAGCTCCTGCCCGCCGGCATCCTCTCGCCCACGGCCGTGCCGGTGATCGGCAACGGTGTGGTGGTCAACCTCGAGGCGCTGTTCGAGGAGATCGACGGCCTCGAGGCCCGCGGCGCCGACACCTCTCGGCTACGCATCTCCGCCGACGCCCACCTGGTGGCCCCGTACCACCAGGCGCTGGACAAGGTGACCGAGCGGTTCCTGGGCAAGAAGGCCATCGGGACCACCGGTCGAGGCATCGGTCCCACCTACGCGGACAAGGTCTCGCGAGTGGGGATCCGCGTCCAGGACGTCTTCGACGGATCCATCCTGCGGCAGAAGATTGAGGGCGCGCTGCACCTCAAGAACCAGATCTTCGTCAAGATCTACAACCGCCGGGCGGTCGAGGTCGAGGAGATGGTCGAGTACTTCCTCGGATATGCCGACCGGCTCCGGCCCATGGTCAGCGACACCACCCTCATGCTCAACCAGGCCCTGGAGCGCGGCGAGTCCGTGCTGATGGAGGGCGGTCAGGCCACCATGCTGGACGTCGACCACGGCACCTACCCGTTCGTCACCTCGTCCAACCCCACCGCCGGCGGAGCGTGCGTGGGGTCGGGCGTCGGGCCCACCAAGATCACGCACTCGCTGGGCATCGTCAAGGCGTACACCACGCGCGTGGGCGCCGGTCCGTTCCCCACCGAACTCTTTGACAAGTGGGGCGAATACCTGCAGGTCACCGGTGGTGAGGTGGGCGTCAACACCGGTCGCACCCGACGTTGCGGGTGGTACGACGCCGTGATCGCCCGCTATGCCGCGCGCGTCAACGGCTTCACCGACTACTTCCTGACCAAGCTCGACGTGCTCACCGGCATCGGCGAGATCCCGATCTGCGTGGCCTACGACGTCGACGGGGTGCGTCACGACGAGATGCCCATGTCGCAGACCGACTTCCATCACGCCACGCCCATCTACGAGACCATGCCCGGATGGGAAGCCGACATCACCGGGGCGCGCGAGTTCGGTGACCTGCCGCCGGAGGCCCGCGACTACGTGCTGCGGCTCGAGGAGCTGGCCGGCTGCCACATGTCCTACATCGGCGTCGGTCCGGGCCGCGACCAGAACGTGGTGCGGCGCGACATCCTGGGGTGAGCCGGACGGCAGGGCGGCGTCGATCGGCAGGCCGCCCCTTCCGGCGACCCGTTGCGAGTGGGGCGTCGACTCGCGGGTAGGACGTCGACTCGCGGGATCGCGCGACGGGGGAGTCCTACGGGGATATAGTCGCCCTGCGGTCACGGATCTGCGGCCGGCCGCGTCCCCTCGACGATCGGACGACGTTCATGCCTTCCCTCGCCCGTCTCGGCGTCGCCGCCGCGACCACCGTCCTCGCTTCTGTCACGGTCTGCTCAGGGGCGGGGGTGGCGGGAGCGCAGGAACCGCCGGCGGCCCCGTTGACGGCAACGGCCCAGGACGCTCCCGGCTCGACCCACACCAGCCCCAGTGCCCTTACCGTCTCCCGTTCGTCCGGTGAGCCCATCGTGTCCTATGCCAACCGGTCCGGACGCGACCTGTTCTGCCTGACGATCCTGAGTACCGCAGAGGTCGTCGACGCCTACTACGACTTCCTCCGTGCTCTCGGGCCGGACGCGGGGGAGGTCGATCTACCCGTCGAGCTCGAGGCGGCGGTCGAAGCCGCTACGCAGGTCGGCCGATTCGGGTATCTCACCTTCGATTCGGCGCCCGGCTCACGCGGACCCGTCGACCCGGTGTTCGCCGTGCTCCCGGAGGACGAGTCCTTTGCCCTCGAGGCGGTGTCGAGCTGTCGCGGGGACGACTATGTCGAGGTCGAGAGGACGACCTCGGGCGGTTTCCTCGGGTCACTTCCGATGGGCTCTGCGGACCTCTCGGCCGGCGGTGGGGAGCCCGCTGGCTCACTCGCGCTGGGCGCGATCGCCTCGGTCGGTGTGGGTGTCGGCGTCGGAGTGGCCACCGGAGTGATCCCGCCGCCCGCGCTCTGAGCGCTGGGCCGGGCTGGGCTCGGCTGGTCGGCTCGGTTCAGCAACTCGGGTCGGCTCAGCAACTCGGGTCGGCTGGTCGCGTCAGCTGTGGACCGCGGCCCCGCTGACGTGTCAGCTCGGCAGGCCCGGGAACGGTGGGAGCTCGAAGGCGCCACCTGCCACCCCCGCGCCGATGGCCAGAGCTGCCGAGACACCGAGCCCCGCGATGATGAGCAGGCCGGCTCCGATGATCGGGTTGTCCAGTGAACCGCCGTCCGCGGACCCTGATGCCTGCGCGACGTAGGCGACATGGCCTTCCGGCGTGGGACCGGCGTGGGCCGGGGCGACAGCGATAGTGGTGGCGGCAGCCAGAGCGATAGCGGTGGCAGCGGTGGCGGTTCTCGTGATCATGCCCCCACTATCGCGGCGCGGCCGTTCGGCATTACCTACGAGCCTCGTGAGCAGTCCCGGGCAGGGCTGCGCAACCGCCGACACGGGGAATGCAGCGAGTTCCCGGAGGTGTCGGCCGAGTGGCTTCGTCCCAGAACCCGCCGACGATTCCCGGATCGAGACGAGTCTTCACCGAATGCGCTCAGTCGCGCGCCTCGGCCGTCTCTCAACCCCTGGCCTGCTCTCGCGCTTCCGCCTTTGCTCTCGCGCTTCCGCGTCTGCTCGCCCTTCGACCTGTTCTCTCGACCTGTTCTCTCGATTGGAGCGATCGCCGCACGAGCAGTTCTCGCTTCTCCGACCAGCTCGGTGACCGGGCGCAGCTCGGTGACCGGGCGCAGGCTGTGGATGGTCGTCCGCCTCGTCCACAGTGGTCGTCTGGAGGCCGAGGGCAGGGTGATCGCGTAGCACGATGCCACCATGTCGGCGACATCTCCACACACTGTGCGAACTCCGAGGCGTGAGGCAGCCTTCGTCAGAGCCATCTACGGGGGCGAGCCGTTCCTGGTCAACAGTGCATTGGCCACAGGTATCCTCACCAGGCAGGATCTGCGCACCCGCTTCCGGCGGCTGCACCCACGGGTCTATGTGCGGGCGTCGGCCGAGCTCGACACAGCGCAGACCATTCGCGCTGCCTGGTTGTGGGGCGGGCCCCGGTCGGTGATCTGCGGGGGCGCCGCCGGGTACCTGGCCGGGGAGGCGTACTTCGGGGAGGAGCTCGTCCGCCGGGAGGTCCAACTCTGGCGTCCGAGCTAGCGCAGCCCCCCGCCAGGAATCGCCGTCCGCAAGTGGACCGCCACCCCCGAGCATGTGCTGTGGCAGGGGATGGCTGTGACCACCCCGGCAAGAACGGCGATCGACCTCGCCCGGCACCTGGGCTCGGATATCCGGGCAGTCGCGGCGCTGGATTCCATGTGCAGATCGGGTGGCACCGATCCGGACGCGATCGCGGGAGCGGCGTTCGCAATGGCAGGTTAGACCGGGGTCAGGCGCGTGCTGGGGCTCCTGCCCGCCGTGGATCCACTGGCGGAGTCGCCCAAGGAGTCCGAACTGCGGCTGCTCATGAGGCGGACTGATTTGCCGATGTTCGTCTCGCAGGTGGAGGTCAGGGACGAATCCGGCGGTCTCGTGTCGCGGCTCGACCTGGCAAACCGCAGGTGGAAGGTCGGATTGCAGTATGACGGCCACGAACACCTGACCAGGGCCCGCCGAGACGCGGACTCCGTGGCGATGCTGCGCCTGGCATCCCTCGGATGGGAGGTGAGGCGAGTGACGCAAGGGCTGCTGAACACCCCGCGGACGCTCACCCGATTCGTCCACGGGGCATTCGAGAAGCAAGGGTGGGAGCAACCCGGTTGACCGGGTCGCCCCCGATGAACTCCGATGCCAGCCACTGCACGACGATCGCATTCGCCGGAACCCCATCGCGTTCTGTGAAACGGGGTCACGTTCTGCGAGAGGTCTACTCGGCCGATGCGTCCAGGATCGCGCTGGACCGCCTGGTCAGCGCCGGGCGGTCAGCGCAGGTGCCGGAAGGCGTTGCGGACCGCGTCCGCGGCGTCCTCGGCATCGAACCGCCCCCGCGGCCCGCTCTGCGAACTCCTCCGCGGCCCGGGCCAGCACCGCCCCGGGCAGGTCAGCGGCGCAGACGAACGTCCCCGAGCGGCCGCGACCCTCCAACATCCCCGACTCCTCGAGTTCGCGATAGACCTTCGCGGCGGTGGCGGTAGAGACCCCGACCTCCTCCGCGAGCGTGCGCACGGCGGGCATCCGCGTCCCCGCCGTGAGGACACCGCGTCGGATGCCTTCGACGATCTGCCCTTTGAGCTGGCGAAACGGCGGCTCTGCGGAGGCGGGGTCCACGGCCAGGGTCACGCCGGCCACTCGGGAGCCGCCACCCGGCGGATGAGAGGCCACCCGGGAGCCACGGCCCTGCGAGCGAGATGTGAGCCCCGGCTCGCCCATGCTCAGGCCCAGACCTGCTCGACCGGAGTCGCCTCTCGCGGCGGTGCGGCCGGGACGGCGGGCGCAGGGGTACGCGAGAACCGCGGCGCGGGCGCCGGGCCCATGTCCCCGCCGACCTCGACGAAGGTCTCCCTTGCCGTCAGATGGGGATGGGACAGCGCCTCGGTGTAGGTCAGCACCGGGGTCGTGCAGGCGTCGGTGCCGTAGAAGAGCTCGGCCCACTCGTCGCGGGGCTTCTCGGCGAACTTGGCCGCGATGATCTCGCGCAGCTCGTCCCACCGGTCCATGTCGAACTGGCCGGGCATGCCTTCGCCGTCGATGCCGAGCAACCGGGCGAACTCGGCGTAGAACTGCGGCTCGAGGCAGCCCACGGCCATGAATTTGCCGTCAGAGCAGGTGTAGACGTCGTAGAAGGGGAAGCCGGTGTCGAGCATGTTGGTCCCGGCGACGTCCGACCACTGGTCCCGGGCGCGCATGGCCCACTGGAACTGGCCCAGCACGGAGGCACCGTCGGTCATGGCGGCGTCGATGACCTGGCCCTTGCCGGAGGTCGCCCGCTCGATGATCGCGGCGAGAATGCCCTGGATGAGGAACATCGAGCCACCGCCGAAGTCGCCGACCAGGTTGAGCGGCGGCACGGGGCGCTCGCCTTTGCGGGCGGTGGCGTTGAGGTGGCCGGTGAGCGAGATGTAGTTGAGGTCGTGACCGGCGGTGTGGGCGAGCGGGCCGTGCTGACCCCACCCGGTCATCCGCGCGTAGACGAGCCGGGGGTTGAGCTCGAGGCTCTCCTCGGGGCCGAGTCCCATGCGTTCGGTCACCCCGGGGCGGAAGCCCTCGACCAGCACGTCGGCCTTGGCGATCAGGCCCCGGACCTGCGCCAGCCCGTCCTCGCTCTTGAGGTCGGCCTCCACCACGGTCCGGCCCCGCCGGGTGATGTGCGCCCAGCCGTCGGCGGACCTGGCGAGCTCACCGGGGCGCATGACGGTCACGACGTCCGCGCCCAGGTCGGCGAGCATCATGCACGCGTGGGGGCCGGGGCCGATTCCGTTGAGTTCGACGACGCGGATGCCGGCCAGGGGGCCGGAGGAGGCAGTGGTCACAGGTGTGCCCTTTCGTGTGGCGTTGCACACAAGTTATCTCCTGCCGGTCCGCGGGAGCGGGGGAGCACGCGATAGAGGCCGGCGACGGAGGTCTACTAGCGTGGGCGCCATGACCGCAGCGCACGATCCCCTCGCCCCGCCAGTCGTCGACCGCTTTGGCACGCCGGGCACCCCGGACGCGACCCGCGTGATGCTGCTCGGCTCGGGTGAGCTGGGCAAGGAGGTGACGATCGCGCTCCAGCGCCTCGGCGTGGAGGTGATCGCGGTGGACCGCTACGCGGGCGCCCCCGCCCACCAGGTCGCCCACCGCAGCCACACGATCGACATGACCGACTCGGGCGAGGTGCGCCGGGTGGTGGAACTCGAGAAGCCGCAGGTGATCCTGCCGGAGATCGAGGCCATCGCCACCGCCGCGCTGGCGCAGATCGAGCAGGACGGGCTGGCCCGGGTCGTGCCCACCGCCCGGGCCGTGCAGCTGACCATGGACCGCGAGGGCATCCGCCGCCTGGCGGCCGAGGAGCTGGGTCTGCCCACGAGCCGCTACGCGTTCGCCTCCTCGCTGGAGGAGCTGCAGGAGGCGTGCGCTCAGATCGGGTTCCCGTGCCTGGTCAAGCCCACGATGTCGTCGTCGGGAAAGGGACAGTCCTCCCTCCACGGCCCCGAGGACGTGGAGGCGGCGTGGACCTACGCCCAGTCCGGTGCGCGGGTGACGGGGGCGCGCGTGATCGTGGAGTCGTTCGTGGACTTCGAGTACGAGATCACCCTGCTCACCGTCCGCAGCGTGGACCCGCGGACGGGGGAGATCCGGACCGACTTCTGCGAGCCGATCGGTCACCTTCAGGAGCGCGGCGACTACGTCGAATCGTGGCAGCCGCAGGCCATGACGCAGGACGCCTACGACTCGGCGCGCTCGGTGGCGGCGCGCGTGACCGGTGCGCTCGGCGGGGTGGGCGTGTTCGGGGTGGAGCTGTTCGTGCAGGGAGTGGACGTCTACTTCTCCGAGGTCAGCCCGCGGCCGCACGACACCGGTCTGGTGACGCTGCGCAGCCAGGTCCTCAGCGAGTTCGACATGCACGCGCGGGCCGTCCTGGGACTGCCGGTGGTCACCACCATGTCCAGCCCGGGCGCGTCGGCGGTGATCTACGGCGGGTCCGGTATCGGCGGCGCCGGCCAGGACGGCTCCGCAGGCGGGACGGCCGAGGGGGTCGGGTTCGAGGGTGTGGCCCGCGCGCTCGCCGTGCCGGAGTCGGACCTGCGACTGTTCGGCAAACCCTCGGCCAGCGAGTTCCGCCGTATGGGCGTGGCCGTGGCCACCGCCGAGGACGTGGAGACCGCGCGCGAGCGGGCCCGCGAGGCCGCCTCGCGGGTGACGGTGGTGAGGTAGGCGTGCGCCGCACCGCCGCCGGGTCGGGAGGCTCCGCTATATGACGACGACGAATTCTGTTGCCGACGAGGCCCGCGGCCTGCCGAAGGAGCCGACCAGCCCCTGGATCCTGATTCTGGTCGTGGCCACCGTTGTGGCATGGCTGGCGGTGCTGGCCTGGCAGGTGATGGTCCTGCCGGAGCGGGTGCCCACGCACTTCGGCTCGGGCGGGGAGCCTGACGGCTGGTCCAGCAAGGCCGGCGCTCTGGCGTTCTCCTCGCTGCTGCCGCTCACGGTGTTTGTGTTGATCCCGCTCACGTCCCTGCTCGTTCTCCGGGCGCCCGAGTTCATCAACGGACCCCGCAAGGAGTGGTGGACGGCCACCGCGCCGAGGCTTCGCCGGTTCGAGCGGCTGCTGCGTGAGGATCTGTGGCTGATCACGGTGGTCACCCTGGCGCTGCTGGTGGCGATGCAGGTGGGGATCGTGCGCGCCGCCGAGAGTCCGGATCAGCGCATGCCGGAGGAGTTCCTGTTCGGCGGGATGGCGGTGTTCGGCGTCGGGCTCGTCGCGGTGATGGTGCGCATGTACGCCGGCAACCGGTACGCCGAGCAACCCGATCTGGACTGAGCCTGTGGATGGTCGTCCGATCTATCCACCGACCGCTCTCGCGGGCCGGATCCGGCGCGGCCACGCCCCTAGCGTGGATCCCCGAGCGGCCCGGACTGTCGGGCCCGGAGGGGGCGGGACTGATGGCGGGATCGAGCACGGGGTCGGGATCGAGTACGGGCGCGGGGTCGGTTACAGGGGCGGGACCAGTGGCCGCGGCGCTGGTGGCGTTCGAGCGGGTCGCGGTGGTGGCCGAGGCGGCCCGGGTTCGTGAGGCCGGGGTGCGTGCCGCCGACCAGGCGGGATCGCTGGCCGCGGCGCTCGAGCAGGCGGCTGCCGCGGCGGGCGGGACGGGGGCCGGGCCGCCCGGTGGGGTGCTCAGCGGGGCGGCCCTGGCGGAGTGCGCGGCGTTGCTGGCGCGCAGGGCTCGGGACGGGGTCCGGGAGACAGAGCAGCTCGCCGGTCGCATGGAGAGCGCGGCCGAGCTGCTGGTCGGGGTCGACGAGGAGGTGGCCCGGGGTGTCGCCGGCGCAGGGGGCTGAGGCGCTGGTCGTGGCCCTCGACCACGCCGAATCCCGGGCCGCGGCGGTGGGGCGCGAGATCGCCGACACGGCAGCGGACCTGGACTCGGTGGGCCTCAGGCTCGGAGGGGCCGGCGGCTGGTCCGGCCACGCGGGGGCGCGGGCCCGCGGGCGCGTGGGGGACGCCGCCGCCGAGGCCAGGATGGTCTCCGGGGCCTGCCTCTACCTGGCGGACGTGCTGCGGGTGGAGGGCTCGAGACTGTCGAGGGCGCTCATCACCTGGGCAGATGACGAGCGCGAGCGCCCGGGCGGGGGCGACGTCACGGAGGTTCGGGATGCCGATCTGGCCCTGGCGGTACGACTGCGCGACGCGGCCGACTCCCTCGCCGGTTACTCGGACGCCGCGACCGTGGCCTGCCTCGACCTGTCCGGGACGACCGACGACGATCCCCGCGCCGTGGCCGGGCTGTGGCACTCCCTCGGTCCGGCGGAGAGGGAACGACTCGCCCGCGACCACCCGGAGCTGGGGTCGGTGGCCGGGGTGTCCTCCGCCACGCGGGACGCGATCAACCGGACGCGACTACGCAGGCTCATGGAGTCGGGGACGACCCCCGGGCTCGACGCACTCGGCGAGCACCTCGCCGAAGACCCCGCTCGCCTCCTACTGGCACTGCACCCGGACGGTCGGGCCGTGGTGGCGAGCGGGGATCCCGACGGGGCGGACGGCGTGGTCACACTGATTCCCGGCACTGGCTCGTCGGTGGAGTCGATCGATCGCACCGCCGAGCGCGCGCGGGCGGTGTGCGACGCGGGTGCGGACCCTGGCGCCGGGTCGTGCGTCTCCGTGTCGTGGCAGGGCTACCACGCCCCGGACGACGTCGCCGCGGCCGGGTTCTCGGCGGCGCCCGCGCGTGCGCACGCCCGGGACCTGCGGACCTTCGCGGCGGGACTGGACGCTGTCGAGAGCATGGACGGCGTGGACTCCCCGCACACCGCGGTGGGCTACAGCTACGGCTCGGCGGTCCTGGGCGCGGCGGCGGCGGACCCGCGCGGGCTGGCCGCGGACCGGATGATCCACGTCGGCAGCCCCGGCGCGACCGTCGACTCGGTGGCGGAGCAGTGGGTCGACGAGGGCGGGACCGCGCGGCCGGCCGGGGAGCGGGAGGTCGTGGGCGTGGCCTCGCGGTGGGATCCGGTGCCGTGGTGGTCGACCACCGGTGTGCTGGGTGCGCGGCCGGGGACGGAGGAGTTCGGGGGGCTCACAGTGGACGTGACCGAGCCGGGATCCGGAGCCGCGTCGACCCGGGGCGCGCACTCGGCCTACTTCGACCCCGGGACCGTGTCGCTGGCGGAGATCGGCAGGCTCGTGGCGGGCCGCGAGTGACCACCGGATCCGCCACGGGGCCGGCGCTAAGGAGTGTCGGTGGCTGCGTCGGTCTCGGGGGAGTCCACAGGCCCGCGGGCCGCGACGAGCATCTCCTCCCGCCCCCCGAGCTTGGTGCGCTCGCGACCCGCCTCCTGCCCCAGGGCGCGTTCGCGGGAGTCGATCGCCGCCCACCCGCTGCCGTCGATCACGGACACGCCCCGCTCGGCGAGCAGGTCGCGGACGGCCTGCGGGTCGGTGTCGGAAGGGTCGACGAGGGTGCCGGCCTCGATGTCCTCGGTGAGGGCGTGCACCGTGTCCACCGCGCAGTGGCGGTTGGTGCCGATCACGCCGGTGGGCCCGCGCTTGACCCACCCGGCGACGAACAGCCCCTGCACGGGCTCCCCGCCGGGTTCGGTGAGCACCCGGCCACCGTCGTTGGGGATGGTGGCGGTCCGGTCGTCGAAGGGCACGCCCTCCAGCGCGTCGGAGCGGTATCCGACAGCGCGGTAGACGGCGTCGACGGCGAGCTCCTCGAACTCACCGGTGGGGCGCACCCGGGTCCCGTCCGGCTCGGTGCGCTCCAGCCGGAGGCCGGTCACGAACCCGTCGGGGCCGAGGATCTCGACGGGACTGCGGTGGAAGCGGAAACGCACCACGCGCCCGCCGGCGGCGAGCGCGGCCTCCTCGGCCGCGTCGGCGGACTCGTGACCCGCCTCCGCCTGCGCGGATGCCCACTTGGCCAGCTGATCGCAGACCTGCCCGGCCCGGCGATCGTGTTCCAGGTGGTCGCGCGCCTCGTCGTCGTACTCCAGGTCGGCCGGGTCCACCACGATGGTGACACCCTCCACCTTGTCCATCTCCCGCAGCTCCAGGGGGGTGAACTTGGCGTAGGCCGGGCCGCGGCGGCCGGTCACGGTGACGACGCGGGTGGCGCTGGTGCCGAAGCCCTCGCGGACGTGCTCGGGGATGTCGGTGGCCTCGAGCTGCTCGGGCGTGCGCACCAGCATCCGCGCGATGTCGAGCGCGACGTTCCCCACGCCCACCACGGCGGCGCGTTCGGCGGTCAGGGCCCAGTTGCGGTCGGCGTCCGGGTGGCCGTCGTACCAGGTGACGAACTGCGCGGCCCCGAAGGAGCCCTCGAGGTGTTCGCCGGGGATGCCCAGTTCGCGGTCGGCGAGGGCGCCGGTGGCCAGGATGACGGCGTGGTAGAACCGGGGGACGTCGTCCAGGGTGAGGTCGCGTCCGAACTCGACGTTGCCGAGGAAGCGGATCCGCGGGTCGGTGACGATCGACTCCAGCGTGCGGGCGATGCCCTTGATGCGAGGGTGGTCCGGGGCGACCCCGTGGCGCAGCAGGCCGTAGGGCACGGGCAGCTTGTCGATGCAGTCCACGACGATGTCCCTGCCGTGCTGGTCAGCCCACGCCAGGAGGGCCTCGCAGGCGTAGACGCCCGCCGGTCCGGAACCGACGACGGCCACTCGGACGGGGGCGGCGGAGGGGGTGGGGGACATGGCCCGATCATGGCACGGGGGCGCGCCCGGCGGACCTCGACCGGGCGGACTGGTGCGAGGGGGAGCATAATCAGGGCCCATGAGCGATTACGCCGGGGACCTCGCGCCGCGACAGGCGTGGGATCTGCTCGCCTCCGACCCCTCCGCCGTCCTGGTGGACGTGCGCACGAGTGCCGAGTGGCAGTGGGTCGGCGGCGCCGACCTGTCGGAGCTGGGCAGGCGCGCGGTGGGAATCGAGTGGATGACCTCGGCGGGCGAGCCCAACCACCGCTTCCTGGAGCAGCTCGGCCAGGCGGGCGTGGACGCGGACACGCCGGTCCTGTTCCTGTGCCGCAGCGGGCACCGGTCGGCCGCCGCCGCGAGCGCCGCCACCGCCGCCGGTCTGGGCCCCGCCTACAACGTGGCCGAGGGATTCGAGGGCGACCCGGACGCGGCGGGCCACCGCGGTTCGGTCAACGGGTGGAAGGTCGCGGGACTGCCCTGGCGACAGTCCTGATCCGCCTGACCCACCCCCGCCGAGCCCGCCACGATTACCGACCCGCCACCCGCACCACCGACCACACACTCAGAAAGCAGCGGATGAGAAACAACGAGCTCCCCGACGGACTCCACCCCGACACCCTGGGGGTGCGGGCCGGGCAGATGCGCACCGGTTTCGAGGAGACCGCCGAGCCGATGTTCCTCAACTCCGGCTACGTCTACGAGTCGGCGGAGGCGGCCGAGGCGTCGTTCAACGGGGACCTCCAGCGGTTCGTGTACTCCCGCTACGGCAACCCCACCGTGGCGATGTTCCAGGAGCGGCTGCGGCAGATCGAGGGCGCCGAGGCGTGTTTCGCCACCAGCTCCGGGATGTCGGCGGTGTTCGTCTCGCTGGCCGCGCTGCTCGGCAACGGTTCGCGGCTCGTGGCCTCGCGGGCGTTGTTCGGCTCCTGTTACGTCATCTGCGCGGAGATCCTGCCCCGCTGGGGCGTGGAGACGGTGTTCGTGGACGGCGCCGACCTGGACCAGTGGCGTGAGGCGCTCAGCCAGCCGACCGACGCCGTGTTCTTCGAGACCCCCTCCAACCCCATGCAGGAATTGGTGGACGTGCGGGCGGTCTGCGATCTGGCGCACGAGGCCGGCGCGCAGGTGGTGGTGGACAACGTCTTCGCCACCGTCCTGCACCAGAAGCCGCTCGAGCTGGGCGCGGACATCGTCGTCTACTCGGCCACCAAGCACATCGACGGCCAGGGCCGGGTCCTGGGCGGAGCCGTGTTGGGGCCGGAGGAGTACATCGCCGGACCAGTGCAGAACCTGATGCGTCACGCAGGGTTCGGTATGAGCGCCTTCAACGCCTGGGTGTTGCTCAAGGGCCTGGAGACCATGGGCCTGCGGGTCGAGCGCATGTCCGCCAACGCGCTCGAGGTGGCGCGGTTCCTCGAGTCGCACGACGCGGTGGACTGGGTCCGGTACTCGATGCTGCCGTCGCACCCGCAGTACGACCTGGCCCGCGAGCAGATGTCGGGCGGGGGATCGGTGGTGACGTTCGGTCTGAAGTTCGACGACGACGAGGCGGACCGGGGCAAGGGACGGTGCTTCTCGCTGCTCAACGCGCTGAGGATCATCGACATCTCCAACAATCTGGGCGACGCCAAGACCCTGGTCACCCATCCCGCGACCACTACCCACGCGTCAATGGAGCCCGAGGCGCGCGCTGCCGTGGGGATCGCCGACAACGTGGTCCGCCTCTCGGTGGGTCTGGAGTTCGCCGGAGACCTCATCGAGGACTTGCGTAGGGGTCTAAACTAAGTTTCATGCGGTCACATGGCGGCGCGTCCCGGACGAGGGTGGCGGTGCTGCCCGCCGCTCATCCCGCCGTCCGCCGGATCACCGGGCTGGGGTGCTCGGAGCGCATCGAGATCGTGCCGATCCGGCCGGGCGCGGTCAACGGCGAATCCCACCCCGGCACGTACGCCAGGGACCCCGGTCCGGCCCCCGATCCGGACCTGGATCACGTGGACGTGGCCCACGTCCATTTCGGTTACGACTACCTGAATCCCGAGAGTGCCCGGGATGTGATCGAGTACCTCTCCCGAGCCGGGGTCCCCATGGTGTTGACCGTGCACGACATCGTCTACCCCTCCCACGAGGACGCGCGGCCACACCGCAGTCACACCGGCACGCTCGTCGGGGCCGCGGCGCAGGTGCTGACGCTGACCGAGGTCGCGGCGCGGGAACTGTGGGTGAGGTGGGGCGTGGACGCGATGGTGGTGCCTCATCCCAGGTTGCTCGACGAGACCGAGGTCTCCGCCGCCATCCGCGCATCCCGACATCTCCGGGCTCCCGGGGACATCGTGGTGGGGGTGTTGTTGGAACGGATGGGCGAGAACATCGAGGGGCCCGAACTCCTGGATCTGCTGGCGCCCGTGGCGGCCGGCCGGCGCGGCGCGCACCTGCGGATCGTCGTGGAGTCCCAGGCCTGGCGTGATGCGTGCGGCGAGGACCGCGAGAGCGGCGGGCACCACCTGGTCGCCGAACTCGCGGCGGAGGGCGGGTGGGAGTCGGTGCGGCTGACCCGCTACGAGGCCCGGGACCTCGGGCCGTTGCTCGCCGAGTTCGCCGCCCTGGACGTGTGCGTGCTGCCGTACCGCTTCGCCACCCACTCCACCTGGCTGGAGATGTGCCGGGACCTGGGGGTGGCGCCGGTGCTCCCGGCCGTGGGGTTCCTGCGCGAGCAGTGGTTCGATCGGTGCGATCCGGACGAGCACTCCGGTGAGGTGTACGACCCCCGGGATCCCGGCAGCCTGACGTGGGCGGTGCACACCGCGATCGACGAACCCCGGTCGGCGCCGCCGCGCATCGAGGGCGCCGATCCCAGGATGGTGATGGCCACGCACGAGCGGGTGTACCGGGCCGCGGCCCGTCGACGTGGGGTGCAGAGCGACGTCTCGTGAGGTCGGGTTGCCGCGAGCGTCAGGTTCCGGCGTCCGCGCGGGTGATCTCGATGGGCCAGGCGAGCATGAGGACCGAGTCGGGGGCCGGGGACGCCGAGTCCATGCTCAGCTCGAGGCACACGGTCACGGGCGGTCCGGCGGTGGTCCGGGTGGCGGCGGGCAGCACGAGCGGCTGGCCGACGGTGGCGGCGTCCACGGGTTCGGGCTGGCCCGCGTCTCCGACCAGGATGCTGGGGGCGCCACTGGCGAACGTGGGCGCGGCGCAGGCGCCTCCACTCGTGGTGACCGCCCGGATCCTGACCTCGGCGGCAGTCGCGGGATCGCCCTCCACCAGCGCGCCCCTGTCGATCACCACGTGGGCGTCCGCGAGGGAGTCCACGCTCGTCCTGAGGGTCAGGGGCTGGTACGCGGACCGGGTGCGCAGCGCCGCGGTGTCCACCCGGACGGGGAAGTGTCCTCCGTAGCTGGAGATGGGCGCGGTCCAGGTGGTGCCGAAGTCGGTGGAGGCCTGCACGGACCAGGATGAACTGCGCAGGGCCTGCTCGCGGGCGTCCTCCCCGCGGTCCTGCATGACGAGGGTGGCTCCCAGTGCACAGGCGGAGGCGGAACCGAGGGCGACCAGCGCGGTGGCCGCGTGTCGAATCCGCATAGCTCCTCCGAAAGCCATCACCCGGCGGTCGGACCGGGAGTGGGCTCCGGTGCGGGCTGACCCGCGATGACCGCCGATTCATCCAGGTTATGGTCGCCAGTAGCCGAATCGTTACATTTACGCCCGGTGCGTGGCGAATCTCACCGACGGCCCCGGTCGAGGGGCGCGTCAACGCACATACACAACCGTGCCGGTCTCGCGGTTGATGGCGGCCCTTCGCCACCCGTCGGAGTCAGGATCACTCGACGTGAATGTCCTCCAGTCGCCGCTCGGGCGGGTCCCTTCATTGATCCAGGTGCCGAGCGCGGGGAGGGCGGTGGGGGCGTCGGGGGGCACGGCGCCGCCCTTGACGACGACGTCGAGATCTTCTCCGTCCACCTCGACGGTTCCCACGGTGGTCGTCTGTGCGGACGCCGACAGAGTGCCGGGGGCGGAGGGGATCACGATGGTCTGGCTCTCCTGTTGCGCCGTGGTGGTCTGGGCAATGGTGGTTTGCTTGGTCGACGTAGACGGTGCCGAGGTGGGCGTCATTGTCGCAGTGGTGGTGCGCCGAGCGGGTGTGGCCGGGGTGCTGCTCGATTCACTCTTATCCGAGGGATCGGAAGGGTACGGGCCGTCCCCAGTCTCGAGCTGCGTGTGCTCGGACATGGAGGCGGTGGGGTCATCTGTACCGTCGCCATCGGTGGAGGCGTCTTCTAGAGCATCCTCCGCAGTCATCGCTTGAGCCGCCATGGGGGACGCCGCCCCGGATGTGACGGCAGGATTGTTTTCAGTTGGACGGTTGGGGATGTTTGGCAATTGGCGCGAGTTTCCACATTCAGCTCTCGCGAGAATGGCATTGACAGACCATCGATCGCCACCGAAGAGCGATGTCGTCTCCACTCTGATCGCTAATTGTGCCCAGGCATGGCTGAACTCTTCGTGATAGGTGTAGCGGAGGTCCAGTTGATATCTGTAGGATAACGGGACATCTCGGTTCCCAGAGGTTGAGGTGACTTCTGCCGTGGGGATTGCCACTGTGACAGAATCCGAACCCGAACCTAAGACGAATGAACCATTGCTGGTTATTCCGGTCGCCCCTTTTGTTCCCGGTGTGCAGCTGGCTGTCACTCGGATCGGGCTCGATGAGTTGCTGTAACTAACAAGCGGGGTCTGCGGATTGCCAAGTAACGGGCTCTTCCGGAATCAGAGTGCATTGATCCGATCCTGAAGCCGGCCGGAGTGGATCAGTGACCGCAAGATGTAGTGCTTGAGGTTGCGGAAGCCCAGGGCGATCCCGCGGAGGTGTTCCAGTCGGCCGTTGATGGCCTCGACGGGTCCGTTGGAGGCGCCCACGTCGAAGTACGCGAGGATTTCGCGGTGCCGCTTCCACAATGACCGGCCGAGCTGCGCGAGCTCCGGGAGTTCTGCGGGTACACCGGTCCGGATCGAGCGCAGGAGCTTGTACATCGCGATCTTGCCCTCCCGCTTGCCGGCGGCGTCGTAGGCGGCGATGAGTCGCTGGTAGACGCCGTAGGTGACCTCGACCGCCGCGTGCGCATCATGGGCGGTGAACGTCTTGAACAGGCGCACCTTCTGCTTGTCGGTGAGCAGCTCGGCTCGGGTGTTCAAGGTCCGGCGGATGCCGTACAGCGGATCGCCCGTGCGGCCCCGGTGCCCGGTGGTGGCCTGCTGGATGCGTTGGCGGCACACGGTGAGCTTGTCGGCGGCCAGGCGCACGACGTGGAAGGGGTCCATCACCGTCCGGGCAGCGGGAACGGCTTTGGCGGCGGCGGAGTGGTAGCCGGCGAACCCGTCCATCGTGACCACCTTGACTCGGTCTCGAAACACCTGGTCACGGGCGTCGAGCCACTCGGTGAGCACCTTGGCCGAACGCCCCGGGACCATGTCTAACAGGCGAGACGGGCCGGTGCCGTCCACGACCGGGGTCAGGTCGACTAGGACGGTGACGAATGAGCTGCTGCCGTCACCGCGCACGTGCTTCCATTTGTGCTCGTCGACTCCGAGAATGCGGACGCCGTCGAAGTGGCCGGGCTGGTCGTAGACGATCGTGCGAGTCTCCGACAGTGCTAGATCGTTGACCAGATCCCACCCCAGCCCGAGGGCCTTCGCGACCGCGGACACGCTGGTGCGGTCGATCGCCAGACGCTGCAGGATCCAGCGGCTGCAGCGACGCGTGGTCTTGGCCCGCGGCTCAGCCAACGCCGGCATCCGCTGCTGGAAGATGCGCGTCTCGCATTCGATGTTGTCGCAGGTGAAGCGCGGTACTCGCACATGCAGCCTGGTGGGTTGCCCGACGATCGGCAGATCGGTCACCTTCCGCTCGACGTGGTCTCGCAGGCGCCCCGCCATCCCGCACTCGGCGCAGATCGGGTCCAGTGTGACCGGGGCGCAGAACAGGTGCGTGAGCTCGTCGGCCACGGCGGCGTCGGCGATGGTCACCCCCAACTCGACGGTGCGGCAGATGGTGTCGGCAAGCAGGCTGGCGGTAGCGTTCAAAGCGGGTCCTGGGGTGTTCGATGCGTGGCGTAGGAACCTGCATCTTCACACGCCCCAGGACCCCTACATCTTGTGCCTCACCGCATCACCGGCGAACCCCAGCTACGCACTCCGAATCCGGAAGAGCCAAGTAACGACGTCGAGGCGTGCACGCTGAATTGGCTTAGCGATGTTGCGGCGAAGCTATTTGCTTCTGGCGCCGTCTCAGGAGGATTGCATATCTCGTTTGTGAGTTTGTCGGAGCGGGCACACCGGACTCCTTGGGCGCTAACCGGAAGAAAACCAAGAACTCCGCTTGAGTTGTGCGGCTGAGTATTCGTCTGGGTCTGGGGAGTTTGACCGGTTGTCCGCGACGCGGTGAAGGGGCCCATGTCCGAGCCGACTAGTATGCGATTGATAGTTCCATAAGCCCCTATGGACCTTGCGTAATTCAACCCTGCGAATTCGCTGGCGGTAAAGGACGCGTTGGTGTGGATGGCGTCGGCCCAGGATGCCTCGGTGAGTGCAATGGGGGCCACGTTTGCCGCAGTGGTCGCCAGTACGGCGACCGCGGAGACGGCCATGGCCACAGCCCTCCACTTGCCCGAGCGCCTGGTCATGACTTCCTCGCCGAGGTGTGAGCGCTCTGCTTGCGGGGCCAGAAGGCCCACACCACCAACAAGGACGCCGCGACGGTAATCCCCGCCATGTGTGTGGGCTGGCCGATCGCCGCCACCGCGTAGGCGAGACCGGGGGCGTGCCATAGGACTCTCTTGACCTCGGTCACCTCGTACGGCTGTGAGTCGGGCGAGTCGTTAGCGTCGCCCTTCATCGTGATCGAGTAGACCTCCCCGCCTACCGGCATCGTCGAGACCACCCGGTGGGTGACCGGAAGCTGTCCGTCGCCGCGCGCCACCGTCGTCACGTCGCCGACCCGGATGTCGGACGCCGGGATCTGTCTGACGACCGCGAGTGATCCGGTCGGGATAGTCGGGGACATCGACCCGGTCTTGAACATGATCAGACTGATGTTGAGGGCAAACGCGGCGATGGTCGCGATAATGCAGATCACCCCGAACACCGCGAGCGCAGTGAGTACGCCGTCTTCGATGATGGCCCAGACGCTCTTGCGGCTCGAGGGCTGAGTGGTGGCGGCCGCTTGGTCGGTGACATCTGCTGACGAGCCGGACATGGCGACGCTCACCGTGCGCCGCACGCGAGTATCGAGCCGGTTCTCTCCGTGGGCGCCTCACCGGACGCGGCTGAGCCCCGGCACCGAGACAGAGGGAGTATCTCAGGTGAGGTCAAGTGATCACGTCCTTGGGAGCGGCATTGGGGGTTACTCAGGAATTTATCAGCATGTTTCGTGGGGGTCGGGGCGAGGCCGTCTCGGCGTGACGCCCGGAACTCCGGTGCGGCGGCGCTGGCATACTCGGCTGTAGTGCCCCGACAGCGATGTCGGTGAAGTCGCTCACACAACCTCTGAGGAGTCGTCGATGCCCCCCACCTCCGCCCTGAAGCTAGGGTACAAGGCCTCGGCCGAGCAGTTCGGCCCGCGCGATCTGGTCGAGTACGCGGTCCTGGCGGAGCGGGCGGGCATGGACTCGGCCACGGTCTCGGACCATTTCCAGCCGTGGCGTCACGACGGCGGGCACGCCCCGTTCTCCCTCGCGTGGATGACGGCCGTGGGGGAGCGCACCGAACGCCTGCAGCTGGGTACCTCAGTGCTCACGCCCACGTTCCGCTACAACCCGGCGGTGCTCGCGCAGGCCTTCGCGACCATGGCGTGCCTCTACCCGGGCCGCGTGTTCCTGGGCGTGGGCACCGGTGAGGCGCTCAACGAGATCGCCACGGGCCACCAGGGGCAGTGGCCCGAGTTCAAGGAGCGGTTCGCCCGCCTGCGCGAATCGGTCCGCCTCATGCGCGAGCTGTGGACCGGCGAGACCACCAATTTCGACGGCGACTTCTACACCACCAAGGACGCGTTCCTCTACGACGTGCCCGAGGGTGGGGTGCCGGTCTACATCGCCGCCGGAGGTCCGGTGGTGGCCAAGTACGCCGGCCGGGTGGGCGACGGCTTCATCTGCACCTCGGGCAAGGGCATGGAGCTCTACACCGACAAGCTCCTGCCGGCGGTGGAGGAGGGCGCGGGGATCAACGACCGCGACTCCTCCCTGATCGACCGGATGATAGAGATCAAGATCAGCTATGACCCCGATCCGGCCGCGGCGCTGGAGAACTGCCGTTTCTGGGCGCCGCTGTCGCTGACCCCGGAGCAGAAGCACTCGGTGGACTCGCCGCGGGAGATGGAGCGCCTGGCCGACGAGCTGCCGATCGAGCAGGTGGCCAAGCGGTGGATCGTGGCCTCGGACCCGGACGACGCGGTGGCGCAGGTCAAGCAGTACGTCGACGCGGGCCTGAACCACCTGGTGTTCCACGCGCCCGGCCATGATCAGAAGCGGTTCCTCGACCTGTTCAAGACCGATCTCGAGCCGCGGTTGCGTGAGCTGGCGTGACCGGCGAGAGCACAGTGCCGGGCCCGGGCAAGGCGGACCTCTCCGGTCTCGAGAGCCTCTTCGGCGAGGCCGAGTCGGTTCGCGTCCTGCGCTACCCGCACGAGACGGAAGCCGACGAGGAGGGGCAGACCGCCCAGTGGCACTGCGACGTCGTCGTCGTCGACAACGTCCCCGCGCCCGGGTTCACCACCTACGCCACCGTCGGCGCGCGGCAACTGCCCACCAACGTCACCACGCCCGAGGGGCGGCAAATCCGCAGTGAGTTCGTCACCGTGGGCCGCACCGGCCACCGCGCCATGGCCGACGTCCTGGACGCGTGCGCGCTGGCCGTGGCCTCAGGGTCCATCCACGTGGCGCCGGGTGCGGTGATCCCGAACGCGATGGGGCTGGTCGACTCCGGCCGGCGCTGCGAGCACCTGGTCCTGGCCCCGCCGTTCCTGTGGCCCGAGCTGCAGGTCGTCGACGAGACCGGCGGGCCGGACGGAACCGGGCCCCTGCTCACGCGGCTACAGGCGGTGCCCATCACCACCGCCGAGATGTCGGCGGTCGCCCGCGACGGCGCCGAGACGCTGTTCGAGCGCCTCGACACGGCCGATGCCGACGTCACCAACCCGGACCGGCCGAGCGTGGTCTGAGGCGTGACCTCGACGCGCGGGACTTCGACTCACGGGACTTCGACTCAGGGGACAACGACGCGCGGGACCACGGGAAGGGCCGTGCGGGTTCTCGACACGCCCGCCGGATGGGTTGTCGTCGAGGCCACGGCGACCGGTGTGTCGCGCCTGGACCAGGTGGGTCCCGACCCGCTCGGTGCGGACCGGGACCCCGCCCCGGGGTTCCCCGTTGAACCCTCCGACGACGACGACGAGGCGGGCGGCGCCGAGCCCGGTGCCGAGACCGGCGCGGCGGCCGAGCACCTCGATCGGCTGGCGAGCCAGCTCGAGGCCTACTTCGCCGGCCGGTTGCGGGCGTTCGACACCCCCGTGGACTGGGTGGCCGCAGGTGTGCACGATGAGTTCTCCCGCGAGGCCTACCGCGAGATCCAACACATCCCGTACGGAGAGACCTCGACCTACGGCCAGGTCAGCGTGGACGCGGGCCGGCCGCGCAACGCCCGCCGGGTGGGCCGGTTGTGCACCCTCGTGCCCGTGCCGTTCCTCATCCCCGTGCACCGGGTCATCCGCGCCGACGGTGGCATGGGCCATTGTCCCGAGTACCGTCTGCGGCTCCTCGAGCACGAGCGGCGCAATCTCACCGCGGCGGTCCCGGTGCCGTTCCCCGGCGACGGTGTCCGGAACGGTGGCCCCTGAGCGACGGGTCATCCGAAGACGGGTCATCCGGAGAGCGGTGGGCACCGAACCACCACGTGGATAGTCTGGCTGCAGTCAGACCGCCGACCACGAACCCGGGGAGAGCCCATGACTGTCGGAGACGTCACCACCCAAGGGCCGCAGCCGGTTCCGGGGAGCAGTGCCGGGGCCACGGTCGAGAGGTTCCTGCAGGTTCGCCGACTCACCGACCTCCTGGCCTCCCGACTGAGCCCCGAAGACCAGATCCCCCAGTCGATGACCGCCGCCAGCCCCGCTGCGTGGCACCGGGCGCACACCACGTGGTTCTTCGAGGAGTTCGTGCTGGGGCGTCTGCCGGGGTACACCTCGCCCGAGCCGGTGTTCCGGTTCCTCTTCAACTCCTATTACGAGGCCGTCGGCCCGCGCCAACCCCGGCCCCAACGCGGGCTCATCACCCGCCCGTCGGTGGCCGAGATCGGCGACTTCCGGGCGCGCGTCGACGAGGCGGTGGTGGCCGCACTCGAGGCCGGCCGGGTCGACGACCGCGGGTTGGAACTGCTCGAGCTGGGCTGCCACCATGAGCAGCAGCACCAGGAGCTGATGCTCATGGACGCCAAGCACCTGTTCTCCCACAATCCGACCGACCCCGTCTACGTGCACAGGGCCCCGGACCCGGCTCCTGCCGCGCCGGCCGAGCAGGACTGGCTCGACGTGGTCGAGGGGGTCGCCCAGGTCGGTGCCTCCGACCCCACCGACCCGTCTGATACCACCGGCCGTGCCGGGTTCTCTTACGACAACGAACGCCCGCGTCACCGGGTGTGGGTACCCGGAGGCCAGGTGGCCACCCGGCAGGTCACGGTGGCGGACTGGAAGCGGTTCATGGCCGACGGCGGGTACTCCCGCCCCGAGCTGTGGCTCTCCGACGGGTGGGCCGCCGTGCAGGCCGAGGGCTGGGACGCGCCCGGGTACTGGCGGCGCGAGGACGGCGCCGGGGACTCCGCCGCCACAGACGGGAGTGCCGCCCACGGTGACTGGACCACCTTCACCCTCTCGGGCCGCCGTCCGGTCGTGGACGCCGAGCCCGTCTGCCACGTGTCGTTCTACGAAGCCGACGCGTTCGCGCGCTGGGCCGGGGCCCGACTGCCCACCGAGTTCGAGTGGGAGGTCGCGTCCGCCGGCTGGCGGATCGCCGACGAGCTCGACCCCGACCGGTGCCACCCGCAGCCCGCCACGGAGCGGACGATCGGCGGGGTCTGGGAATGGACCTCCAGCGCCTACCTGCCCTACCCGGGGTTCGTCACCGAGGAGGGTGCGGCGGGCGAGTACAACGGCAAGTTCATGTCCGACCAGCATGTCCTGCGCGGCGGTAGCGCCCTGACCCCGGCCGGTCACACGCGGCCCACCTACCGCAACTTCTTCCCCGCGTCGTCGCGGTGGGCGGCCACCGGACTGAGGCTCGCGCGATGACCGGCGACGAGAATCCGCTTGGGACCAGGACGACGACGACCACGACGACGACGACCACGACGACGAGGCCCGCAGGCACCGACACCGCCGCCCTCGAGTCGGACCTGCGCGACGGGTTCTTCGCCGACCCGCCGACCGTTCCGCCACGCTGGTTCTACGACGAGAAGGGCAGTGTGCTCTTCGATCAGATCACCAGGGTGGTGGAGTACTACCCCACCCGGGCCGAGGCCGAGATCCTGAGGGCCCGAGGCCGCGAGATCGTGGGCGCGGCCTCGACGGTGGTCGAGCTGGGGGCCGGGACCTGCGAGAAGACCCGGGTGCTCCTCGACGTGTTGACGGACGCTCGCGCGGATGCGCGGTTCGTGCCCGTGGACATCAGCTCCGAGATGCTGGTCGAGAGCTCGCGCGCGCTGGAACAGGAGTATCCGGGCCTGCGGATCGACCCGGTCATCGGCGACATCACCGCCCTCGAGGGGCCTCTGCCGGGCGAGCCGGGAGGTCGGTTGGTGCTGTTCCTGGGAGGCACCGTCGGCAACTTCAGCGAGTCGCAGCGGGCCGGGTTCTTCCGGATGCTCCGCGCGATCATGGGCCCGGGGGACCGGCTTGCGGTGGGATTCGACCTGGTCAAGAACCCGGACCGGCTGGTGGCGGCCTACGACGACGCCGCCGGCGTCACCGCCGAGTTCAACCTCAACATGCTCGACGTGATCGCCCGGACCGTCGACTGCACGGGCCTCGACCGCAGGGACTTCCGGCACGAGGCCGTGTGGAACGCGGGAGAGAGTCGTATCGAGATGTGGTTGCGCGCGGTGCGTGAGGTGCGGATCGACTTTCCGACGCTCGGTCGGGGCCGGACCCTGGCCGCGGGTGAGGGGATCCGCACCGAGATCGCCCGGAAGTTCGAGCCCCGTGCGCTGGTCGATGAGCTCGCGGGACACGGTTTCGGCGGTGGCGCGGTCTGGACCGACGAGGCCGGGGACTTCGGGCTGGCCGTCGTCGTGGTCGATTAGGGAGCGGCCGCCCGTCCCCGGGGGCGTCGGGATCCCACGGGGCCGAGACTCCTGCCCGGCTGGTTTCGGTGCCGTCGCCGCCGCCGGTTCGATGTCGTACGTGTGTTCTATTCTCGGGCCATGCAACAGGAGGAGTGGGACGCGCCGGGGCGGGGGTCGGAGACGGCCCCGCTGGCTGACGTTCTCGCCTTTCTCGAAGCCTCCGTGGAGAATTTGTGCCAGGTCGGCTGGTCGGACCAGGACGCGGATGCGCTGGTCGAGGCTGTGGGCCGGACCGAGATCGTTGTCCGCAGGCTTGAGGCCGCCGGGGCCCGCGCCACTGCCGAACTCGCAGCCCTGCACCGGCGGAAAGGTCGTTCCAGCGGGGGAGTCGCCGCCCTGCTGGCGGAGAACCTGGGGTTATCCAGAGGAGCCGTCCACGGGCGGATCGAGGCGGGCGGGAGGCAGGCCACCCCGGCCGGGCGGGCGGTGGCGGTCGGGGAGATCACCGCCGAGCACGAGCGGGTCATCGCTAAGGCGGTCTCCGGGCTCCCCGGGTCGATCGGCGGGGCCGCGGCGACCCGGTTCGCCGAGGGGCTCACCGAGTTCGCGCGCACCGTCGCTCCGGCAGAGTTGCGGGCCGAGGCCGCCCGCCGCGTTTCGGCCCTGTGCCCAGGCCGCGGCAAGGATCGCGAGGACCATCAGGAACGACAACGGTCGGCGCGGCTCGGCGCGGTCCGGCGCGACGGGACCAGCACTCTGACCATGACGCTGACGCCGCGCGGACGAGCGCTGGTCGAGCGTGCGCTGTGTGACTTCGGCGGACCCGGTGGGGCCGTGGCGGGTGAACCCGGGTCGGACCAGCGAACCCCGGAGCAGCGAGCTCACGACGCGCTCGTGCACCAGTGGGCCCTCGGCTCGACCGTCGACCCCGCCCGGCCCAAGGGAATCGCCACCATCGTGGTGCGCGTAACCCCGGAGCAACTCGAGCACCCCGACGCGCTGGTGGAGACCGACTCCGGTACCCAACTCAGCGTCCGCCAGGCCGTCTCGATGGCCGGGACGCTCCCGTGGTTCGTCTCGTTGCTGCGCGACGGTCTCGAGGAACTGCACCGGATCGACGTCGATTCCCACCCCGAGCGCCGCCTGGCCTCCGCCATTCAGCGCCTGGTTCTGTACGCCGCGCACGGAGGGTGCACCTTTCCGGGATGCTCCGCGCCAGCCAGGAGAAGCCAGTTCCATCATGTGAAGGAGTGGTCGCGAGGCGGGCCGACCACAGTCGGAAACGGTACGTTGGGTTGTCCCGTGCACCACGCCTTCGTCGGTGACGGCCCGTCGGCATGGACCACCCGAGCCGACCCCGCCGCTCCTGGTCGCTGTACGTGGGTGCCGCCCGGGGTCGACAGGCTCACCGATGTCTAGGGCCGCACGGGGTGTACTGGGTGTGCCGGGCCGCTCGCGCTGTCACAATGCCCTCGTGCCCGATTCCGCCGTGCCCGATTCCCCCGTACCCGAGACCCTCCTGGCTGAGCCCTCCGCGCCCACGATCCCGTCCCCGGTTACCGAGGTCCCCCTGTCCTCCTCCGCGGTCTACGTCGCCGCGCCCGAGGGCGACACCGGGAAATCGACCGTCGCTCTGGGCCTGCTGCGGATCCTCGCCGGGACCGTCCAGAGGGTGGGGGTGTTCCGTCCGGTCACCGTCGCGCCACGCGTCGCCGATTCCGGGACCGGACAAGGCGCGGACTCCGCCAAGGGAACAGACCCCGCGCGCGACCGCATCGTGGAGATGCTGCTCCAGCACACCACCGTGGATCTCGACTACGAGGACTGCGTCGGCGTGACCAACGTCCGGGTGCACGAGGATCGCGAGTCGGCGCTCGCCGAGATCGTGGACCGATACCACGTGGTGGCCAGGCAGTGCGATGTGGTGGTGATCCTCGGGACCGATTACACGGGCGTGCCCAGCCCCACCGAGTTCGACTTCAACGCCACCCTCGCGGTGAACCTCGGCGCGCCCGTTCTGCTGGTGCTCCGCGGCGCCGATCGGACTCCGGGGGAGATCGGCACCAACGCCCGATTGACCCTGGAGGAGCTCCGGCAGGAGCACGCCCACCCAGTGGGCGTCGTCGTCAACCGGTGCGACCCTGAGGACCTGGAGTCCGTTCAGGCCGAGCTCGCGCCCCTGGACCTGCCCGCCTGGACGCTGCCCAGCCAGGCCCTTCTCACCGCGCCCACGATGGGCGAACTGGTCGAGGCCGTGGACGGCACGCTCTACTCCGGTGACCCGGCCCTGCTGGACCGCGAGGTCATGAACCTCATGGTGGGCGGGATGACCGGCGAGCGCATTCTGGAGCGGTTGGTGGACGGCATGGTCGTGATCGTGCCCGCCGACCGGACCGACGCCGTGCTCGCGGTCCTCACCGCGCACGCAGCGGAGGGGTTCCCGTCGTTGGCCGGGATGATCTGGAACGGCGGTCTCATGCCGAACGCGGCGATGGACCGACTGGTCAGGGGGATGCGCTCGACGTTGCCGATTGTCTGCACCTCCCACGGCACCTACGACACCGCCCGCCTGGCGGCGGACACACGCGGGCGCGTCTACTCCGGGTCGGGGCGGAAGGTCGAGACGGCGCTGAGCCTGATGGAGACCCACATCGACACCGAGGAGCTGCTGGCCCGTCTGCGCGTGGACACCCCCAGTGTGATGACGCCGCAGATGTTCGAGCACCAGCTCCTAGAGCGTGCCCGCGCGGACAAGCGTCACATCGTGCTCCCCGAGGGTGACGACGACCGCATCCTCCACGCCGCGGGTCGGCTGCTGCGTCGAGATGTCGCCGATCTGACCATCCTGGGCGATTCCGAGACCGTGCGCCGACGCGCGGACGAACTGGGGATCGACCTGGCCGGGGCGCAGATCCTCGATCCGCGACACAGCGAGCACGCCGAGCCTTTCGCCCGGCAGTACGCGACGCTGCGCGAGCACAAGGGCATGACCCTGGACGTCGCCCGCGACCGAATGCTCGACATCTCCTACTTCGCCACCATGATGGTGCACACCGGCCTCGCCGACGGAATGGTCTCCGGCGCCGCCCACACGACCGCGCACACCATCCGGCCCGCCCTGGAGATCATCCGGACGAAGCCGGGCGTGAAGACCGTGTCCAGCGTGTTCCTCATGTGCCTGTCCGACCACGTTCTGGCCTTCGGCGACTGCGCTGTGGTCCCCGCTCCGACCGCCGAACAGCTCGCCGACATCGCGTTGTCCTCCGCCGAGACGGCATCCCGGTTCGGCGTGGAGCCACGGGTCGCGCTGCTCTCGTACTCCACCGGCGACTCAGGCAGCGGAGCAGACGTGGACAAGGTGCGCGAGGCCACCGAGATCGTGTGCGCGCGCATCGCCGCCGCGGGCGAGGGGGACCCGGTGGCGGACCTCATGGTGGACGGGCCGCTGCAGTTCGATGCCGCCGTCGACCCCACCGTGGCTCGCAAGAAGATGCCGGACTCGCCGATCGCCGGCCGCGCCACCGTGCTGATCTTCCCCGACCTCAACACGGGCAACAACACCTACAAGGCGGTGCAGCGTACCGCCGGCGCCGTGGCGATCGGCCCGGTCCTGCAGGGGCTCCGCAAGCCCATCAACGACCTCTCGCGTGGTGCGCTGGTCGAGGACATCGTCAACACCGTCGCCATCACCGCCGTTCAGGCGCAGGGCTCAGGCGTTAAGGCGCAGGGCTCGGCCGTTCAGGCGCAGGGCTCGGCCGACGACCAGGCAGGCGACTCGTGACCCGCGTCCTCGTCATCAACTCGGGGTCGTCCTCCCTCAAGCTGCAGATCATCGACACCGCGGTCGAGGCGGAACTGGCGTGGGCGCTGGTCGAACGGATCGGAGACCCCGTCGGCACCCTGGCCGTGCGTCGCGGTGACCTGGCCGGCTCGCCGGGTGAGGAGAGCACCGTCGAGGCCGCCTTCCCGGACCACACCGCAGCGCTGAGCCGGGTCCTGGAGGAGGCGGGGCGGCTCGGCGCTCACCCCACCGACCTGGGGGTCGAGGCGATCGGCCACAGGGTGGTCCACGGCGGGCCGGACTTCCACGAACCGGTCGAGGTCACTCCCGAGGTGGAGGCGGGCATCGAGAGGCTCGAGCTGCTGGCGCCGCTCCACAACCCCGCCAACCTGCGCGGGATCCGCGTGGCGCGGGATCTGCTTCCGGGCCTGCCGCACGTCGCGGTGTTCGACACGGGGTTCTTCCACACGCTGCCCGCCGCCGCGCACACATACGCGATCGATCGTGCGGTGGCGAAGGCCTGGGATCTGCGCCGCTACGGTTTCCACGGCACCAGCCACGAATTCGTCTCGCGTCGCACGGCAGAGGTCCTTGGGCGCCCGTACGACGAGGTGAACCAGATCGTGCTGCATCTCGGCAACGGGGCCTCGGCCTCGGCGATCGCCGGCGGTCGGGCGGTCGATACCTCCATGGGGCTCACGCCGCTCGAGGGTCTGGTCATGGGCACCCGTCCCGGTGACCTCGACCCCGGTCTGATCATTCACCTCATCCGCGATCGCGGCATGTCGCCTGAGGACGTCTCCACACTTCTCAACCGTAGGTCGGGTCTGGAAGGGTTGGCGCGGGCGAGAGACTTCCGCGAGTTGCTCGCGCGGGTCGACGATGGTGACCGCGACGCCGCTCTGGCCTACGAGGTGGTCGTCCATCGCCTGCGCCGCTACATCGGCGGATACTGGGCGGTTCTCGGCGACGTCGACGCCATCACCTTCACTGCCGGCGTGGGTGAGAACGTCGCCCGACTGCGTGCGGACGTGTTGTCCACCCTCGGCGGTTGGGGGGTGGAACTCGACCCGCAGGCCAACGAGGACGGGACGGGCGAGCGGATCATCTCGCGCGCCGGTGGCCGGGTCGCGGTCCTGGTGGTCCCGACGGATGAGGAGCTGGCGATCGCCCGGGCGTGCGACACGGTCCTGGGGTTGGGAAGATAGGCCGGCGGTGCGGAGCGCCCTTTACATAAGAACGTTCTTAGTAATAAGGTGTGGGTTCTCCTCCCGCGCGTCAGGCCGGTACTGACGAAGCTGGTCGATGACGAAACCTCCAGGATCCGAGCCTGCCGCCGGATGCGCTGCCGAGAGTGCCGCCGAACCCGCCCGCGAATCGCGGCGCGGCCGGCCACGCCGTCGTCGAAGGAGCGGTCTGATCCCTGTCGCCCTCGCGGCCGCGGTCACCCTGGTGCTCGGCGGAGCATCCGTCGCCCGGGCCGTCTCCGCCTCGCCCCTGGACGCTCATACCGACCTCGAGTTCTCCCTCGACGGCACCACGTGGTCGGACGCGCCGGACCTCGTCCTGGGGTCGTGGGGGTGCGACCTCGCCGGCGGGCCCGCGCACACCGATCCCGAGGGTGCGATCGGGGGCACCCCCGGGGTGGACCCGTGTTCGATGGCGCCGGGCCAGTCGATCGACAGGACCTATCACGTCCGCAACGCCACCTTGACAGGGCGGACCGGGCGATACGCGGTGGGGGTCGGCGACTACCTCGTCTCCGGCGAGGCCGAGTTCGACGTGGGCAGCACCCTCACAGGCGCCGTTGAGGTCGACTCCCGGACCGTGACCCTCTACGGCGCCGACACGCCCCGCGCCGACGAGTCCCCGGCTCGCGGGACTACGGTGGCGGCTCTCGACCTCGCTCCCGGGCAGACGGCGACGGTGGTCGACCAGGTGTCAGTGCCCCTCGATGTGGAGAACTACACGCAGCGGCAGAGCGTGAGTCCGATGATCTGGGTGTCCTTCTCCGACATCGGTGTGGTGGACACCGACGGAGACGGTCTGCCCGACCTCGTCGAGGACCAGCTCGGCCTCGACCCCACCGACCCGGTCAACCGCCTGCCCGACGGCAGGATCGGCCGGAGCTTCGGGCCCGAGCCGTTCCTGCCTTTGGCGTCCGAGGGGAGTGTGCTCGACGTGGATCACTCGACCCTCCCGCCCGGTCTCAGGCTCGAGGACGGGGTCCTGGTGGGCACGCCCACGAGGGCCGGGACCTACGACATCGGGTTCACCGTCACCCTGCCCGACGGGGCCACCTACGAGTCCGTTCGACGAGTGGTGATCCGTCCCGGACCCGGCGGTGGCTCCGTGGACCTGCCCGACCTCATCTGGCCGGTGGTGATCGTCGGGGTGATCGGACTCATCCTGGGTCCGGCGCTCGGGTCCCTGGGTGGGTCCCTGGGTGGGGTGATCGGGGACTCACTCGGCGGCTCACTGGGTGGAGGGACGGGTGGATGGCCCGGTGGGTCGGCCGGCGGGTCCCCGGACGGGTCATCCGACGGCTCGGCCTCATCCGGTTCCGCACCCGGCGACTCTGCGCCCGTGTCCCCGCCGCGCTCCCCGTCCTCCCCGGCGGGCCCCGGTGGCACCGGCGAGCTCCCCGCGAACGTGGTGACGCCGCGCGAGGGCGCGCCGTCGTCGGAATGGTCGCGTGCCAACTCCCAGGTGCACGGGTCGCTGGCGGAGACCGGTGTGGGAGCGACGGAACTGCTGCTCTGGGCCCTCACCGCCGCTGCGGCGGGAGTGACCCTGATCCTGCTGGCCAGCCGGCGGCGCCGCGAGCCCGAGGACTGAGACGACGAGAGGTGGGGACCCGAGGGCCGGGGTCCGGACACCGGGAAACCGATCGCCGGGCATCCGAGGTCCGGGGATCCGACACCCTGACGGCGTCAGAACAGGGTTCGAGGCCGGATGCTGTTGGCCTGGTCCACCAACCGGAAGCGCTGCTGTCGGGTCTCGGTGGACCGCGCGAGCGACCGCAACACCGTCTCCGCGCCCGTTCTCAGACCGAACTCGGTGAACGGCACCCCGCGCATCAGTGGCGAAGGTGAGGGGTCGTTTCCGGGGAGCTGGATCCAACTCAGTGCCGTGGTCAGCACGGTGAGGCGGATCTGGACGGCCCGGTGCTCACCGGCGGACAGGTTGGCGACGCGGCGGGCGGCCTCGCGTAGGTGGGATTCCTCGGTCTCCCGCAGGGGCCGCCCCTGGCACAGCAGCAGGATCGCGGTGAGATTGGCCAGGGCCGAGTACCGCGAGTTGGGCGGGACCCGGTCCAGCTCCTCGATCGCTGCCGCGACCTCTCCGCGCCTCTGCAGCTGCCGCGCCAACCCGAATGCGGAACTGACCACCGACCGGTCCACGGACCACACCGTGCGGTAGAAGTGCTCGCTCGACCGCGCCCACCGTGCCCGGTCCGCCTCCGGGCAGACGTCGAGGATGAGCTCGGCGGTCGCCGCGAGCGCCAGCTTGGGCCCGTTCTCCCCCGGCATGGCCGACAACACCTGCTGGAACTTCGGATAGGCACCCACGGGATCCCCCTTGAGCAGGGCGATCACCCCGACGTACCAGACCAGGCGCCACTCCGAGCGGAGCCGATCGGAGTTCTCCTCCAGCAACGCCTCGGCCGAGGCGAGGTCTCCGCTCTCGAGGTAGGCGCGGGCGAGCGACATGATCACCCCCACGCTGTCGTGGGCCTCGGACTCGTAGTCCGAGTACAGCTCGCGGAGCGTGTCGATCCGCTGCTCCACGGAGGTGTAGGAGGTGGCGGCCAGGATGCGCCCGGCGGGATCGGAGGACTCCATCAGCGGCACGGGCAGGGCGTCGACGAGCTCGGCGCCGGTCAGGGTGGTGTCGCGGGCGTGACCGTCGACGAGGAAATCGGTCGGCTCCACCGTGAACAACGTGCCGAACGTGGACCGCTGTGGTGAGAACACCGAGGAGAACGCGGGATGCGGGATCCCGGTACGCAGCGCGAGGACCTCGCGCAAGACGCCCATCAGCTGGCCGGCCATCCCGTTGGCGCTGCGGAACCGGGTGCTCGGGTCCTCGCTGGTGGAGCGCAACAGGAAGCGGTAGAGCGAGTCGTACCGGCTGAACACCGGCTCCTCGACGGGGGAGGGGATCCCGTCTGCGTAGCGGCCGTCGACCACCGGCAGACGGACGATCAACGACGCCAGGGTGCGCCCCACGGTGTAGAGGTCGGAGGCGATGGTGGGGCCGGTCTCGGGGATCTCCGGCGCCTGGAAGCCCGGTGTGCCGTAGATGTGCCCGTAGTCACCGACGCCCGAGACCGCGCCCATGTCGATGAGCTTGACGTGGTCCTCCGTGAGCATGATGTTCTCGGGCTTGAGGTCGTTGTAGACCAGCCCCACGGAGTGCAGGTAGGACAGCGCTGTGAGAGCCTCGAGGACGTACGCGATCGCCTTCTCCACCGGCAGGACGCGGCCGGGCGCCGACCTGCGCACGTCCCGCAGGCTGGGCCCGCCGACGTACTCCATGACGATGTAACCGCCGTGGGTGGGCGAGGTGGCCCAGTCGTCGTGGATGAAGTTGTAGATCCTCACGATCGACGGGTGGGAGAGTTCGGCCAGGATCTCCCGCTCCGCCACCGCCACCTCCTGCGCCTCCGCCTGGTCGGCGTGGAGCAGGCCCTTGAGCACGACCCACCGGTCGGACACGTTGTGGTCGACGGCGAGGTAGATCCAGCCCATCCCACCGTGAGCGAGCGCGCCGCGGACCTCGTACTGGTCAGCCACCACGTCGCCGGGTCGGAGTTCGGGCCGCGGGAGTCGTCCGTCGGAGGCCTCGCACTCCGCCTCGATGTCCTCCGGCGAGAGCATGGCCGAGTGGGGATCCACCGGGATGATGTAGGGCAGGTCCACCAGCCCCTCAGACGCCGGGCTCGGTCGGTCCTCGGGCTTACTGGGCTGTCGCATCCGGAACGGCGCCGAGCCGGCGCGGTCACCGGTGGGTAGGTCGCCGGTTCGGGCGGAGGGCCGCTCCACGGGGACCGCGCGGGTGCGCGACTCGGGGTCCTCGGTGGCGTCCTCGGTGGACACGGGTCCGGTGACGGCGCCCGCCTCGTCCGCATCGGTGACCGGGGTGCCGCCGGAGTCCTCGAGGTATCCGGTCATCGAGACGACGCCCGTGGCCGCGATGGCGCCGGTCGCCGCCATCGCCCCGGTCGCTTCCATCGCCCCGGTGGCGGGCATCGCGCCGGTGGCGGGCATCGCCCCGGTGGCGGGCATCGCGCCCGTGACGGCCACGGCCGACGTGTCCTGCGTCGGCTCGGGCCGGAACGTGGCCTGGGTTCCGGCGGTCGGCTCGTCGGGGGCGGGTCCGTCATCCGCGCCGCGGTAGCTCATCGCGGTTCCTCCGGCACGTAGGTCGGCGCGGGCATCCCGGGGCTCGGGCCCAGTCCGGAGAGCCAGGTGGAGTACATCTGGTTCCACGTTCCATCGGCCCGGATCCGCTCGAGCGTCGAGTTGACCTGCCGGACCAGACCATCCGTGTCGTTCCCGGGGGTCGACTTGGCGATGCCCACCCCGTACGGCTCCGCGTTGAGCTGCGGGCCGACGATCTCCAGGTACGGATCCTGGGCGGTGATGCCCACCAGGATGGCGTCGTCGGTGGTGATGGCGTCCACCTGGTTCTGTTGGATGGCCACCAGGCAGTCGGCCCACGTGTTGACCGACAGCACCGTGAGCCGGTCCAGCTCCTCCCACAGGCGGGAGGCCGACGTGGTTCCCGCCGCCACGCACACCCGCCGGCCCTCGAGGTGCTCGATCTCGGTGATCCCGGAGCCCCGCACGGCCAGCACACGCTGGTAGGCGCGGTAATACGGCACCGAGAAGGTGATCACCTCCCGGCGCGCGCAGGTGATGGACATCGACCTGATCACCACGTCGACCTGGTTGTTCTCCAACGCCTCGATCCGATTGGCCGAGGTCAGGGACCGGAACTCCACCTGGCCGGGATCCCCGAAGATGTCCCGGGCGATCTCCCGGGCCAGGTCCACGTCGAAGCCGGTGAGCTGACCGGTGGCCGGGTCACGGAAGGAGAACAGGTTGGACCCCTGGTCCAGGCCCACGATCAACCGTCCCCGATCGCGGATGCGGGGGACGCGTTCCTCGGGTGTGGCGTCATCCGGGCGCAGGCTCGGGAGCGGGTCGCAGGACTCGTCCGCCGAGACCTGGGGTAGACCCGTCGGACTCTCGGTGGTGACGACCGCTCCGGCCGGGAGCGGCATCACTGCGGAGACCTCGGGGATGCCGACGTAATCGGATCCGGTCACCACCGAGGCCGTCTCCCGGCCCGGCCCGCCGTCGTCACCGCGCGCCTCGTCGTCGTCGTCGACCCCACACGCGCCGGAGACCGCCAGGGCGGCCACCAGGACACCCCCGGTCACCACGCGGGCGGCCCGCCGCCCGGCGCTCCCCCCGGACCGCCACGTCCCCCGCGCACTCACAGGTACTCCCTGATCCGGGGGGCGATCCCCACGATGACGGCGAAGGCGGCGAGCGCGGACAACGCCATGATGAGGTCCGGCCCTGTGGCAGAGGTACGCCGTGCGTTGTCGATACGTGTGCGCAGGGTGTCGCGGGCCTCCTCGATCGCGTCCTGCATCGACTCGTCGAACTCGTCGAAGGCGGCCCCCGAATCGCCCTCGCCCTGTCCCGAGGAGATGAGGATCGCCCCCTGGTAGTCACCTTGCTGATACAGCGAATCCGCGCGGTTCTGCGCGGCCATCCACTCGTCCAGGGCCTCGATCGCGCTGGTGACGGCGCCGTCTCCGTCCAGGCTGGTGCGGCTGCGGGACTCCTCGTCGGAGTCGAGGTAGACGGTCAACGTGTCGCGGACGCCGCCCAGGATGGCGGCCCGTTCGGCCGCGGACCCCTCGGGATCGGTCCGCCGCACCAGGTTCAACGTCTCCTGCGCGCGCACCTTCTGGGCGTTGATCCGCTGTCGGGTCAGTTCGTTCATCGGAGCCGCGCCCTCGGACAGTCCGCGCGCGTTGTTGTTGGCGGCCAGGAACCCGGCGATCATGGTGAGCAGGAAGGTCGCCACCATGAGCACCGAGGCCAGCGCCAACGCGGGGTTGACCCGCCGCCCGGTGATCTTCCACAACCACTGTTGCAGCAGCACCAGCACCGCGATCGCCAGCCCCAGCAGCACGAAGGATCCCCATGGCGGCGAGGACCACTCGCGGTCGGACTCCCCGACGGAAGTCGACTGGCGGTCGTACAGGTCGGCGGCCGCGGGAAGGATCGTGTCCTGCATGAGGGTGGAGGCCGACGCGAGGTACGCCGAACCGACCGGGTTGGCGACCCGGTTGTTGGTCCGGGCCGTCTCCACGAGTCCGGTGTAGGTGGTCAACTGGGCGTTGATGTGCGCGAGTTGGTCGATCGACTCCTCGTCCGAGCGGTCGAGGCCCTGCGAGGCGGCGATGATCGACGCCGAGGAGGCGGCGATGGCCTGCAGGTAGCGATCCCTGAGCTCGGCGGGTTCGATACCCCCGGTGATGAACGCGGTGTTGGCCGCCGAGTCGGCGATGGTCAGGGAGCTGTACAGGGTCTGGGAGGCGTTGGCCACGGGCTCGACCTCGGCCAGCAGGGTCTCGTGGTGGCTCTGGCGTTGGGTGATGGTCTGCGACGCCACGGTGCCGCCGAACAGCACCGCCACGATCGCGACCACCGCGAAGACCGACATCCGACCCGGCGTGGTGAGGGCGTCGTTCCAGAACCGTGCGGCCCGGCGACGCACCGGACGTCGGCGGCTGAACGCGATGTCCTCGGAGCCGGATCCCACGGACGTGCCCCCGCCGGGACCCCCGCCCGCCCCCGGAGTGGACCCGGAGCGCGCGCCCGGAGCGGAACCCGGCTGCGAGCCGGGCCTCGCGTCGCGTCTCTGCGTGAGGGTCGGGAGGCCCATCTGGTCACTCACCTCCCGGTTCTCTCACCGCCGATGCCGGGGATCCGGTGGGCGTGTGTCCCAGGTTAGTGAAGTGGCGCGGCGGCGTCGGGCAGACTGGACGAGGAGTGCGCGGTTCCGCCCGATCCGGGGCGGATCCGATCCGGTGAGGCGTCCGGTGGAGTGGAGGACCAGTGGCCACGAGTGAGGGTGACGGTAACGGCTGGGTCGTGTCCGCGGGCGGCGACCGACGATGGGGACGCTTTGGTGCCGCGGGCCTGCTCCTGCGCGCGGCCGATCCGACGGATCCGGACATCCCGCTCGTCCTGTTGCAGCACCGTGCGGTGTGGACGGCCTCCGGTGACACCTGGGCCCTGCCCGGAGGAGCGCGTGACTCCTCGGAGGACGCGTCGCAGGCGGCCCTGCGGGAGACGCAGGAGGAGGCCGAGATCAGGCCCGCCGACGTGGTGGTCCGGGCCGTGCGGGTGACGTCTCGGATGCCCGGCACGGTGTGGCACCGGCCCGGGCTGGACATGCGCCACGTGTCCGAGATGATGCGTCGCCTGCGGCCCGACCAGAAGCACTCGGACGATCCGGCGGTCCGCGCCCGGACGATCCCGCCGCTGGTGCAGGAGTCGACCGACGCGGTGGAGTGGACGTACACGACCGTGGTCGCCGACGCCCCGCGCGCGCTGGAGACGGTGCCGAACAACGAGAGTCTGGAACTGCGGTGGGTGCCCGAGACCCGGGTCGCCGATCTGCCACTGATGCCCGCGTTCGCCCAGGCCTGGGCGAACGGGCTCCGCTCCCGACCGGTGGAACTCGTGGTGGACGTGGCCAACGTCCTGGGCTCCCGGCCGGACGGGTGGTGGAGGGATCGGGCCGGCGCCACCGCGCGTCTGCTCGAGGAGCTGAGTACGACCATGCCCCGGACGGTCGAGCTGCCCGACGGGTTCGGGTGGGTGGCCCGCGCGCACGCCGTGATCGAGGGGGCCGCCAGACGGGCCGAGCACTCCGGTCCGTTCGTCGTCCACCGCGCGTCCGGTTCGGGCGACGACGCGATCGTCGACCTCGCCACCGATCTCGCCACGGATCTCGCCCCAGGCATTGATATAGATCTCGATACAGGGCCCGCTGCCGTGCCCGCCGGAGACGGGGCCGGTGAGGGTGAGGCGGGCGGGTCCCGCCGGGTGGTCGTGGTGACGGCCGACCGGGGGCTGCGGGCCAGACTGCCGCCGGGCGTCGTCGCCGTCGGCCCCCGAGCTCTGCTCGACTAGGGACTGCGCCCTGCTCGACTAGGGACTGCGCCCCTTCCGCTGCCGTAGCACACGCCACGCCGCGGGCCGGGTGCACACTGGTGCAATGACTCAGCCCCCCACGCCGCCCGAGATCCTGGTCGGACCCATGCTGCGGTACGTCGACAGCACGGACGCGACGGTGTGGCTCGAGGTGTCCGCGCCGTGCACGGTGACGATCCGGGCCGGGGACAGTGAGGCCTCCGAGCGATCGTGGGGTGTCCACGGGCACCACTTCGCGGTGCTGCACCTGCGTGATCTCGAGCCCGGGGTGGAGACGCCCTACCAGGTGGCGCTCGACGGCGCGCCCGCCTGGCCCGTGGAACCGGAGCGCCCCAGTGTCATCCGCACCCCGAGGGCCGACGACACCGTCCGCCTGGCCTTCGGGTCCTGTCGGCGTGGTGAGAGCCAGACCCCGGTGGCGTTGCGCCGGATCGGGGCCGACGCGCTGGTCGCGCTGGCGCACCAGATGGCCCGCACGCCGCACGACGACTGGCCCGATGCCATGCTGCTGCTCGGCGACCAGGTGTACGCCGACATCCCCAGCCGCGAGATCACCGAGCGGCTGGCCGCGCGTCGCCGTGCCGGTCAGGGGCCGCGGTCGGTGCGCGACTCCGCCGGGGACGGCGGTGACCGCGACGTGTCCGGGGAGATCTGCGACTTCGAGGAGTACTCCTGGCTGTACCACGAGTCGTGGCGGGACCCGGATGTCCGCTGGCTGCTGTCGACCGTGCCCAGCTGCATGATCCTCGACGACCACGACCTGCGCGACGACTGGAACTCCTCGCACGCCTGGCGCCGGGAGATGACGGCCCAGCCGTGGTGGCCTGAGCGCGTGAAGGGGGCGTTCGCCAGCTACTTCGTCTACCAGCACCTGGGCAATCTCGCGCCGTGGGAGTTGGAGGCCGACGCGGTGTATCAGGCGGTGCGGTCCGCGGGATCCGATGCCGAACGCGAGCGGATCCTCGACGATTTCGCCCTGTCCGCCGACGCCGACCGCGATACCGCGCGGTGGAGCTTCCGCCGCGACTTCGGCCGGGTGCGGGTGGTGATGCTCGACGTGCGTGCCTCTCGTCGGTTGGACCCCGGTGACCGACGAGTGATGGATCCGCGGGAGTGGGAGTGGGCGCGGGAGGCCTGCCTGGGGGCCGAGGTCGACCACCTGGTGATCGCGTCGTCCCTGCCCGCCTTCATGCTGCCGGCGCTGCACCACCTGGAGGGGTGGAACGAGGCGGTGAGCCGCGACCGACCGGACAAACCGCTGTCCGCCCGGATCGGTGAGTGGGTGCGTCTGACCGTCGACCTCGAACACTGGGCGGCGTTCCGGAACAGTTTCGACGACCTGATCGGATTGCTCACCGAGGTCGCGGCCGGGGACCACGGCCGCCCGCCCGCGTCGATCCTCATGCTGGGCGGGGATGTCCACTGCTCGTATCTGGAGGAGGTCGACCTCACCGCGCCCCGGGCGCGGAACTCGCCCACCAGGGTCCACCAGTTGGTCATGTCCCCGTTCCGCAATCCTCTACAGAAGTCGATCCGGATGGTCAACCGGATCTCGGTCCGGAATCCCGCGCCCGCGCTGACCCGCCGGCTCGCCGAGGTGGTCGGTGTGCGCGAGCCACAGGTGAGGTGGGACGTCACCGACGGGATCTGGTTCCACAACGGGGTCATGACCCTTGTGCTGCGCGGCCGTCGCGCCACCGTCAAGGTGGAACACGCGTACGTGGAGTGGCCCGCACGCGGCCTGGGGAGGGTGCTGACGCTCGTACCCGGCCTGGCGCCGGACTCCTGGGGCCGGAGAGGACGACGACGACGAGGTGGGGACGACCTCGAGGCCAAGCCCCGTCAGGTCCTGCGCAGGACGCTGACCAAGGAGCTCACCGACTGACCGGGCACTCGCCGGCCCGCGACCTGTACCGCCCCGCGTGGTGGCGGGTCAGTCCAGCACCGAGCGCAGGTCGCGCGCCGCGGCCGTGGGGTCGTCCGCGTCGGTGATCGCGCGGACCACCACCGCCCGCCGGGCTCCCGCGGCCAGCACGTCGGGGAGGTTCTGCCGGTTGATCCCGCCGATGGCGAACCAGGGCTTGGCCCCGGGGTGGTCCGCCCTCGCCGCAGCGTGACCCACCAGGTCCAGGCCCGGAGCGTGGCGGCCGGGCTTGGTGGGCGTGGGCCACACCGGGCCGGTGCAGAAGTAGTCGACCTGCGGGTCCGCCACCGCGGCGTCGACCTCCCCGGGGGCATGGCACGACAGGCCTATCACCACGTCGTCGCCGACCACGCGGCGCGCCCATTCCACCGGCAGGTCGTCCTGGCCCACGTGCAGTACGTCCGCACCCGACGCCACCGCCACGTCGGCCCGGTCGTTGACGGCCAGCAACGCACCGTGCGAGTCGCACACCTCGCGCATCGCCGCCAGCGCGCGCAGCTCGTAGGCGGCCTCCAGCGGACCGTCCCCACGTTCACCGGGAGAGTTCTTGTCCCGCAGTTGCACGATGTCCGCACCACCGGCCAGCGCGGCGGCGACGTCCCGGCGCAGCGCCGGGAAGTCTCCGGACCACCCCTGCTCGCGCGCCTGCTCGTCGAGGTGTCGTCGTGCGTCGATGCAGAGGTAGAGCCGGGCGTCGGCGAGGCGGGAGCGGAGTCGGTCGGCGTGGGCGGTCATGTGCGTAACCGTAGGCGATGGCCCCACTAGTCTGGACGACGTGACTCCCGACACCGGACCTGCCGTCCCGAGGATCGGCGCCCGCCGGCTGGCCGTGATCGGCGGTTCGGTGATCGGCCTGGCCTGCGCGTGGTCGGCCGCCAGGACCGGGCTGGCCGCGGAGGTGGTGATTCACGAGCCCGACGACTCCGGCCCCGAGGGGGTGCCCTCCTCGGCCGCGGCGTGGGTGGCCGGCGGCATGCTCGCTCCGTTCAGTGAGGCCTGGCCGGGGGAGGAGGCGGTGTTCGCCCTCGGCGTGGACTCGCTCCGCCGCTGGCCGGAGATGCTGAGCGCGCTCGAACCCTACGTCCCGCCCGGTCCCCCCGTCCGGACCGCCACCCGCACCCACATGTTGGCCGTGGACGAGGCCGACGCCCGGGACCTCGACATGGCCATGGAGTGGGCCGCTCGCCAGCCGGACCCCACCCGCGACGGCCCCGACTCGCGTCCGGGCTCCGCCGTGTTTCCGGGTTCGGCCGTACTGCAGTGCTCCGCGTCGCACCCGGGCCCCGGCATCACCGAGGCCGACCTGCGCCGGGTCACGCGGCGGGAGCTGCGCGAGGCCGAGCCGTCCCTGGCCCGCGTCGCCCGCGCCGCCTATCGGATGGACTCCGAGGGGGCCGTCGACAACCGCGTCCTGCTGGCCGCCCTGACCCGCGCGTGCCGCGCCGAGGGCGTGAGGTGGGTGCGCAGCGCGGTGACCTCGATCGACGACGTCGACGCGGACCGCATCGTCCTGGCCGCAGGTTCCGGGTCCGCCGACCTGGCGGGGTTGCCGGTGCGCCCGGTCAAGGGCGAGGTGCTCCGGCTGCGCGCCCGGCCAGGCTGCGAGGACCCGCCCCGAGGGGTGGTGCGGGCGTTCGTCCGCGGCAGGCCGCTCTACCTGGTGCCGCGCGACGGCGGTCTGGTCGTGGGCGCCACGCAGTACGAGCACGGAGACGATCGGCAGGTCACGGTCGCCGGGGTGCGCGACCTGCTCGCCGACGCCGAGACGATCTTCCCCGGGATCGGGGAGTACGAGCTGGCCGAGGCCATCGCCGGGCTCCGGCCGATGTCGCCGGACAACCTGCCGTTCCTCGGCGCCGACCCCAGGGACCCGCGCCTCATCCACGCCACCGGTCATGGCCGCAACGGCATCGCGCTCACCCCGGTGACCGTCGCGGCGGTCTGGGCGGAGTTGCACGCCGTGCGCGGCCCGGCGGCTGCGCGCGCCGCCGCGCCGGACCGCTTCACTCGCGGATGAGGTCTCCGGCACAGACCACTACGCTGGGGTCACACGTCACCACCCCGGGACGTCACGACCGTGCCGCAGGAGGCCCCATGATCGTCACCGTGAACGGCGAGGACCGCACACTCGCCGACGGCGCGACCGTCCGCGTGCTCGTCACCGAACTCGACCTCCCCGACGAGGGGGTGGCCGTGGCGGTCGACGGCGTGGTGGTGCCCAGCTCGGGCTGGGACCAGGCCGCACTGGGCGCGGGAGCGGAGGTGGACGTCCTCACGGCGGTCCAGGGTGGCTGAGGTCGCCGGCCCGGCCGAGGTCCTGGGCTCGCCGCTGGTCATCGCCGGTGAGGAGCTGGGTTCCCGCCTCATCATGGGCACCGGCGGGGCCGGTAACCAGGAGGTTCTGAGGGAGTCCCTCATCGCCTCCGGGACGGCACTGACCACCGTGTCCATCCGCAAGGTCGACCTGCGACTGGGGTCCGACGGGCTCGGGCTACTCGGGCTGCTGCGCGAACTCGGCATCCGGCCTCTGCCCAACACCGCCGGCTGCCGGGGTGCCGCCGAGGCGGTCAAGACCGCGCGACTCGCCCGTGAGGCGCTGGGCACCAACTGGGTCAAGCTCGAGGTGATCGCCGACGAACGCACGCTCCTGCCCGACGCCCTGGAACTGGTGGAGGCCGCGGAGGACCTGGTCGACGACGGGTTCGTCGTCCTGCCCTACACCACCGACGACCCCGTCCTGGCCCGCCGCCTGGAAGACGTCGGCTGCGCGGCCGTGATGCCGTTGGGCGCTCCCATCGGCACCGGCCTGGGGATCTGCAACCCGCACAACCTGGAGATGATCGTCGAACGCGCCGGGGTGCCGGTGATCTGCGACGCCGGGATCGGCACCGCCTCGGATGCGGCACTGGCGATGGAACTCGGCTGCGACGGGGTCCTCTTGGCCACCGCCGTGACCCGCGCGGAGAACCCGCCGCTCATGGCGGCGGCGATGCGGGAGGCCGTCCGCGCAGGCCACGCCGCCCGCGCCGCCGGACGTATCCCCAAGAGGTTCTGGGCGCAGGCGTCGAGTCCGCCGGTGGACTGACGCCGACGGGGTCGACAGGGTGAGAGTGCCCCGTGCCCCGTGCCCGGTGCTCTGTCGACGGCGCCCGGAGGGATTACCGGGTCCGGGGAACCCTGCGCACCTCCACGCCGCCCATGAGCGCGAGCCCCGTGACCCGCACGACCGGGGCGCCCGGAGAGGCCTGCCGCACCGGTCGGGGGTCGGGCTTCCACCTGCCGGCCTCCTCGCCGAATCCGCCCATCAGACCGAGCCCCTCGACCACGACGTGGATGTCGTCCGGTACATAGATCTCGACCCCGCCCATGATCGCGAAGGCGCGGATCGTGGTCTCGTGCGCCTGAAGAGAGGCCTGGCGCAGGTCGAGTTCGACCCCGCCCATCACGGCGAACGCCGTGTGCTCGGCCGGGAGCGTCCACGCGCCCCTGCGCTCGCATCCACCCATGAACGCCAGTGACGACGACGGACCGGTGCCGCCGGTGACCCTCCGCTCGGGTGCCGCATCGTGGTGGAGCCCGGGTCGGGACTCGCCGTCACCGCGGGCGGGGGAGAGGTCGCGGGTGAGCTCGGCCAGGTCGGACTGGAACAGCGCCCCGTACGCCTTGGTGGTGCGCTCGTCGAACTCCGCCAGGGTCAACCGTCCCTCCGAGTAGGACTGCTGGAGGAACCGCGCCGTCGCCTCACGCTCGTGGTCCGAGGCACGGATCGACGGGAGGTCAGGGCCGGGATCGTCGCGTGCGTCGTCCATGTCACGAGAGTAAGCCCTGACACACCTGGGCGGGAGCTGAGCGGGAGGAACCCGCTATCCGGACCACGGCAGGCACACTGGAGCCCATGATCGAGGTACGCAATCTCACCAAACGCTTCGGCGCCGCTACGGCGGTCGAGGACCTCAGCTTCGTGGTGCGGCCAGGCGTCGTCACCGGCTTCCTCGGCCCGAACGGTGCCGGGAAGTCCACCACCATGAGGATGATCGTCGGTCTGGACACCCCTACGTCGGGGGAGGCGCTGATCAACGGCCAGCCGTACCGGACGCTCGCGGATCCCATCCGCACCGTCGGGTGCCTGCTCGACGCGTCGTGGACCCACGCCAACCGGTCCGCGCGATCGCACCTGAAGATGATCGCCGCCGCGGGCGGACTGCCCGACAGCCGCGTCGACGAGGTGCTGTCGCTGGTCGGCCTGACCGAGGTGGCCGGCCGCAAGGTGGGTGGCTACTCCCTGGGCATGCGGCAACGGCTCGGTCTGGCCACCGCGATGCTCGGCGATCCCGAGGTGTTGCTGTTCGACGAACCGGTCAACGGACTCGACCCCGAGGGAATCCTCTGGATCCGCCGTTTCATGCACGCCCGCGCCGCCGAGGGCCGGACGGTGCTCGTCTCGAGCCACCTGTTGTCGGAGATGGCTCAGACGGCCCAGGATCTCGTCGTCATCGGCCGGGGGGTCCTGCGCGCCCAGACGTCCGTCGAGGAGTTCCTCTCCGCGGCCCGGTCATCGGTCCTGCTGCGGACGCCGCACGTCGACGAGTTCACGGCCGCGGCCCGGGAGGAGGGGATCAACGCCACCTTCGACCCCGAGGAGGGGGTGTTCCTCATCGAGGGGCTGCCGGCCCACCGGGTCGGTGACCTCGCCGCGAGCCTGGGGATCACCGTCCACGAACTGCACGAGAAGCGGGCGTCGCTCGAGGAGGCCTTCATGGCGCTCACCGACCAGGACGTCGAGTACCACGGTCAGGAGACCACCCGATGAACCTGTTGAAGTCCGAGTGGATCAAGGCCACCACCACCAAGAGCGCCTACTGGCTCTACGGACTGGGAATCGTGCTCGCCGTCGGCCTCGCCGCGATCATCGGCCAGTTCGAGCAGACCTCCACCGGGGAACCGGTGGCCGGTGCGCCCGGCGGCGGCGGTGACCCGCTGTTCGCGATACTGGGGGTCAGCGCGTTCACTGTGATCCTGGCATGGATCGCCGCGATCGTCGCCGTGACCGGCGAGTACCGGTTCCACACGAACAAGGCCACGTTCCTGGCCACGCCGTCGCGGTGGCCCGCCATAGTGGCCAAGACGGTGCTGTTCACAGTGCTGTCCATGGTCGTGACCGCGGTCGCGGTGGTGATCGCGATGCTGGTGGCGGGCGCACTGTCCGGACTGGACTCCTGGACCCCGTTCTCCGGCGACGGCCTGAGATACCTCGTACGGTTCCCCGTCTACGCGGCGCTGGGCACCCTCGCCGTGATGGGCCTGGCGCACATCATGCGCAACGCCGCCGGCACCATCTCGCTGTTCCTGGTCTGGACGCTGGCCCTGGAGGGCATGGTCTCGCTGATTCCCCGGGTGGGGCAGGACATCGCCGCCTGGATGCCGTTCGCCAACGGCGACTTCTGGACCCAGGGCGAGTCCGTCCGCGGGTTCATCACGTGGGGCGAGTGGCCGGCCTTCGCCTGGTATGCCGGGGTCTGTGTGGCCCTGTGGGCTCTGGGCCTCGTCATCACCCTGCGCCGCGACGCCTGAGGCGGCCCGCCGCGTGAGACGTCTGACGCCGTCGCGTCCCACGTCTCACGGGCGGGTCAGCCCGTCAGCCTCCACTGATCGGTAGATACACGCGGGAGCCGTGTTCGGCGAACTCCGCCGACTTCTCGGCCATCCCCGCCTCGATCGCCTCGACCGAGTCGAGCCCGTGCTCGGCGGCGTAATCCCGGATGTCCTGGGAGATCCGCATGGAGCAGAATTTGGGTCCGCACATCGAGCAGAAGTGGGCCGTCTTGGCCGGCTCGGCGGGCAGCGTCGCATCGTGGTACGCCAGCGCGGTGTCGGGGTCGAGCGCCAGGGCGAACTGGTCCCTCCACCGGAACTCGAACCGCGCGGTGCTCAGCGCATCGTCCCTCGCCTGCGCGTCCGGATGGCCCTTGGCCAGGTCCGACGCGTGCGCGGCGATCTTGTAGGTGATCACGCCGGTCTTGACATCGTCGCGATCGGGGAGGCCCAGGTGCTCCTTGGGGGTGACGTAGCAGAGCATCGCCGTGCCCGCCTCGGCGATCCGCGCGGCCCCGATGGCGGAGGTGATGTGGTCGTAGCCCGGAGCGATGTCCGTGGCCAACGGCCCCAGGGTGTAGAAGGGCGCCTCCTCGCACCACTCCTCCTCCAGGCGCACGTTCTCCACGATCATGTGCATCGGCACGTGTCCGGGGCCCTCGATCATCACCTGGACGCCGTGGCGCTTGGCGATCCGGGTGAGCTCACCCAGCGTGCGGAGCTCGGCGAACTGCGCCTCATCGTTGGCGTCCGCGATCGACCCGGGCCTCAGGCCGTCCCCGAGGGAGAACGTCACGTCGTAGCGCGCGAGGATCTCGCACAGCTCGCCGAAGTGGGTGTAGAGGAACGACTCGCGGTGGTGCGCGAGGCACCACGCGGCCATGATCGAACCGCCTCGCGACACGATCCCGGTGACGCGCTTGGCGGCGAGCGGGACGTACCGCAGGAGCACGCCCGCGTGGACCGTCATGTAGTCCACTCCCTGTTCGCACTGCTCGATGACGGTGTCCCGGTAGAGTTCCCAGGTCAGCGCGGTCGGATCGCCGTTGACCTTCTCCAACGCCTGGTAGATCGGCACGGTGCCCACGGGGACGGGGGAGTTGCGCAGGATCCACTCGCGGGTCTCGTGGATGTCCCGCCCGGTGGACAGGTCCATGATGGTGTCCGCGCCCCACCGGGACGCCCACACCATCTTCTCGACCTCCTCCGCGATCGAACTGGTGACCGCGGAGTTGCCGATGTTGGCGTTGATCTTGGTGAGGAAGCGCTTGCCGATGATCATCGGCTCGCTCTCCGGGTGGCGGTGATTGGCCGGGATGACCGCGCGGCCGGCGGCCACCTCGGATCTCACGACCTCCACGTCTATCCCCTCGCGCGCGGCGATGAAGCGCATCTCCGGGGTGATGTGACCCGCGCGGGCCCAGGCCAGCTGAGTCCGGACCGGCGTGGGGTCCTCCGACGAGGCGGGCACGGCCTCCGGGTGCGTCCACTCGTCACGGGTGGACGGCAGTCCGGAGGCGAGGTCGTGGCACTGCCCGGCGTCGGCGTACCCGGTGTACGGGCCGGAGGTGTCGTAGACGTCGAACGACGTGCCATTGGTCAGGGCGATCCGCCGGACGGGCACGCGCAGCGTGATGCCCTCCGCCGGGATCTCAAGGTAGGACTTGCTGCTGGAGTGGATCGGACCGCAGGTCACGGACTCGATCGAGGTGGAATCTGCGCTGGTGGTGGACGTGTGTGTGCCCATGATGCTCACTGCTCCCTACGCCGGCATGACCCGGACAGGTTCTACGGTCGACGGCCCGGCCGGCCGTCCTCTCAGCCCGCGCTCCGAAGCGGACTCCCGTGTGGACGAGTATGAAATTGTGCCGGGTGAGCGTAACCCGACGAGTAGCATCGGGTGTGGAACACACCCTGCCGAAGGAGTCCCATGTCCCGAGTGGAGTCACTGGTGTTGGTCCACAACACCGATAGAGACCGGTTCGAACTGTGGGACGGCGAGACCTTCATGGGCCTTGTGGGGTACGAGAAGGACGGCGAGGTCTACATCCTTCTGCACACCGTCATCGAGGAGCATTTCGGTCAGCAGGGAATCGCTCGGCTGCTGGTCAGCCTGGTGCTCACCCGGATGCGCCTGGACGGGTGCAAGATCCGTCCGGTGTGTAGCTACGTCCGCCGTTTCCTCATCCGCTTCCCCGAGTATCAACTCCTCGTGGCCCCCCGCTGACCCGGGAAGGGTGTTTCGAGGAGCCCACTTGCGGGGATACGATTCGGGCATGACGAATCCGAGTTACCCCGGTTCCTCTTCCGACTCCCCGTACGGTGCCGGCCAGACCCCCGGGCAGGACTCCGGCTACTGGCAGGACCCGGGCTACGGCCAGGGCCCGACATACGGGCAGGGCGCATCGTCGTACGGCCAGCACCCGGGTTACGGGGCCCAGAGCCCCGGGGGGTTCACCGGCCCGACCGGAGCCGCTCGGCCGGGCCCGCCGTCGAACATCGGCTGGGCGGTGGCCTCGATCCTGTTCTTCTGGCCGCTGGCATTCGTCGCGATGACCCGGGCCTCGGACGTCTACCCGCTGTGGGCGGCCGGGCACCATGCGGAGGCCGAAGCGGCGAGCGCGTCCGCCAAGAAGCTCGGCCTCATCTCGCTCGGCCTCTTCGCCCTGCTGATCGTGCTCTACTTCGCCTTCATCTTCGCCATGATCGGACTGAGCGCCAGCGGGTTCTGACCCGCGGGCGGGCCGTTCCCGCTCAGGCGATGCCCAGACGTGGCGCCTCGATGGCCGGGCATGCGTCCATCACCACGTCGAGCCCGGCGTCGGCGGCACGCTGGGCGGCGGCCTCGTCTATCACGCCGAGCTGGAGCCAGACCGCCTTCGCGCCCCGGGCGATCGCCTGGTCCACGACGTCGCCCGCGAGCGCCGAATTGACAAAGACGTCGACCACATCGATCTCGCCGGGCACCGACGCGAGATCCGGGTACCCCTGTTGGCCGTGGACCGTCTCGGCCCTGGGATGAACAGGGACGATCTCGTGACCCAGGTTGAGGACATACGCGGCGATCCCGTGCGCAGTCCGGGCGGAGTTCGCCGACAGGCCCACCACCGCCCAGCGCCCGCGGTCCGAGAGCAGACGTCTGACAACGGCCGGATCATTCGTGTGACTCATACCCGGTGCAATGCGCGCCGGCGCCCGGACATTCCCGACGGGTCGTGTGCGCGGGGCCTTCCTTCGCAGGCTCAGTCAGTCCCCGACGGGTCGTGTGCGCGGGGCCTTCCTTCGCAGGCTCAGTCAGTCCCCGACGGCGTCCTTGGCGCGGCGGACGATCTTCGGGTCGGGGTCAAACACGACCTGGGGGTCCTTCTCCGGGTAGTCGAACTGGTGGAGGAAATGGCGCATGGCGTTGATACGCGCCCGCTTCTTGTCGTTGGACTTGATGGTGATCCAGGGAGCCCAGTCGGTGTCGGTGCGGCGGAACATCTCCTCCTTGGCGGCGGTGTACCGGTCCCACTTGTCCAGTGATTCCAGGTCCATCGGGGAGAGCTTCCATCGCCGGACCGGGTCGAGCTGCCGGATCGCGAACCGGGTCTTCTGCTCCTCCTGGGTGACGGAGAACCAGAACTTCGTCAGCCCGATGCCGGAATCCACGAGCATCTTCTCGAACATCGGTGCCTGCTCCATGAACGTGGAGTACTGGGCGTCAGTACAGAACCCCATCACCCGCTCGACGCCGGCCCGGTTGTACCAGGACCGGTCGAACATCACCAGCTCGCCGCGGGTGGGCAGATGACTGATGTAGCGCTGGAAGTACCACTGGTACAGCTCGGTCTCGGTGGGCTTGATCAACGCCACCACGCGGGCCTGTCGCACGTTGATGTACTCGGTGAACCGCTTGATCGTCCCACCCTTGCCGGCGGCGTCCCGGCCCTCGAACACGATCACGTGCCGGTGACCCGACTCGGCCTGCCAGTTCTGGAACTTGAGCAGCTCGATCTGCAGCAGGTACTTCTCCACCTCGTACTGGTTGCGGTCCAGCCGGTGGTCGTACGGGTAGTTCTCCCGCCACGTGTCGACGGCCCTGCCGTTGATGTCGATGAGGTCGGGGTCCTCACCGTGGTCGTCGCGGACGGTGAAGCCCTCGGCGCGCAGCCGGTCGATGTAATGGCGGAGTTGGAACGTGGACATCGGTGGGGGCTCCTGGTGCTGAGACGAGGTGGCGGTGTTAGTCGAGGTCCACGACGACGGGCGCGTGGTCGGAGGCGCCCTTGCCCTTGCGTTCCTCGCGGTCGATGAACGCGCCGGTCACCCGCGACGCGAGTTCCGGCGAGTGCAGCTGGAAGTCGATACGCATGCCCTGCTTCTTGGGAAAGCGCAGCTGGGTGTAGTCCCAGTAGGTGTAGACGCCGGGGCCCGGGGTGTACTCGCGGGTGACCTCGCGGAAGCCCGCCCCGTCGAAGGCGGCGAAGGCCTGGCGTTCGGGCTCGGACACGTGGGTCTTGCCGTCGAAGACTTCTATGTCCCACACGTCGTCGTCGTGCGGTGCCACGTTCCAGTCGCCCACCAGCGCCACCTGCGCCGACGGGTCGGCGGCGAGCTCGGCGGACGCGTGGTCGCGGAGCCGGGCCAGCCACTCGAGCTTGTAGGTGTAGTGGGGGTCCGCCAGCTCGCGACCGTTGGGCACGTAGAGGCTGTAGACGCGGACACCGTCGCACACCGCCGAGATGGCGCGCGCCTCCGGGTCCTGCGTGACCTCGGGGTCCTTGTGGAAACCGGGCATGTCGTCGAAGCCCAGCCGGACGTCGTCGAGCCCCACCCGCGAGGCCACGGCCACGCCGTTCCACTGGCTGAGGCCGTGGTGAGCGACCTGGTATCCCAACTCCTCGAACGCCTCGTGCGGGAACTGGTCGTCCTTGCACTTGGTCTCCTGCATGGCCAGGACGTCGACGTCCGAGCGTTCCAGCCAGGCCGTGACGCGGTCCCGTCGAGCTCTGATCGAGTTGACATTCCAGGTGGCCAGGCGCATGGCGAGCAGTCTATTACCCGGCGTCGGATCGCGTGGACCGCGGAGTGGAACCCTCGACGACGACGAGGTGACGCATCGAATGGTGCGGGGCCAACCCGAGTTTGGCCCACAGGCCGCGGCCGGCCGAGTTGTCGGCGAACACGTGGAGGTGGCACTCCTCGGCGCCCAGCGACCGACCCCACCCGACGAGCGCGCCCGTGACGACCTCCGCCAGCCCGCGTCGGCGGTGGGCGTCGGCGGTCTGCACGCACGAGACCGCGATGCGCGGCGCCCCGTCGGGCCCGGTGGTGACGGCGCCCCGGGCGATGGCTGCCAGGTCGCCGTCGTGCTCGACGCGCGCGAACACCACGTGCCCGCCCGGTCCCGGCTGCTCCTGGTCTGTCCCGCCCGTCCCTGTCCCACCCAGACCCGCTCCATCCAGCCCCGCGGTCGCCAGCATCGCGGGCCGGACCCGGTCGGGGTCCAGACCGGCGGTGGCGTGGTACAGCGCGAGCCAGTCGTCGTCGGGGGAGTCGGCCAACACCACCGGGGGCCGCGCGTCGGCGGGGACGGTGGCGTCCACGCGATCCAGCAGTTCGCGGCTGTCGACCGTGCACAGCACGAGTTCCCTGTCCGCGTGCACCCGTGCGGGATCCACCGGCCGACCGTCGAGCAGCATCCGGTCGGCGTCCACGAGCCGGTCCACGGCCACCAGGCGCAGCGGCAGGCCGCGGGCCGCGTACCAGTCGCGGACCCCGTCCAGCTCCGAGCAGCTGGCCCACGGCAACACCGGGACCGCGGAATTCCCGCGGTAGGACCAGTCGTCGCCGGCGCGGCAGAACCAGCCGTCGACGAGCTCGAACTCCGTGCCCGGCCAGGCCAGCGCACCCGCGTACTCGTGGGCCCTGACGTCGCGTGCGCGGACCGGCCGGGGCGGTAGCACCTTGAGCACCGCGATGTCGGAATCGGGGATCCGCACCTCCTCGCCCGACTCGCGGCGCACCACGAGTTCGGGATCCAGCGCGAGCACGTGCCCGATGACGTCGGTGTAGAGGTGCGACCCCTGCCCGGCCTCCAGATGGCGCCGGACCACCACGCGCATCCCCACCTCCACGCGTCGGCCGGCGTTCCACCGGGACCGTTCCGCCAGACCCCGGTCCTGCTCAGCCACGGGGGGCGGTGGCCTCGTCGTCGTCCCACCCGTCACCGTCGTCCTCGTCGGCGAACGGATCGGGATCGGTGGTCGGGTCCCAGCTCAACCCGGGCACGCCCCAGCCCGCGTCCCGGATGTGGCGTTTGGCGGCCTTGCGGTGACGGCCGATCAGGTGGTCGGTGTAGAGGTACCCGTCGAGGTGACCGACCTCGTGCTGCAGGCACCGCGCGAACAGGCCGTAGCCCTCGACCGAGACCGGCTCGCCGTTCTCGTCGGTTCCGGTGACCCGGGCCCACCAGGCGCGCCCGCGCGGGAAGTTCACACCGGGGACGGACAGGCACCCTTCGAGGTCCTCCTCCGGGTCCGGCATGGTCTCCGGGATCTCGGAGGTCTCCAGCACCGGGTTGACGATGCAGCCGCGGCGGTTGAGCCACCCGCCGCGGGCCTCGACGTCCTCGCGGGAGACGCCCTCGCCGTCCTCGGTGTCCAGATCGGGGCAGTCGTAGACGAACACCCGCTTGCGCACCCCCACCTGGTTGGCGGCCAGACCCACCCCGTTGGCGGCGTCCATCGTGTCGTAGAGATCCCGGACGAGGTCGCGGATCTCCTCCGGGGACTCCGTGACGGGGTCGGTGGGGGAGTGGAGGGCGGGATCGCCGAGGATGACGATGGGCAGGACGGCCATGGCAGGAGATCCTAGTGCGCACCTGGCAGGGTGTCGGATCCGTGTGGTTCACTACGGGGGAATCACAACGGTGTGATCCGGGCACAGGAGGCGAGCGAATGGGCCGATCAGCAACCGCGGCACGCCGACCGCAGGTCGAGGGCGGCTCGCCGCCCGCGGACGAGCTGCACGCCGCCGACCCCGTGCTGTCCGACAGGGACCAGGCCATGCTCGAGTTCGAGCGTCAGTGGTGGAAGTTCGCCGGCTCCAAGGAGGAGGCTATCCGGCAGAAGTTCGACATGTCCGGGACCCGCTACTTCCAGATCCTCAACGGCCTCATCGACCGCCCCGAGGCGCTGGCCGCGGACCCGCTGCTCGTCAAGCGGCTTCGTCGCATGCGCAGCAGCCGTCAGAAGGCACGCGCGGCGCGCAACCTGGGAATGCGGCTCGACTGACCTACACTCACCGGCGTGAGCTCCCAGCCCGAAACCTCGCAGTACGACCCCTACGGTCCGGGTGCGCCCGCCGGCGACGCCGGGGCCGGCCCCGACCAGGATGAGCCGACCGGCCCTCCGTACCGGGCCATCGCGATGGTCCTCCTCGCCGCGGTGGTCCTGGCGATAGGCATCGGGCTCGTCCAGTTGTTCGGGGGCGACGACGAGACCCCGACCGCCACCGATCAGGACAGTGCCCAGGTCGAGCAGGCCGACCCGCCCGCGGCGCCTGCCCAGCCCGGGGACGCCCCCGCCGACCCGCAGGACGCTCCCGACGGCCAGGCGGTGCCCGGCCAGCCCGGCCAGCCCGGTGAACCCGGTCAGGCCGCCGAGCAGCCTCCGGCCGGCCAGCCCGGCGTCCCGGCCGTGACCTCGGTACCCGTGCAGGTGTTCAACAACAGCACCGTCTCGGGGCTCGCCGGGAGGACCGGCGAGACGCTCCGCGAGTCCGGTTTCGCCGTCGGCGAGGTGGCCAACCTGCCCTCGAACCGGCCGGTGGTGTCCGAGTCGACGGTCTACTTCGGAACCGGTGCCGGTGAGCGGCAGGCCGCCGAGGCCGTCGCGGCCCAGCTGGGCATCCCCGCCCTGCCCCGGCCTGCCGATCTCGAGGTGGGTGCCCCCGGTGTGATCGTGATCGTCACCCAGGACCTCGACCGCTGACGGCTGAGGATATGATGAGTCCACGCACTCCGCCCGTCGGGACGCGTGCTCATAGCGACCTGCAGCTTTCCGAGATCGAAGGAGCCCTCATGGCCCCGCGTCAGACCGCCCGCCGCCTCATGGTCGCGGTTCCCGCATTCGCACTCGCGTTCGCCATGACCGCGTGTACTCCGCCCAACGAGGAGCCCGCGGATCCCGACGCCCCCTACACCCTGCCCACCTACACGGGGGAGGCCGACGCGGAGGCGGAGGACGCCGCCGTGGTCGAGGGCGCGGAGGTCGAGGGTGCGGAGGTCGAGGTCGTCGAGGTCGAGGAGGACGTCCTCGTGGAGGTCCCCGTCGGGGATCAGCCCGCCCAGGGTCAGACCGGGACCGCGGTGTCGCCCGCTCAGCCCGCCCCGTGATCGACCGGTAGCCCGGCACCACCGGACGAGCCCCGCCCCCGTGAAGGGAGCGGGGCTCGAGTCGTCCCGGGGCCCGGACCGGATCGGCGGGTCAGGGCGTGTTCTTCCGGTTGGCCTCGCTGGCCTGGAACTTCTCCAGCACCGGGGCCTCGTGGGTGATCGTGCCGTCCTCGACGCTCTCGTGGTACGCCAGGTTGCCCACGCGGTTGGCGATCACCGGGGCGGTGCACACGGCCACGATTCCGGCCAGCAGCAGCATTCCCAGGTCGATGTGGGGGAAGATCCGGACACTCGCCCCCAGCAACACCAGCACCAGTCCCAGGACCTGCGGTTTGGCGGCCGGGTGCATCCGACTCAGGGTGTCGCGGAAGCGCACCAGACCGATGGCGCTGGCGAGGGTCAGCAGCGCCCCGGCGAGGACGAAGAGCGCCGAGACGATCTCTCTGGGGTCGTCGGTCATGTGAGGGCCTCCTTGTCGACCCCGGAGGTGTCGCTCACGCGGAACCGGGCCACGGACACCGATCCGAGAAAGGCGACCAGTGCGAGTGCCACGAGGGCGGCCGCCGCCGTGGTGTCCTTGCTCCATGCGATGTACACTCCGACGCCGCACTGGGCGATCGCGGCGAGCATGTCCAGCGAGATCAGTCGGTCGAGGGTGCCCGGACCACCGATCAGACGGATCATGGTGGTGAACAGTGCGAGCGTCAGGGCGACCACGGCCGCGCTCCACAACAGCAGTGACAGGCTCATCGGTGCTCCTCGCTGTCGGACACGGGACCGGACACGGGTTCCGGCTCGGCCGTGCGGTCGTGGATGCGGTCCGGGCCGTCGGCCTCGTACTCCTCCGACGGGGCGCAGTAGTGCTGCGGGCTCGGTTTCCAGTCCTCGGGCCGCTCGAACGCCCGAGAGTACAGATGTTCGACGTGGGCGGTCTGGCGCCGGAACCGCTCGACCGCCTCGGGGCTGCCGGCGTCCAGGACGTGGACGTACACGTACCGGGCCACCGGATCGACGCGCACGACGACGCCTCCGGGCATGAGGTTCAGGGTGTTGACGGCCAGGGCGAGCGTGAAATCCGACCGGAGGCTCATCGGCGCCCGCAGTACCGCGGAACGGGGCGGCGCCTGCGGCCGCACGGACAGCCACGCCACAGTGAGCGACGAGCGGACGAGATAGTAGGCCACCACGACCACCAGCCACACCGTCGACAGAGGCCTGACCAGGCCCTCCACGGGCACACGGGGGAGCGGGAGCAGGACCATCACCACGATCGCCACGAGGACCCCCGCGACGACGGTCCCCACCTCGACCGGGCCCCACAGCATGACCCACGCGACCGTCAGCCAGAGCATCATGAACAGGCGGGAACCGATCACGCGGGGTTCGAGACGGGTCGTGATCCTGCGGGCCATGTCAGCGCACCCCCGTCACGGAACCGGTGTAGCGGTCGGGCGTCGCGTCGAGGGGGATGGTGTCCAGGTAGTCATGCCGCTCCATCAGACTCTCGGCGGCCCGGTCGGTCACCCCGAGCAACGGGCCGGCGAACACTGTCATCAACAAGGAGACCACGATCAGGGCCATGGTGGGCGCGACCATGCTCAGCGGCATCCGGCCCACCTCCTCGCGCTCGTCGAACTCCACGTACTCGTCGGAGGGCAGCAGCGCCAACGGCTTGGCCAGGGCCACCGCACCCTCCGGGGCGTCGGCCCTGGGACGCCAGAACGCCTTGGACCACACGCGCACCATCACGTAGAGCGACAGCAGGCTGGTGACCATCGCCCCGGCGACGAGGACCCACATGAGCGCCCCTCCGACCTCGGCGCCGGCCTGGACCACCGCGAGCTTGCCGATGAACCCCGAGAAGGGCGGGATGCCGCCGAGGTTGAGGGCGGGGATGAGGAACATCACCGCGAGGACGGGGCTGGCCACCGCGAGCGAGCCGAGGCGGCGCAGGGAGGACGACCCGGCCTGCCGCTCGATCAGTCCGACCACCAGGAACAGGGTGGTCTGGACGATGATGTGGTGCCCGACGTAGTAGATCGCCGCACTCAGCCCGTACCCGGTCGACAGGGCGATGCCGAAGATCATGTAACCGATGTGGCTGACGAGGGTGAACGACAGTATTCGTTTGATGTCCGACTGCGCGATGGCGCCGAGGATGCCGATGACCATCGTGAGCAGACCCGCCACCAGCAGGACGCCGTCCATGGCGCCACCGGGGAACACGAGGGTGTGGAAGCGGATGATCGCGTACACACCCACCTTGGTCAGCAGTCCGGCGAACACCGCGGTGACGGGGGCGGGCGCGGTGGGGTAGGAGTCGGGCAGCCAGGTAGACAGAGGGAAGACGGCGGCCTTGATGCCGAACGCGACCAGGAAGACGGCGAAGATCGTGTTCCGCAGCCCCTCCGGGACCTCGGCCATCCGCACGGAGAGCTGGGCGAGGTTGAGTGTGCCCGCGGCCGAGTAGGTCAGGGCGATGCCGAGCAGGAAGACCATCGAGGACACCATCGACACGACGGTGTAGGAGACCCCGGCGCGGACGCGTTCCTGACTGGCGCCGAGCGTGAGCAGGACGTAGGAGGCGGCCAGCAGCATCTCGAACCCGACGAACAGGTTGAACAGGTCGCCGGCGATGAACGCGGCGTTCAGTCCCGCCGCGAGCGCCAGGTAGGTGGGGAGGAAGATGGAGGTGGGCTGGTCGCCGTCGCCGTCGCGGACACCCTGTCCCACGGCATAGATGATCACCGTGAGCAGGACGATCGCCGACACGCAGAGCATGAGCGCGCTGAGCCGGTCGGCCACCAGGGTGATGCCCACGGGCGCGTCCCAGCCGCCCACCTGCACCGTGTGGACGCCGTGCTGGTCGGTGAGCACCAACAGGACGCCGGCGATCACCAGCACGACGGTGAGGGTGACGACGGTGATGATGTTCTGTACCCGGGGTCGGCGGGAGACCACCAGGCACAGTGCCGCGGCGAGCAGGGGTATGAGGACGACGGAGGGGATGAGGTAGCCGAAGAGGTCGGGGGAGATCACCGGTCGCCCTCCCTTCCGTCGTCTCCGCGGTCCCCGTGGTCTCGGTCGTCTCCACGGTCTCGGTCGTCCCCGTCGCGCCGGTGGGTGGTCCTCCGGGGGCGTCGGGCGGGCACGTCGCGCCCGCGGGCCGCCTCTCTCGCCTCCGCTTCGGCCTCTGCCTCGGCCTCTGTCAGGTCCTCGTCGTCGTAGTCGACGTGGTCCCCGAGTTCGGTGGGTTGACCTGTGCTGTGGTCGTCGGACAGGTCCCGGTCGGGCGCGGACCAGGCGTCGGTGGGTGAGCGCTTGGCGATCTTGGTGTCCTCGGCGTCGTCGGCGACCTCGTCGGCGGTGGTGAACTGGTAGGAGCGGTAGGCCAACGCCAGGATGAAGGCTCCGACGCCGGCCGTGATGACGATCGCGGTGAGGATCATCCCGTGGGACAGCGGGTCGGAGTCGGCGGCGTCGGGACTCCGGCCGCGGCCCATGATCGGCGGACTGCCGGGCGGGCCCCCCGCGGCCAGCAGGAGCAGGTTGATGCCGTTGGAGAAGATCATGATCCCCAACAGGATCTTGATGATCGCCCGCTCCAGCAGCAGGTAGACCCCGGCGGCGCAGAGGAGCCCGGCGAGCAGCAGCAACCCGAAGTCGGCGGTCATGACCTGCCTCCTGACGGGGCGCCCTGGTTCTCGGCGGCCTCGCGGCGGGCGGCGCGGTGGGCGGCGAGGTCGGAGCGTGCGCCGTCGGCGTCGACGCCGGGGACGCTGCGCAGTGCGGCCGTGGACGGCGACTCGGTGGCGTCCACGTAGATGGCGCGCAGCTCCTCGAGATCCTCGGCGTCCAGATCGAGTCGGGCGCCCAGGCTGCGGAGGATGTCCAGGACCAGACCCACGACGATGAGGTAGACGCCGGCGTCGAAGAGCAGCGCCGTGACGAACTTGACCTCGCCGAACACCGGTAGCGTGGCCTCGAACGTCGCGCTCGACAGGGCGGGGGCACCGAAGAACATGGAGGCGGTGGCCGTGCCTGCGGCCAGGAGCAGGCCGAGGCCGAGGATCCGTCCCGCGTCGATCGGGATGGCCTCACCGAGCTCGTAGCGCCCGCCCGCGAGGTAGCGCAACACCAGTGCCAGGCCGGCGACCAGACCGCCCGCGAATCCGCCGCCGGGGTTGTTGTGACCCGCGAAGAAGAAGAACAGGCTGAGCACCATCATCGTGGGGAACACGAGTCGGGTGGTGACCTCGAGGACCAGCGAGCGGGCGCGCGGGTCTCGGACGGTGGCGCCGACGAGCCACCGGCCGGGGGTCGCGCCGGGCGCCTCGATCACGATCCGGGCCGCCTCGACGCCGCGCCGACCGGAGCGGGTCTTGTCGACGTCGGCCAGGCGCGGACCGGAACCGTAGCGACGGTTGCGGAAGACGAGACTGGCCACACCGGTGGCCGCGACGAGCAGGACGGTGATCTCCCCGAGAGTGTCCCAGGCCCGGATATCGACCAGGGTGACGTTGACGGCGTTGGCGCCGTTGCCGATCCGGTAGGCGATGTCGGGGAAGTCGAGCGAGACGGCGGGGTGCTGGCGCGCGTTGATGGCGTAGGCGCCGGTGACCACCACGAGCAGACCGACGCCGATCCCGAGCCAGGCCCGGAGTCGGCGGTAGCCGTGCGAGAGCGGCACCTCGGCGGGCATCGTGCGCAGAACCAGCACGAACGCGACCATCAGGAGCGTCTCGACCAGGGCCTGGGTGAGCGCGAGGTCCGGCGCGCCGTGGAAGGCGAAGATCACGGCGAGTCCGTACCCGGTGACGGACATGCAGATCACCGCGGCGAGGCGGTTGCGCAGCACCGCGGCGGCCACCGCGGCGAGTGCCATGGGGATCATGACGATCAACACGACCGGGTTCGCGGACAGCTCCATGCGCAGGCCCTCGCGCGTCCCGGCGAGGAGCGAGATGAACGGGAACAGCACAAGGGTCACGAGGATGATCCCCAGGGTGAGCGGGAGCGAACCGCGCTGGATGCTCGCGGTCAGCCGCAGGGAGAGTGTGTCGAAGAACCTCAGGACGGCGTCGTAGATCCGGTCGGCGTTGCCGAGCGCCGGTGAGTCGAACTGCATCCTCTCCACGGTCCGTTGCGCCACGTAGAGCAGGGTGCCCAGCACGTAGACCACCAGGGTGAGCGCGAGCGGGATGCCGATCCCGTGCCACAGCCCGAGGTGGTACCCCTCGGGGCCGCGCCACGGGCTCCCGGGCGGGAACGCCACGTCGACGTAGCGGGCGATGAGGTTCTCGACCGGGGCGTTCCACAGGCCCAGCACCAGTCCGGAGACCGCGAGCACCGCGGGCGCCGAGAGGAACAGTGGTCCGGCCGGACGGGATCCGGCGACGGCGGGGCTGATGCCGTCGGGGAAGGACCGCTTGGATCGGAACGCGCCCATGACCAGGCGAGCGGTGTAGGAGAACGTGAGGACGGATCCCGCCACGAGCCCTGCCGTGACGACGAGCGACGGCATCCCGTGCAGGCGCTCCTCGGACAGGACGGTGGCGAACGCGGCCTCCTTGCCGACGAATCCGAGGAAGGGGGGCAGGCCGGCCATCGAGGCGGCGGCGAGGGTGAAGACGAGAGCGAGTGCGGGACGTCGATGTCCCAGCCCCGACAGGTCGCGGATCTCGCGGGTGCCGGTGGTCTTGTCGATCACCCCGACGGACATGAACAGGGCCGACTTGAACAGCGAGTGCGCGAGCAGCATCGTCAGTCCGGCGAGCATCGTGTCGCGCGAGCCGATACCCACCAGGACGAGGAGGAATCCGAGCTGGCTCACGGTGCCGAACGCGAGCACGAGCTTGAGGTCGGTCTCGCGCAGGGCCCGCCACCCGGCCATGAGGAGCGAGACCAGGCCCAGCACGATGAGCGGGAGCTGCCAGGTGGACGAGCCCGACAGGCCGGGGGTCAGGGCCGCGACCAGGAACACTCCGGCCTTGACCATCGCTGCGGAGTGCAGGTAGGCGCTGACCGGGGTGGGGGCGGACATGGCGCCCGGGAGCCAGAAGTGCAGCGGGGCGATCGCGGACTTGCTGCCGGCGCCGACGATCACCAGCACGAGTGCCCAGTGGATGAGCGGGCCGGACGGCGGCGAGGCGACCACGTCGCTGATCAGGTAGGACCCGGCGGCCTGGCCGAGGATGATCATCCCGACGAGCATCGCCAGGCCGCCGAGGGTGGTGACGAGCAGCGCCTGGGTGGCCGCGCGGCGAGCGGTGGCCCGCGCGGCGTAGTGGCCGACCAGGAGGAAGCTCAGGACGGAGGTGATCTCCCAGAATATGTAGAGGAGGATCATGTTGTCGGCCACGACGAGGCCGAACATGACGCCGGCGAAGGCCACGAGCTCGGCTGCGAACAGGTGTAGGCGTGGTTCGTCGTCCTGGAAGTACCAGGTGCAGTACACCAGGACCAGCGCACCCACGCCGAGGGCGATGAGGGCCAGGAGCGCCGACAGGGCGTCCATCCGCAGGTCCAGCGCGAGGTGGATCTCGGGCGCCCACCGGACGGACTCGGTGGGGACGCGGTCCAGGTTGGCGGCGACCCACACCGCGCTCGCGGCGGGCACCAGGGCCAGGGCGAGGAACGCCCGGCGACCGAACCTCAGGACCAGGGGGATCGCGATCAGGGTGGCCACGGCGTGGGCCGAGAGGATCGCGATCACCGGCGGCTCCTCTCGAGGTGTGGCCCGGGACACGACACGCGGACGCTCCCGCCTGATGGGGCGGGTGCCGGAGGTCGACCAGGGTCTGGGTTCTTTCGGGAAGTTTACAGAAGGTCTCCGACCCGACTCTTCTCAGCGCAGGTGGAGGAGGGTCGCCGCACTGAGGAGTGCGGCGATGGAGGCCTCGGAGGGGGACCGTCCGAAACCCATGGCCCAGGTCGCCCGGCGGCCGCAGGTGGCCCGCAGGATCGTGCACCAGGACTCGGATCCGTCGAATGCCTCACCCTCGTACTGGTGGAAGCGTTCGATCTCCACGCGGGCTCCGATCCGGCCCAACATCTCGGACATGGCGGTGAGGTCCCCGCAGGACTCGGTGGTCAGACGGTGAGCGGTGAACTCGCCCGGCGCGGAGGGGTCCCGGGTGGCCAGGATCGCCTCATAGGCGGTGATCCCGCGGCCCAACGGGCGGCGCGAGAAGTCGGCCAGGTGGAAGTGGTCGGTCGACGGTGCGTAGGTGTCGAGCAGCTCCCGCCAGTCCAGTGTCTCCGCCTCATCGGCGAAGCCGCGCGGCAGGCGGCGCCCGAACCGCTCGGCGAAGGGGCAGGAGTCCGACCGGGTGGAAAGACCGGCCGAGTGGTCTGGTGTGGTGGTGCGCATGGTGTTCTCGTCTCAGACGTCGGTTCGGGGACCGACGGAGATCGAGCAACCACGCAACGGGGGTGCCGGTCTTCAGGCCCCGTTACGTCCGGTTACTACGAGAATCTTCCGCATGGCGGGAGAGTCTAGACGGCGGGGCGGCCGGCGACAAGCCGGCCCGAGCGCGAGCTCCGACCTCCCGGCACCGGTCCTAGGACTCCCGCCGCTCGGCGTACAGGCGCAGGCTCTCGACCTGCTCGGGGTCGAGGGAGGGTGGGACCACCCGCCGCGCGCGGGCCACATCGTCCGCGGTGACCTCCGCCGCGTCGATGTCGCGTCGCATGGCGGTGAGGGCCGACTCGCGGAGGAGCGCGGCGCAGTCCGCCGCGGAGTACCCGTCCAGATCCGCGGCGAGCGCGGCCAGGTCCACGTCGTCGGCCAGCGGCACGCTGCGACCGGAGGCGCGGAGGATGTCGGCCCGCGCCTCGGCGTCCGGTGGGGGGACAAAGACGAGACGTTCGAGCCTGCCCGGCCGTAGCAGCGCCGGGTCGATGAGTTCGGGACGGTTGGTCGCGCCGAGGATCACCACGTCGCCCAGCGGCTCGGCGCCGTCGAGCTCGGTGAGCAGTGCGGCCACCACGCGATCGCCGACACCGGAGTCCCCGGACTGGCCCCTGCGGGGCGCCAGGGCGTCGATCTCGTCGAGGAAGACCAGCGACGGAGCCGAGTCCCGAGCCTTGCGGAACAGGTCCCGCACCGCCTTCTCCGACGAGCCGACCCACTTGTCCATGAGTTCGGCGCCTTTGACCATGTGCACCGTGAGGCGGCCACTCGCCGCGAGCGCCCGGACGACGAAGGTCTTCCCGCACCCGGGGGGCCCGTAGAGCAGCACCCCTCGCGGGGGTTGGACTCCCAGGCGCTCGAAGGAGTCGCGGTGCTGGAGCGGCCACAGGACCGTCTCGGTGAGGGCCTGACGGACCTCCTCCATGTCGCCGACGTCGTCCAGCGTGATCGAGCCCAGACTCAGCTCCTCGGTCCCCGAGCGGGAGAGCGGCCGGATCACGGTGATCGCGCCGAGCAGGTCCTCCTGCTCGAGGCGCACCGTGACGGCCTCGCCGTCCGGAGCGCTCTCGACGTCTCGGTCCGTGGCCCGGTCCGTCGCCCGGCCAGTGGACCGGTCTGTCGCCCGTTCCGTGGCCCGGCCCGCGGCGCGCAGGGCGGCCTCGCGGGCCAACGCCCTCAGGTCGCCCGCCACGTACCCGGGCGTCCGGTCCGCCACCGCGGGCAGGTCGAGTTCGCCGGTGGGCACGTCCCGCAGGAGCACCCCCAGCAGCGCGGCGCGGTCGGCGGCGCCGGGCAGCGGCAGGTCCAGCACGCGATCGCAGATGTCGGGCTCCCGCAGCCGGGAGTCGGCGTCCTCGGGACGCACACAGGTGGCCACCAGCACCGATCCCGGGTGCGCGACCACCGAGCGCAGCCGGTCCAGCACCAGGGTGGACACCGGTTCGGTCTGCGCCGGCAGGAGTGCATCCACGTCGGTGACGAGCAGGATCCCGCCGTTCTCCCTGGCCCGTTCGGCCGCGGCCCGGACGGCCTCGAGCCGACCCGCGGCGTCCAGGGACCCCACGGACGGACCGTCGAGCACCTCGAGCCGCCGGTCCGCCGCGACCGACCGCACCAGCGTGGCCTTGCCGACGCCGGGCGGTCCCGCGATCAACACCCCGAGGTGCGGTGAGGTGCCCAGTGTGCGCAACAGTTCCGCCCGATCCAGGGCGAGGGTGAGCCACTGCTCCAGCACCTCCGCCTGGTCGGCGAACCCCACCAGGTCCCGTCGGTCGACGGCGGTGATCGTCGGGTCCGGGGCGGGGGCGCCAGAGTTGTCCGCCGAGCGTGGCGAGTCACCACGGGGGCTCGCCGTCGTCACACCGCGACCGGGGCCCGATGATCCAGCGGCTCCTGCGGCTCCCGCGGTTCCCGCGGCGACCACCGCGGTCGTGGGCTGGACGGAGACCACCCCGTCCGGCACCGTCGCGGTGACGGTGAGCAGCGCGGTGCTCCACTGCGCCCCCATGGTGTTGCGCAGGGTGCGGGAGGTGTCTCCGGTGGGGAAGTCTGGGCCGAGGTCGCGGGGCAGCAGTGTCACGGAGTCACCCACGCGCAGCACCTTGCCCAGCAGGGCGGACCGCAGTACCCGCTCGCCCACGCCGCGGCCCGCGGGCGGCAAGCCCTGGACCTCGACGGACTGGGCGCCGGTGACCCGGGCGGCCCGGACGGTCACCCGCGCGTCCTCGCCCAGACCACAGTTGGCGGCGATCACCTCGTCCACCACCAGGATCCCGCTGGGGGCACCGGTCGCGGCGGCGGCGACCACGGCCGCCGTCGTGCGCGCGCCCACGATCTCGAGGGCGTCCCACTCCCGCATCCCCAGCGCCAGGATCACCTCCGGGTGCGCCCGGACGATGCCCCGGCGGGAATCGGCGGCGGAGGCCGAGAGGCGCAGGGTCAGGTCCAGGTCCGGGCGGGAGTTCACGCGTGCGAGCGTATCGCCGACTGCGCCACGGCCGCGTCACGCACCACCGGCGCGGCCCCCGGGTCAGCGGAAGCGCTGCAGGAACGCGGCCTCGGCCAGCGCGATGCGCTCGATCTCCCCCGGGTCCACGCTCTCGTCGGGGGAGTGGATCGCGGCGGCCGGATCCTCCACGCCGAACAGCGCGATCCCGGCCCGCGGATGGGCCTCACGCAGAGCAGTGCACAGCGGGATCGACCCGCCCGAGCCGACCTCCGCCACCTCCGCCGTGCCGTACGCCTGCGCCAGACACTCCGAGAGCAGGTCGTGAACAGGATCCGACCCGTCCGCGGGAACGGAACTGAACGGATATCCCACGGTCTCCTTCTCCACCGACACACGTGCGTTCCAGGGGCGCCGCCGCTCGATGTGTGCTGCGAGGAGCTCCTGCGCCTCGAGCGGGTCGGTGCCGGGTGGGACGCGGAGGTTGACCAGGGCCCGGGCGTGTGGCTGGACCGCGGCGATCGCGCCCTCGACCGGCGGGCAGTCGATGCCCAGCACGGTGACCGCCGGGCGCGACCACACCAGGTCGGCCAGCGGGGCCGCGGTCGACGGCTCCACCCCCTCGAGGATCCCGGCGTCCGCGCGGAAGGCGTCGTCGGGATAAGGCTGTCCGGCCCACCGCCCGGAGAAGCCGAGACCGTCGACGGTCGTGGCACCGGTGTCGGGGTCCCGGAGCGAGGCCAGGATCGACACCAGCGCGCCCAGCGCGTCGGGCGCCGCGCCCCCGAACTGGCCCGAGTGGACGCCCGCCTCGAGCGTGTCCACGACGACGACGACGTTCGCGATCCCCCGGAGGCTCGTCGTGAGCGTCGGCACGCCCACCGAGACGTTCCCCGAGTCCGCGATGAGGATCGCGTCGGCCGCGACGAGGTCGGGTCGCGTGGCCACCAGATCGTCCAGGCCCCCGCCACCGGTCTCCTCGGAGCCCTCGACGACGATCCTGATCCCCAGGCCGTCCAGCGGGTCCGGTGAGGGCGACCCGCCCAGGGAGGCGAGTGCCCGGAGGGCGGTGAGGTGGGCCACCAGATTGCCCTTGCAGTCGGCGGCGCCGCGGCCGTACCAGCGGCCCTCACGCTCGGTGAGCTCCCACGGCGGGGTGGTCCATTCGTCGGGATCACCGGCGGGTTGCACGTCGTAGTGGCTGTAGAGGAGCACGGTCGGGCGGCCCGGGGCGGCGGGACGGTGGGCGAACACCGCCCGCGAACCGTCCGAGGTCTCGACGACCTCCACCGCGTCCGGACCGAGGCCGGGCACCGGCAGCTCGACGAGCAGCCTGCGAACCAGGTCGCAGGCCCGCGCACACGCCTCCGGCTCGGAGCCGTGCACAGACGGCAGCGCCACCAGCTCGGCGAGGTCGGTGCGGGCGCGACCGAGCTGCGCGACCACCGCGTCGGCGAGCGGGGTCAGAGACGGGTGGGGGGCCCGGAACGGGGCGGAGGCGGACATGGGGTCAGCCTAGTTTCGAGATGAACAACTCGCGACCAAGATGAACGGAAGATGAACCGCGAATGAAGTACAGTGTCCGCCATGAGCTACGTGATCGTCGTCACCCCAGCTGATCCGGCCTGTCGCGACGCGGCCCACCTCGATGATCTCCCCGACCACGTCCGGGCCGATCTCCTCGAGCTCCGCGACCAGGTCAGTACTCGCTTTCCCGAGGCGGACGCGGTGGGCGAGACCGGCGCACTCACCCGGCGGCCGCACATCGAGGGCGTCGGTGTGGTGATCCACCCCGGGGTGATCACCCGGCCCCTGGTGGTCAACGCGGTGATGCGGTACGCCGCCCCCCACCAACTCCTGGTGACCGCTCCGGAACTCGGGCTGGTGGCCGATCCGCGCGTCCGGATCGATATCGACGTCCACCGCCGGCCCACCACCGCGGGCGCCGGAATCACCGATCACGCCGTGCGCGGTCGGCCGCACGGGACCCTGCCGTGGGTGACGCACGAACTGTTGGAGCAGCTCGTACGCGCGCTAAAAGTGGAGGGGGACCGGCTCGAGCTGGACGTCGACGAGGACCGGTGGTTCCGATACGAGCGTGCCGGAGACACCCTGCGCATCCAGGTGGCCGACGGGCCCGGGGTTCCGCTCGTCGACCGGACCCTCGCGCTCGGAGAGGTCGGGGACGCGGCCTCGACCGGGTGGGCCTGGGCGCGGGGTGACCGGGACTGGCTCGGTGAGGTGCCGCGCGCCCCGCTGGCCGACGAGGTCACCGCGGCCTGAGCGGCCCGGGCGCCCGGGCCGGCGTGGTTCAGACCGAGTTGTCGTAGCGCAGGGACGCCACCACGGCATCGATGATCTCCTCCGGCTGGACCCCCGGCTCGTCCTCGTCGGACATGAGGACGAAGACGATCGAGGCGGGAGATCCGTCCGTCGCCCTCGTCGACACCGCGATCGTGTCGAACCGGATGGTCGGCGGGGTGCAGGAGTCGCGGGGTGGCCGGACCGCGCCTCGGAGCGAGACGTACCACGCGGGAACCCCCGAGACGCCGATGCTGCGGGCCTCGGGCACCGGGACGTCGGCGCCGTTCCTGGTGAAGCGGCGGTCGATCGAGTCTGCCATGGCCCGCGAGGCGGACTCGGCCTGGTCGCGTGCGTCGCCCGGGAGCATCGTGCTGATGCCGGACAGGGTGCGGAACGACAGCCCGGACGCGGCGCAGTAGCCGCGGTCGGCGATCGCGTTGGCCGTGGTGACGTACCCCGAGCCCCAGTCCGACCCAGGGTCCTGCGGAAGGTCCGTGTCACCCGGCGCGGGTGCGCCGAACGGGTCGCCCACCTCCCAGTCGGGCGGGACCGAGTAGACCAGTCCGGTCGGACTGTGCACGTCCTGCCATCCGCCGGGCGGTGGCCCCGCGGCCAGGGTGGGGCCGGGTTCCTCGCGTTCGGGGGTGTCGGGGCCCGGGCTGTCGGCCCAGAGCGCGCACCCGGTGAGCGCCGCCGTGAGGCAGCCCGCGAGGACCGCGGAGATCCCGGCACGGACCCCGGCGACGACGCCCGCCCCGGACATGCGGGTCAGCCCTGCTCGACGAGCGCCTTGATCCGCTTAAGGGAGGTCGACACGCCCCTGTCCATCTCCTTGGTGAACGAGGGCTGGCCGCCGAAGAGCTTCTCGGTGAGGAACGTCGAGATGAAGGTCAGTCCGCTCGGGACCTCGCGGCGCTCGGTGAGCCGGGTCCCGCCTCCAGGGAGTGGTTCGAGCTCGAAGACCCAGACGGTGGTGTTCTCGGTGATGCGGTTGGCGAACCGGCGGCCGGGTTCGAACTCCACGACCCGGCTGGTGGTGGGCCAGAAGAGGGGGCCGCGCCTGTTGATGTTGAGTGCGCGGGTGCCGGCGGTCGTGCGACCGCCGAGTGCGACGACCTTGTACGCCTGGGTGCTCCACTGGGGTGCGTTGCGGACCTCGGAGACGACCTCCCAGACTCTGGCGGGTGGGGCGTCGATCTCGATCGAGCTCTCGATGGTGTCGACGGGCGCGGACTCGGGGGACATGGAGGGCCTTCCGAAGGGGATGGGCGGGATCGAGTCTCGATCGTAGGGGACCGGGCCCCGGCGCGCGTGTCGTTCGCCCGTCGCGAACAGCGCCGTGCGCCCTTTGCACTCGTGGGGGGCGAGTGCTAGAAAAGCGCTTGGCACTCGGCTACCCTGAGTGCCAGTAACACCTGAACTGAGGTCGCAAGGTGAGGCGCGGATCTGACACGGTCCGCACCGTCCGTCGCGGGCGCCGACGCCGACCACATACGTGTCACCCCACACCCGGAGGATGATTCACCCAATGGCAAAGATGATCGCGTTCGATGAAGAGGCCCGCCGCGGCTTGGAGAGCGGTCTCAACCAGCTCGCCGACGCCGTCAAGGTCACGCTCGGCCCCAAGGGTCGCAACGTCGTGCTGGAGAAGAAGTGGGGCGCCCCCACGATCACCAACGACGGCGTCTCCATCGCCAAGGAGATCGAGCTCGAGGACCCGTACGAGAAGATCGGTGCGGAGCTCGTCAAGGAGGTCGCCAAGAAGACCGACGACGTCGCGGGCGACGGCACCACCACCGCCACCGTCCTGGCCCAGGCGCTCGTGCGCGAGGGCCTGCGCAACGTGGCCGCCGGTGCCAACCCCATGGGCATCAAGCGCGGGATCGAGAAGGCCGTCGAGGCCGTCACCGCGCACCTGATCGATTCCGCCAAGGAGATCGAGACCAAGGAGCAGATCGCCGCGACCGCCGGCATCTCCGCCGCCGACCCGGCGATCGGCGAGCTCATCGCGCAGGCGATGGACAAGGTCGGCAAGGAGGGCGTGATCACGGTCGAGGAGTCCCAGACCTTCGGCCTGGATCTCGAGCTCACCGAGGGCATGCGCTTCGACAAGGGCTACATCTCGCAGTACTTCATGACGGATCCCGAGCGCCAGGAGGCGGTCATGGAGGATCCGTACGTCCTGCTGGTCTCGGGCAAGGTCTCCACCGTCAAGGACCTCCTCCCGCTGCTGGAGAAGGTCATCGGCGAGGGCAAGTCGCTGCTCATCATCGCCGAGGACGTCGAGGGCGAGGCGCTGTCCACCCTCGTCGTCAACAAGATCCGCGGCACGTTCAAGTCCGTCGCCGTCAAGGCCCCGGGCTTCGGTGACCGGCGCAAGGCCATGCTGCAGGACATCGCGATCCTCACCGGCGGTCAGGTCATCTCCGAGGAGGTCGGCCTATCGCTCGAGACCGCTGACATCTCGATGCTGGGCAAGGCGCGCAAGGTCGTGGTGACCAAGGACGAGACCACCATCGTCGAGGGCTCGGGAGACCAGGGCCAGATCGAGGGACGGGTCAACCAGATCCGCGCCGAGATCGAGAACTCCGACTCGGATTACGACCGTGAGAAGCTCCAGGAGCGTCTCGCGAAGCTCGCCGGCGGCGTCGCCGTGATCAAGGCGGGCGCGGCCACCGAGGTCGAGCTCAAGGAGCGCAAGCACCGCATCGAGGACGCGGTCCGCAACGCCAAGGCCGCGGTCGAGGAGGGCATCGTCGCCGGAGGTGGCGTCGCCCTGGTCAAGTCCGAGGTCGCCGTCGACGGCCTGTCCCTCGAGGGCGAGGAGGCCACCGGCGCGAAGATCGTCAAGTTCGCGCTGAGCGCCCCGCTCAAGCAGATCGCCTTCAACGCCGGCCTCGAGCCCGGCGTCGTGGCGGAGAAGGTCCGCAGCCTCCCGGGTGCACAGGGCCTCAACGCGGCCACCGGCGAGTACCAGGACCTCCTGGAGGCCGGCATCAACGACCCGGTCAAGGTGACCCGCTCCGCCCTCCAGAACGCCGCCTCGATCGCGGCGCTCTTCCTCACCACCGAGGCCGTCGTGGCCGACAAGCCCGAGCCCGCCGCGCCCGCCATGCCGGGTGGCGACGAGATGGGTGGCATGGGCTTCTAGTCCCAGCCCGGACCACGCAGTGGGGCTGTGGCCCGCACCGGATGATCCCGGTGCGGGCCACAGCCTTTTTCTCATTTCGCGCACGCCGCCCGGGCCAGACCGTCCTCACCTCCGCCGTGGCGGGACCCACACCAGTTCCGCGGCGGCGCGTAACAGGATCGTCATCTATCGGGCTTCGCGTAAAGAGCCTGTGCTCTGCGGTTAAGGTGCGGTTTCGCCCATTGTGATGGACATGTGTCTCTTCTTAGAGTCGCTGACAGGCGCCTCAGAGGGCGCCGTGAGCGCACGAGAACGGAGAACACCATGCCCGACTTCGGTCAGCTGTCAGACCTCTTCGGAGGGATCACCGACATCCTCGGAGCCGTCGTCACATTCACCGGGTCGCTGGGAGGCGAGGGGGGCATGAACGACTTCTTCGATGCACTGTCGAGCATCAGCGCCGACTGATCCCGCCGGCTGATCCCAGAGTCACCTTCTCCAGAGACACATACCCAGCAGACCCAGGAGTACACCATGTTCTTCCCCGAGTTCGGATCCCTCATCGGCGTCAGTGACGCCCTCGGCTTTGTCAACGACTTCCTCGGCGCGTTCGGAGACCTCTTCTCCGGCCTGGCCTACTTCACCGGAGGAGACTTCGAGGAGGCCCTCGCCGGCGGCTTCATGATGTGGTGACCTGAGCCTGTCGGGGGCGGCCATGCCCCCGACACCTCGATGCGGCCCGCGCGATCTCCCTCGCGCGGGCCGCATTGGTGGGTGCGGGGAAGCCCGGGAAACCGAGATGTCCCGGGGGTGAACAGTCAGTGCGCTCACGCCAGGGTGAGGAGAAGCTAACGCAACAGCGTATGCGCATTTGTTTGAGTGGTTTGCGCAGCTGAGGACGGATGTTAGGATTTCCTCGCATCCGTGATCTGAGCCACTGAGGGTCACCTCAGTTTCCCTCGTCGTCACCTTGGCGGGGGGGGAGACGGACGTCACAATTGACATCGGAGTCGCTCAGATTACTCTGACTCTGGCCCCATGAGCCGGGGCACCACTTTCAAAGGGAGACACACATGCCTGACTTCAGCGCCATCAGCGCCGCCCTCACCGCGGTCAAGAACCTCATCGACGGCGTCGTCGGCTTCACCGGTTCCATCCAGGGCGACGGTTTCATGAACGCGCTCGGCAGCCTCGGCGGGGACGACATCTCCGCCTGACCGGCCCCCGGCCGTAGCGCTTCGGCGCGAACGCCCCGGCTGCGGCGCACAGCAGCCGATCTCAGCATCATCCACTGATCCGGATCTCGCCGGATTGCAGCATTCAGGGAGAACATCATGGGCATCGATCTCGGTTCCGTCGGCGACATCTTCGGCAAGGACGGCATCGTCGACCTCGCGGGCGGCCTGGTCGGCAACACCAACAACATCGTCAAGGGGATCGGCTACTTCCTCGGCGGCGACTTCCAGAAGGCCTTCGACGCCGGCTTCATGGCCTGAGCCTTTCGGCTGAACGGGATGGGGGCTCCGGGCTGTGCCCGGGGCCCTTTCTCGTGTCTCGACCGGTGTGGCGCACGGGCCCGGGCCCCGAAGGTTGTATAGGAATTTGTTCATATCGGTAACAGCGGGCCGGGTGGCGTCGATAATGTTGACGTGAACCGCAAGGGTGGTCCCGCGGTTACCGACGGGCCGCCCGGGTATGGAATCCTCGGATGGGTGCCCCGCGGGCGCGAGACTCGGTCCCGCAGGCGTGCTTCCGCCGGGAGTGTGCTTAGTGGGTCTTGTGTGACTACTGGGAATCGGGTTAGCTGTGCAATGCGGGTCTGCCCGAGTCCGTCTGTGAACAACGAGAAGGTTAGGCGTCGGAATATGCGTTCAGTCAAGAGCGGTCGGTTGGGCACCAAGGTCGCTGCGGCGACCATCGCCGCGGCCATGGTCCCCGTCGTTGCCACGGGCACTGCCCAGGCACAGGGTGGAAACATTCAGTACACCAAGGCCACCGCCCAGAACAAGGTCGTCGAGACCCAGCTCCCCGACGGTCGACTGATCGTGTCGGTGTGGTCGGACAAGATGGCCATCGAGGTCCCGAACATCGTGCAGCGCCCCCGTGACGGGAACAACGGCGCGCCGGTGCTCTACCTCGTCAACGGCGCCGGTGGTGGAGAGGACTCGGCCACCTGGCAGGCGCAGTCGGACGTCCGGGCCTTCATGTCGGACAAGGACGTCTGGACCGTCACCCCGATCGGTGGTGCCTTCTCCTACTACACGGACTGGCAGCGCCACGATCCCAACGTCCAGACCCGCTACGCCCGCGAGACCGACCGCCCGATGGCGTTCGAGACCTACCTCGCCCAGGAGCTCCCGAACCTCTTCGAGGGCCGGTACGGCGGCAACTACCCGAACCGCAAGCGTAGCCTCGCCGCGATCTCCATGACCGCCACGTCGGTCCTGACGATCGCTCAGAATCACCCCGGCCGGTTCCAGGCCATCGGCTCGTACTCGGGATGTGCCGAGACCTCGACCCCGATCGGCTACCAGTTCATCAATATCGTCACCGGCATGCGTGGCGGGGCGAACCTCGACAACATGTGGGGGCCCTACCCCGGTCCGGGCTGGGTGGCCAACGACCCGGTCGCCCAGGCGCCCAAGTTCGTCGCCCAGCGCGACAACGGCACCCTGCCGGCCATGTTCATCTCCACCGGCAACGGCCTGCCCGGCCCGCACGAGTCCCTGGAGAACTGGCGGCTGCGTAACAGCATCCCGGCCCTGGCCAACCAGGCGATCGTCGGCGGCATCATCGAGGCGGCCACGCAGTACTGCACGGCCAACCTCGCCCGCCGTTTCGCCGAGCTGCAGATCCCGGCCCAGTTCGACTTCGCGCCCAACGGAACGCACTCGTGGGGTTACTGGCAGGACGACCTCAAGCAGTCCTGGCCGATGATGGCCCAGGCGATGAACGCCCGCTACGGTCCGATCTGATCGGCTGAAACGAGCCGGCGACCTAGAGTCCCGGACCCGACGGACCCCGCCCCACCACTACGGTGGGGCGGGGTCCGTTCTCCTGTCACGAGGTGGCGGGAGCCCCCCTGGAGTGGGCTCCGAAAGTGGGCCACTGGCAAACTGTACGCATGACCAAGACGGACGACCCGCGCCGTACCGAGCTCCGCCACACCGATGGCAGCACGAGCCCGCTGCTCATGGTGGAGTCCGCCGTCCCGGATCGGACCAGGCCCGCCGTCCTGGTCCTGCCCGGTATCGCGGTCGGCGCCAGGTACTACCTCCCGCTGGCCAGAGCGTTGGCCGCGGCAGGGGTGGACGTGGCGATCACCGAACTGAGGGGCCAGGGCGAGAGCACCCACCGCATCGGCCGCGGCGGGGGAGCGGCCGGATACCACGAGAGCGCCGCCGAGGACGTCCCGCTGGCGCTGGACGCGATGCAGCGCGAGCTCGGCGCCCGGCGGGTGGTGCTGCTCGGCCACAGCATGGGCGCGCAGATCGGGGTGTACCACCTGGCGCGGCGCGATCCCCGGGTGGCGGGCCTGGTGGCGGTGGCGGCGCAGTCCCCGTTCTACCGCGGGTACCCCCGCCGCGTCGGACGGCGACTGCGAGCGGGCTCGATCCTCCTGCCCGCCATCGGCTCGCTGGCGGGACACGTCCCGGGACGGTTCTTCGGCGCGAGCGGTCGGATCCCGGCCGACCGCATCAGCGACTGGTCCCGTCTCGCGGCCCGGGGGAGCATGCAGCCGGCGCGCGCCGACCTCGACTACCGGGAGGGTCTGACCCGCGTGACGGTGCCCGCGCTCGCGGTGGTGATCGCCGACGACCCGCTCGCCCCCGAGAGCGCGGCTCGCGGGCTGCTGGCGATGCTCCCCGCTGCCCGGACGAGTCTCGAGCTGGAGCCGGAACCGCTGGGCCACAACACGTGGGCGCGCACACCCGCCCAGGTGGTCGCCCGGGTGCTGGCATGGATGGACCGGGAGGTGGCGCTCAGCCCGTCGGGGGACGACGACGAGGCAGCCGGCGCCTGAAGAACTCGTACGTGAGCACCGCTTTCCGGGCCTCCTGCGAGTTGTCGGCGGCGCCGGCGTGGCCGCCCTCGACGTTCTCGTAGTAGGCGACCTCGTGCCCGGCCGCCTCGAGCGCGGCCGTCATCTTGCGGGCGTGACCCGGGTGGACACGGTCGTCCCGGGTAGAGGTGGTCATGAGGACCGGGGGGTACGGGCGTTCGGAGGCCGGCCGGACGTGCTGGTACGGCGAGTAGGCGCCCAGGAAATCGTCCCAGTCCTCCGAGTCGGGGTCGCCGTACTCGGCCATCCAGGACGCGCCGGCGAGCAGCAGGTGGTAGCGCCGCATGTCCAGGAGCGGGACCGCGATCGCGAGGGCCCCGAACAGCTCCGGGTAGCGGGTGAGCATCACACCCATGAGCAGGCCGCCGTTGGACCCGCCGGTCGCGCCCAGCTGGTCGCGGGTGGTGACGCCGGTGGTGACGAGGGCCCGGGCGACGGCCGCGAAGTCCTCGAACGCGCGGGGCCGGTTCTCCCGGACGGCGGACTGATGCCACGAGGGCCCGTACTCGCCGCCGCCCCGGATCCCCGCCACCACGTAGGTGCCGCCTCCGGTGAGCCACAGCGCCCCGCGCAGGGCCGCGTACGACGGTCGCATCGACACCTCGAAACCGCCGTAGCCGTAGAGGATGGTCGGCCTGGGCCCGTCGGGCCCGGGGCCGCGCATCACGGTGTAGGGCACCGAGGTGCCGTCGTCACTGACCGCCGTGTGCCGGGTGACCTCGATCCCGGTGGTGTCGAAACGGTCCGGGGTGGACCCGAGCGTGGTGGTGGTGCCGTCCGCGCGGAGCAGCACCAGCGAGGGCGGGACGATCGGACCGGAGACCGCCAGGACGGCGTCGTCGGGGTGGGGGCGCTCGTCGTCGTCACCGTCGTCATCGTCGCTGACACGCCAGTCGGACAGGCGGTCGCACGACAGCACGTCCACCGACACGTGGTCCGGTAGTCCCTCGACCGGGCGGGGCTCCCAGGCCCCGTCCGCGGATCCCGGGATCGAGTACGCCTCGAGACGCGACTCGGCCTCGTCGAGGATCGTCAGCAGGATCCGGCCCCGGCCCCAGGTCACGTCCTCGACCGTGGTGGAGGGGGTGGGGGAGAACAGGACCACGGGCTCGGGCAGCCGCGAGGGATCGGCGTCCACGGCGGCCCACGGCACCACGAGGACCGAGCCGCCGGGGTGGGATCGGCCCGCGATCACCAGGTCGGTGCGCGGACGCAGCAGCAGCCAGTCCCCGCAGGAACTCACCCGGCAGTCCTCGGGCACCGGCACCCGGCGGGGCGCCGTCGCGGCGGGATCGGCCCCCGGGGACCAGAACCACTCCTCGGAGGAGTGGAAATCGGGGGCGCGACTGGCCGTGTACCGGCCCGAGGAGAGGTCGTACGAGGCCCCCACCGCCACGTCCTGCGTCCGCCCGGAGAAGATGACCGGGGCGTCGAGCGGGTCGGACCCGCGGTGCCACACCCTCGCCAAGCGCGGGTAGCCGGAGTCGGTGGCGTCCGCTCCCTCCGGGTCCAGCGGTGAGGACAGCAGCAGTGTGTCCCGGTTCACCCAGGACACCGAACTCTTGGCCTCCGACACTCGGAACCCGCCCTCGGCCTCGGGGACGAACCGGCGGGTGGTCAGGTCGAACTCGCGGACCTCCACCGCGTCCGCGCCCCCGCGTGAGAGCCGGAGGAGCGCCCTGTCGTCGGCGGGACGCCGGACTACCGCTCCCGAGTAGACCCAGTTGACCCCTTCCTCCGCCGCCAGGGCGTCCACGTCCACGAGGGTGTCCCAGGCCGGGTGGTCGACACCCGGGGCGCCGCGTGTCAGCACGGACCACGGCACCCGCCGCCACAACCCGCGGGGATGGTCGGCATCCCGCCAGAAGGTGTAGGCGTACCGGCCCCGCAGGACCGGCCAGGCGATACGGTCGGTGGCGTCGAGAATCTCCAGGGCGCGCGCGTGGGCGGACTCGGCCTCGGGGCCGAAGGCCAGGTCCGCCACGGTGCGGTCGCTGCGTACCCGGACCCACTCGAGCGCCTCGGCCGAATCGACGGCCTCGAGGTGCAGGTACGGGTCGGCTGACCCGGGTGGGTTGTCGGGCGATGCGGGTGAGGTCATGCCCCGATGATGCCGTGTACGGCGCGGGGACATCTGTACGGGAGGTAAGAAATACACAGGCTCTTGTTACCGAGCCGTAGCGTCAGTACCATCGACGCCATGCAGGGGTCGCCTGACCCGGCCATTCTCGAATCCCTCGGGAATGCACTCGATAAACGGAGATACACAATGGGTTCTCTCAGCCTCGGTTCGGTCACGGACTCCCTCGGCAACGCCACCGGCACCGGCAGCTCAACGCAGACGATCACCGACCAGATCGCCGAGACCGTCGGCAACCTCGTCGCCACCGCCCTCAAGTCGGTCCTGGGCAACCTGTCCTGATCGCACCCGACGCGGGTCCCGTCGCCGCCCCTCCCCCCGGGAGGAGGCGGCGACGGTCATTTCGGGTGGGGTTCCGCATCGCTCCGGCTCATCCGGGCCGCCCGGAGCGCTACCCTGTGTGTCGTGGCTGACACTCATTACGACCTCATCGTCCTCGGCGCGGGCCCCGGTGGCTACGTCGCCGCAATCCGCGCCTCCCAGCTCGGCCTCAAGGTGGCCGTGATAGAGGAGAAGTACTGGGGCGGGGTATGCCTCAACGTCGGGTGCATCCCCTCCAAGGCGCTGCTGCGCAACGCCGAGCTGGCCAACACGGTGCTGCGTGAGGCCAAGACGTACGGCATCTCCGGGGACGTCTCCTTCGACTTCGGCGCGGCCTACGACCGCAGCCGGAAGGTCTCCGAGGGCATCGTCAAGGGTGTCCACTACCTCATGAAGAAGAACAAGATCACCGAGATCGACGGCTTCGGCAGCTTCACCGACGACAAGACGATCGAGGTCGACGGCACCGCGTACACCTTCGACAACTGCATCATCGCCACCGGCTCCGTGGTCAAGACGCTCCCCGGAATCGAGTTGAGCGAGAACGTGGTGGACTACGAGGACCAGATCCTCTCCCGCGAACTCCCGGACTCGGTCGTGATCGTGGGTGCCGGGGCGATCGGCATGGAATTCGCCTACGTCATGGCCAACTACGGCGTCGAGGTGACGATCGTCGAGTACATGGACGGCCTCCTGCCGAACGAGGACGCGGAGGTCTCCAAGGAGATCGCCAAGCACTACAAGAAGCTCGGGGTGAAGGTCCTCACCGGCCACAAGACCACCAAGGTCACCGACAACGGCGACTCGGTCGAGGTCGAGGTCGAGAAGAACGGCGAGGAGGGCAAGACCCAGACGCTGACCGTGGACAAGGTGCTGATGGCCGTGGGGTTCGCGCCCCGCGTCGAGGGCTACGGGCTCGAGAACACGGGGGTGGAGCTCACCGACCGCGGCGCCATCGCGATCGACGACCACATGCGGACCAATGTCGAGGGCATCTACGCACTGGGCGACGTCACCGCCAAGCTGCAGCTGGCCCACGTGGCCGAGGCGCAGGGCGTGGTGGCGGCGGAGACCATGGCCGGCGCACCGACCCAGACACTGGGCGACTACCGGATGATGCCCCGCGCCACCTTCTGTCAGCCGCAGGTGGCCTCCTTCGGGCTCACCGAGGCGCAGGCCCGCGACGAGGGGTACGAGGTCAAGGTGGGCAAGTTCCCGTTCTCGGCCAACGGCAAGGCCCAGGGCCTCGGCCACGCGGTCGGGTTCGTCAAGATCGTGGCGGACGCGACGCACGGTGAGCTGCTCGGCGGGCACCTCATCGGCCCCGACGTCTCCGAGCTGCTGCCCGAGCTGACGCTGGCCCAGATGTGGGACCTCACCGCCGAGGACGTGGCGCGCAACGTGCACACCCACCCGACCCTGTCGGAGGCCATGAAGGAGGCCATCGAGGGCGTCAGCGGCCACATGATCAACCTGTAGGGCGCCGCCCGGCCCGGCCGGCTCTGCCGGCGACAGGCCCGGGTCGTCCCGGCCGGCGTCAGGCCAGGGTCGGCCCGGCCGGCGTCAGGCCCGGGCCAACGAAAAGAGCGTTCCGCGCACCGCCTCTCGGGCGACGTGCGCGGAACGCTCTTTACGATGGCCGGTGAGCGGGCGACGGATGCCGGCAGGCAGCGGGCCCGCGGGCCTGCTATTCGGCCGTCGCGATCTTGGCCATCTGCGCCTGGTAGATGGCATCCAGCGCGCCGTCCGCCGAGGGCAGGACCGGGTCGGCCGCCGGGTCGTTGCCGCGGGCCGCGTACTCCACGCTCACCGTGGTCTCGCGGGTGTAGCCGTGGATCGCGATCGCCCGGCTCAGCGATCGGGTGCCGTCGGGCCGGGTGGTGATGAAGTCGCTGGTCACCCGGAAGCCCTCGACGCCTTCGAGGGCCGGGGCGTCCTCCACGGTCATGACCAGCTCGACGTCCGGGTTGGTGGTGCTGCGCGACGAGGTGCAGGCCTCGTAGAGCGAGCGGTCCATGAAGTCGTCGAGCTTCTCGCCGACCATGCCGATCCCGAAACGGTGCTCGGTCTCGTCCTCCTCCGACTGCTTGTACCGCACCGCCGCGGTCAGGCCGTCGGTGGTCGCGAAGTTCGAGACCGTCTCCAGTCGGGAGACCCTGTCGCACGCCGGGTCCTCCATGAGCTGCTTGCCCTGGTCGGCGACGAGCTTGTCGACCGCCTCCTGGAGGAGAGCCGGCTCGATCACCTGCACCACACCGCCGCCGGGGGCCTCGCCCTCGGACAGGACCAGCTGGTCGAGAGGTGCCTGGGGCGCGGACTCGTTGACGGTCGTCGTGGTCTGGGCGTCGCCCGAGGCGTCGCCGTTCCCTTCGTCGTCGGACGTGCAGGCCGTCAGTGCGGCCGCGGTGACCAGTGCGAGGCCGGCGATCGCGACACGGCGGGGATTGCGGGTGCGAAGTCGCATCTCTCTCCTTCTAGTACAGAGTCATCGACCATAGTGCCACCGGGTACCCGACAACGGTGCATTGTGGCCCGCATGGAGCCGTGGTGTCCCGCCCTACACCCCCGCGGGTCAGTGAGATGGACCGCACGGGGGGAGGTAATGAGCTCGGTCCCCGGGTCGGGTGTCTACCCTTGATGCGTCACCGGTTGAGCCCGATCGGCCCACCGACCCGGAAGCAGGATGCGACATGGACCATCACGGCATCGATGCCGTGCTCTTCGACCTGGACGGGGTCATCACCCCGACCGCCGAGAAGCACATGCAGGCGTGGAATCGAATGTTCTCCGCCTACTTCGCCGAGCGCGGGATCGACCCCTACTCGGACGCCGACTACTTCCGCTACATCGACGGCAAACCCCGTGTGGAGGGCATCGCGTCGATGCTCGCCGCGCGCGGCATCACCCTCCCCGAGGGCGACGACGAGGACCTGCCCGACGCGGACACCGTCAGCGGATTGGGGTTGCGCAAGAACCTCGTCTTCCGCGAACTGCTCGATGAGGGAATCGAGCCCTACCCGGGGTCGGTCGCCTACCTCGACGCCCTCGACGCCGCCGGGATCGCCTCCTGCGTGGTCTCCAGCTCCAAGAACGCGCGCCCCGTGCTCGAGGCGGCGGGACTGCTGGACCGCTTCGAGGTCATCGTCGACGGCCTGGTGGCCCAGGCGGATCGGATCCCCGGCAAGCCCCGACCCGACACCTACCTCCGGGGCGCCGAACTACTGGGCGTGCCGGCGGGCCGCTGCGCGGTGATCGAGGACGCCGTCTCGGGGGTGCAGGCCGGCGCCGCCGGCGGGTTCGCGCGCGTCATCGGTGTGGATCGCGGCGCGGGGCGCGAGGTACTGCTCCGGGAGGGTGCGGACCTCGTCGTCGACGACCTGGCGGACCTCATCCCCGGGCTGACGGAGGCACGGTCATGACACCCGTCCCACCCGGGCGCGGCCCGGTCCACGACACGATCGGGCAGTCCGTGCCCGGCAACATCCGGACGACCTACGGCGTCAACCTCCGCAGTCACCTCGAGGTGCCGGAGATCAACCGCTCCACGCACCCGGTGGACCCGTGGCGCTGGGTGGAGACCAGCCCCAAGGCCTCCGCGCTGGGGGTCTCGGAGACGCAGTTCGCCGTGGCCAACGGTTACCTGGGCATGCGCGGCAACCCGGAGGAGGGCCGCGACTCCCACACCCACGGCACCTACGTCAACGGGTTCCACGAGACCTGGCACATCAAGCACGCCGAGGACGCCTTCGGGTTGGCGCGCGAGGGCCAGACCATGGTGGAGGCCCCGGACACCAAGACCATCCGCGTCTACGTCGACGACGAGCCGCTCCGTGTGAGCGAGGCCGACCTCGAGCACTACGAGCGCAGCATCGACTTCCGGGACGGCATCCTGCGCCGTGAGCTGACCTGGCGCACGCCGGCCGGCAAGAAGGTGATCATCCGCACCACTCGCATGGTCTCGATGGTGGAGAAGCACCTCGCGGTGATGACCTACGAGATCGAGCTCCCCGAGGAGCCGGCGCCGGTCGTGATCTCCTCGCAGGTCCTCAACCGGCAGGACGGCGAGAGCGAGTACCACTCCGCCGAGACCGTGCCCGAGGGGTTCGATCCGCGCCGGTCGGACGGCTTCGATCACCGGGTGCTCGAGCCCGTGGTCTCCGACGGCCAGCGCGGGTACCAGGTGCACGGGTACCGCTGCGCCAACTCGGGGATGTCGATCGCCGTGGCCGTGGACCACGAGGTCGAGACCGAGGACGAGGTCGACATGAGCGTGGAGAGCGACGACGACGCCTCCAAGGTCGTCTACCACGCCCACGTCACCCCCGGCCGTGTCCTGCGGCTCACCAAGCTGGCCGCGTACCACACCTCCGAGAAGGTCCCGGCGAACGAACTGGCCGACCGGTGCGCGCGCACCCTGTCCCGGGCGCGTGACCGCGGTGTGGAGGACCTGCAGCGCACGCAGCGCGACTGGTACGACCACTTCTGGCACCGCGGGGACGTGGAGGTGGACGGCCCGCCCGAGACTCAGCAGGCCATCCGCTTCAACCTGTTCCAGCTGGCCCAGGCCTCCGCGCGCGCCGAGACCTACGGGATCGCTGCGAAGGGAGTGACCGGGAGCGGCTACTCGGGTCACTACTTCTGGGACACCGAGACCTACGTCCTGCCGTTCCTCACCTACACGGTCCCGCGGTTCGCCCGGAACGCCCTGCGCTTCCGCTACTCGATGCTCGACAAGGCCCGCGCCCGCGCCCGCTTCCTGTCGGTGAAGGGCGCCCTGTACCCGTGGCGGACGATCAACGGCGAGGAGGCCTCCGCCTACTACGAGGCCGGCACCGCGCAGTACCACATCAACGCCGACATCGCGCACGCCATGGTCAAGTACCTGTGGGCCACCGGGGACCAGGAGTTCATGATCCGCGAGGGCGTGGACGTGCTGGTCGAGACCGCGCGGATGTGGGTCTCGCTCGGGTTCTTCGCCGACGACGGGTGCTTCAACATCCACGGCGTCACCGGGCCCGACGAGTACACCACCGTGGTGGACAACAACCTGTTCACCAATGCCATGGCGCGGTTCAACCTGGCGGCGGCGGCCGTCGCCTGCAAGCGCATCGCCGAACTGGGTGACGGCCGGTGGGCGGCGATCTGCCGGCGGCTGAAGATCGACGACGGCGAGATCGCGGAATGGCGGCGTGCCGCCGAGAACATGGTGATCGCCTACGACGAGACCCTCGGGGTGCACCCGCAGGACCAGGACTTCCTGGCCAAGGAGGTCTGGGACCAGGATCTAGAACACCCGCGTCGCCCGCTGCTGCTGCACTTCCACCCTCTGGTGATCTACCGGCACCAGGTCCTCAAGCAGGCGGACGTGGTGCTGGCGATGTTCCTGCGCGGCGACGAGTTCACCGAGGAGCATAAGCGGGCCAACTTCGAGTACTACGACCCGCTCACCACGGGTGACTCCACTCTCTCGGCGGTCGTGCAGTCGATCATCGCCGCCGAGATCGGGTACTGCGACGAGGCGTTCGAGCACTTCTCAAAGGCGCTCGTGGTGGACCTGGCGGACGTGCACGGTAACGCCGCCCACGGAATCCACGTGGCCTCGGCGGGCGGGGTGTGGTCGGCGCTCGTGAGCGGGTTCGGCGGGATGCGCGACTACCGCGGCGACATCTCGTTCGACCCCCGGGTGCCGGCCGAATGGGGCGCGTTGACGTTCCGGCTGACCGTGCGCGGGACACACGTGCGGGTCCGGTGCACCCACACGGAGATCACGATCGTCAACCTCAACGGTGCGGATTTCGACTGCACCGTGCAGGGGCAGGCGGTGACGGTCCCCGCGGGCGAGACCCTCACGATGGGCTTGGACGAGCGGGCGCGTGCCTGTCTGCCACGCGCCGAGACCTCCACCGGGGAGCGCTGAGGGGAGCGCCGGGGCGGGAAGGCCCGGCGCGCACCCGGCCGGCTCCCGCCCCCACCCGGCCGGCTCCCGCCCCGCCCCGGCCGGCTCCCGCCCCGCCCCGGCCGGCTCCCGCCCCACCCCGCCGACTTGTGCGCCGTCTTCGTCCTGCGCGCTCGGAATGCCCGGAGGACGGGCGGGTGCGCTGGCGAAATGGACCAAAGAGGCCGCGCACCTGTGCGTGCCGCAGGGAAAGCGGGCCAGCTGCGTCGAAAGCTCTGGCGCGGGCGCGCGACGTCGAGGTGTCAGGCGACAACGACGCGAGAGGAACGCTGGGCGTACGCTGCCCGAACCTGCTGAAGCACGTCGTCTCGCTGGGAACGGAATATCCTGTGGTCTAGGCCGATCACGATCCAACCGGCGGCGAGGAGGCGGTTCCTACGGAACCGGTCCTTCGACTGCTGCGCCGGGTGCTCGTGGTGCGGGCCGTCGTACTCGACTGCGATCTTGTGAACGGGGTCGGCGAGATCGAGGCGGTAGTCGTCCCACACCTCGACCTGCGGTATGAACCCCGTGAAGCCCGCGTCACGGAGGAACAACCTCGCCTCGGTCTCCATAGGCGACTCACTGCGACGGTCGGCGTCCGCGAGTACCCGTCGTGCCCGTGCGACCCCCCAGGTGCCGACCTGCTCACCGACGACGTCGCGTAGTTCACGGTCCGAGAATCCGTGTCGGTAGAACTGTTCCACCGCGAGGACCCCACCGAGGTGGTCGGTGAACCGGGCCAGGTCGAAGGCCGTCCACCGACGGCTGGTGACGGCCACGCCCCGCTTCCGCTCCACGGCCGAGGGCGGCACCCGATACCGACGAAGGCGCAGACCCGAGCGTGTTCTGCCGCTGGGGCCGACGCACAACTCCGGAACCGCGTCGTCCGGGGCGTCGATCCCGTGGAGTACCGCCGCTGACCAGCCGGTGAGGACCCCGTCCGGGTACAACCGCGAATACGCCACCGACCTGGTCTCGAAGGTGAGCGGGAGAGCAACGGGCAGCCAGAGCTCGTCCGCGATCTTGAGGAACTCGCGTTCTCGTCGGCGACGGGGGAGAGCGGCCAGCTCGCGGCTGAGTCGGGCGGACGACAGGACGGGATGATGCGGTCCCGGGCGATGGCGTGTCATGCCGAGGATCATGCACCCCAGGAACGAGTGGAACCGCCGCCAGTTCGACGATCTCCGCTTGCCTGTGGGGAGCCGACACCTCTTGTGGACAACCGGGCCGCTGCCGCGGGTGCCGGCCGATCACCTGCTCAGAAGCGGCTCGACAGGTCAGCGGAAAACTCGGTGTGCGGCGTGAATGGACCAGAGGGGCCGCGCAACCCAGGGGTGGGCGGGCAAAGGGGACGCGCAGGGCAAAGGGGGCGCGTAAGCCAGGGGACGCGCAGGGCAAAGGGGGCGCGTAAGCCAGGGGGTGGGCGGGCAAAGGGGGCGCGCAAGCCGGGGAGGGGTGGGCGGGGAGAGGGGTCAGCGGGGGCGGTCGGGTTGGATCCGCAGGGCGTGGAGGGTCGTGGCCAACCCGTCGTACTGCGCCACCAACTGCACCAGGCCCACCAGCTCCGCCTCGGTCAGGTGAGCGGCCACCTCCGCCCACGTGTCGTCGGCGATGTCCTTGGTCCGCACCAGTTCGTCGACAGCGGCCAACACCGCCTCCAGCCGGTCCGGCCACCCGGCTGAGGCGGGATCGTGCAGGGTGCGGGCGATCTCGTCGTCGTCGAGCCCCACCCGCGCCCCGATCCGCTCGTGGTGGGCCCGCTCGTAGGCGCTGCCGCGCAGGTGGGCCACGCGCAGGATGACCAGCTCGGTGGTACGGCGGTCGAGGATCCCGAACGGCATCATCATCCCGGAGTAGGCCAGCCACGCGGGGAAGAGACGGCGTGCCCGGCCGAGGGTGGCGAACAGGTGGACGTCGCGGCTGCCGGTGACGCGGGCTCCCACGCGGTTGACGGCCCAGCCCACCGGTCCGAGTTCGCGGAATCCGCCGGGGCGGATGCGGGGCCGGACCTGGTCCCCGGGGGCACTGTCGGTGTGGTGTGGCTGGCTCATGGCCGTCAGGGTAGGGCAGGGGAGGACTCCCGGGAGTGGGGATCGTCGAGCAGATACGGCGAGAGCGATGATCGGTGGGCATCGACCCTGAGTGTGCGGTTGAGCGGGGGGAAGGCCCGCTGGGGGCAGGCCGGCCTCTCGCACATGCGGCACCCGGATCCGATCTTGGTGGCGGCGTCGGCGTCGGCGAGGTCCAGGCCCTGCGCGTAGACGGTGCGGTGGGCGTGCCGGGCCTCGCAGCCCAGGCCGATCGCGAACGTCTTGCGGGGTTGGCCGAACCGCATGGGCCGGGTAGTCACGGTCCGAGAGACCCACAGGTGCAGGCGGCCGTCGGGCAACTCCGCGACCTGCCGCATGATCTTGCCGGGGAACGAGAAGGTCTCGTAGACGTTCCACAACGGGCACGTGCCGCCCGAGGTCGTGAAGTGGACGCCGGAGGCCGACTGCCGCTTGGACATGTTCCCCGCGCGGTCCACCCGCACGAAGCTGAAGGGCACCCCGGCGGCGCCCGGGCGCTGGAGCGTCGACAGGCGGTGGCACACGGTCTCGTAGCCCGTCGCGTAGAAGGTCATCAGGCGTTCGACGTCGTAGCGGAAGTCCTCGGCGGTGTCGAGGAAGCGCTGGTAGGGCATCAGTACGGCGGCGGCGAAATAGTTGGCCAGCCCGCGCTGGGCCAGGGAGGCGGCGGCGGGGGAGCTGAAGGCGCCGTCGGCAACGAGCTGGTCGAGCAGTTCGTGGTGCTCGAGGAACGCGAGTTCCGATGCCACGCGGAAGGCCTGTTGCCCCCCGGTCAGGTGCGCGGACAGGTCGAGCCGACGGTCGCGGGCGGAGTAGCGGTGCCACAGGCCGTCGGGCAGGTCCACGCGGCGTGCCACCCGGACCCCGTGGGTCTCGGCGAGCCGGTTCTCGAGCTCGGCGCGGACGTCGCCGCGGTTCATCCGGATCCGGGTGGTGAGCTCCTCGGCCGCGGTGTCCAGGGAATCGATGTAGTTCTGGCGCTGGTAGAAGTAGTCGCGCACCTCCTCGTGGGGCATGGCCAGCGCGAAGGTGTCCGTCTCGTCGGACAGGGCGTTGCGGCTCTCGGTGAGGGCGGCGAGGAGGTCGGCCGAGTTCCGGTACCTCTGGTTGAGCACGGCGAATGCCCGCGCCAGCGACGGGTGGGCACGGACCAGGTCGACCACCTCCCCCGCGGGGACGCCGGCGGACACCTGGGGGTCGGACAGGGCCTCGGTCAGTTCGGCGATCAGTCGGGTGTCGGCGTCCGACGCGAAGAAGGTCGAGTCGACCCCATACTCCTCGGACAGTCGGGCCAGCACCCGGGAGGTGACCGGGCGCGCGTCCTTCTCGAGCTGGTTGAGGTAGCTGGCGGACAGCCCCAGTGTCTCGGCGAACGCCGCCTGGGTCAGGCCGTGCTCCTCCCGCAGGCGTCGCAGGCGTGCGCCCATGTGGGTGGTGGTCATCAACGGCTCCCGCGGGTCGGTGGTGTGCCCCACATTCTTCGCAAAGTTCGCAATCGACGCAAGGAAACTCGCCAGATTCGCATAACTCGCAGGTAGACGGGCTGCGATGAGTATGGCATCCTTTCGAAGTACAGGACGCCGCGCTCGCAATCGTGCGAAGCCGGCTCCGCCCCCGAGACAGGAAAGAGTCGCGATGTCGAACGTTGGCAAGGCACGTACCGCTGCAGAGATCCAGCAGGACTGGGACACCAACCCCCGCTGGAAGGGCATCACCCGCAACTACACCGCCGAGCAGGTGGCGGAGCTCCAGGGCACCGTCGTCGAGGAGCACACCCTCGCCCGCCGCGGCGCGGAGATCCTCTGGGACAAGGTCAACAACAAGGACTTCGTCAACTCCCTCGGCGCGCTGACCGGCAACCAGGCCGTGCAGCAGATCCGTGCGGGCCTCGAGGCCGTGTACCTCTCCGGCTGGCAGGTCGCCGGCGACGCCAACCTCTCGGGCCACACCTACCCGGACCAGTCGCTGTACCCGGCCAACTCGGTCCCGACCGTCGTGCGTCGGATCAACAACGCGCTGCTCCGCGCCGACGAGATCGCCCGCATCGAGGGTGACACCTCGGTGGAGAACTGGCTCGCCCCGATCGTCGCCGACGCCGAGGCCGGCTTCGGTGGCGCCCTCAACGCCTACGAGCTGCAGAAGGCCATGATCGCGGCCGGCGCCGCGGGCGTGCACTGGGAGGACCAGCTCGCCTCGGAGAAGAAGTGCGGCCACCTCGGTGGCAAGGTGCTCATCCCGACCAACCAGCACATCCGTACGCTGACCTCGGCCCGTCTCGCGGCCGACGTCGCGAACGTCCCGTCGGTGATCATCGCGCGTACCGACGCCGAGGCCGCCACCCTCATCACCTCCGATGTCGACGAGCGCGACCGCCCGTTCATCACCGGTGAGCGCACCGCCGAGGGCTTCTACAACGTCAAGAACGGCATCGAGCCCTGCATCGAGCGCGCCAAGGCCTACGCCCCGTTCTCCGACCTCATCTGGATGGAGACCGGCACCCCGGACCTCGAGTACGCCAAGAAGTTCGCCGAGGCCGTCAAGGCGGAGTACCCGGACCAGCTCCTGGCCTACAACTGCTCGCCCTCCTTCAACTGGAAGGCGAACCTGGACGACGACACGATCGCCAAGTTCCAGAAGGAGCTCGGCGCGATGGGCTTCAAGTTCCAGTTCATCACCCTGGCCGGCTTCCACTCGCTCAACTACGGCATGTTCGACCTGGCCTACGGCTACGCCCGCAACCAGATGACCGCGTTCGTCGACCTGCAGCAGCGCGAGTTCAAGGCCGCCGAGGAGCGTGGCTTCACCGCCGTCAAGCACCAGCGCGAGGTCGGCGCCGGTTACTTCGACCGCATCGCCACCACGGTCGACCCCAACACGTCCACCGCGGCGCTGAAGGGCTCCACCGAGGAGGGTCAGTTCCACTGACCCCCCGGGTCGCCCTCCGGTAGGGCGACCAGCACCATGGCACCACCACACCGGGGGCCGGGATCGTCTCCTCGAGGCGTCCCGGCCCCCGGTCGTGTCCGTGCACACCCCGGGCCCGTGCCCGGACCGACCACCCGGTTCGAGAAGGACGTGTCGCAGATGCCCACCACCCGCGAGGTAGCCCCGGGGCCGGGGTCGATCACCCGCGTGGGGGTGGTGGGCGCCGGCCGGATGGGGGCGGGGATCGCCGAGGTCTGCGCGCGCGCCCACGTCGACGTGCTGGTGTGGGAATCCACCCGGGACCTCGCCGAGGCCGGCCGGTCCCGCATCCTCTCGTCGCTCGACCGGGGGGTCTCCTCCGGGAAGATCACCCGGCGCGAGCGTGACCAGGCCGCCCTGCGGCTGCGGTTCACCACCGACCTCGGCGACTTCGTCGACCGGCAGCTGGTGATCGAGGCGATCGTCGAGGACGAGGCGGCCAAGACGGCCGTGTTCCGTGAGCTCGACCGGGTGGTCACCGATCCGGAGGCGGTCCTGGCCTCCAACACCTCCTCCATCCCGATCATGAAACTCGGCTCCTGCACCGCCAGGCCCGAGCGCGTGATCGGCATGCACTTCTTCAACCCCGTCCCCGTGCTGCCCCTGGTCGAGCTGGTGAGCACGTTGGAGACGGGGAGGTCCGTGCGCGAGCGTGCCGAGGCGTTCGCCGAACAGGTCCTGGGCAAGCAGGTGGTGCACTCCGCGGACCGGTCGGGTGCCGTCGTCAACGCGCTGCTCGTGCCCTACCTGCTCTCGGCGATCAGGATGGCCGAGTCCGGCTTCGCCACCCCGGAGGACATCGACAAGGCCATGGTGCTGGGGTGCGCCCACCCGATGGGCCCGCTCTCCCTGGCCGACCTCGTGGGCCTGGACACGATCAAGGCGATCGCCGAGTCGATGTACACCGAGTTCCGTGAACCGCTGTACGCGCCGCCGCCACTGCTGCTGCGGATGGTCGAGGCGGGACGGCTGGGCGAGAAGAGCGGCCACGGCTTCTACCGCTACGACATCCCCCGAGCGACTGTCCGGGCCACCCGCTGACCGCCGTGGCCCGGGAGCTCGAACGCTCGCACCTCGCGCTCACGCGCGCGTCCAGCGTGCTCGGCTACCCGCGCATCGGCCCACGGCGAGAACTCAAGCGCGCGCTCGAGCGGTACTGGCACGGAGACGGCACCCGGTCCGAGCTCCTGTCCGTGGGACGCCGGATCCAGGAGTCGACCTGGCGGGAGCTCTGCGACGCGGGGCTGACGCAGATCCCGGGCAACACCTTCTCCTTCTACGACCACATCCTCGACGACGCCCTCCTCATCGGCGCCGTCCCGCACCGGTTCCGGGAGCTGGTGCGCGACCTGTCACCGCTGGACACCCAGTTCGCACTCGCGCGCGGTCGCGCGGACGTGGCTCCACTCGAACTGGTGGCTCTCCAGGGCACGCCGTACCACTACCGTCAGCCCGAGTTCGAGGACACGAGCGTGCTGGGTCTGGCGCCGGAGGCGCTGCTGGCCGAGGTCGAACGCGCGCACGAGCTGGGGATCGACATCCGGCCGGTGGTCACCGGGCCGGTGTCGCTGCTGATGCTGAGCAAGGCCGCACCCACCGCCGCTCGCGGATTCCGGCCGATCGAGCTGCTCGACCGGGTACTCGGGCAGTACGAGAGGCTGCTGGAGGTCCTGGCGGAGGCGGGCGTGACCTGCGTCCAGTTCGACGAACCCTGTATGACCATGGAACGCACCGCCGGCGAGATCGAGCCGCTGCGTCACGCCTATGACCGGTTGTCCGCGTCCCCCACGCGACCGCGGATCCTGGTCACGGGCCAGTACGGGGACCTGGCCGAGGCGCTGCCCGCGCTCGCGTCGACCGGGGTCGAGGCGATCGGTCTCGACCTGGTCCACGGGTACCGGGCCCCCGACGACCTCGCGGCGATCCCGGGACTCGCGGGCAAGCGACTCTACGCCGGTGTGGTCGACGGCCAGAACGTCTGGCGGACGGACAAGTTCGAGGTGCTCGAGTACCTGAGGCGGCTCAAGGTCACCTTCGCCGACCTGGTGGTCTCGACGTCCTGCACGCTGCTCCACGTGCCCTACGACGTCGGGGCCGAGGTGGACCTGCCCGCCGAACTGGGGGACTGCCTGGCCTTCGCGCGGCAGAAGGTCGCGGAGGTGGTGTCGCTGGCGGACGCGGTGGTCGACGGACCGACGCCGCGGTGGCGGCCGCTGCCGGAGCGGCCCAGTGCGCGCAGGCCGGACGTGCGGGCCAGGACGGCGCAGGTCGACGACGACGACAAGGTCCGCATGCCCTACCCGGAGCGGGCTCCGCTGCAGGCGGCGCGTCTGGGGCTCCCGATCCTACCCACCGCGACCCTCGGGTCGTTCCCGCAGACCGTGCAGATCCGCAGGGCCCGCCGGGACCTGGCCGACGGCCGGATCGACTACGAGCGCTATCGCGGCTATCTGCGCGACGAGATCGCCTCGGTGATCCGACTGCAGGAGGACATCGGTCTCGACGTCCTGGTGCACGGTGAGGTCGAGCGCAATGACATGGTGCAGTACTTCGCGGAACTGCTCGACGGGTTCGCGGCGACCCGGCACGGATGGGTCCAGTCCTATGGGTCCCGCTGCGTGCGCCCACCGATCCTGTACGGCGACGTGGCGCGTCCCGCGCCGATGACGGTCGAGTGGACCGGGTATGCGCAGACCCTCACCGACCGACCGGTCAAGGGGATGGTGACGGGACCGGTGACGATGCTCGCCCGGTCCTTCTGCCGGACCGATCTCGCGCTGCCGGAGGTGGCCACCCAGTTGGCCCTGGTGGTCCGGGACGAGGTGGCGGACCTGGAGGACGCGGGGGTGGCGATCGTGCAGATCGACGAACCGGCGATCCGTGAGCTGCTGCCGCGGCGTGGGGCGGACAGACGTGCCTATCTCGAGTGGGCGGTGGCCACGTTCCGCCTGGCCTCCGCGGGCGCCGGTCCGGACACCCAGATCCACACCCACCTGAGCTACTCGTCCCTGCAGGTGATGAAGGAGGCGATCGAGGGGCTCGACGCCGATGTGACGGCGATCGTCGCGACCCGGTCGATCGACTGGGTCCTGGACGCGCTCACGGACCACACCCTGACGCGGCAGGTCGCCCCGGGTGTCTACGAGTCGAGATCGGGGTTCGTCCCCGACATCGACCTGCTCCACGAGAGGCTGCTCGAGGCGGTGGCGGCGGTGGGGGTGGACCGACTGTGGGCGGTCCCGGACGGTGGGCTCAAGACCCGCTACACCTGGCAGCTGGAACCGAGTCTGCGCAACCTGGTCACCGCTGCGCGACGAATCCGCCGGGCGGTTGCCCCCGGGACCTGAGGTTCCAATAGAATCAGGACAAGCAACTCCCGGGCCGCGGGGCCAGGGATCGGTAGTAGACGAAAGAGGACGACATCATGGCCGGTCAGACCCTCGAGCACACTGGTGCTGCCATCGTCGAGGAGTACTACCCGACGTACGCCACGGAGGTGGCGCCGACCTACCCGCTGTACTCCACCGAGATCTACGCCGGTTCGGCCATCATGTTGCTGTCGATGAGCATGCTGGGGCTGCCCATCACGGCGCTCGCCTTCTACATCGACGACATGGACGTGTCTCTCGGTCTGGTCGTGGCGGCGGTCGTCGCCACGGTCGTCGTCTTCGTCATCGGCCTCGCGGTCTGCATGGTCGGTTTCCGCAAGTACGGACGCAAGGACGCGCACTGACGCTCGACCCGGTCACCGCGGCGGGTGGGCCCGCCCTGGTGGCGGGCGACCCGGCCACTGATGCGGAGCGCAGGTCTGCTCTCCGCCGCATGAAGCTGGTCGCGACGGGGTTCCTGGTCCTGGCCGGGATCATCTTCCTCTTCGCCGAGTATTCGCTGTCCAACGGGGCCGGGGCGTGGGCCGGGTACGTGCGTGCGGCCTCCGAGGCGGGGATGATCGGCGGGCTCGCGGACTGGTTCGCCGTGACCGCGCTGTTCCGGCACCCGCTCCGGATCCCCATCCCCCACACGGCTCTCATCCCCAAGAAGAAGGACCAGCTGGGGGCCTCCCTGGGGACGTTCGTGGGCGAGAACTTCCTCGATCCCGAGATGGTGAGCGAGAAGGTCCGCAGTGCCCGGATCCCCGCACGGGCGGGCGAATGGCTCCAGGACGAGGACCATCGTGCGATCGCCTCCGACCAGGCGGCCAAGGCGATCCGCTCCGTCCTGGCGGTCCTGCGTGACGAGGACGCCACGGCGATCATCGAGCGGACCATAGTCGCGCGCATCGCCGAACCGCAGTGGGGCCCGCCGGCGGGTCGGATCCTCCAGGAGCTTCTCTCCGAGGGCCGTCACCTGCCGCTGCTCGATCTCATGGCCGACCGGACCCACGAATGGGTCGAGGCGCACCCGGAGACCATCGACCGCTGGGTCCGCGAGAAGGCGCCCACCTGGGCCCCACAGTTCGTCAACGAGCTCCTCTCCGATCGCGCCTACCGCGAACTGCGCGAGTGGACCTGGCAGATCAAGGTGGACAAGCAGCACGCGGTCCGCCTCGCCCTGATCGGGTTCGCCGAGGATTTCGCCCGCGACCTCCAGCAGGATCCGGCCACGATGGACAAGCTCGAGACCTTCAAAGCGGAGGTGATGAACCGCGAGGAGGTCCGCCGTGCCGCGGCGACCGCCTGGACGGCCGCCAAGCGGATGATCGTCGAGGCCACCGAGGACTCCTCGTCGACCCTCCGGGTGAAGATCGACGACCTCCTGCGTCGACTCGCGGACATGCTGGTCGACGACGAGAAGGTCCGCGCCCGCCTCGACGACTACATGACCCGGACCGCCGCGTACGTGGCCGTGAACTACTCCGGCGAGGTGACGTCGATCATCTCCGAGACGGTGGAGCGCTGGGACGCGGACGAGGCGTCCGAGAAGATCGAGCTTCTCGCTGGCAAGGACCTGCAGTTCATCCGCATCAACGGCACGCTCGTGGGGGCGCTGGTGGGTCTGGTCATCCACCAGTTCACCCTGCTCATCTTCTGATCTTCTCTTCTGAGCCGCGCGTGCGCCGACCTGCTCGTCCCCCGGCCGTTGTGCTCCTCCGGGTGTGATTCATTACACGCCTCAGGCCGCTTGCTGCTGCTAGCACTCGTTGCTAGCGTTGTATGCAGACAACGTGAGATGCACGGCGAGAGGAGGTGGACTCCATGGCCGAGAAGCGTGGCCGGGAGAGTGGTCGACAGCCTGAGTCCGCCTCCGCGCAGGCGGCCGAACCGACCGCCGCGACCCTCGCGCGGAGGACCAAGCCGACCGGCGAGGTCCCCCGCCACGACGATGTCGCCCCACAGGGTGACGACGACAAGCGTGCGTCCGAGTCGCAGGACATCGGGTCGTTCATCCGCGCACAGCGGGAAGCCGCCGAGGTGTCCATCCGGCAGCTCGCGGAGCGGGCCGGCGTCTCCAATCCGTATCTGAGTCAGATCGAGCGGGGGCTGCGCAAGCCGTCCGCGGAAGTGTTGGGTCAGATCGCACGAGGTCTGAGGTTGTCCGCCGAGGTGCTCTACGCCCGCGCCGGAATCCTCGAACTGAGGGAGGGGAGCCCGGTGAGGGATGCCATCCTCACCGCGCCCGACCTCACCGAGCGTCAAAGGGAGGTGCTCGTGGAGATCTACGAGTCGTTCCGATCGAACAACGCGATCGCCGCCGACCAGGTCGTCGACGTGCACTGAGCCCGTCCGACGGCGGCCCGGCAGGGCCACGTGACATCCGAACCCGCAAGACCTGCAGACAACGAACCATGCAGACAACGAACGAGGAGCCGACATGAGCCAGAAGAAGCCCGTTTCCAAGAAGACCGCCGCACAGGCCGCCGCCGCTCAGGCGGAGTCGCAGTCCAACCCCAAGGGCGACGCACCCAGCGGACCGCTGGGGCAGGCGCTGTCCGCGGTGCGCACTCCGGTCTACGCCTACGTCGGCGTCAATGATCTCGCGGTCCAGGCGGTGTCCGGCCTCGTCTCCGACCTGCGTCGTCGCGCGGAGGACGCCGTCGCCGAGGCTCAGACCAAGGTGAACGAGCGGGTCAGCGGCGTGCAGAACCGGGTGACCGAGCGGGTTGCCGACGTGCAGAACCGCGTGAACGAGGTCCCGGACCGGGTGCAGGCGCTGCCGTCCGAGGTCGAGGAGCTGGTGAACCGCTTCCGCCCGGACGAGCTGCGTAAGGTCGCCGACGCGTACGTCGAGGTCGCGGCGGGCATCTACGGTGGGCTCGCGGCCCGTGGCGAGGACGTCGTGGCTCGCCTGCGCGAGGAGAACCCCCAGCTCGAGGCCGGCCTGGCCCGCGTCAACGAGCAGGTCGCCCGCGCCGCAGGTGCCGTTGAGGAGCAGGTCGAGCTGGGCGAGGACGCGCTCGGTACGGTCGCCCGACAGACCCGCTCCATCGGGGTGAAGGCCGCGGGCCGCGTGTCCAAGGCCGCCCGCCAGGCCGCCGAGGAGACCGGCACCGCCGCCGACAAGGCCGCCGACAAGGTCGAGGACGCCGCGTTCGCCGCCTCGGACGAGGTCCAGAGCGGGGCCGCGAAGGTCGAGGCCAAGACGGCCCAGGCCAAGAAGGCGACCGCGAAGAAGGCCCCGGCGAAGAAGGCCCCGGCCAAGAAGGCTCCGGCCAAGAAGACGGCCTCCTCGAGCACGGCCTCCAAGACCGCGGCGTCGAAGCAGACCTCGGCGACCAAGTCGGCCTCGAAGACCACGGCTTCCAAGGCCGCGCCTGCGAAGACCACGGCCTCGAAGACCACGCCCTCCAAGACCGCGGCCTCGAAGCCGGCGTCGAGCTCGACCTCGGGTTCGGCAACGGGTTCGAGCTCGGGTTCGACCGGCTCGTCGTCGTCCTCCGCCGACAAGTCCTCCGGTTCCGGCTCGAACTGAGCCACCGCGGCCCCGGGCCGCAGTCCGCCGCCCCCGGCCCGCTCGACCAGAGCGGGCCGGGGGCGGCGTCGTTCTGAATCCACGCCGTGAACATCCACTTCGGACGTTGCGGACGTGGCGACTACACTGGGCGAGGTGATTGAAGCATTGCCCGGAACCTGGGGCCTGGTCCAGTTGGCGATCCAGGCCGCCCTCGTGGCGTGGGCACTGGTCGGCCTGGTGTTGGCCGTCCTTCCCCCCGCGTCGGCGTACTCGATCGAGGGCAAGTGGCCCAAGCCCGCGTGGATCGGCATCTGCGCCGCCGCCGCCCTCTTCTTCGCGATCCGTCCGTTCGGCATCCTCGGAATCGTGGGGATGGTCGCCGTCGGCGTCTTCTTCGCCGACGTCCGACCGGCCGTCGGCGGCAGACGCAGGTGAGTTCGAGGAGGTCCGCGCCGCTGCAGCGCATCGACGAGCTGGCGGCGACCTCCGGCACGACGGTCCGCAACATCCGCGTCTACCAGGAGCGCGGACTGCTCCAGCCGCCCATCCGCAAGGGCCGGACCGCGCTGTACGGGCCCGATCACCGCAGCCGGCTCGAGATGATCCTGCGGCTGCTCAACCGGGGCTACACGTTCGCCACGATCAGGGAACTGCTCATCGCGGAGCGGCACGGATTCACGCTCGCGGAGTTGCTCGAGGTCGAGAGTGTGCGGAGCGAGCGCAGGCCCACCGGGTCCCGCCGGCGCCTCACCCGCGCGGAATCCCAGGCCCTCGATTCATTCGACCTATCCGAGACGCTGACCGAGGTGGGGGAGTCGATCGGGCTGGTCACCGAACCGGGCGCCGCCGGCCATCTGCTCTCCGACGCCTACGTCGCCGAACTCCTGCGGGACCTCATCGTGCTCGGCGTGGACGCGGACGGGATCGAGAAGATCGTTCGCCTGGTCGTGGAGGGGCAGGGCAGGGCCGTCGAGGCGATCACCGTGCTCGTGGAGGCTCTTCGTGATGCCGGGATCGACAAGGCGGTACTCGAGAAGCGGGTCCGGTCGACGCTCCCCGGGGCGGGCACGGCCGCCCGGCTGATCTTTCTGTCCGCCGCCGAGACCCTGCTCACCCAGCGCCACGGATTCTCCCGCCACTAAAGCCCCCGCCCGGAGGGGCCCGCGTCAGGTGAACACGACGGTCCGCGCATCGTGCACGAGGACGCGGTCCTCGAGGTGCCACCTCAGGCCGCGGGCCAGCACCAACTTCTCCGCGTCGCGGCCCTGCCTGACCATGTCCTGCACGGTCGCGGCGTGATCCACCCGGATGACGTCCTGCTCGATGATCGGCCCCTCGTCGAGGTCGGCGGTCACGTAGTGGCAGGTCGCGCCGATGAGCTTGACGCCCCGGATGTGCGCCTGGTGGTACGGGCGCGCACCGACGAAGCTCGGGAGGAAGCTGTGATGGATGTTGATCGCGCGACCGGCCCAGCGGGTGCACAGGTCATCGGGCAGCACCTGCATGAAGCGGGCCAGGACGATCGCGTGCGGGTCGATGTCGTCGACGATCGAGGCAACCTCCGCGAACGCGGGGGCCCGTTCGGCCGGATCCGCCGGGAACGGCACGTGGTGGAACGGGATGCCGTGCGCCTCGGTCATCCCCCGGAGGGTGTCGTGGTTGCCGATCACCGCACGGATGCGAGCGGGGAAATCCCCGCTGCCCACCCGACCCATGAGGTCGTGCAGGCAGTGTCCCTCCTTGGACACGAGGACGACGATGTCCTTCGGTTCGGCGGAATCGGCGATGTTCCAGTCCGTCTCAGGGCCGAGCTCGGCCGCCACCCGGGCGAAGCGGCGGCGCAGTTCGTCGAGGTCCATCCCGATCGATTCCGCGTCCACGGATTGCCGGGTGAAGAACCAGCGGGAGTTCTCGTCCGCGTGATACGCCGCCTCGACGATGGTGCCGCCGAGCTCGGCGAGGAACGTGGCGATGCGGGCGACGATGCCGATGCGGTCGGGGCAACCCAGGGAGAGGACGAAGCGGCGTGACATGAACGGTCATTGTGCCAGCAGGGGGTGTCGGGGAGCCCCGCTAGGCTGGCCGCATGGACGCCACCACACAGAATCACCTGACCCGGGCCCGCGTCGCGGCGATGATCGATCACACACTGCTCTCCCCGGACGCTTCCCGCGACGACGTGCAGGCCTGCGTGGACGAGGCCCGTGACCTGGGGGTCAAGGCGGTGTGCGTGAGCCCGGCGATGCTCCCGGTGCGGGCGGAGGGACTGACGGTGGCGACGGTGGCGGGCTTCCCGTCCGGCAAACACCACTCCCTGGTCAAAGCGATGGAGGGCCGGTTGGCGGTGGATCAGGGGGCCGTCGAGGTGGACATGGTGATCGACGTGGGTGCGGCGATCGTCGGGGCGGTCGACGAGGTGATGGCCGACGTGTTGACGATGCGCGACGCCGTCCCCCCGCCCACCGTGATCAAGGTGATCCTGGAGACGGCCGCGATCCACCGGGCGCTGGGCGAGGAGGCGGGGGACCGGCGGATCGAGGAGCTGTGCCACGCCGTCGCGCGAGCCGGGGCGGACCTGGTCAAGACCTCCACCGGCTTCCACCCCGCCGGTGGCGCCAGCGTCCGGGCGGTCGCCGCCATGCACCGCGCCGTGGGCGGCCAGCTCGGCATCAAGGCCTCGGGTGGGATCCGCGACGCCGACACCGCCCGGGCGATGATCGGCGCGGGCGCCACCCGGCTGGGGCTGAGCGGCAGTCGCGCGGTGCTGGAGGGGTTCCCCGAGGACTGATGCCGCCCGCGTTTCCGCTTGCCGCCCGGGCCGTCGTTTCCGCCCGCGGCCCGGGCCGTCACCTCAGTCGAGCGTGAGGACCATCTTGCCGGTGGTCCGGCCGGTCTCCCCGCGCCGGTGCGCCTCCGCCGCCTGCTCGAGTGGAAAGACGACGGAGACGCTGGCCCGCAACTCGCCCCGGTCCACGAGGTCGGTGAGGGACATCAGGTCGTGCCGCGAGGAGTCGACGAGCATGCGGATCGCGCGCACGCCCAGGTCGTCGGCCTCGCGGAGGAGATCGTCGGACCCCACCGGGAGGATCGACACGAGGATTCCGCCGGGACGAAGAGTGCGCAGCGAACGGGTGGAGTACTCGCCGCCGATGGTGTCCAGAACCACGTCCACGTCGCTGACCGCCTCGGCGAAGTCCACCTCGCGGTAGTCGACGGCCTCGTCCACCCCGAGCTCGCGCAGGAAGTCGTGCTTTGCCGCGCTGGCGGTGCCGATGACGTGGGCCCCGCGGGCTTTGGCGATCTGCACGGCCACGTGGCCCACCCCGCCCGCGGCGGCGTGGATCAGCACCCGCTGGCCGGGCTGTAGGTCGGCGTTCTCCACCAGCGCCTGCCACGCCGTCAGGGACACGAGCGGCAGTGCGGCGGCCTGCACGTGGTCGAGGGAGGCCGGCTTGGGGGCGAACCAGCTCGCGGGCGCCGACACGTACTCCGCGTGCGCGCCGTGACCGAAGGGGTAGGACAGCATCCCGTACACCTCGTCGCCCGGGGCGAACCGGGCCACCCCGATGCCGACCGCCTCGACGACCCCGGACAGGTCCCAGCCGAGCACGAACGGTGGCGCACCGAGGAACCCACCGTTCGCCCGGTGCTTCCAGTCGGTCGGGTTGACGCTGGCGGCTCTGACACGGACGAGGATCTCGTTGGTCCGTGGCTCGGGGCGGGGCTGGTCGGACACGACCAGGACGTCCGGGCCGCCGAGGGAGTCCTGGGTCACGGCACGCATGGTGGGGGAGGTCATGCACCCAGGGTGGCAGAATCCGACGATCGCCGCCCTACAGGGCCTGCGGAAGTCGGTGCAGCGTGACGTCGTCCACCGTGCCTTCGGCCAGGGTGGCGGTCATGAACGTGCAGAATGGCTGCCGACGGCGATCGGTCGGGGATCCCGGGTTCAGCAGCCGCAGTCCCCCCGGCGCCACGGTGTCCCACGGGATGTGCGAGTGGCCGAACACCAGGAGGTCGGTGTCCGGATAGGACCCGCTCATGCGCCTGTCCCGCCCCGCCGCGGGGCCGGTCTCGTGCACCACCGCCAGGCGCACACCCTCGAGCGTCGCGCGGGCCACCTCCGGGAGCCGCTCACGCAGTTCGGGGCCGTCGTTGTTGCCCCAACACGCGATCAACCGCGCGGATCGCTCCTCCACGGCGTCGAGGAGCGCCGCGTCCATCCAGTCACCCGAGTGCACCACCACGTCCGCGTCGTCCACCTAGGCCCACACGCGGGGCGGGAGATCACGGGCGCGCGTCGGGACGTGGGTATCGGCGATGATCAGCAGGCGCATGGACCCGGGTCCGTCGCCCGCTACCGGGTCGACTCCAGGACGACGTCGCGCCCGCTGAGGTCGACCACCATGCCGCCCGGGACCACCCGGACCCCGGTGAGCTGCACGCCCTGTGGGAGCTCGGCGAGCGCCGAGTCCATCATCGAGACGGTGCCACCGAGCAGTTCGGGCGGTAGCGCGAAGCCGAGGATCGAGGCCTGCGACGGATCCATCTCCAGATTGCCGCCGATCAACCTGGGGGTCACGACGGCCTCGGCGAGTCCGCTGATGGAGACGCGGAGCGTGCCCGAGGCCGGATCCGAGACGATCTCCTGCACCTGGATCAGGCCGCCGAGCATGCTGTCACCCGCGGAGTCCTGCTGCGCGGCCGCCGACATGGCCTGGTCGGAGACGAACGCGGTCCCGGTGAGCGAGTCCACGTAGGTGAGGTCGTCAGCGGAACGCACGCCTTCGGCGGTGATGTCGATCGCCGGGGCGGGGCCGCTCCCGCCCGCCGTCGGACTGCCGTCGGTGGTGATCCGGACGCTGCCGAGGTCGCCTCCGAAGTACGACAGGAGCACCGGGCGCGCGCCCAGCTCGACCTGCGCCGGGCTGCCGAGGGAGGCCGTGACCTCCTCCTGGATCCGGTTCTCCACGGCGTTGCGGGTGCCGAACTCGAGCCCCACCACGCCGGCCACGAGGACGATCACCGCGGCAACGGCGATCAGGGCGATCATCGGACCGCGCCGTCTCCTGCCGGTGTCGCCGCGGCCGGGGCGATCGGCGTCCGGCGCAGTGGCGAACTGCTGGGTCTCGGCGTTCTGGACGCCGGGTCGATCATGAGCGGGGAGTCGCTGGGTGTCGTGCCGCGGGTGCATTCCGCCCATTGTCGTCGATACCGGCCCGGATCGCAGAACCCCGGTTCAGCGCGTGCTCAGAACCCCGGGCCCGGTGCAGGGTCGGAACCCCGGTGGAGCGCGTGCTCAGAGCGCGGCGGTCCAGCGGTTGAGGTGCTCGGTCTCCGCGTTGAAGAACCGGGTGAGGTGGGAGACCACCAGCTTCTCGAGCTTGCCTCCCAGCAGCGGGACGGACACCTTGACCTGGCCTGACGCGGACTCGACCACCGCGGCGCCCTCGGAGAGCGACTCCGAGCCCCCGTCGATGATCCCCAGTCCACCGGCGGCCTCCGCCCGGGCGGAGGTCGTGAACCGGTTCCCGTCGAACCCGGCGTAGGTGCTGGTCCGGACGATGATCAACCGGCCGGGCAGGACCTTGCGGGCCACGTCCGGGATGTCCTCGTCCGGGATGTGCTGGGTCACCGTCACGGTCGTGGAGTCCCCGGTGGTGACGAACTCGTCGAGCGAGTCGTCGGGGGTACCGATGGCGGCGAGGCGGTCGTGCCAGAAGGCCTCGTCGCCGTACGAGGCGAACACGGTCTCGAGGTGCGCGTCGATGCGGGCGGAATGGGAGAAGCGGGTCGCCATGGGGTCAAACCCTACAAGGGGGCGGTTACTCTCGGACGCGTGCTCCCGCCTTCTCCCGATCGACGCCCGGCTCACCTCGCCGACGAGGTGATCCGCGGGTTGACCACCGTGGCCGGTCTCCGGGTGGTCCCCGATTCCAGCCTGGCCGATCTCACCACCCTGCGGATCGGCGGCCGTCCCCGCGCGCTGCTGGAGTGCGAGTCCGCCGAGGCCGTCACGGCCGCGGTCGGCGCCCTCGACGCCGCGGGCGTGCCCGTGCTCGTGCTGGGCGGCGGGTCCAACCTCGTGGTCGCCGACGGGGACCTCGACCTGGTGGTGGTGGCCGTCCGCAACAGCGAGGTCGGCTACCGGGACGCCGGTACGGACGGCCCCGGGGAGATGGTCGTCCGCGCCGGAGCCGGCCTGCCCTGGGACGACCTGGTGGCGGACACCGTCGACCGCGGGTACGGCGGCCTTGAGTGCCTGTCCGGGATCCCGGGCTCGGTGGGCGCGACCCCGGTCCAGAACGTCGGGGCCTACGGCGTCGACGTGGCGCAGGTGCTGCACCGCGTGCGCTGGTACGACCGCGCCACCGATACCGACGAATGGGTCGAGCCCGACGCGCTGGGACTGGCCTACCGCACCTCCGTGCTCAAGAACTCGTCGGCCGCGGTGGTACTCGAGGTGGAGTTCCGGCTCGACCCCGACGGTCGCAGCGAGCCGATCCGCTACGCCGAACTCGCCGGCCGGCTGGGCGTCGGGCCGGGGGAGCGGACCGACCCCGCCCTGGTGCGGCGCACCGTGCTCGAGCTGCGCCGGGGCAAGGGGATGGTGCTCGACCGCGACGACGCCGACACCTGGAGCGCCGGGTCCTTCTTCACCAACCCGGTGGTCCCCGAGGACAGGCTCCCGGTGGTGCGGTCCCGGGTCTCCGACCGGCTGGGGGCCGAGCAGGCCGAGCAGATGCCCGCGTTCGCGGCGGCGGGAGGGGTCAAACTCTCCGCGGGCTGGCTGATCGAGCGGGCCGGGTTCGGCAAGGGGCACCCCTCGTCGTCGTCGCCCGCCCGACTGTCCACCAAACACACGCTGGCGCTGACCAACAGGGGCTCGGCCACCGCCGAGGACGTGATCGCGCTGGCGCGTGAGGTGCGCGACGGCGTCGCCGAGGCGTTCGGCGTGGAACTGCACCCCGAGCCGGTGTGGGTGGGCTGCAGCATCTGAGCCGCCTCTCGCCACAGCCGCCTCTCGCCACGGCGCCGCTACCAGACCCTGTCGGTGACCACTGCCGCGGAGCACCCCGGCCCCCACCGATCCGGTTGACCCTGGCACGCTGGGGTATGGCCTCCTAGTGTTGACCCGGCCCGCCCCGCCCCATCCCGCGCGCCCGCTCCGGCGCCACAGTCCCATCTGGAGATTCGCCCGTGGACCTCTTCGCCTATCCGGTGTCGCTCGTCATGAAATTCTGGCACTGGGTGCTCAGCTTCGTGTTCGACCCGGGTTCCGGGATCGCCTGGGTGGGCTCGGTGCTGCTGCTCGTGGTGACCGTGCGGCTGCTGCTCATGCGGTCGATGTACCGGCAGCAGTACTCCATGCGCAAGATGGCGCAGATCGCTCCCAAGATGAAGGAGCTGCAGAACAAGTACAAGGACCGCAAGAGCCCTGAGGACCGCCAGGAGCAGGCCAAGGAGATGCAGGCCCTGTACGCGGATGCCGGGGTCAATCCCGCCGCCGGGTGCCTGCCGCTGCTCGTGCAGATCCCGGTGTTCCTGGGGCTGTACTACGTGCTGCTCAACTTCTCCCCGCGCGGCGTCTCGATCGAAGAGGCCTCGACCATGACCAACGGGGCGTTCGGCCCCGACCAGGTCGCCTCCTTCCTCAACGCCGAGATCTTCGGGGTGCCGCTCGCCTCGTACATCCGGATGCCGCAGGACGTCATGGACTCCCTGCACCCCGGGCTGGTGCGCGAGGACATCCTCGTCCTGGCCGTGCCGCTGTTCGTGCTCGCGGGCATCGCCACCTTCGTCAACATGTGGAACTCTTTCCGGCGGCAGAAGGCGGCCAAGGCGGCCGAGCAGGAGGCGATCGCCCGGGTCGAGGCCGAGGAGAAGGCGGGCGGGCCGGTCGTCGACGGGGAGGTCCTCGAGGTCGACGGGGAGAAGCCCGCGGACCCCGCCAAGTCCGACGGCGCGGCAGGCACCCCGGGGACTCCCGCCACGGCCGGCGCGGCGGGCTCCACGGGCGCGGCGGGCAAGCCCCAGGACTTCCAGTCGATCGCCGAGTCCATGACCGAGTCGATGAACCAGTCGATGAAGATCATGATGTACCTGTTCCCCTTCTTCCCCATCGTGGGCGCGTACTTCTTCAACTTCCCCATCGCTATCGGCATCTACTGGCTCACCAACAACATCTGGACCGCGGTGCAGTCGCACTTCTTCATGGAGAAGCTGGAGAAGGAGCTGCCGATGACCAGCCGCGAGGGGCTCCCGCCCAGCGCGTTCATGTGACCGCCATGTGACTTAGCCTCGCCGGCCCTGCCGGCCTCGCCGGCCTCGCCGGCCCCGCCCGGATGACGCCCGCGGGCGAGGCGCCCCTTGTGGCCCCGGCGGCCCGGGCGTAATCTGCACACCGGAAGTCGGCAGGCGCACGACGTGACCGCGGAGAGATCCCGGCTGCGGGGGGCGCCAGCCGAGCAGTAGACACGAGGAGACCCAGGACAGTGCTCGACCCCAGGTGAGACCCGGCCCACCCGCCACCTCCCTGGAGCACACATGTCTTCCCTCGTCCTGTCGGACGTCGCCTACGCGTTTCCCGACGGCACCCCACTTTTCACCGCGCTCGACCTCGCCCTGCGCCCCGGCGTCACCGCCGTGGTCGGCCGCAACGGCGCGGGCAAGTCCACCCTGCTGCGCCTGATCGCGGATGAACTCTCGCCGTCCGCGGGGTCGATCTCCGTCGACGGCGAGCCCGCTCGTCCACCCACCGTCGCGTACCTGCCGCAGTTGCTCGTCGACGCCCCCGCGCGGCGCACCATCGCTGACGAACTGGGGGTCGGCGCGCGACTGGCCGCCCTCGCGCGGATCGAGGCGGGACGGGGCGACGACGACGACTTCGCCCGTATCGGGGACGACTGGTCGGTCGCCGAGCGGACCCGTGCGCTGCTCGACGACCTCGGCCTGCCCACCGATGTGGACAGACCCGTGGTCGACCTGTCCGGCGGGGAGCGCACGCTCGCGGCTCTCGCGGGCAGGCTCCTGGCGCAGCCGACGGTGTTGCTGGTGGACGAGCCGACCAACAACCTCGACCACCGCGCCCGGGCGAGGGTGTTCGCGGCGCTCGAGAGGTTCGTCGCGACGGGGAGGCGGATCGCCGTGGTGGTGAGCCACGACCTGGAGCTGCTCGAGCGGGTCGATGCCACGGTGGAGGTGCGGTCCGGGCGGTGCAGGGTGTTCGGCGGGCCCTATTCCCTGTACCGGGAGGCGATCGATGCCGAGCAGTCCGCGGCCACGCAGGCGTTGTCGAGTGCCCGCAACGAGTGGCGCGCCGAGAAGCGGGACCGCATCGAGGGGATGGAGAAGGCGAGCCGTCGACTTGCGCAGGGGCGTCGGGTGCAGGCCGCCGGCGGAATGCCCAAGATCCTCATGAACGCGCGACGCAGCTCCTCCCAGGAGTCCGCGGGCAGGCGCCGCGCGGTCCACGAACACGGAGTCGAGCTGGCGCGCGAGCGGATGCAGGCCGCCGACGCGGCCCTCCGCCGCGAGGACCTCTTGCGGATCCCTATGCCGGACCCCGCGCTGCCGGCGGGTCGGCTCGTGGTGGACACCGTCGATCCCGTGGCGGGTCGGATTCACCTGGTCGGGCCGGCGCGGGTACGCCTGGCCGGTCCGAACGGCAGCGGAAAGACCACACTGCTGCGGCGCCTGGTCGGCACCGGGCCGCCAGGTGGGGACGACGACGCGGTGCTCGTGCCCTGGGCTCTGCTGCCGCAGGATCTGCGCATCGAGCATCCCGAGATCCGGGTGGTGGACGCGATCCATGCAGTGCGCCCCGACGCCGATGCCGAGCAGGTCCACGCCCACGCGGCGCGGATGCTCTTCACCGGGGAGGCCGGGTTCCGCCGCCTCGCGGACCTCTCCGGTGGCGAACGCCTCCGGGCGGCTCTGGCGGTCCGGTTGTTCGCGCGGCCGGTCCCGCAGCTGCTGGTGCTCGACGAGCCGACCAACAATCTCGACCTCCCCGGTGTGGAGGTGCTCGCCGACGCCCTGCAGCAGTGGCGCGGTGCGCTGCTGCTGGTGAGCCACGATGACGGATTCTGCGACCGGGTGGGGGTGGACGACGTGATCCGGCTCGGCTGACCCGGCCCCACCGCACCTCACCCGACCACCGACCACCGGAGGACCCACCCCATGCGCAAGCTCGTCTACTACATCGCGGTCACCGCCGACGGGTTCATCGCCGGCCCCGACGGGCACACCGACTTCTTCCCCCTCGAGGGAGACCACATGGCCTGGCTCATCGAGCGCTACCCGGAGACGATCCCCGGCCACGTCCGCGGGGCGATGGGGTTGGCCGACACCGCTCCGCGGGCGTTCGACACGGTCCTGCTGGGCCGGCGCACCCACCAGGTGGCGGTCGACGCGGGCCTGGCCAGCGGCTACCCGCATCTGCGCCAGTACGTGGTGACACACCGGCCGGCCGACCTGCCGGACGAACAGGGTCTCACGGCGTCGGACGAGGACCCCGTGACAGTGGCCCGCAGGCTCAAGGCCGAGGATTCCCCTCTCGACATCTGGCTGTGCGGAGGTGGGGAGCTGGCAGGGGCTCTCGTGGGTGAGATCGACGAGATCCGACTGAAGATCAATCCGGTCCTGATCGGCGCGGGGCGGCCGCTGATCTCGGGGCCCGTTCCAGCGCTGCCACTGGTCGTGAGACGGAGGATCGGGTTCGACAGCGGGGTGAGCTACGTGGAGTACGAGCGCGCGCACTCCGGGTGACAGCGTGGAGGCAGGGATCGGCTCACCGCACCCAGGGCGCGTAGGGGGCGACGTGGAAGCAGGGCACCGGGCGGGCCTCAGCGGGGGCCAGTGCGTTGAGCACGTGCAACCAGACCCGCTCGCTGTACAGGGTGGCCACGTGCTCGGACAGGTCCTCGGCACATCCGGCCTGGAGTTCGATGTTGGTGACGTCGCCGGAGTAGAACTGGCGCACGAACGGGGTGACGATCTGGTCGAACTGCGAGACGATGCTGTACATACGGACACCGGGGATGCCCTCGGGGCCACGAGGGTAGACCTCGGCGGCGAGCGGCGAGTCGACGACCTGCTGGATGAGGGCCGGCGTCGAGTGCTCCAGGCTCCCGTACACGGCGGGCCCGAGGACCGTCAGGTAGTAGTCGGCCAGGATTCCGCCGCCCTGGGAGTGCCCGACGAGGTCGACCGCGTCCGCGCCCGTCTCGGCGAGCGCCCGGTCCACGACCTCCTGCAGGACCAGACCAGAGGCCCGGATGTCGCCGAGGCCCTGGATCGGCATCGCCGGGAAGCCCGTGACGTTGCCGAAGGTGAAGGTGTGGACGCAGTACCCGGCGTTATTGAGCACCGGGGCGCCCGCCTGCCAGGCGAGCGCCTGCGTGGTGAAGGTGGGGTGGACCAGCACGACGGGACGCGGGCGCTCCGAAGTCGGCCTGCAGTTCGGGTCGTTGGCTCCCGGAGGCGGGATCTCGGGAGCCAACGACGCCTGGAACCCGGCCGAGATGTCGAAGGGAACCGGCAGTGGGCCCTCGGTGGGCGACTGCGCGCGGGCCGGGGTGGTGGCGGAACCCACGAGGAGCACCGCCACGGCGACCACCGCCACCGCGGCGACGATCCGCCTCGCTCCGAGTGGGCGTGCGGGTGGTCTGGTCGCGGCTCCGATCACCGGAGTCCCCCTGCCGTCGCGCCGTGGCCCGCTGCGAGGGGGCCGACTCCATGGGTGTGATGGCCCTCACCCTAGGAAGGAGTGACGCAGTTCGCTGCGCTTCGCGTCAGACGGCGCCGCCGGCGACCGCGGGCGGGGTGCCGGTGTTGGAGGAGGCGTCGGTCTCGCGGGCCAGGTACTCCTCGATGCGGAACCAGTCATTGTCCGCGCGCTCGGCGATCGCCACGAGGGTGCTCATGTTGGCGACCTCCTCGACCTGCTCGCGCAGGAACCACAGCATGAACTGCTCACCCAGCGGATCGGCCTCGGCGCGAGCGGCCTGGAACAGCGCCTCGATCTGGCGGGTGACCTGCTTCTCCTGCTCGAGTGCGTACCGCAGCGCGGCGACGGGTCCCTCGAAGTCGGCCTGCGGGCCGGGGACGGCCGGGATGGTCACCTCGATGTCGCGGTCGAGCATGTACTGCACCATCATCATCGCGTGGTTCCGCTCACCGAGGCTGTGCTGATAGAAGCGCCCGGCGAGCTGGGGCAGGTCCTTGGCGTCGGCCCACACGGCGATCGCGATGTACTGCTGGCTCGCGGCGAACTCGTGGCCGACCTGTGCGGACAACAGTTCGGTGAACGACGACGACTTCTTGGCCATGATCATGGCGCCCTTCCTCTCGGGGGACCTCGACGGGTGTGGAGGTCGGCGGGGGGCGTGGTGCGCCCCAGGGGTCCAAGAGTAGGACTGTCGACGGCGTTTCACCAGGTCAGTAAGCCTAACCGAACATCGCTAAGCCTGGCCTGGCCGGTGGTGTTGCGCGGCAGGATCACTCGGCGGTCCGTGTGGCGGGTGGAGGCCGATGGTGGAGCCCGGGAGTCTCCGCGCAGGGGTGTGAGGTTGCGAACACGTGAACGCGACCCGGGCTCGGCCCACTTTCTTCGACGTCAATATGTCCTGAGTGTTTCGGTCACTTAACTTCTGGCCTGCGCTCGTGATTGTCCTTGAAGTGTTCACCCACGGTGGACAATGATCACTGGCGACGACTCAACGTGTCCGACCGCTTGTGCGGGAATCGCCGTAGCAGAGGAGCTGTGCTGTGCACCTGACCCCGAAGGAAGAGGATCGACTCCTCCTTTTCCTTGCCGCAGAGTTGGCACGCCGTCATAGGGACAAAGGCCTCAGGCTGAGCTGCCCGGAGGCTCGTGCGCTGATCGCGGACGAGGTGGTCGAAGCCGCACGGGCCGGTGCGTCCGTCGCGGAGGCCGCGCACATCGGGGGCCACCTCCTCACCGAAGACGATCTGCTTCCGGGTGTCGCGGATCTCGTGGGGACCGTCCAGGTGGAGGGGTTCTTCGACGACGGCCAGAAGCTGGTCACCATCCACGATCCCATCCGGCCGGGGAGTAATTCGGACCCGACCGAAACGCATGTCACCCCCGGCGAGATCCTCGTGGCGGACGGTGAGATCGAGCTGAACAGCGGGCGGGAGACAACCACGTTGACGGTGGTCAACACCGGTGATCGCCCGATTCAGGTGGGGTCGCACTTCCACTTCTTCGAGGTGAACCGCGCCCTGTCCTTCGATCGCCGTGAGGCGTACGGGATGCACCTCGACATCGCCTCGGGCACCGCGGTCCGGTTTGAACCCGGCGAGGAGCGAGACGTCCGGCTGACGGACTTCGGCGGGACGAGGGAACTGTACGGCCTCAACGACATGACCAACGAGGCGCTGCGCCAGGAACCGTCCGAGGACCTCCTGGCCGCTCTGGACGACGCGGGCTTCCTCCGCCCGACTCACGACTGACACTCACGCGAAGGGGATACCGGTGTCTATTCGCGTATCGCGACAACACTATGCAGAACTCTTCGGTCCCACCACGGGGGACCGGGTACGGCTCGCCGACACGGAACTGCTCGCCCGCGTCGAGGCGGATGACACTGTTTATGGAGATGAATCCGTGTTCGGTGGCGGTAAAACCATGCGCGAGGGAATGGCCGTCCACAACTCGGTCACCAATGCCGAGGGCGCACTGGACTTCGTCATCACCAATGCTGTCCTGGTCGATCCGGTTCTCGGCATCCGGAAGACCGATATCGGGGTCAAGGACGGGAGGATCGCGGCGATCGGAAAGTCCGGGAATCCCCGGTTGATGGACGGCGTCCATCCCGATCTCGTCATCGGGGCCGGGACCGATGTCCGCTCGGGAGAGGGGATGATCGTCACCCCGGGGGCGATCGACGTGCACGTCCACTTCGACAGCGTGGGCCTGGTCGAGGAAGCCATCTCCAGCGGGATCACCACCATGATCGGCGGCGGGCTGGGGCCGGTGACCGTCGGCATCACCAGTTCGGGCCCGACGAACCTGGCCCGGATGCTCAGAGCGGTCGAGCAGTTCCCGGTCAACTTCGGGTTCCTCGCCAACGGAAGTGCCGCGCACGTGGCACCCCTCCTCGAGCAGGGCCTCGCGGGGGCGATCGGCTACAAGATCCACGAGGACTGGGGCGCGACTCCGGCCGCCATCCGGGCCTCTCTCGACGCCGGCGACGAACTGGGTCTGCAGGTTCAGATCCACTCGGACACGCTCAACGAGGCGGGGTTCTTCGAGGACACGATGCGGGCCATCGCAGGCCGGCCGATTCACACGTACCACGCCGAAGGCGCCGGAGGTGGTCACGCGCCCGACATCATGCAGGTCGTGGGCGAATCACACTGCCTACCGTCCTCCACCAACCCGACGAACCCCTACACGGTCAACACCTTCGACGAACACCTCGACATGGTGATGGTCTGTCACCATCTCAACCCCCGGATCCCGGAGGACGTCGCGTTCGCCGAGTCCCGGATCCGGAGGGAGACCATCGCCGCCGAGGACGTCCTCCACGACATCGGTGCGATATCGGCGATGGGGTCCGACTCCCAGGGCATGGGCCGGATCGGGGAGACCATCGCCCGGACCTGGCAACTCGCATCCCACATGCGGGCCACCCGGGGAGCACTGCCGGAAGACCTCGGTACCGGGGCCGACAACCACCGCATCCTCCGGTATCTGGCCAAACTCACCATCAATCCGGCGCGGATGTTCGGAATCGACCACGAGGTGGGGTCGCTCGAGCCGGGGAAGCTCGCCGACTTCGTGCTCTGGGAACCGAAGTTCTTCGGCATCCGACCAGAGGTCGTGTTCAAGGGGGGATTCCCCACCTGGTCAGTCATGGGAGAGGCCAACGCCTCCCTCATGACCTGCGAACCCCTCAAGTACCGGCCCCAGTGGGCGGCGTTCGGCAAGACCCCGTCCGATGTGTCGGTCAACTTCGTCGCCGGGGCCGCGATTGACAGCGGACTCGCCGACAGGCTCGGGATCGACACCCCCCTGATCCCCTGTGTCGACGCGCGATCCAGGTCGAAGAGCGACCTCCTGCACAACGACTACTGCCCCGACATCCGGATCGATCCGGACACCTACCGGGTCGAGGTGGACGGAGAGCACTGCACCAGCACCCCGATGTCGACCGTTCCGCTCGGCCGCAGATACACCATCAAATAGGAGAGAGAAATGGCCACGGAAGCAATTCGAATCGGTATCGGAGGGCCCGTCGGGTCGGGCAAGACCCGCCTGCTCGAGCGATTGCTGCCGATGTTCCAGTCGTCCGGCATCGATACCGCGGTCATCACCAACGACCTCATGACGGACGAGGACGCGCAGCGCGTGCGCCGCAGCGGTCTCATCGACCCCGACCGCGTGCTCGCCATCGAGACCGGGGCCTGCCCGCACACCGCGATCAGGGAGGATCCCTCGGCCAACCTGACGGCGGTCGCACAACTCGAGAGCGCGTTCCCCCGGCTCCAGGTCGTCCTCATCGAATCGGGCGGGGACAACCTTGCGGCGACGTTCACCTCGGACCTCGTCGACTACTGGATCTTCGTCATCGACACCGCTGCGGGCGACGACATCCCGCGCAAGAAAGGGATCGGGATGCTCCAGGCGGACCTCCTGGTGATCAACAAGATCGACCTCGCACCACTCGTCGGTGCCGACCTCGACCGGATGCGCTCCGACGTCGAACTCGCTCGTCCGGGCAGGGCCTCGGTCTTCACCGACCTGCGCTCCGGGGCCGGGCTCGACGAGGTGTTCGCAAGTGTCATCCGCGGAGCGATGGTCGGCGACTCGGCCCTGCCCGCCGCGGCGCCGGACGACATGGCCTCCGCGCCGTGAATCCCATGGGAACCGATGCCGTCACGCGGAGTCTGTTGGACTGCAGCGTCGTCCGTGGACGCTCGGGCAGGACCCGGATCGCCTCCCTCCGGCAACAGTTCCCACAGCGCGTCACCGTGCCGATGTACGCGGATCCCGAGGACCCGTCGGCGGCGTTCCTGTGTATCCAGAACCCGTCAGCGGGAGTGTTCCCCGGTGATGATCTGATCACCCGGGTCACCACCGGCGACGGGACCCGTCTCCACCTGACCTATCAGTCCGCCACCCAGGTGTTCGCCGGCGGGGCGGGGGCGTCGCAGAACACCACCATCGACGTCGGCGCCGGCTCGGTCGTCGACTACGACTCCAAGACGGTGATCCCTCACGCCGACGCGAGCTACCGCCAGGTCACCGAGGTGAACGTCCGAGCGACGTCGGTGTACATCGGGTGGGAGGCGTTCGCATCGGGTCGGATAGGCCACGGCGAGCGGTTCGCCTACCGAACGCTGTCCGCTCGGACGGACCTTCTCCTCGACGGCCGGCTCACGGCGCGAGACACCGTGAGCCTGGCTCCCGCAGAGGACGATCCGCGGGGTCCCGGCGTCCTGGGGGGCCACGACTACCTGGCGACGATGCTCCTCGTGGCCCCGGGGCACGACCTGGCGCCTCTCGTCAGGGAGATCCACACCGCCTTGGATGCGACCCCGGGGGTCGGCGGGGCGGCCAGCGCTCTGCCCGATGAGACGGGGCTGTCCGTGCGGATCCTGGCGCACCGCGCCCCACAGCTTCACCGGGTCCACCAGGAACTCCGGAACATGGTCCGACGATCGGTTCTCCGACTCGGGCCGCTCGAGACAAGGATGTGACATGGAAGCCACCGCAATTCTCGGGCACGTCACCGATGCCGCCTACGCGGGTCGAGATGTCGACACCGTCCTGGTCCCCTGGGGCGACGCCCGCAAACACCGGCAGGTGCTCACGACGGTCGGCGGCCTGCAGGTGTCACTCACCCTCCCGCGGGGCACGTTTCTGTCCGACGGCTCGGTGGTCGCCGACGACGGGTCGACCATCGTCGTCGTCGCCAGGCCGGACGAGGAGGCCGTGGTGATGGACTTCGCGGACAACGTGGGCGTCGACGCGGTCCGCCGCGCCCTGGTCTTCGGCTACATCCTGGGGAACCAGCACGCTCCCCTGGAGGTCTCGGCGCAGCAGGTCCGCACGCCTCTGATGACCAGCGCGGGCACCGCCGAGGAGATGCTGCGCAGTCTGCATCTGAACGGCCGTGTGGAGGCCGTGGCCCTGGCCGCGAACGGGTGGACGAACACCTCGTCCGACCATCGCCACAGCCACAGCCACAGCCACAGCCACGACCATGAGCACTGACCCCCTGATAGCCGACCTGGGCTGGCTCCAGATCCACGACAGTGCCTTCCCCTCGGGGCGCTTCGTCCACTCCAACGGACTGGAGGCGTGGCTGGCGACACGGCCCGCCGCCGGGGAACCGGAGATCCACGCCGCGGTCCGAGCGTACGTCGGAGGGAGCGTGGCGACCCTCGACGCCGTCATCCTCGGCCACGCCTGGCTCGCGGACTCGACGGAGGTCCTGGTGGACCTCGACCGGCTGGACCGGGCGCACAAGATCACTCGCTCGGCCCGGGTCTCGTCGGAGTCCTGCGGGGGGCAGCTCGCCTCGGTCGCCAGGCGCGTGCTCCGGGGGGCTGAGACCAGTGAGTACCTGCAGCTCGTGGTCTCAGGGGACACGCCCGGCAACCTGGCGGTCGTCGACGGGGTCGTCCAGCGCACCCTCGGGATCGAGCGTGACCGCGCGATCGCGGGCGCACTCCGCTCGAGCTACTCCGGACTGCTCTCGGCAGCGGTGCGCCTCGGCCGGCTGGGTCCCATGCGCGCGCAGCAGCTCGTCTGTGACGACGCCCCGTGGATCGCGGACCTCGCGCGCACGGCGGAGTGCGCGCCTCTCGCGGCGGTGACCTCGTTCGTGCCGGAGCTGGAGATCGCGGCGATGCGGCACGAGACCACCTCGGCGCGGTTGTTCAGCACCTAGTCCCCCGACCTCCAGACCCCGACCTCCAGACCCTGACCTCCAGACCACCCGATCTTCCGGCCCCGGCACCGCCGAGCCGGACCGCACTGTCACACCATCCGCACTGTCACACCATCTGAAAGGCACACCCATGTCACGACTCAACCGATCATTCGTCACCGCGACCGGAGTCATCACCATCGCCGCGCTCCTGACGGCGTGCGGGAGCAGGACCACCGATGAGGGTGCCAGCGCCGCCGAGTCCTGCGTCGACACCTCCGGCGACACGATCAAGGTGGGTGCCATCAACTCGATGTCCGGCGCCACCGCCATCAACGAGACCGTCATCGGTGACTCCATCGCCCTCGCGGTGGAGCAGATCAACGCCGACGGCGGCGTGCTCGGGAAACAGCTCGATCTCATCAGGGAGGACGGGGCGTCCGAACCGACGGTCTTCGCCGAGAAGGCCGAGAAGCTCATCGGATCGGATTGCGTGGCCACGGTCTTCGGCGGGTACACCTCGGCGAGCCGCAAGGCCATGCTCCCGGTCTTCGAGACCAACGACGCGCTGCTCTACTACGGCCAACAGTACGAGGGCCTGGAGTCGTCTCCGAACATCTTCTACACCGGCGCCACCACAAACCAGCAGATCGTGCCGGCCCTGGACTACCTCAAGGAGGAGGGGGTCGAGTCCCTCTACCTCGTCGGCAGCGACTACGTCTTCCCGCACACCGCCAACCGGATCGTCAGGGAGTACGCGGAGGCCAACGGCATCGAGATCCTGGGAGAGGACTACACCCCTCTCGGGTCCACGGACTTCTCGACCATCATCAACAAGATCCGCACCGCCGACGCCGACGCGGTCTTCAACGTGGTGGTCGGCGATTCGCTGGTGGCGTTCTTCCGCGAGTTCGCCAACGCCGGCCTCACCAGCGACCAGATGCCGGTCATCTCCATGTGCGTGGGGGAGGAGGAGGTCCGGAGCATCGGTACACAGAACGTCGAGGGTCACCTGGCGTCCTGGAACTACTATCAGACCATCGACAGCCCGGAGAACACCGAGTTCGTGGAGCAGTTCAAGGAGCGCTTCGGCGAGACCCGCGTGACCTCCGACCCGATGGAGTCGGCCTACACCGGGGTGTACCTCTGGAAGGCGATGGTCGAGAAGGCCGGCTCCTTCGACGTGGGTGCCGTGCGGGACGCCGCCGACGGCGTCTCCGTCACCGCTCCGAGCGGAGAGGTGACCGTTGACGGCGAGAACCACCACATCACCAAGACCGCCCGCGTCGGCGAGATCCGCGGCGACGGCCTGATCTACACGGTGTGGGAGTCCGATGGTGCGATCGAGCCCGACCCGTACCTCGAGTCGTACGACTGGGCCGAGGGCCTGGCCGGGCAGTAGCACCCCGCGAACGCGGACGCGTCCCGCCGACCCGGATCGGGCCGGCGGGACGCCGTCGTCAGCGCCGGTGTGCCCGCATCGCGGAGTGTTGGTCCCTCGGCTTGACCACGATCTGGTCGAGGTTGACGTGCGATGGCCGGCTCGCCACGAATCCCACGATCTCGGCGATGTCGCTCGCGACCATAGGGGTCAATCCCTCGTAGACGGCGCCGGCCTTGTCGTCGTCGCCATCGAACCGCACGAGCGAGAACTCGGTCTCCACCATGCCGGGCGCGATCTCGGTGAACCGCACGGGTTGGCCCAGGTGCTCCCCGCGCAGCGTCCGGTGCAGCACGGCCTGCGCGTGCTTGGCGGTGGTGTAGCCGCTGCCCTTGTCGTAGGACTCCAGCGCGGCGATCGAGGTGATGGTCACCACCAATCCGTCCCCGCTGGCCACGAGCACCGGCATGAGTCCCCGCACGAGCCGCAGGGTGCCCAGGACGTTGGTCTCCCACATCCACCGCCACTGCTCCTCGTCGGCGTCCATGACGGTAGTCGTCCCCTTGGCGCCGCCGGCGTTGTTGACCAGTACGTGCAGCCGGGGCACGGCCGCGCAGAACGCCTCACACGAGCCCTGGTCGGTCACGTCCAGGGGTATCGCGGTGCCGCCGATCTCGTCGGCGAGTTCCCGCAGCCGGTCGAGCCTACGGGCACCCACCACCACGTGGAATCCCCGCCGCGCCAGTTCCCGCGCCGTCGCCTCGCCGATCCCGGAGGAGGCGCCGGTCACCACCGCGACGCGGGTGTCGGCGGGGAGGGCGGCCAGGTGCTCACGGGCGGCGGAGTGATCGAAGCTCATGTCCCCGAGACTAGGTGCTCGACGACGACGAGGTCAGCGGCCCCGGCCGGTGACCATGCCGACGAGTCCACGCACCGCACCGAGGACCATGTCGGACTTGGAGAAGTAGTCCTGCCAGCCGCACACGAGGCCGTCGCGGACCTCGAGGCGCCCACACACCCAGAAACCGCAGCGGAATCGCCCGATCCCCAGGTAGTCGGTGCGTTCGGTGAGCACGATCGTGGGGGAGCCGGGGGTGGTGGGGTCCGCGGGGGCGCCCACGGCGAGGTGGTGGATCTCCGCGTCGAAGTCCACGTTGGTGCCCAGGGCCGACAGTGCCTTGATCACGTCGCGCTTGCCCCGGATGGTGGGGAGCCCGATGTTGGCCCACCACACGTCCTCGGCGAGCAGCTCGGAGGCGGTGGTGACGTCGCCCGAGACGAGGGCGTCGAAGAAGGTGCGGACCACGACGTCGGAGTCGAGCTTGGTGGTGGTGGTAGCCATTGGACCACGGTAGCCGCCCCGGCCCGACTTGTGTGTCCCGAACGGCCAGCCTCCGCTCTATGTCAACCGGCTCATGCGTGCCCCCCGGTGAGCCACGGGGCAGCTCCCGGTGAGCCACGCGGGCCGTCGACGATGTCCGGGATCTGGACATCTCCGCCGGATCTGCGCCTGGCACGATGACTCCCATGAGCCCCTCAACCTCCCCCGCCCCGTCCGCCTCGTCAGGCGTCTCGTCGGCCGTCTCCTCCGACGGCACCGTCCTGGCCTACCGCGTTCTCGGCGACCCCGCCGCCCGCCCGTTGGTACTGGTCCACGGCTGGGCCCAGTCGAGCGCGAGCTGGGGGCCGGAGCTGCTGGACGCGCTGGCCACGCGGTTCCGGGTGGTGGCGGTGGACCTGCGCGGGCACGGGCACTCCGGGGTGGCCGAGACGGGGTACGACTCCTCCGAGCAGTGGGCGGACGACCTCGAGGCGGTGCTCGACGCCGCCGGGATCGCCGGGGCCGGGGACGCCGGCGCCGGGGGCGCGATCCTGCTCGGCTGGTCGTACGGCGGGATCGTGGTCTCCGACTACCTCGCCTCGCGCGGCGAGGGTCGAATCGCCGGACTGGTGCTGTGCGGAGCGGTCACCGCGGTCTCGCGCTCCGCCGGCGGCGCGGTCGGCCCGGCCATGATGGCGGTCGCCGACGGAGGGTTCGCCGAGGATCCGGGAACCGCGATCGCCACCCTGGCGGGCTTCGGCACCGCCATGATGCGCTCGGGCGACGGGGTGAGCCGACAGCGGATCTTCGGTCTCTCCCTGGCCACGCCCCCCGCGGTGCGGCAGAAGCTGCTCACGCGACGGGTGGACCACGACGACACCCTGCGCGGCCTGACCATCCCCGCGTTGGTGATCCACGGCGAGCACGACGGGGTGGTGCTGCCCTCGGCGGGCCGGGCCAACGCCGAGATGATCCCCGGCGCGCGCCACGTGGGATTCGCCGAGTCAGCACACGCGCCCTTCCTCGAGGAGACGCCGCGGTTCCTGGCCGAGCTGGACGCCTTCGCCGCCGAACTGTGAGCACGGCCCCGCGACGCTGCCCCTCCTCCGTGGCGGCGGGTCCGCGGTGGGGAGACGGGCGGGCCCTCTCGTGCCGGAGTGCGCCTCGTCGTCGTCGCGGGCACAATCGGTGAGGTGACCGTCTCCGATCTGCGCACCGGCGCCGAGGCCCCGCTCCCACGGCGTATCGCCGTCCTGTCGTTCCACACCTCGCCCCTGGCCCAGCCGGGCACGGGTGACGCGGGCGGGCTCAACGTGTATGTGCTGCAGGCCGCTCGTCGGTTGGCCCGCCGGGGAGTGGAGGTCGAGGTCTTCACCCGCGCCACCCACTCCTCACAGCCGCCGGTCGAGCAGGCCGGCGACGGCGTTCTGGTGCGCAACATCGTGGCCGGGCCGTTCGAGGGCCTGCGTAAGGAGGACCTGCCCACGCAGCTCTGCCCCTTCGTGGCCGGCGTGATGCGGGCGGAGGCCGGACACGCCCCCGGGCACTACGACCTCATCCACTCGCACTACTGGCTGTCCGGACAGGCCGGGCTGGTGGCCTCCGAGCACTGGGGCGTGCCGCTGGTGCACACCGCGCACACCCTCGCGGAGGTGAAGAACGCGGTCCTGGCCGACGGCGACGTCCCGGAGCCGGAGTCCCGGCGCATCGGGGAGCAGCAGATCGTCGACTCCGCACACCGGCTCGTGGTCAACACCACCGGCGAGCGCGACGAACTCGTGGGCTACTACGACGCCGACCCCGCCCACATCGACGTGGTACCCCCGGGCGCCGACCTCGAGCAGTACACCCCCGGGACGCAGCGCGGCACGGAGCGGGCCCGTCGGGCGTTGGGGCTCGCGCAGCGATCGGAGGTGATCGCGTTCGTCGGGCGGATCCAGCCGCTCAAGGCCCCCGATGTGATCGTCCGCGCACTCGCCGAGATCGTGCGGGAACAACCGCAGCGCGACGTGCGCCTGATGGTGGTGGGCGGGCCCAGCGGGTCCGGGTTGGAGCGCCCCCGTTCACTCGTGGACCTGGCCGACGAGCTGGGCGTGGCCGACCGGGTGAGTTTCCTCGCGCCGCGGCCACCCTCGGAGCTCGTGGACGTGTACCGGGCCGCCGACATCGTGGCCGTGCCGTCGTACTCGGAGTCGTTCGGGCTCGTGGCCCTCGAGGCGCAGGCCTGCGGCACACCGGTCGTGGCCGCCGCCGTCGGCGGGCTGCCCACGGCGGTCGACAACGGCCGCACCGGGATCACCGTGGACGGGCACGACCCGCGCGAGTGGGCGACGACGCTGGTGGGACTGCTCGACGACGACGAGCGCCGCCTGTCCATGTCGCGGGCCGCCCCGGTCCACGCCTCCATGTTCTCCTGGGATTCCACCGCCGACGGGCTTCTCGCCTCCTACTCGGGCACGATGGCCGCCTACCGGGCCCGGCGAGAGGCGGCCACCGCCTCCTGACACCCCGGGGCCCCGCCGGTCGGCGCGCCCCGTCTGATCAAGCCCCTGTCCGATCAAGACCCGCCCGATCAAGCCCCGCCCCGTCCGAACCTCCCCCCGCGACGAACCGCTCACGAATACAGGGGAGTCGAACCGAAGGAGTCACGATGATCGACCCCACCGAGAACAAGCGCATGGACGAGGGCAACGGTGCCGACGACAGCGATGCCACGCCGCGCGGTGCCGACGACGTCGACGGCCCGACTCTCGAGTTGATCCGCGACTTCCTGGTGGAGCGCGACATCGAGTCGACGTTGGCCGACGGCCGGGTCTTCGTGGTCCAACTGCCGGGGGAGAAGCGCCTCAAGACCGCCTGCCACCTGACGGTGAACCGGGAGAGCGTGCGGATCGAGGCGTTCGTCTGCCGCAAGCCCGACGAGGACTTCGAGAAGGTCTACAAGTACCTGCTGCGGCGCAACCGGCGCCTGTACCAGGTGGCGTACACGCTGGACAACAACGGTGACATCTACCTGGTGGGCCGGATGCCGCTGGTCGCGGTGACCGAGGAGGAGCTCGACCGCGTGCTGGGCCAGGTGCTCGAGGCCGCGGATCACGACTTCAACATCCTGCTCGAGACCGGCTTCCACACCTCGATCCGACGCGAGTGGGAGTGGCGCGTCTCGCGCGGTGAGCCGCTGCGCAACCTCCACGCGTTCCGTCACCTCACCGAGGACCTGCCCCAGCCGGGCCACGGCTGACGACCCGCTCGCGCCCCCTCTGCGCCCACCCGTCGAGAAGACAGTTCCGCCACCTTCTTCTCGGCCGATGCGTGCGGGACGCTCTTTTCGATGGTGTGGGCCGCCGCGGGTGCTGACGCCCGGGCTGCTGCACCCGGCGGGGCCGCCGCGGGTGCCGACGCCGGACCGGCGCGTCAGATGAGCTCGGCGACCTTCTTGCGCAGGACCTTGCCCATCGGGTTGGTGGGCAGCTCGGCCACCGGCACGAACTCGCGCGGGACCTTGTACCCCGCGAGCGAGGCCTTGCAGTGGGCGCGTAGGGCCGGGGCGTCGAGCTCGGCGCCCGGTTCGAGCACGACCGCGGCCACCACCTGCTCACCGCCGTCCGCTCCGCGTCGCCCCACCACCGCGCAGTCGGCCACGCCCGGCGCGCGGCGCAGGACCGCCTCGACCTCGGAGGGGTACACGTTGAACCCGCCGGTGACGATCATCTCCTTGATGCGGTCCACCACGTGGAGGAAGCCGTCGGGATCCTGGGTCACGACATCGCCGGTGCGCAGCCATCCGTCGTGGAAGGTCTCGGCGGTGGCCTCGGGGTTGCCCCAGTACCCCGGGAAGACCTGTGGGCCCCTGACCAGCAGCTCACCGGGCTCGCCCGGGGAGGCGTCGACGGAGGGATCGTCCTTGTGGGAGACGCGGATGTCGGTGTCGGGGAAGGGGATGCCGATGCTGCCGGCCCGCCTCGCCGTCGACATGGGGTTGCCGACGGTGATGGGCGAGGTCTCGGTCATCCCGTACCCCTCAACGAGAAGGCCCCCGGTCGCGGCCTCCCACCTGGCGATGAGGTCGGCGGGCAGGCTCATCGCCCCCGAGAACGAGTGGCGCACTCCCCGCAGCGAGATCCCCCGCCGGTCGGCCTCCTCGAGGATCTTCGAATAGATCGGCGGGACCGCCGGGATGAAGGTCGGCAGGTCCTTGGCCAGGATGGGCATGATGAGGTCCATGTCGGGCGTGGGGACGAGTTGCAGCCGCGCCCCCTGGGCGATGCCGAACACCACGCACATCGTCACCCCGTACGCGTGGAACATCGGCAGTGAGGCCAGGAACCGCTCCCTGCCCGGCTCGAGCTCGGGCACCCAGGCCTTGCCCATCGCGGCGTTGGCCACCAGGTTGGCGTGCGAGAGGGTGGCCCCCTTGGGGGTGCCGGTGGTGCCAGAGGTGTAGAGGATCAGCGCCGGGTCCTCCGCGCTTGGCCGCGGATAAGAGAAGTCCAGCTCCGGACCGGTCTCCAGATCGCGCCAGTCCAGGGTCCCGGGGGCGGGGACCGACAGCTTCGCCCGCGAGGCGCGCAGCGAGGGGACCGGCAGGTACTTGAGGGCCAGGCGCTTGGCCGCGGGGAGCTCGTCTAGCAGGTCGACGGCGATGACGTGCTCAAGGGCCGTTCCCGGGCGGTCGGCCAGGTCACGCACCATGCCGGCGACGACGTTCCAGGTCACCGCCACCTTGGCGCCGTGATCGGCGAACGGACCCTCGAGTTCGTCGGCGGTGTAGAGCGGATTGTGCTCCACGACGATCGCGCCGATCCGCAGCGCGGCGTAGAACACCACGATCCCCTGCGGACAGTTCGGCAGCAGCACCGCGACCCGGTCCCCGCGACCCACCCCGAGGCGGCGCAGTCCCTCGGCGGCGCGGCGGACCCGGCTGGCGATCTCGGAGTAGGAGGTCAGGCGGCCGAAGAACTCGGTCGCCGGTCGCTCAGAGTAGGCCCGTACGGCGTCGTCGAACTGATCGACCAGCGTGGTGGTGCCGTACTCGAGGTCGTGCGCGGTGCCCGGGGTGTAGTGGGCGGTCCACGGACGGTCGGGTCGATCGGGGGTGTTGCCGGCGTCTGTGGTCATGTCTGCACCGTAGTCCTTACGCGTCGGGTCATAATGGCCGCATGGCTTACGGAACTCTCGTCCTGCTGCGTCACGGTCAGTCCACGTGGAACGCCTCCAACCAGTTCACCGGATGGGTCGATGTGGACCTCACCGACCTCGGACGCGAGGAGGCGGTCCGCGGTGGCAGGCTCCTCGCCGAGGAGGGCATCCTGCCAGACGTCCTGTTCACGTCCCTGCTGCGCCGGGCCATCACGACGGCCAACATCGCGCTCGACGCCTGCGACCGGCACTGGATCCCGGTGGTGCGGCACTGGAAGCTCAACGAGCGTCACTACGGCAAGCTCCAGGGCCTCAACAAGGCGGAGATCAAGGACGAGTACGGGGACGAGCAGTTCATGCTGTGGCGTCGCAGCTACGACACGCCGCCGCCGGCGATCGACCCGGACAACGAATACTCGCAGTCGGCGGATCCCCGCTACGCGGACCTGCCGGAGGTGCCGCTGACGGAGTGCCTCAAGGACGTGGTGGACCGCTTCATCCCCTACTACGCGGCCGAGATCGCGCCACAGCTCGCCGAGGGCAAGACGGTCATGGTGGCCGCCCACGGGAACTCGTTGCGTGCGCTGGTCAAGCACCTCGACGGCATCTCCGACGAGGACATCGCGGGCCTGAACATCCCCACCGGCATCCCGCTCGTCTACCGCTTCGACGACTCCGGTCTGGTCTCCAACCCGGGCGGCACCTATCTCGACCCGGAGGCCGCGGCCGCGGGAGCCGCCGCAGTCGCCAGCCAGGGCGCCCAGAAGTAGGTGACGCTCCGGTGAACTCACGGAGAACCCCCGTCCACCTGCGGACTTCCCGCGGATGGACGGGGGTTCTCTGTTGTGGTCGTCGGTTCGCCGCACCGTAGTATCTGGCACGTGCAGGTCAGTTTCGGGATCGCCCTCGCGATCGTCGCCGCGGTGGTCGGCTTCGTCGTCGGCGGCGTCATCGTCCCCCGGCTGCACGCCCGCCGTGAGCTCCGGCTTGCCGAGCAGCAGGGGCCGAGCCGGCTGGAGGTCCTGCGGGCGGTGTACCACCAGGCGCCCTACGCCCTGGCCGTGGTGGACCGCCATCAGGACGTGGTGCTCTACAACCGTCGCGCCGCGGAGTTGGGGATCGTGGACGACCGGCTCCTGGTGCTCCCGGTGTGGAGCGCCGCCGAGGCCACGTTCGCCTCTGGCCAGCCGTCGGCGTTCGACCTGCCCGCCAAGGTCACCGCGGGTCGCCGTCGAATCCCGTCGGTGAGCGGTCGGAGCGAGATCCTCGGCGGTCACCTCGGGCAGTTCGCGGTGGTGTTCGCCGACGACGACTCCGAGCAGCGTCGCATGGAGGCCGCCCGGCGCGACTTCGTGGCCAACGTGTCCCACGAACTCAAGACCCCGGTGGGGGCGATGGCGGTGCTGGCCGAGGCGTTGCTCGAGTCCAAGGACGACCCGGAGTCGGTCGAGTACTTCGGCGGACGCGTGGTGAACGAGGCCCACCGGCTGGGCAAGATGGTCTCCGAGCTCATCGAACTCTCCCGGCTACAGGGCGCCGAGCGGATCCGCGATCCCGAGCCGGTGGACGTGGACGCCGTGGTGGACGAGGCGATGCGCCGCTCGGCGGGCGCGGCGGAGGCGGCGGGGATCGAGTTGATCACCGATGCCCCCTCCGGGCTCGAGGTGTCGGGCGACTGGACCCTGCTGGTCACCGCGTTGACCAACCTCATCTCCAACGCCGTCAACTACTCGCCCGAGCGCACCCCGGTCTCGATCACGCGGACGCTCGACGGCGACACCGTGATGCTGCGGGTCACCGACCGGGGGATCGGCATCGCGCCCGAGCACCAGACCCGCGTCTTTGAACGGTTCTTCCGCGTGGACAAGGCCCGGTCCCGGGCCACCGGCGGGACCGGGCTGGGACTGGCGATAGTCAAGCACGTGGCCCAGAACCACAACGGCGCCGTCAGTATCTGGAGCCGACCCGGGACCGGGTCCACGTTCACACTCGAACTTCCGGCCCATGTGGAGCCGGGTGGCGAGGGGCCCCCGGCCCCCACCGAGCACGACCGACAAGGAGAGGACCAGGTGCCGTGACCAGGGTGCTGATCGTAGAGGACGAGGCCTCGCTGGCGGATCCGCTGGCGTTCCTCCTGCGCAAGGAGGGCTTCGAGGTCACCATCGCCGGCGACGGCCCGACAGCGCTGGAGAGCTTCGACGCGGAGGGCGCGGACATCGTATTGCTGGATCTCATGCTCCCGGGCATGTCCGGAACCGACGTGTGCAAGAGGTTGCGGGTGACCTCGAGCGTCCCGGTCATCATGGTGACCGCGCGGGACAGCGAGATCGACAAGGTGGTCGGGCTGGAGTTGGGGGCCGACGACTACGTGACCAAGCCCTACTCCGCCCGCGAGCTCATCGCCCGCATCCGGGCCGTCCTGAGGCGCGGGGCGGACGCGGAGGCCGACCAGTCGGACGACATCGGTGTACTGGAGTCCGGGCCGGTGCGCCTGGACATCGAGCGACACACGGTGACCGTCCGCGGAAATGTGGTGACCCTCCCGCTCAAGGAGTTCGACCTCCTCGAGTACCTGCTGCGCAACTCGGGCCGGGTGCTCACCCGCGGCCAGCTCATCGACCGCGTCTGGGGGTCGGACTACGTGGGCGACACCAAGACGCTGGACGTTCACGTCAAGCGGCTGCGGTCCAAGATCGAACAGGATCCGGGCAAGCCGGTCCACCTGGTGACGGTCCGCGGGCTGGGCTACAAGTTCGAGGGCTTAGCGTCGCGACCGGCCCGGTGCTAGATCAGGACCCGCAGGCCCGCCCGGAGGTCGCCCGCTCGGTCGCGGGGTGCACCGCGACGATCCCCAGCTGGCGGCGGCGCCGGCACGCCGCGGCCAGCACCTCGTAGCAGTCGGCCCCCAGCAGCTCCACCAGCTCGTCGCGCAGCGAGACGAACACCGGTTCGGTCCCGACGTGCGCCTCGGGCGAACCGGTGCAGTACCAGTCCAGGTCCAGCCCGCCGGGGCCCCAGCCGCGACGGTCGTACTCGGCGATACGGGTGTGCAGGACCTCCACCTCGTCGGCCCGGGTCTCCCACTCCTGCGTGCGGCGGATGGGCAACTGCCAACACACGTCCGGTTTGGATTCGGGCAGGGTGCGGCCCGTCCGCGCCGCCATGTGGTGCAGGGCGCAGCCCGAGCCGGCCGGGAAGCCGACGTCGTTAAAGAACACGCACCGGCCGCCCAGGCGGCGCGTCCGCAGAGCGGGCTCGGGGTCGCCGTCGTCCCCGGTGAGTTCGTCCTCCTCCAGCCACGGCTCGAGATCGCCGCCCTCGGCCTCCGCGGCCTCCAGCGCGGCCCCCCGGTGCTGCCAGTCCCCGGGGCCCAGGAGCTCGACGTTCACGGCCAGGCGTGTGCGGTCGTCGTCGTCGCAAAGAAACGCGCCGTGGGTACAGCAGCCCGCGTCGGGCTGCCCTGCGTCGATGCCGTGGCAGGCCGGTGTGCCGAACACGCACGTCCACGAGGACAGCAGCCACGTCATGTCCGCGGACACGAGATGCTGGTCGTTCGCCGGGTCCGGGAACGTGTACCACTCGCGGGGGAAGTCGAGGGGGACTTCCGCGGCGGGCGCGCCCGGGCTGCTGGTCCGTTCGGTGGCGGTCACAACCTGCGACCGTAGACCGTTTAGGGTGGGCGTGTGAGATTAGGTGTCCTGGACGTCGGGAGCAACACGGTCCATTTTCTCGTGGTCGACGCCCATCGCGGGGGGCATCCCACTCCCATGAACGACTCCAAGACGCGTCTGCGCCTCATCGAGTACCTCGATGAGGACGACAACATCTCGAAGACCGGCGTCGCCAGGCTCGTCGACGCCGTGAGTGAGGCCGCTGACCTGGCCAAGGCCACCAAGTGCCGCGAGGTCATGGCCCTGGCGACCTCCGCCGTGCGCGACGCCGCCAACTCGGACGCGGTGCTCGAGAAGGTCGAGAAGGAGACCGGGATCGCTCTGCGCGTGCTCTCCGGCGAGGACGAGGCGCGCATGACCTTCCTGGCCGCCCGCCGCTGGTTCGGCTGGAGCGCCGGGCGGATCGTCAACCTCGACATCGGTGGCGGCTCACTCGAGCTGACGAACGGCGAGGACGAGCTGCCCGAATACGCCTTCAGTCTGCCCCTGGGTGCCGGACGGTTGACGCACGACTGGTTCAAGACCGATCCGCCGGAGCGCAAGCGCATCAACCAGCTGCGTGACTTCATCGACGCCGAGCTGGAGGGCCCCGCCAGGGAGCTGCGGGCAGCCGGTGTACCCGACCTGGCCTGTGCCACGTCCAAGACGTTCCGCACGTTGGCTCGGCTCACCGGTGCGGCGCCGTCATCGGAGGGGCCGCGGGTCGAGCGGATCCTCACCGCGTCGGGTCTGCGGCAGGTGATCGCGTTTATCTCTCGCATGACGGCCGCTGACAGGGCAGAGTTGGAGGGCATCAGCTCTGACCGATCGCATCAGGTGGTCGCGGGAGCGCTGGTGGCGGAGGCGTCGATGAGGGCTCTGGGTTTGGAAAGTGTGAAAATCTGTCCGTGGGCCCTGCGGGAGGGCCTCATTCTGCAGCGTCTCGACCGGGACGCGGGCGGCGACGGGAAGGGGAGCTGAGATGGCCGAGGATCAGGACGGTCAGCAGATCACCGTGGCGGAGCTGCTCAAGCGCATGGGCGCGGAGCAGTCGGACGCGGCGGCACCCAAGGCGCGTCGGCGTCGGCGGGCCGACGAGGGCGGCGGCAGCGGCGTGAGTGTCTCCGAGCTCACCGGCGAGATCCCTCGGATCACCGACGACACCGAGCTCGGCAGCCGCGCCGCGCGTCGCCGCGCCCGTGAGGCCGAGCAGGCCTCCGAGCAGGCTTCCGCGCAGGCCCCCGCGCAGACCCCCGCGCAAACCCCCGCGCAGACCTCGAAGCCCGCCGGACAGAGCGCCGCCTCGGGGGAGAAGTCGTCCGAGACGACGACGAGCCCGTCCGCCTCGCAGGATGTGCGGCCGGGCAGGCGTCGAGCACCCGAGACGGACGCGCCCGGTGACGTGCGTACCTCCGAGGCGCCGGGCAGACGCCGTGCGCCGGAGCCCGCCGCGCAGTCCCCTGCCTCCACACAGTCGCGGTCGCAGACCGGGCCTCAGCCACAGACGTCGCCGGCATCGTCGACCCCGCAGGACACGACTCCGCAGGCAACGACCCCGCAGGCTCCGGGCCAGCAGTCGATGCACTCCCACCCATCGCCCCGGTCGTCCGACTCCGAGCGGTCCGCCGACTCCGGCAAGAAGGGCGGGCTGCGCGGACTGTTCGGTCGCAAACGAAAGGCCGAGGACGACTCCGCGGGCGGGGACACGACCCGGGAGCAGTCCGGGCCACCTGCCTTCCGTCCGACCCCGGCGGGTCGTTCGGACACCCCACCCGGCGTCGCCGCGAGTGCCGCTGCAGGTGTCGCGGGGACCGCCGCTGCCGGGGCGGCCGCGTCGACGGATCGAAGCGCTCCCACCGTGCCGGTGGAGAAGGTCGACTCGAGTCGTGCCTCGTCGACTCCCGACGGCCCCACTCCGGTCGCCCCGGCTCCGGCCACGTCGGTGTCCACCGCACCCACCGCGCCCGGTTCCACCGCACCCACGGGGTCCGGCCACACCGCGGCGTCGACCTCGGAGGCGTCGACGGCTGCTCCTCCGAAGAAGTCCGGTCCGGCGGGGGACACGTCGGCGTGGGGCATTCCGTCGGGCAGCGGTTCGACACCCCACAAGGCCCCCGACGTCCCGGCCGACACCCCGGCCGACGCCGCGGCCGGCGGAGCAGCGGCCAGGGGCGCGGCCGCGACAGGCGCCGCTGCCACCGGCGCGGCAGCGGCAGGGGCGGCCGCGAGCGGCGCGGCGACGTCTCGGCCGGACGTCTCGACCGACCCCGGCCCGGGCAGCGTTGCCCCCGCCGACGCCGACGCCGACGCCCCCGCCGAAGCCCCTGCCGACGCCGACCAGGCCGTGCGCTCCTCCACCACGGAGTGGCTGGTCCTCGTGGCGCAGTTACTGGCCTCGGGCGTCGCCGGCGCGGCCCTGTTCATCGGCTTCCATCTGTTGTGGCGGGACCTTCCGTGGGTGGCCATGGCCCTCGCACTCGTCGTGATCGTCGGCCTGGTGGCCATGGTCCGCGTGCTCCGCAGGTCCAACGACACGGTCAGCATCGCGCTGGCGGTGATCGTCGGCCTGGGAGTGACCTGCGGGCCACAGTTGCTCAGACTGATCACCTGACCGGCCCACGGCTCCAGGCCGATCCCGCCCCGACTCCGCCCGCGCCTCACGGTGCGGGCGGAGTCGTCGTTCCGGGCCGTCGCGGACGTGTGGCACTGTTGGGGACATGACGAGAATCGCAGTGGTCGGTGGCGGACGCATCGGCGAGGCACTCATCGCAGGTCTCCGCAAGTCGGGGACGGAGCAGTCGGACATCGTGGTGATCGAGGCCGTCGAGCCCCGCGCCTCGGAGCTGGCCAAGAAGTACTGCATCCTCTCGACGAGCCTGGACATCGGCTGCGAGGGCGCGGACGTGATCGTGGTGGCCGTCAAACCGGGTGACGTCCCCGCGGTGGTCGACCGGATCGGCGACGCCATCTCCGACAGCGTTCACGAGTCGATCGTGGTGTCCCTGGCGGCAGGTGTGCCCACCTCGGTGCTGGAGAACAAGCTCAGTGCGGGATCCCCGGTCGTGCGGGTGATGCCCAACACCGCGATGCTCGTGGGGCAGGGCGTCTCGGCCGTGTGCAAGGGCCGCTACGCGCGTGACGAGCACCTGGAGAAGGTGGTCACGGTCATGGAGAGCGTCGGCGCCGTCGTCGTCGTCGACGAGTCGAAGATGGACGCCGTGACGGCCGTGTCCGGCTCGGGCCCCGCCTACTTCTTCCTCCTCGCCGAGGCGATGGTGGACGCGGCGGTGGAACAGGGCCTGCCCCGCGACGTCGCGCTGCGGCTCGCGACCGGCACCGCCCTCGGCGCCGGCGCGATGCTCACCGCCGGGGGGGACGGCCCCGCCGACCTGCGTGCGGCGGTCTGCTCCCCGGGCGGCACCACGGCGGCGGCGATCCGACGGCTCGAGTCCGGCGGCTTCAGGTCGGCCGTGGCGGACGCGGTGGAGGCGTCGGCGACCAGGTCGAGAGACCTGGCCCTGGCCGCGCAGAAGGCGGACGACGACGAGCGGGACGACTGAACCGCCGACGCATCAGCCACTCCCGTCCCGCCAGGTGAGATGTCAGCCACCTCGGCGGGACGCCGTATTTAACACAAGCCCTGCTCAGAGCGGGTGAGGACGCGGTCGGACGGCGTGTCGTCAAAGATATTTGCCCACTCCCGTCGCATTGATCACACCCTTCACGCTAGGCTCATGCCCAGCACGTGCGTGTCAGTACCGCAGGAGGGGAAGCCTGCGGCACGACGCGTGCCACGAAGGGTTGAGAGATGGCGACTACCGACAAGACCGAAGGCGGCGCACAGGCGGCGGGGGGTTCCCAGTTCCTCACCGTTGCCGAGGTCGCAGCGCTGATGCGCGTGTCCAAGATGACGGTCTACCGGCTCGTCCACTCAGGCGAGTTGCCCGCGGTGCGGGTGGGGCGGTCGTTCCGCGTGCATTCCAAGGCGGTCCACGAGTACCTGGACACGTCGTACTTCTCCGCCGGGTGAGCCACCCGGACCCCGCTGGTGCACCGGTGCTCGGGTCCGTTTTCGTCGCGGCCCCGCCTGCGGGTAGTCTGGACGGGTTCCGTACCGGCTTCCGAGCCCGCTTAGACGCCGGAACGCAGTAAGCCCGCTGTAAGGCCCCAGACCAGTAGTCGACAGGTAGGTGACCCCCGATATGGGTTCTGTGATCAAGAAGCGCCGCAAGCGTATGTCCAAGAAGAAGCACCGCAAGATGCTCCGCCGGACGCGCGTGCAGCGTCGCAAGCTCGGTAAGTGAGTCCGGCGGCGCCGAGATAGCGCCCGGACTCACGCCTGCAGCAGATGCCCGTCACCCGAGATGGTGGCGGGCATCGGTGTGTCCGGGACCAGGCGTGGCGAGGCGCCCGGACGTCGGTGAACGGGGGCGCGGACCGGGCAACGGAACGTGGGGGTCCCCCGCTACAGTGGTCTGGGTGAACCCCGAAGCGCCAACCCGCCGGCCCGCACGGGCGGTCGCTGTCGTGGGCGGGAGCAGGTACCTCGGTGCCCACCTCGTGGGGATGCTGCTCCGGACCGAGACCGTCGAGCGCGTGCTGGCGATCGACTCGGTCAAGCCGTCGCCGCAGCACCGCCGCCGGATGCGGGACGCCGAGTTCGTCCGGCTCGACCCCCAGTCGCCGCGTCTGCAGAGCATCCTGCGGGACGCCGGCATCGACACCGTGGTGCACGCCGGCCTGCACCACACCGATTTCGCCCCGGGCGGCCGCGCCGCCGTCAAGGAGTCCAACATCATGGGCTCGATGCACGTGATCGCGGCCTGCGGCCGGGCCGCCAGTGTCAAGCGGTTCGTGCTGATCTCCTCGACCACCGTCTACGGCTCCTCGGGAGTGGACCCGGCGATGTTCACCGAGGACATGGCGGCCCGCCGCCAACCCAGCGGCGGCATCCCTCTGGATCACCTTGCGGTCGAGGGGTACGTGCGGGGGATGTCCCGCAAACGGCCGGACATCGACGTGACCATCCTGCGGATTCCGGCGATCCTCGGCCTGCCCGAGCCCACGGTGTTCGGGGAACTGCTCGCGCCCTCGATCGCCCCCGTCCTGGCGGGGTACGACCCCCGCATCCAGCTGCTGCACCCGCAGGACGCACTCGACGCGCTCCTGCACGCCACCCAGGGCGCCGCGCCGGGGACGTTCAACATCGCCGGAGACGGGGTGCTCACACTGAGCCAGGCGATCCGGCGGGCCGGGCACGTCCCGCTGCCGGTGCCGCCGCAGACGTTCAAGCTCGCCGTGCGACTGCTGTCCAGCCAGGGACTGCGCGACATCGGCTCCTCGCAGCTGCGCTACCTGCGCTTCGGGCGAGCCGTCGACACCACACGCATGCGCCAGGAGTTCGGCTTCACACCCCGGTACACCACCGAGGAGGCGCTGCACTCCTACCTCGTGGACTCCGGGACGGAGCCCCTGATCACCCGCGCCTCGCTCGAGCGTCAGACCGCCAAGGTCGCCGCCCTGCTCCCGGCTCCGGTGGCCGACCGGCTCCGCTCGGGGGTCGACACCACCCTGTGCGAGCTCGAGGCACTCGGGGCTCTGCCCGACCCGCACGAGCCCGACCCGCACGAGGGCGACCCGCACCAGGGCGATGCTCCCAAGGCCGACGCGATCCAGGAGGAGGCGCTGTGAGGGGCCCTGAATTCGACCTGAGCCAGCCGCTCGGCGGGCCCCGTTGGGGGGAGGGGCGCCGCGACTCACGCAGCTCCCGCATCGTGGGCGAGGGGTTCCTCGGTGCGACCACCCCCGGCGATGCCGCGGCCACCGAGATCGGCCGGATCGTCGACAGGTTCCTCACCGCGGTCCGGGACTCCCTCGGCCAGGTGGTCGAGGCACTGCCCGTCGACGCCGAGGTCATGGGACCCGTCCGTGAGGCCGCGCGGAATGTCGACGCGATGCTGGCGACCGGCGACGTCAGCGCACTGTCGGGGTTGGTCGAGACGATCAACGGCGTCGGCGAGCTGATCGCCACGCGGCTCACGGGCGGTTACGAGGTCGACGAGTTCGGTTTCGACGAGCACTTCCACGAGCACGTGTGGCTGCCGCTGTGGCGTCCGCTGTTCGAACACTGGTTCCGGGTCGAGGTGATCGGCGCCGAGAACGTGCCCGCGGAGGGCGCCGGGCTGATCGTCTCCAACCACGCCGGGGTCCTCCCGCTCGACGCCATGATGACCACCGTCGCCGTCCACGACCACTCGGGACGCGCCCTGCGGCTCCTGGCCGCCGACCTGGCGATGACGCTTCCGGTGTCCGCGCCACTTGCGCGGCGGGCCGGGGCGACCCTGGCCTGCGCCGCCGACGCCGAGCGCCTGCTCGAGAGCGGGCACGTGGTCGCCGTGTGGCCCGAGGGTTACAAGGGACTGGGCAAGCCGTTCTCGGACCGGTACCGGCTGCAACGCTTCGGCCGCGGGGGGTTCGTCTCCACCGCACTGGACGCCGGCGCGCCGATCATCCCGTGCTCGGTCGTCGGATCGGAGGAGATCTACCCCAAGATCGGCGAGTTCTCCCCGTTGGCGCGTCTGCTGGGCGTCCCGTACCTGCCCATCACCCCGACGTTCCCCATGCTCGGTCCTCTCGGTGGGATCCCGTTGCCCACCAAGTGGACCATCGAGTTCGGCGAACCCATCGAGACCTCCCACCTCGGTCCGGACGCCGGCGACGACCCGATGATCGTCTTCGAGATCACCGACCAGGTCCGCGAGACCATCCAGAACACCCTGTTCCGGAACCTCGCGCGTCGCGGGAGCGTCTTCTTCGGCTGAGCCGTTCGGCCGCGCCCGCCGGCCGGGGTCCCGCGCGTCGGGAACGAGGTCGGGTCAGAAGATCCGTCGGATCTGGTCGATGGTCCGCACGCCGTATGAGGACTTGACGGCCGCCCGCGCGCCGGCGAGCCCGCCCACCGCGAGTACGCCCGGGACCGCCTTCTTGGCGGCCTTGCGGACGGTGCGGAAGTCCTTGATGTCCCAGCCGTTCTCCGAGGCGTACTTGCGCAGCCGCCCATCCGGGTTGATGGCCACCGGGTTGCCGACCATCGTGAGCATGGGCATGTCGTTGAAGCTGTCCGAGTAGGCGTAGCACTTGGCCAGGTCGAATCCCTCGGCCTCGGCGAGGGTGGAGATGGCGTGCGCCTTACCCGGCCCGTGCAGGATGTCGCCCACCAACCGGCCCGTGTACACGCCGTCCTCCTCCTCGGCCACCGTGCCCAGCGCGCCCGAGAGCCCGAGCCGCGACGCGATCACCCGCGCGAGCATGACCGGCGTCGCGGTGACCAACCAGACCTGCTGACCGGCGTCGAGGTGCATCTGGACCAACGAGCGTGTGCCCGGCCAGACGCGGTCGAGCATCGAGGTGTCCACGACCTCCTCGCTCAGCGCGGTCAGCTCGGCGACGGTGTGACCCTTGACGAAGTTCAGGGCCTTCTCGCGGCCCGCCGCCACATCGTCGGCGTTCTCCTTGCCGGAGACCCGGAACTTGACCTGCGACCACGCCATCGACGCCACGTCCTGCGCGGTGAAGAACTTGTGCTTGGCCAACCCGCGCGCCAGCAGGATGATCGAGGCGCCCTGGATCAGGGTGTTGTCCACGTCGAAGAACGCCGCGGCCTGCGGGTCGGGGACGAACTGCGTCGCGGCATGGTCGTCGAGGTCCTCGGCGGTGGCGTCGGCGAGCGGAGGGCCCGGCTCGGCTTCGGGCTCGAGCTTGACCGCGTTCCTGGCCGAGGCCTCGCCGGCGACGCGCTGATCGCGGTGGTTGCGTCGGCGCCAGACCAGTCGGCCGATCGCGCTGGTGACGTCCGCCCGCCCGGGAAGCCGGAGACGAGTGCCCTCTGAGTCTGAGTCCGGGTCCGCGTCCGGGTCTGAAGCCGACGCCGGGGCCGGATTCGAGGCCGGGTCGGCGTCATCGGCGGCGTCGGTGTGGTCGTTCACCGGGTGGACCTCCTAGTGGGGGTGGGACCCCATCCTAGGGGAGCCCGGAGGGGGTCGGGCACTATCAGTGCATGGTGCACACGGTGACCCTGCTTACTCGTGAGGGCTGCGGAAGCTGCGTCCGCGTCCACGGCCAGCTGCTGCCGCTCTGCGCCAGCGCGCACGCCCGGCTCGAGGTGGTGGACGTGGACCGTGCCGGCGATCCCGAGCTCGCGGCGGAGTTCGGCGACCGCCTCCCCGTGGTCCTCGTGGACGGCGCGGAGCACTCGTGTTGGGAGGTCGACGACGACGAGCTGAGCGCCGACCTCGCCGCCCCCGAACCGTTCCGTGGCTGGGACTGAGCCCGCCGACCGCACCGACCGGACCCACCGCGCTCGCGCTACTCGTCGGCGCGCAGGGCCCGCAGGATCGTCGCGTGCCGGACCAGGAACGTGCGCTCGTCGAGTTTCTTGCGCCGCAGCCACCCGGTGACCTCGCTGTTGTGCTTGCTCGCGTTGCAGGAGGCGCACGCGGGGACCACGTTCTCCAGCGTGTAGCGACCTCCTCGCGACACGGGCATGACGCAGTCGCGCTGCAGGGCCGGGCCAGGAGAACGGCAGTAGGCGCACCCGGCCCACGCGCGGAGGAGGTGCGCCCACTGCGACGGGGTGAGGTCGTTGTCGACGCGGGAGAGGCGTCGCTGCCGTCGCTTCGCGTACCGGGCGCGGGACGCCCGCCCACCCCCACGCCCCGACGCGGACGAGGTGGTGGAGGACGTTGTCGCGGAGGACCTGCGGCGAGGCGGCACCGCATGACCGTACGCCGCCTCCGAGCGTCCGGAGGCGGTGTGGCCGCGCGTGCCGCGACATGGGCCGGAGGCGCCGAGGGGCCGCGTCGCTCATCGTGGCCGCTGGGCGTCACCCGGGCATAGCATCCGCCCCGGCGACGGTTTTGTCCCGGGGTGCCAAGCGGGTTACGGTGGAGTTCGTTGCGGGTCGAACGCAGGCCCAGGCCACGGCCGTTCCGGCAGGGATTCCCATCGGGAATCGTCCTGCGTGCAGCCGTGCAGACCGACAGGAGACGACCGACTGTGGACCACTGTTCCGGCTGTGCGTTCAGTGTCGTCCGGCGGTTCCCGGTGTCCCGAGTTGACGCGACGGTGTCCATTCTGGCATGGGCGCCAACGGCCCTCGCGTCCGGGGGTCGGTCGTGAGCATCCTCCTGGTGGGACTGTCCCACCACAGCGCCCCGGTCGCCCTGTTGGAGTCGGTGGCTGTCGCGGAAGCCGACCGCGACGCCCTCACCGAGAGCCTGATCGGTGGCCGCCACGTCGACGAGGCGATGATCGTCACCACCTGTAACCGCGTCGAGGTCTACGCGGCGGTGGAGGCGTTCCACCCGGCGCTCGACGACGTGGTGGATCTGCTGTCGCGGCACTCCGGCCTCTCGGCCGAGGAACTCAGCCGCCACCTCTACGTCCGCTACTCCGAGTCGGCGGCCGAGCATCTGTTCTCGGTGGCGTCGGGCCTGGACTCGATGGTGGTGGGCGAGCAGCAGATCATCGGGCAGATCCGCACCGCCTACCAGTCCGCGTCCGATATCGGCGCGGCCGGCACGACCCTGCACCGACTCGCCCAGCAGGCCCTCCACGTGGGCAAGCGCGTCCACACCGAGACGGGGATCGACTCGGCCGGGTCCTCGGTGGTGTCGGTGGCGCTCGACCGCGCCGCGGAGCTCCTCGCCGCGGGGGACAGCGCCGGGACCACCACCGCGTCGCCGTCGCCGTCGTCGCGTCGTCTCGACGGTCGCCGGGCGGTGGTGCTCGGAGCGGGCGCGATGGGCGGACTCGCGGTCGCGCACCTGGGTCGTGCCGGGATCTCTCATATCGACGTGACCAACCGCACCCCGGACCGCGCCGATCGGCTCTCCGAGATCGCCCGGGATTCCGGTACCCCGGCCTCGGCGTTCCCCATGGAGGACCTCGCCGACGGGATCGCCGCCGCGGACATCCTCTTCACCTGTACCGGAGCGGTCGGCGCCGTCGTGACGCTGGGAGACGTGCACACCGCGCTCGCCCGTCGCGGCCCGGGCCGTCCGCTGGTGATCTGCGACCTGGGGATGCCGCGCGACGTCGACCCCTCCGTCTCGGGTCTGCCAGGAGTGACCGTGTTGGGGATCGAGGAACTGAACGCGGACCCGGCCACCTCGGCCGCGGCCGCCGACGCCGCCCGCACCATCGTCGACACCGAACTCGCGGCGTACACCCAGGCCGAGCGCATGGCCGGGGTCGGGCCGCTGATCGGCCAGCTCCGCGGTCGCGGCGGCCAGGTGGTGGCGGCCGAGATGCGCAGGCTGGAGTCGCGACTGCCGGACCTCGACGACAGGGTCCGTGACGAGGTGGCCAACACCGTCCGACGGGTCGTGGACAAGCTGCTGCACCCGCCGACGGTGCGGTTCAAGGAGCTCGCGGCCCAGCCCGACGGCGAGAACCTGGCGGCGGTCGTGCGGACGCTGTTCGACCTCGACAGCGTGGGCCGTCTGGACGAGACCAGCGTGGACGAGGAGGCGTCATGAGCAGGACCCTGAAGGTGGGGACGCGGGGCAGCGCCCTCGCGACCACGCAGGCCGGTCACGTGCGGGACGCCCTCATCGCCGCCGGTCACCCGGCAGAACTGGTGATCGTGCGGACCCGGGGCGACGTGGTGATGGCGCCGGTCGAGCGGATCGGTGTGGGCGTCTTCACCATGGAGTTGCGCTCCGCGCTCGAGCGCGGCGACTGCGACGTCGCCGTCCACTCGTACAAGGACCTCCCGACGGCGCCCGACGACCGGTTCGCGCCGATCGTGGTGCCACCGCGTGTCGACCCCTCGGACGTGCTCATCGCACGTGACGGGCTGACCCTGGCCACGCTGCCCCAGGGCGCGCGAGTCGGGACCTCCGCGCCCCGTCGGCGGTCGCAGCTCGCCGCGCTCCGGCCGGATCTCGACCTGCACCCGCTGCGCGGCAACATCGACACCCGGATGTCGTACGTGACCAGCGGCGACCTGGATGCGGTCGTCCTGGCCGCCGCCGGGCTCGACCGGGTCGGCGTGGGCGAACGTGCTACCCAGCGGTTCGGCATCGACGAGATGCTCCCCGCCCCGGCGCAGGGCGCGCTGGCCGTCGAATGCCGCGCCGACGACTCCGGCGCCGCCGAGGCGATCGCGCTCCTGGACCACCTGCCCTCGCGGATCCGGGTGATCGCCGAGCGACGTCTCCTCGCCGAACTCGAGGCCGGGTGCACCGCGCCGGTCGGGGCGCGCGCCGAGCTCGACGGGGGTGTACTCACCCTGCACGCCGTCGCCGCGTCGCACGACGGGTCGACCGTGCTCCACGCCGAGGGGACCACCGCCACCTCCGACCATCCCGACGGCCCCGTCGCGGCGGCCGACGACCTGGGCCGCCGACTCGCGGCGGACCTTCTCGCCCGGGGCGCACGCGACCTCATGACCGACACGTCCCCCGAGGAACGGGCCCCGCTCGTGCCGAAGGAGTCGACGACGGCGCCACCGACCGTCCCCGAGACCTGATCCATGTCCCCTGAAGCTCCCCGTCGCGCGCAGCCAGCGCGCGACACCCACCCCACGGAGAGACGAACAATGACTCGAGCACGCACCACCCGCCCCGGAACCGTCCGCTTCGTCGGCGGCGGCCCAGGCAACGCGGGGATGCTCACCTGCAGGGCCCGGGAGGTCCTCGCGGGGAACGCACTGGTCTTCGCCGACGCCGACGTCTCCACCGAGGTGCTCGCGCTCGTAGCACGCGACGTCCCGGTCCCGGAGGAACTGCTCGACGCGCGCCGCGCCGAGATGGACGCCGCCGTCGCCGCGGAGGACAAGGCGGAGATCAAGCGCCTCAAGTCCCTGCCCGCTCCCACCGCCGCGGACGTGCGTCCCGTCCTGGGTGAGCCGGCCGCCGTGGCCAAGCAGCTCGTCGCCGAGGCCAAGAAGGGGCGCGACGTGGTGCGGCTGGTCACCGGTGACCCCATGACCACCGACGCCACCGTCACCGAGATCGCGTCGGTCGGACGCACCGTCGTGCCGTTCGAGGTCGTGCCGGGTGTCGCCGAGGCCACCGCGGTCCCCGCGTTCGCGGGCATCGCCCTGGGGTCCGGCTACGTGTTCGCGGACGGCCGCGGCAAGGTCGACTGGGCCTCCCTGGTCAGCTCGCCCGGCCCGATCGTCCTGCGCACCACGGGTCGGCACCTCGCCGAGGCCGCGTCCGGGCTGGCCGAGCAGGGCCTGGGGGCCGGGACCCCCGTCACCGTGACCTGCGCCGGCTCGCTCTGTGCCCAGAAGTCCGCCGACGGCACCCTGGCCACCATGGCCGAGGTCGGTCGCGAGATGGACGGCGACCTCGTGGTGACCATCGGCAAGTCCGCCGGCGAACGCCATCGTCACCAGTGGTGGGAGTCGCGGGCCATGTTCGGCTGGAACGTGCTCGTGCCCCGCACCAAGGCTCAGTCCGCCGAGATGAGCCAGCGGATCGCCGAGCACGGCGCCGTGCCGGTGGAGGTCCCGACCATCGCGGTGGAGCCGCCCCGCAGCCCCGCCCAGATGGAGCGGGCCGTCAAGGGCCTCGTCGACGGCCGCTACCAGTGGGTCGTCTTCACCTCCTCCAACGCGGTCCGCGCGGTGTGGGAGAAGTTCTGCGAGTTCGGGCTCGACGCGCGCGCGTTCTCCGGGGTCAAGATCGCCTGCGTCGGCGAGGGCACCGCGGAGCGCGTCCGCGAGTTGGGCATCCAGCCCGAGCTGCTGCCCTCCGGCGAGCAGTCCAGCCTGGGTCTGCTCGAGGTCTTCCCGCCGTACGACGACGTCCTGGACCCCGTCAACCGGGTCCTGTTGCCGCGCGCCGACATCGCGACCGAGACCCTCGCCGAGGGTCTGACCGGCCGCGGCTGGGAGATCGAGGACGTCACCGCGTACCGCACGGTCCGCGCCGCACCGCCGGCGGCGGAGATCCGCGAGATGATCAAGAGCGGCGGGTTCGACGCCGTCTGCTTCACCAGCTCCTCCACGGTCCGCAACCTCGTGGGGATCGCGGGCAAGCCGCACGCCCGGACGCTGATCGCGTGCATCGGGCCGCGCACCGCCGAGACCGCCGCCGAGTTCGGGTTGCGCGTGGACGTGCAGCCGGACAACGCGTCGGTGCTGGACCTGGTGGACGCGCTCGCCGCGCACGCCGACCAGCTGCGTGACGCCGGCGAGCTGCCTCCCCCGCGTCGTCGCGCGCGCCGGCGCTGACACCGACCGGCGCCGCGCCGCGTGGCAGGCGACTTTCGTACAGTGGAGCCCGTGACCACACCGCGTGAGACCGATCCCGCATCCGTCCCGGCACCGCTGGTGCGCCCGCGACGGCTGCGCTCGACGCCCGCGATGCGCAGGCTCGTCGCCGAGACCACGCTCGCCCCCCGGCAGCTGGTCCTTCCTGCGTTCGTCGCCGACGGGATCACGGAGCCGAAGCCCATCTCCTCCCTGCCCGGGGTGGTCCAGCACACGGTCGACTCCCTGCGGGCCGAGGCCGTCGCCGCGGCCGAGGCGGGACTCGGCGGGATCATGCTCTTCGGGGTTCCGCACGACGCGGACAAGGACGCCACCGGCAGCTGCGGCGCCGCGGCCGACGGAATCCTCAACCGGGCGCTCGAGGCCGTCCGCGAGGAGGTGGGTGACGACCTCGTGGTGATGGCCGACACCTGCCTGGACGAGTTCACCGACCACGGGCACTGCGGCGTCCTGGGCACCGACCCGCGGGGCGAGCAGGTCGTCGACAACGACGCCACCCTGGCCGCGTACACCGAACTCGCCGTGGCGCAGGCCGCCGCGGGAGCCCACGTGGTGGGGCCGAGCGGGATGATGGACGGTCAGATCATCGCCATCCGCGAGGCGCTGGACCGCGCGGGCTTCCACGACGTGGCCGTGTTTGCGTACAGCGCCAAGTACGCGAGCGCGTTCTACGGACCGTTCCGTGAGGCCGTCGGATCCTCGTTGCGCGGTGACCGGCGTACCTATCAGCAGGACCCCGCCAACCTGCGCGAGTCCCTGCGGGAGGTTCGCCTGGACCTGGACGAGGGCGCCGACATGGTCATGGTCAAGCCGGCGATGAGCTACCTCGACGTGCTGCGCCAGACCGCCGAGCTCTCGGACGTTCCCGTAGCCGCCTACCAGGTCTCCGGGGAGTACGCGATGATCTCCGCCGCCGCCGAGCGCGGGTGGATCGATCACGACCCGGCGGTGATGGAGTCGCTGACCTCCATGCGCCGCGCCGGCGCGGACATCGTCCTGACCTACTGGGCGCTGCACGCTGCGAACCTCCTCGCCGACGGGTGGGGCCAGCGGTGACCGGCAGCGGGCCGTGGCGTCCACCCGAGCGCACCGACGGGCCCTCCGATCGGGGCGACGGCCAGAACGAGCGGGCCGACGGTCGACCGGAGAGCCCCGCCGGGCCGGTGCCCGACGACGTCCACTCCGCGTGGGGGCTGTGGCTCGCCGCCACCGCGTTCGCGCTGGTGGGGATGCTGCTCAACGCCGCCACCACGCGCTTCGGCGACCTGCCCCCGGCCACGCGTGACGCCTTCCGCGACGCGGTCGAGACCGCCGGGTCCGCGGACATCTCCATCGAGGCGTTGTTCGGGGTCGCACGGGGCCTGGGCGCCGTACTGGCGATGGTCGCGGCCGCGGTGACCGTGTGGCTGGCCTTCCGTCTGCGGGCGGGGAAGGGCTGGGCCCGGACGATGCTGGACATCGTCGCGGTGTTCCTTGTGGTGGACGCGGTCTCGGTGGTGATCAGCGTGTTCGGCGGGGTCGCGGTCGCGGGGGAGCGGGGGGAGATCGTCACCTTCCTGGTGATCTCGCTGCAGATCCTCGCCGGGTTGTGCGCCGCGACCGCCGTGTGGCGCCAGCACACCGCCGAGGCGATGAAGTTCACGACCGGCGGCGGTACGCGTGCCGGCGAGTGAACCGGATCGGCCGGGGCCGGAGCCCGAGGGGCCCATCCTGTACGCCGAGGACGGGTGGAGCTGGACCTGGATCCTCGCCGCGCCACTGTTCTGCGCGGGCGCCGCTGGGTTTGAACTGCTCACCGGCGCGCCCGTCCACTGGCTCATGCTCACGGTCTGTGCGATCGCCTCGGCGATGTGCCACGGGGTGATGATCGCCGCCACGCGCGTCCACGGCCGCGTCCGACTCACCCCGACCGTGTACATCCAGGGCACAGAGGAACTCGAACTGGCCCGGGTGGAGGAAGTGCTCCCGTTGCCCGGTGACGGTCGCCCCGAGGCCTCATGGGAGACCGCCCGCACGCTCGGGGAGCTGCGGGAGGTCCCGCGCCGCCGGCGCTCCGTGGGCCTTCGCCTGGACACCGGTGCCGAGGTGCGGGCGTGGACCCGTGATCCGGTCGCCCTGCACGCCGCCCTCCGGGACGCGGTGCGCTCCGTCGGCACCGGCTCCGGGGGCACCGGTCCGGGCACCGTCGCGGATCCGACGTGACCGCCCGTCGCCACGCCGCGATCGCCGTCCTCGCGGCGACTCTGGCGGTGGTGTTGTGGTGGCTGTCGCGCGACCTCGTGGCCGTCCGGCCGCCCGTGGTCGACCCCCCGGTCGAGGGAGTGATCATGCGGACCTACACCGAGCCCTGGCTGCTGCTGACGGCGACGCTGTCGGCCGGGGTCTCGATGGTGTCGATGACACTCGCGGTCCTCGGCCGCGGACACCGGAACAGACGGTGATATATCTACTTCTGCCAGCGGTTTCGTCCCGCCGGCCGCGCCGGCTGTAACGATCGGATGACGGTTCCCTGAGTCGGTGTGGGTTGGCGCTTCGCGGGGCCGCCCGCAGGCTACATTTGGACCGGTTCGGACGCTTGTGACGCTCGTGAACTTGAGCGGTCGCGGCGTCCGATTCGCTTGGCAGTCATCTACACAACATGGAATCGGGGATCGGTGCAGCCGTCTAGCACTTTCGTTGGCACCACCGCGGTCGTCGGGGCGATCGCACTTCTTGGTACCGGAGTGGCCGCCGCCACCCCGGTCAAGTGGCAGGACTGTACCGAGATGCTCGGGATCGAGGCCGAGTACATGCCGGCCGGTCTCGAGTGCGGGACGGTCGAGGTCCCCGTCGACTACAGCCAGCCAGGTGGCGCCAAGACCGAGGTCGCGCTGACCCGCATCAAGGCCTCGTCCGGCCAGGCCAGGTCGGCCGTCTTCGGCAACCCCGGCGGGCCCGGCAACTACGCGCTCAACTTCTGGAGCCCGCCCCTGGACGGCACCGCACCCGCCGGCCTGTACGAGAACCACGATCTCGTGGCCGTCCAGCCGCGGGGCCTCTACGGTTCCAACCCGATGACCTGTGACGTCGCCTTTGTCGGCCCCACCTCCGCCAACGCGCTGCACGACGCCTGCTTCGGCACCGACCCGGCCTACATGGCCTCGTTCACCACCGAGAACGCGGCCCGCGACATGAACGCCGTCCGCGAGTCGCTCGGTCTCGCCGAGATCGACTACGTGGGCGTGTCCTACGGCACCGCGATCGGCACCGACTTCGCGACGCTGTTCCCCGAGAACACCGGTCGCATGGTTCTGGATTCCAACACGCACCCCGACTGGCGGTGGTCCCAGCAGGCCGAGCAGGGCGCGCTCGCGCAGGAGCGGCGCCTGAACGACATCTTCGCCTGGATCGCCGAGCGCGACGACTACTACGGTCTCGGCGACACCCCCCGCAAGGTCTTCCACTCCTGGAAGTGGGTCACCGACCAGGAGGTGGGCGGGCCCCCCAACCTCACCCCGCCGCCGGCCGAGGCCCGCGACCTGCCCGTCGAGCTGCGGGGCACCGCGCTCGAGCGGCCCGCGCTGGACACCATCAACGGGACCGCGCCCGCCCTGGCCCGCGCCGAGGGTCTCGGGCGCGCCCTCGCGCTGCAGGGCCTGACCAACAACGCCACCACCGGGTTGTACGACGCCACGGTGGGGGCGACCTACTCCGAGCAGGCGTGGCCGATGCTCGCGCACATGCTCAAGTACTACAACGACGGCGGCAACATCGCCCGCGTCGACCCGGCGACGGCCGCCCAGATCGTCGCCGCGCAGGAGAGCCGCTCGCCGGTCTTCCGCACCGACATCGAGATGAACGCGATCATCACGTGCAACGAGACCGCCTCGCCGTCCAGCGAGCTGGGAGTCATGGCGGCCAAGGCCGACAGATACACGGGTGGCAACAGGCTCACCACCCGCGCCGCCGCCGAGGCCGCCGGAGACGACTGCGTCGGCTGGGCTCCGGTCGCGCGCACCATCCAGCCGAACGGTGACGCGCTCGAGCAGAAGCCGCTCGTCCTGCACTCGGAGAAGGACGCCGTCACCCCGATCGCCGGCGCGCACCGGGTCGTCGAGACCCTCGGTGGGACGCTGGTCGTCGTCGGCGGCGGTGATCACGGCACCTTCCGCACCGGTAACGCGGCCGTCGACGCCGTGGTGATGGAGTTCCTCGAGACCGGCGTCGCCACCCCGGGTCGCGTCGAGGGAAAGCCCTCCCCGGAGCCGCTGCCCCGGTGGGGCCAGGCCGAGCGTGCGGCCGCCGCCCAGCAGGGAATGTCCGCTCCCGTCGCCGGCGCGGACGACTGGTACGGCACCCACCGCGACGCCGGTGCGGCCTCCGCACCCGCCCCCGCGGCGGGGTCGGTGAGCGCCCCGGCAGCACCCGTCGCGGCGCCCGCGGCGCCGGGCCCGCTGCCCACCCCGCAGGACCTGCACCAGCAGGCCGAGAAGGCGCTCCAGGACGTGGCCGGACAGGTCGAGACCGCCGTCAAGGCGGTGTTCGCGCCGCACGCCCAGCCCGCCGCGCCGCAGGGCTGACACCGCGAGGGGGTGCTCGGGAGCGGTCTTTGAGACACTGGACGGGTGACGTCTGCGAGCGATGCCTTCCCGACCCCGTCCGGCCAGTCCGGCACCACCCGATCGGCCGAGCTCTTCGCCGAGGCCCGCGAGCTGATCCCCGGCGGGGTCAACTCCCCGGTCCGCGCCTTCAACTCCGTCGGCGGCACCCCGCGCTTCATCCGTGAAGCGCGGGGTTCGCGCATGACGGACGTCGACGGCAACACCTACATCGACCTGGTGAGCTCGTGGGGGCCGATGATCCACGGCCACGCCCACCCCGCGATCGTCGACGCCGTGCAGTCGACCGCCGCCCGCGGTCTGAGCTTCGGCACACCGACCGAGGGCGAGATCGAGCTGGCCCGCGAGATCGTGGGTCGGACCTCGGTCGAGGAGGTGCGCCTGGTCAACTCCGGCACCGAGGCCACCATGAGCGCGGTGCGCCTGGCGCGCGGGTTCACCGGCCGGTCCAAGGTGGTCAAGTTCTCCGGCTGCTATCACGGTCACGTGGACGCGCTGCTGGCCGACGCGGGATCGGGTCTCGCGACGTTCGCACTGCCGGACTCGCCCGGCGTCACAGGAGCGACCGCCCACGACACGATCGTGCTGCCGTACAACGACATCGAGGCGGTCCGCGTGGTGTTCGCCACCCACGGCAGCGAGATCGCCTGCGTGATCACCGAGGCCGCCGCCGGCAACATGGGCACCGTCCCGCCGCTGCCCGGTTTCAACGAGGAGTTGCGCTCCCTGTGCTCCGATAACGGCGCGCTGCTGGTGATGGACGAGGTCATGACCGGTTTCCGGGCCGGGGAGCGTGGCTGGTGGGGCATCGACGGCGTGGCCGGTGACCTGACCACGTTCGGCAAGGTCATGTCCGGCGGACTGCCCGCCGCCGCGTTCGGGGGCCGCGCCGACGTGATGTCCGCGCTCGCCCCCGCCGGGCCGGTCTACCAGGCGGGAACGTTGTCGGGAAACCCGGTCGCGGTTGCGGCGGGCCTGGCCTCCCTGCGTCTGGCCGACCACGCCTGCTACTACACGCTGCAGACCAATGCCGATCGCCTCGGGGCACTGCTGGGCAACGCCCTGCACGCCGCCGGCGTCGCGCACACCATCCAGCGCGCCGGGACGATGCTCAGCGTCTTCTTCACCGACCAGCCGGTCACGGACTACGCCGGGGCCAAGGCCGCCGAGACCTTCCGGTACGCGCCGTTCTTCAACACCCTGCTGGACCGGGGCATCTACGCCCCGCCCAGCGCCTTCGAGACCTGGTTCGTCTCGACCGCGCTCACCGACGACGACTTCCAGCACATCTCCGAGTCCCTGCCCGTGGCCGCCGAGGCCGCGGCCGCAGCGTCCGACCCTGAGGGCGCCCGATGAGCCGGGCCGGAGGCGCGCAGCGCGATCAGGGCGTGCGCGGTCGTGGGCTGCGCGGGGTGTTCGACGTCCCGTCGACGGGGCCCACGTCATTGCCGATCCCCCTCCGCGGGGAGCATCCCGCCCCCGCCGAGGCGCCGCCGTCGCTGAATGCTTCCGAGGCCGGTGCCCGCCCTGCGGAGGCCTCCGTCCCGCAGCAGCAGGAGGGAGCCGAGGCCTACGGGGCCGTGCCGGGCTCGATCTCCGCCCCGGGTGAGCCGCTCTCGTCGTCGTCGACACCTCGTGATTCGTCTGCCCGCGGGACCGAGACGCAGACCATCGTCCACCTGGTCCGCCACGGGGAGGTCCACAATCCCGACGGGGTGCTGTACGGCCGCCTGCCGGGATTCCGGCTCTCGGAGCTGGGACGCAGTCAGGCCGAGACCGTGGCCCGCACGCTCGGACAGGGGCACGACATCGTGTCGATCGTCGCCTCGCCGCTGCAGCGCGCCCAGGAGACCGCCGCCCCGCTGGCCGAGGCCTTGGGCCTCCCGGTGGGGATCGACGCCGACATCATCGAGGCCGACAACCGCTTCGAGGGCAACAAGGTCGGCGGCCGGGGAGGGGCGCTGCGCAATCCGCAGTACTGGCCGATTCTGATCAATCCGCTCCGGCCCTCCTGGGGTGAGCCGTATCTGCAGATCGCGCATCGGATGATCGGGGCCGTGTACTCCACGCTCGACTCCGCCCGCGGTCACGAGGCGGTCCTGGTGAGCCACCAGCTTCCGGTGTACACCACGCGGAGGTTCCTCGAGGGCCGACGGCTGTGGCACGACCCCCGTTCGCGGCAGTGTTCTCTGGCCTCGATCACCTCCCTGGTCTTCGAGGGGACCACGCTGCGCGACATCGTCTACTCCGAGCCGGCGGGTGCGTCTGACCCGTCGCAGACGGGAGCCTGATCCATGCGACACCCCAAGGCCGCACTCGGCGCCCTGCTCCTGGCGGGCGCCCTCGCCACCGGTGCCTGCGCGGCCAGCACGGACGCGGTGGTGACGGGCCCGGAGACCTTCGAGTTCGTCAGCCCGGACGGCCAGTTGGAGATCCACTACGATCCCCCGTCCGAGCGCAGACCCGTCGCCACGCTCACCGGCCCGGACCTGTTGGACCCGGATCGCACGCTCAACGTCCAGGAGGACTTCGAGGGGCAGGTCGTGATCCTGAACCTGTGGGGCCAGTGGTGTGGCCCGTGTCGCGCCGAGTCCGACGACCTGCAGCGGTTGCAGGACGAGTTCGAGCCCCAGGGCGCGACCGTGTTCGGTATCAACCTGCGCGATCCCAACCGCCAGAAGCCCGTCGACTTCGTCGAGGACAACGGCATCACGTTCCCCTCGATCTGGGATCCCAGCAACGCCGCTGTGGCCGCACTGCGTGGGTTCCCGACGTCCGTGGTGCCGGCCACGATCATCCTGGACAAGCAGCACCGGGTTGCGGCGGTGTACCTGGCCGAGATCACCGATGACAAGCTGCGGGACACCGTGTCGGCGATCCTGGCCGAGGAGGTCGAGCCGGTGTGACCCCGGAGACGATCCTGCTCGCGCAGAGCGTGGGCGAGACCTTTCAGCAGACCGTGGCCAGTGGTCCGATCCTGTTGGCGCTGGGCGCGTGTGTCCTGGCCGGGCTCGTGTCCTTTGCCTCGCCGTGCGTGATCCCACTGGTGCCCGGGTACGTCGCGTACCTCGCGAGTGTCGTGGGAGCCGAGCGTCCCCCGGTCACCGTGGCCGCGGCCGAGCGTCAGCGGGCCGCCACGGCGACGATGACCGTGGACGAACGCCGCATCCGTCGCGCCTCCCGCATGCGCGTGGTGGTGGCCTCGCTGCTCTTCGTAGGCGGGTTCACCGTGGTGTTCGTGGCGCTCAGCGCCATGGTGCTGGGCACCGTGCAGTACCTGGCACCGCAGCAGGAGCTGCTGCAGCGTCTCGGTGGTGTGGTGACGATTCTCATGGGTCTGGTCTTCATCGGCCTTGTGCCGACCCTGCAGCGGGACACGCGCATGCAGCCCAAGTCCCTCTCGACGTGGGTCGGCGCACCGATGCTGGGTGCCGTCTTCGCGCTGGGCTGGACGCCGTGTCTGGGGCCGACCCTGGCTGCGGCGTTGTCCGTGGCAGCGGGCACGGGTGTCGACGCAGCGCGCGGCGTCGTGCTGATCGTGGCCTACTGCCTGGGTCTCGGTCTGCCGTTCGTGTTGGTGGCCTTCGGCTCGACCTGGGCGATGCGTACCGTCGGATGGCTCCAGAGGCACACCCGCGCCATCCAGGTGTTCGGTGGCGTGATGCTCATCATCGTGGGCTTGCTGCTGCTTACCGGCGCGTGGGCCCTGTTCATCGACTGGCTCCGCGACTTCGCCATCTCGGATACGACTTTGCCCATCTAGACGGCGCCTGACGGTCCCCGGGGTCACGCGGCCTTCGCCCCCGCCCCGTCGGCGGCAGCACCGGACCGTGCGTGGATGCCGTGTTCGAGGTCTCGGAGCAGCGCGAACGGCAGGATCGGCGCGTCGAGTGGTGCCAGTGGCTTCTGTCCTGCCTTGGCGGGTGGTGGCGCCGCGGCCCGTGGTGTGCCGGTGGGTGGGATCCATCGGACTCCCTGAGGCGCGGTGCGGTCGGGGATCGTCCTCCATCCGGTCGCGTGGATCATGGCGTGGCAGTCCCCGCTGGCCAGGGCGAGTTGATCGATGTTCGTCAGTCCGCCGGCTGACCAGGGTGCTGCGCTGTGGTGTGCTTCGCAGTGTCTGGCGTCCTGGTCGCAGTCCGGGTGGGTGCACCCTCCGTATGCGGCGAACAGGGCGAGTCGTTGATAGCGGGATGCCGTCCTGCGGCTGCGGTAGAGCTTGAGGTCCATCTCCTGGTCGCACAGGGCCAGGAACCAGTGGTTGCCGCGCGCCATGGACAGGGCCTGCGGCACCGGGATGCGAATGCCGCCGTCGCTCTGCCCGCAGCCGGCCAGGGTGGTGAGCTGGTCGAGGTCGATGCGCACGACGATCGCCGCGGGCGCCCCGGTCCGGCGCGCGTCGGCAGACAGGGCCAGCTGCAGTGCGTGAACCATCGCGTCGTGCATCCGCTGGCCGTCACTGCGGGTGTCCGGTGCATCGGGGTCGGGCCACAGCCGGCCGGGCTGGCCCCAGCGGGCGTGGACCTCGCGCATGAGAGCCGCCAGCTGCGGGTCCATGGTCATGCTCGCGGTAGCCATGAGGTCCAGTCCCTGGCCTCCGCAGGTCACGGTCCTGCGGCGGGCTCGCTCCGCGGCACCGCGTTCGGTGCGGCCCGGGTCGAGGGTGTCGAGCAGCCGGTGCGCGTGGTCCTGCAGCTGCCGGGTGGTGGACTTCTCGGCAGCGTCGAGCAACTGCTGCTCCAGGCGATCGCGCACCTCGCCGTCACACTCATCGGGCAGGGCATCCAGAGCCTTGCCGATAACACGGAGCTGACCGGCGGACACGGCGCCGGAAGCGCTGGCGCGCATGCGCGCCGAGTCGGCGATGCCGGCGTCGTCGAGGCGTCCGCGGGCCTCCCCGGGTGCCAGCCTCAGCCCGCCGGTGAGCATCTGGCGATCATTGATGAAACCCATCTCCCGGGCAGTGCCGGTGGCGCGGGCGGCCGCCATGACGCGGGCCTGTGTCGCGCGGATGCGGCGTTGAGCCTGTTCGAGTGCCACGAGCTCGGCATGCAGCTGGGCCGGCGGGATATCGGTCCAGTCGCGCTGCAGATGCCGATCGAGCGAGGCGAGTACTGACGTCAACTCCGCTACCTCAGTCGACTCAGCCACCGCCGCCCCACCGCTCACTGTCTCGCTCATGTGTTCGATTAGATCATCCGGGTCCGACACGCAGCGTCAGCGCAGTTCAGGGGCTACATCCGGGGCACCGACTTCTACCAGGGCCAGAACGCCTCGATCACAGGAGAGATGAACAACCAGGCCAGTACCAGGTACATCATTACGGCCACCACGATCAAGGTCTCGACTTGGGACCGTCGGACCGCTCGTCCGAGCCGCCGCTGCCGCTCGAGAATCCGGCGATTCAGCTCGTCGATCTCCCGCTTCCTCTCGGCCTCTGTCTTGTCTTTGGCGCGCCGATACGCTCGGTCCCCGTTCGCGCCTCCGGGTTCGATCAGCTCCCCGTGCTCGTTCACCGTCAATTCCTTTCTAGATCGCGTAGTGGTACTGCCGGAGCAGCAGGTCGTGGTGTTCGGTCACCGATTTGTAGGCCAGTTCGCAGAATTTCTTGCCCATGGGGGATCCGATCGCTGCACCGGCCCCGGCGCCGATCAGCGCACCGTGCGGGCCGATGCGGGAACCGCCGACGGCGCCAAATGCAGCTCCACCGACCATTCCGCCGCCGAGGGCTCCGCTGGTCTCCGTAGCGATCTCGACAGCGCTTCCTTCGCCACGTGCGTACCGGTTCAGGCCGTCGTACATGGTCACGCCGCTGCCCAGGGGGCCCGCGAGCTTTCCCACGAAGCGAAGCCCGGAGCTGACGAGTCGGCCGTAGTCGTCAGGGAGAGTGTTGAGGGCGTGCCGACCGCGGGTCAGGGGGTCGAGCTCGTCGGCGAGCGAGGGGAGCCCCGCGGACATGGCTGCGGTGAGGGCGTCGAATGCGGCGCCGGGCCGCGGGCCATCCGGGCCGGGGATCGGACCTCGGTCGACCTCCGGCGGGATCGTGTCGCTCAGTCGTGAGGCGATCTCGTCGAGCCTGCTGCCGTACAGCTGGTCGAGTGAGGCCACTACGCGCAGCGCCTGCTCGATCGCCGCGGCGTGAGCGTCCACCTCGACCTGGGGGATATCGCCGCGGCCGGGCGCCGGTGAGATGGCCTCGGCGAGCACGACCAGGCCCTGGGCCTGTGCATCGGCGATTCGGGCGCGGACCACCTGCACCGCCGGGCCGAGCGCACGTGCCGCCTCCTCGAGGGTGCGGGTCAGGTCATCGAGGTGTCCCGTGAGCGCTGCAGTACGGCGCAGTTCGGTATCGACGGCATCTAGCACGGCATCTGCCGCGACGCCCTCCCACCCCGTGGCGAGATCGGAGAGGCCTTGGGACAGTGCCTCACGCGCGTCCACGGCAAGGGCATGGCGGTCGGCGGTCGCCGAGCTCGCCGTCGTCACGCCACCGGTGTCCCACCGGCTCACCGCACCAACCGAATACCTCACCGGGTCCCCCTGTCCCGACTCGTGTGCTTTCACCTCCTATGACGGGGAGTGTCAGGCGGGCGGTTCCGTCGCCGAGCAGATCTGTCGGAGTGGACGCGACGGATTGAGTGGAACCGTCTGGCTGGACGGGGCGTCAAATAGATCGTGAGGACGATAAGAGGTGCAGCCGCCGCGCTCGCTGTGTGCGCGGTGGTCTCCGCGTGCGGTGTGGGTCAGAACGACGACCAGGTGACGACGACGAGCCCAGCAGCCATAGAGGAATCGGGCAACCCCTGGGACCTGCCGATCGAGCAGCGGCCACCCCTCTTCGATCCGTGCGCCGAGATCCCCATCGAGGCGGTGGAGGAAGGGGTTGGCGGGCCGGTCGAACCGTCCGAACAGTTGCGTAATCACCGGCCGGGTGAGTTGTTCTCCTGTGCCTGGAAGAACGATGAGGTTTTGTTCGGCGTGGTCGGAACCTGGAGGTCAAAGCAGGAATTTCTCGACGACACGGGGCTCGTGGAAATAAATCCCACAGCGAGAATTGAAAACAGGGTTGGGCTCAGGGCTAGAGATAGGGGAGACGAAAGCAGTACCACCTGCTATCACGTGCTCTTCACAGATCGGGGCGCGGTAATTCTGAACGTTAACCTCGTTGGCTCACTTAGTTCTTTCAGAGGGGCAGTGTTGGAAGATGCGTGCGAAGTCTCAGAGCATGTGAGCAGTTCAGTCCTTGAATACCTTCCTGGGGGAGAACTCTGATGTCCTTAAATCTTGATCCCGTCGCTGCCGAAACGTGCAATCGCTGTTGTGACGTTTTTGTTGCTGAGATTCGTTCACTAGCTTCAGTTGGCCGCTACGGTGAGTTCTCGTCTACGGAAGGAGCCTTCGACACCGCTCGCCAGATCGGGACCGTGTATTCCCTGTTCGTGGGGGAGGATCTGCGGACGCTGCTCAATGGCTTCGTCGACCAGGCCAAGGCGATGTCCATGCTTTTCGCTGCCGCCGGCGGATTGATTGAGGCGCAGGATGAGGCGGTGGCGGCGGCGTTGGGTAAGGCGGCGCAGGAGCCGGCTGGGTTGCAGAGTCTGGGGTTGATGGGTTCTCTGGGGTCGACCCTCGCGATGGTGGATGCTGCCGATGGGCTCAGCGCGCCGCGGGGGTATGACCGCGTGGGTCCTGAGGAAGTGTCGGGCGCCCCACTGGCGCGGTTGGTGTCCGGGGCCCAGGCTTTGGACCCGGCGCAGTTCCACGGCGTCCGGGATCGGGTCAGCACCGTCGCGACAAGCCTCCACACAGCTGCGGACAACCTGCGTAGCGGTTTGGGCAACGCACTGGGGAGTCAGTGGCAGGGTGAGTTCGCCACCCAGGCCAGCACCTCGGTGGGATCGTTCACCGAATCGGTGGACAGACTGGCCACCGTCCTCGAAGTTGTGGCCTCCAAGGCGAGCACCGCCGAGGACGGTTTCAGCACCACCAAGACGAAGATCGGGGAGGAGTCCGCAACGCTGCAGGCCGCCCAGGTCAACACTCCGGGGTACGGCGCAGTCCACGGCCCGCCGACGCTCGACGCTGCCGCCGCGATGGCCGCGGCGCAGGAGGCTGCAGAAGAGCAGGCTCGAGCGATCGTCAACACCGTCTACAGTCCCGCCGTGATGGACGCCAACCTTGCCGACCTGGACATCCCCAGCCCGTACCGTGTGGTCTCGACGTCGGCGCTGGGTGGCGCGAACGGTGTCGATCTGCTCTCGGCTTGGAACGTGGACGCAGTGGTGCGCCCCGCCAGTCCTGCCGTGCCCAGCCAAGCCGCCCTCGCCGCCGCCGGGGGAGTCGGCGCCTCGGCTGGGGTCGGTGCGGGTGGCGGGGCCGCCGGTTCTGGAGCGAACCCCTTCGCCGCGACCGACGCCACAACTGAGCAGGCGTTTCTGGCCTCCCGGGCCAGTTCGGTCGATAGCGGGGGCCCACTCGTGGGCGCCGCCGGACAGGCAAGCGCGACCGGTGCCACCTCGATCGGAACACACGCTGGCGGGGTGAACGCCTCGACTCATGCTGCTGCCGCCCCGTTCGCGCCGGTCATCGGAGCCAACGGCCAACCCATAGGAGCCGGAGGCGGCGCAGCAGGGGCGCGCGGTATCCGTAACGGCACCACCCGGCGGGAGCGCGGTTACGGCTCGGCCGCCGGGGTGCTCGGCGGAAGCGCCGGAGCCGCGGGCGCGGGTGCCGGGGCGGCGAGGATGGGTGGCGCGGGAACCTTGGCGGGCTTCGGAACCCCGGGTGGCCCCGGAGCCGGCGGGCCCGGCGTGGGCGGTCCGGCGGCAGGTGTGCCGGGGGCCGGCGGCATGGCGGCGGGTTCGGGATCTGCGGGCGCACCGGCGGGGGCGTTCTCGTCGTCGTCGAATGGTGGGGCCCAGGCAAGCCGCGCAGGAATGATGCCGATGGGCATGATGGGCGCGGCAGGGGCCGGACAGAACGAGGGGCGTCGCGGTCACACCCCGGCCGGGTATTTGACCAACGCCACCAACACCTCGGAGATCATCGGGGAACCGGTCAAGGTCGCCCCCGCGGTCCTGGGGAGGACCCCGCCGCCCGATGACGCCGCCGAGCAGGAGCAGCAGCAGAAGCAGCGGCAGGAGACCGCTTATGTCGGCAGGGTTGTCGGAAAGCCATCCGCTGGATCCTGACGGTGGGCGCATGTCGACCGGCGTCCACCAGCGATGCCGTCGGCTCGACGTCGATCTCGGTGCCACGCCGGTGGCCCGCCAGCACGGTTGCCGTCATCCCGGCTGTGGAAGTGCGTCGGTGCAGCCCACGTCTGGGGGTTCACGATGAGCTCAACGATCGCGACGCTCCCGCGGCCGAAATGGCCGCGGCAGGAAGAACCGCGCGCGCTCTATTCGAAGAACGCTGCCCCCACCAGACCGATGATGAACAGTGCGACCCCCAGGAGGAACTTCGTCCGATTCTGGATGTCATGCCACAGAATCGCCACGAAACGCTGCTTGATGTCGGCCCATCGTGAGAACGGCGGATCGCCTTCCTCGACCGGGTATCCGTCAGGCTCAGTTGCCACCCTCGTGTCCTTCCGCATCTGTGTCAGCGTTGTCGAATATGGCGTCGTGCACCGCGCCGCCGGCTTCCTGTCCCGCCCACGCGCCGACCCCGGCACCGATTCCCGCCCCGATAAACGTGCCTGCGGGTCCGAAGAATGATCCCGCGGCCGCGCCGGCCAGCGCCCCTCCGGCCATTCCGCCGCCGAGAGCCCCGCCCGTCTCGAGACTCGCTTCGAATGCAGTGGTCTCCCCGCTGGCATACCCCATGACGCCCTCATACGCCGTGACCCCTCCGCCCACGGGCCCGGCGAGCCGGCCGGCTCCACGTAGCACTCGGGCGGCCTGGCGCCCGACGTCGTCGGGCTTCGGGTTCAGCGTGTGTCTGCCCCTGGTCTCAGGGTCGTACTCGTCCGCGAGAGCCGGGGCCCAACTCTCGACGGCCCCGGTGCCCGCGGTGAAGGCGATTCCCAGAACATCCGCATCAGGCCCCGGGATGGTCTCCCGGTCGACCTCCGGTGGGATGGCCCGGTACATCATCCCGGCGACCGCGTCGATCTCCCGTCCGTAGTGCTCGTCCAACGACCTGACGGTGGCCACCGCGTGGCCGAGGGCCTCGAGATGCGCGTCGACGACATCCTGGGTGATCTCATCCCGGCCGGGCGCCGGTCCCACCGAATCCTCGCCCACCACGAGCCCGGCGGCCTCGGCCTCGGCGATGCGGTCACGGACCGCCTGAACCGCCGGCCCCACCGCAGCGGCGGCGCGAGTGAGGGCGTCCGCCAGATCCCCGAGCCCATCCGCGAGCTTGCCGACGTGCATCCTCTCGCCCTCAGCGGCGTCCAGGACCGCCTCCGCTGCGACCCCGTCCCAGCCCTCATCGAGCGCCGCGCGTCCGTCGGCGATGGTCGTTCGAGCCTCGGCGGCGATCGCCTCCCGCTCTGCGACGGCAGACCTCGCCGTCGTCACCCCCTCGGCGTCCCACCGCCTGACCCGTCCGATCGTGTACACCACTCCGGTCCCCCTCGCGCGCCGTCACAGTGTCTGACGGCCCGTAGGCCCGCACGGTTCCACCAGCCGCCCGACCGCGGAGTTCCCTACCTCGTGAACCTGCCGGCGAACGTCCGCAGCGGCAGGTCCGCGCTGGTGACGATCCCGGGCGGGGCGGCGATCACCGACCTGACGGAGTTGAGGGCGGGCAGGCCGGTCACGGTCATGCCGATGGAGGCGAAGTCCTCGGGATCGGAGAGGTCCACACCGGGGGCGGGGAAGATCATGTGCTTGGTATAGATCTGCGGATCGCCCTTGATCATCGTGATGTAGCAGCCCCTGATGTCCCACTTCGGCTCGGTGCGCGGGGTCATCTGCCACTCGAGGTGGGTCTCGATCCGCGAGACGCCGTCGACCATCCCCAGGTACTTGATGTAGCTCCCGCCGAGGGACCCCTTGGGTAGCTGGTACCAGCCCAGGTCGACGTCCTCGGTGCAGGCGCCCAGCTCGCAGTCGAACATCACCTCGTCCAGCTCGAGGTCGAACGCGTCGGCCATCATGTACACCGAGTCGGCGAACACCTCGGTGTACTTGCGCAGCATCCCCGGCAGCGCGGGATCGTCGACGGGCCTGCCGTAGCCGACCTCCTTCCAGGTCTCGGCGGAGTGGTGGCACGAGACGTCGACGGACTCGATGGTGGTCACGTTCTCGATCTGGGCCACGTCGGCCGAGGCGACGATGCCGAGGATCTGGTTGAGGCCCGGGTTCATGCCGGTGCCGTAGAACGTCGCCCCGCCAGCCTTGGCGGCCTCGTCCAGGATCTCCCGCCACGACCGGCCGGACGGGTGCGGATGGTTGAGGTCCCGGTGGTGGCCGGTGATCCAGTCGGCGGTGGTGACGATGTTGATGCCGGCCTCGAGGACCTTGAGGTAGAGCTGCTCGTCCGGGAAGACCCCGTGGAACGTCACCACGTCGGGGCACGCGGCGACGATCTCCTCGACGGTGCCGGTCGCCAGGACCCCGACGGGCGCGATGCCGGCGAGCTCGCCCACGTCGCGGCCGACCTTTTCGGGCGTGTAGCAGTGGACGCCCACCAGTTCGAGGTCCGGGTGGGCGCCGATGCGCCTGATCGTCTCGCTGCCGACGTTGCCGGTGGCGACCTGGAACACCCGGGCGGGCGTCGTGTTTCCGATGGTCATCTGTGGTGTCACCTTTCGAGACGTGCGTGGTCGGGATAGAACTGGGTGGCCCAGCTCCTCAGCGCGGTGAATCCCTCGTACTCGCCGGGTGCGAGCGCGGCGGGGTCGGAGTACTTCTGGTACTTCCAGATGGCGAGGTCGGCCTCGAACTGCTCGATCACCCCGCGGCCGTGCGCGGCGGCGCGGTCGGCGGATTCGTCGTCCTCCAGGTCCGACCGTCGGCGGATCCAGACGGAGAACCGGACGTCGCAGGTCTCGTCGTCGACGGGGGTCACGCAGGTCGCTGTGCGGTTGTCGACCATCCCGTGGCTGCGGGTGACGGCCACGCCCAGTCCGCCGTTGATGGCCTCGACGCCGCTGTCGACCTCCTCGATCGATCCCGGCTCGCCCTCGAACGCGATGGTGAAGTCGACGTACGAGACCGGTCCGTCGAAGTCCTGGCGGGTGAACAGCGGGATGATCGGCACCTTGTGGACAAAGGTGAAGTGCGCGAAGTCGACCCCGTTCTCCAGCACGTACTGCGGGTGCAGCTCCAGCCGCTGTTCGAAGAGCGTGCTCCGGGGATGGCACGGGTGGTAGTCCTCGGCCCGCGCGCCGTCGTCCCAGCTGGTGAAGACGTCGGGGACGTCGAAGTACGGATCGCGGCCCTCGAGGTCGTGCCAGATGTAGATCGACTCGTTGCGCTCGACCACAGGGTAGGTCCTGATCTTGCGGCCGCGATTGGGGTGATCCGCGTACGGGATGGCGGTGTTGCGCCCGGCCGAGTTCCACTGCCAGCCGTGGAAGGGGCACTGGATGGTCTCGTCGACGACCGTGCCGCCGTGGCCGAGGTGGGCACCGAGGTGCTTGCAGTACGCGTCCATGACCGTGACCCGGCCGGACCGACTCCGCAAGGGGCGGTGCGCCAGTCTCCGCGATCGCAGAATGGCGATTCTGCGACGGTAGCATCGGGGTGTGGAGGCCACAGGAAAAGCGACGACGACGACGGCGACGACGGCGACACCACCGGCGACACCGGCGGCTGCGAGCGCGGCCCGCGAGGAGCGGCTCCACGGCTACCGGCGGCAGATCATCCACGCCGCGGAGCGGGAGTTCGGGAAGGCCGGGTTCACCGCCACCCCGATGAACGCGATCGCGGCCACCGCCGGGTTGTCCCTGGCCACCGTGTACAAGTCGTTCGCCGGGAAGGCGGAGATCTGGGACGCTCTGCACCGCGAACGGATGGACGCGCTGCTGGCGGAGGTTCGTGAGGCCGACACGGGGGAGCCGGGCCTCGAACGGCTGCTCACCGGACTGCGCCGGGTCTTCGGCTTCCTGGCGGCGCACCCCGCCTACCTCGACATGAACCTCCGGGCCGGCGGGGGGTGGGCGAGCAGTGTCGAGGGGGCGCACGGGGCCCAGCGCACGGTGTGGAGTTCGGGGCTCGAGGTGATCGCGGCCGGGATGCGGTCCGCCGCGGACCGTGGGGAGCTCGCGGGCCTGGATCCGCGCATCGCCGCGGGGATGGCGATCTCCGCGCTCCAGGTCTGGTTGTCCGAGTGGGTGGCGGCGGGCCGCTCGGGCGATCCGGAGGCGCTCGCCGACGACATGACGCGGCGGCTGCGGCTGATGTTGACCGCCCGAGCCTGATCGGCCGCGCCTGACCGCCCGCGCCTGACCGGCCGCGACTACTCTCCCGCGCCTACCCGCCCGTGCTCGGGTACCGCTCGGCCGCCAGGGCGCTGAGCTTTCGCAGGAAACGCCGGAAGGCCAGGTTCATCACCGGCCGGACCACAGAGATCGAGAGGTTGGTGGCGGCGTTGCCGTGCATCGCGAGCGTCCAGGTCAGTCGGCACCCGCCCTCGGTGGGCACGATGTCGTAGGCCTCCGCGAAGGCGTGGATCCCCTTGGTCGAGCTGGAGTTGAAGCGGAAGGCCATCCTGCGCCCGGGCTCCCACGCCAGGAACTCCTCGTCGCCGACCAGTCCGCCCAGCATGTGGACGGTGCGGGTGGTGCCCACGCCGTACGGGGGTTCGCTGGTCCAGACCACCTTGGTGATCACGCCCGCCCAGCGGGGCCAGGCGTCGGCGTCGACGAAGATCTCGAACAGCTGCCGCGGCGAGGCGGGGATCTCCACGCTGTTGGCAAAGCGGAACCGGGCGGTGTCCGTGTAGGTGACGTCCACCGGTTCACAGGGGTGCATGGTCGGCATCGTCGCTCCTCTCGTCTGGCATCAGAACCGTATGCACGGCTACTCCCCGGTCACGACCCCGCGCAGTCCGTCGGCGCCGAAGAGTGGCTCCAGCATCGGCGAGAAGTCCGGGCCGCGGCGCAGCATCTGCCCGCCGTCGACGTTGATCACCTGCCCGGTGATCCACTCCGACTCGTCGGCGAGGAGGAAGGCCGCCAGGTTGGCGACGTCGCCCACCCTGCCGACGCGGGGCAGCGGCGTGCTCACGCGGTAGTCCTCCGAGAGTGCCGGGTCGCCGAGGACCGGTGCCACCAGATCGGTCTCGATGAGCCCCGGCCGGATGGCGTTGACCCGCACCCGGCTCGCGCCGAGCTCGTCCGCGCCCAGTCGGACGAGGTGGTCCACCGCGGACTTGGTCACGCCATAGGCGCCGAACCAGCGGTGGGTGTTGCTCGCGGCGATCGACGAGATGGCGACGAACGAGCCGCCCCCTCTCGCGACCAGGGCGCGCGCGGAGTGCTTGAGCGTGTACATCATGCCGTTGATGTTGAGGTCGACGGTCCGCTTCCAGGCCTCGGTGTCGGTCTGGGTGAGGGGCCCGATGGTCTCGCTGCCCCCGGCGCACGCCACCACGCCGTCGAGCCCGCCCCCGTGCTCGGCGGCCGCCGCGACCGCGGCGCTGACCTGATCTTCGGCGGTCACGTCTGCGGGGTGCGCGTGCACCGCGTCCGGGCGCCCGGTGGCCTCGCCGATGCGCCGCGTCGTCTCGGCCAGTCGCCCGCTGTCGCGGCCGATGATGGTGACGAGTGCGCCGCGACGCGCGAGTTCGTCGGTCACCCCCGCACCGATTCCGCTGCCGCCGCCGGTGACGAGGACTGATCTGCCCTGGAGGTCCATGACCCCGAGACTAGAACACGTTCTCGCTGTGGTGGCCGGCTTCTCGCAGGCCGAGCCCTCACAGAAACCGCTCAGGAGCCCCCGACTAGCCTGGGTGGAAATCGGCGCCGCGACAGGTCGGCGCGCCGCGAACCGCAGATGGACCCCATGTCAGAGCCCAGAACCGCCGCCGCCCGCTCCCCGCTGGCAGGCGTGACCGCTTTCCTGCGCAACTCGTGGCGCACCCTCACCGCCATGCGCACAGCGCTGATCCTGCTGTTCCTCCTGGCCGTGGCCGCGATCCCGGGCGCGCTCCTTCCCCAGCGCAGTCTCAACGCGGGCAACGTCAACGACTACATCGCCGAGTCCGGGTGGCTGGGCGAGTTCTACGACCGCCTGCAGTTGTTCGACGTGTTCTCCAGCTGGTGGTTCACCGCCATCTACGTCCTGCTGTTCATCTCGCTCATCGGCTGCCTCACCCCTCGCTGCTTCGAGCTGGTCAGGCAACTGCGCACGCCCCCACCGCTCACGCCCCGGAACCTGTCGCGCCTGCCCCACCACGCCGCGTACCGCACCACCGCCACGCCCGAGCAGGCCGCCGATCAGGTGCAGGCCCAGCTCAAGGGGTGGCGGGTGCGGCGCAGCAACGGCGACGGCCGCGTCCCCGGCACCATCGAGCTCTCCTCCGAGCGCGGCTACACGCGCGAGGTGGGCAACATCGTGTTCCACTTCGGTCTGCTCGCACTGCTCATCATGTTCGCGGCGGGCAAGTTCGTATACGCCGAGGGGATGCGGGTGATCATCGCCAACGCCGAGTCGCCGGCCTTCTGCAACACCACTCCCAGCGCGTACGACACGTTCCGGGCGGGCCTGCTGGTCGACGGCACCGATCTCGAGCAGTTCTGTGTGAAGATCGAGGACTTCCGCGCCGACTACCTGCCCAACGGACAGGCCGAGATGTTCACCTCCAACGTGCGCTACACCGAGGAGGTCACCACCACCGATCCCGACACGTGGGAGCCGTACGAGATGCGGGTCAACCACCCGCTGCGCATCGGCTCGGTCCGCGTCTACCTGCAGGGACACGGCTTCGCGCCCACGTTCACCGTGACGTTCCCGAACGGTGAGACCCGCACCGACACCCAGCACTGGCAGCCGACCGAACTGCAGACCTTCCTGTCGTCGGGCATCATGCGCTTCGACCCACCGGCCGGCATGTACCCCGACCTGCGCGAGCGACGCACCCAGCAGATCGCCGTGCAGGGCCTGTTCGCGCCCACCGCGTCGTTCGACGGCACCCTGCTGAGTTCGCGCTTCCCGAACATGGACGACCCGGCGGTGGCGATCGACGTCTACCAGGGCGACGCCGGGCTCGACACCGGGCGACCGCAGTCGATCTTCTCGCTGGACTCCGACCTCATCGAGTCGGGGGCGCTCGAGCGGCAGGCGCGCGTCAACCTGTTCCCCGGCGAGTCCACCACCCTCCCCGACGGCACCGAGGTGCGGTTCGACGGCGCCGAGGAGTTCATCAACATCCAGGTCTCCGAGGACCCCACGCAGATCTGGGTCGGCGTGGCCGCCGTCGTCATGATGGGCGGGTTGATCCTCAGCCTGATGGTGCGGCGCCGCCGCATCTGGGCGCGCGTGACCGTCGACGACGACGAGGTGACCCGTGTCGACCTGGGTGGCCTCGCCCGGACGGACCGGATGGGCTGGGGCTCGGAGTTCGACGACCTCCGGGACAGGCTGGTCGCAGCGGCGGCGGTCACACCCGTGTTGCCCGAGGAGGCCGACTCGGGACACACTGCAACCAGTCGCGGCACCGCCGGCGACGCTCCGCGGAAGGACGACACCCGGTGAACACTCTGATACTCGCCCAGGGCCTGCCCATCGACGAGACGCTCTCGACGTACAGCGACCTGGCGTTCCGCACCGCGTTCGGCATCTACGTCCTGGCCCTGATCGCCTCCCTGATCTACTACGCGGGGTTCCGCGTGGAGAAGGTCTCTCCGAGGCAGCTCGCCGGGGCCGGCGGGCCGGGACTCACCGAGTCCACCTCGCTGACCGACACCGGTGACGAGAACCGCGCCTCAGCGGGGAGCATGCGCTGGGCGCGGATCGCGCAGCTGTTCGTCACGATCGCCTTCGTGTTCAGTGCGTCCTCGCTGGTGCTCCGCGGGCTGGCGACCGACCGCTTCCCCTTGGGCAACATGTACGAGTTCATCCTGGCCACCACCGTGCTGGCGGTGGGCACGGGACTGGTGTTCCTGCGCAAGCCCGCGTTGCAGGTGGCGTGGCCGTTCGTCCTGGTCCCGGTGTTGCTGCTGCTGTTCTTCGGTGGGACGCACCTGTACTCCGAGGCTGCTCCGGTGGTGCCCGCACTGCGTTCGTACTGGCTGCCGATCCACGTGACGATCATCTCGTTGGGCTCGGGCATCCTGCTCATCCCGGGCGTCGTGTCGATCATGTACCTGCTGCGCGTGTGGCAGCCGCAGGGGCAGGAGAAGGGGTGGGCCACGCGACTGACCCGGCCGCTGCCCGCCGCCGAAACCCTGGACCGGTTGGCGTACCGCACCACGGTGATCGGCTTCCCGATCTTCAGCGTGGGCATCCTGCTCGGGGCGGTCTGGGCCGAGAGCGCGTGGGGCCGCTTCTGGGGCTGGGATCCCAAGGAGACCGCGTCGTTCATCTCCTGGGTCCTCTACGCCGGGTACCTCCACGCACGCGCGACCAGCGGCTGGGGCCCCAAGAAGGCGGCGTGGATCAACATCGCGGGTTTCGTGGTGTTGGCGTTCAACCTCTTCTTCATCAACATCGTGGTCTCGGGCCTGCACTCCTACGCCGGCCTGAACTAGTCGCTCAGCGCTCAGTCGCCGCGGCACCCGCCCACGCGGACGCGTGGGCATGTCGTCGACCACCCGGGCCAGCTGTCTCGTGCACGCGTCCTCCTGTAGCGATATCATGGTCACGATATCGGAGGTCGTCATGGCAGAGCAGATTCTGATCCGCAATCTCCCTGAGGGCACCAAAGCAGCCCTCAGGGCTCGCGCCGAGCGGCATCGACGGTCGGTTGAGGCGGAGACGCGTGAGATTCTCGCCGAGGCGCTGGCGGAGGACCCCAGCACGCTCCCGGACCTGTTGGCCGGCGACGACGGCGCCGACATCGAGTTCGAGCCCGGGCGGCTCGGTCTCACGGTCCGAGACTCGGACCTGTGACAGGGGCCGGGCGACGGGCCAGGTTCGTCCTCGACACCAACGTCGTATCCGCTCTTCGGGTTCGCGGACGACATCCGGCGGTGGAGGAGTGGGCTTCCGCTGTGCCTGTGACCGACCTGTTCGTGACCGCGATGACCATCAGCGAGATCGAGCGCGGAGTCATCGCTAAGGAACGGTCGGATCCACGGCAGGGCGATGTTCTGCGCCGATGGTTCGACACTCGGGTGCTGCCGGCCTTTGCCGGCCGGGTACTGCCGTTCGACCTGACCGCGGCCCGCATCGTGGCGACGTACCGGGTCCCGGATCGCGCTCCTCTGGACGACGCCCTCATCGGTGCCGTCGCACAGGCTGCAGACATGACGGTCGCCACCCGGAACATCCGCCACTTCGAGCCGCTCGGCGTCGAGTGTGTCGATCCGTGGAAGTCGTCCGTGTCGGACCGGTAGCACGCATGACCTGGGGTGCCCTGCAACCCGGTTGCAGGGCACGGAGGTGGTGGCTATTCAGAGCTGCGCGAGCAGGTCCTTCCAGACGGGCTTCCAGTAGTCGATCGCCTCGGCCGAGTCGAGCTTGGTGTGTGTCAGCCCCACCGAGGACTTGCCGTTCTTCTTGTCGCTGAAGTTCAGCGCGACGCGCGTGCCGTCGGTCAGCGGGACCCGCCAGTAGCGCCACTTCTCGCTGCTCGACGTGGCCGCGGGGGCCTCGACCTCGACGCCGCCGAACTCCTCGCGGTCCCCGGCGAGGTCCACCCACGCCTGCAGCGCCGCGTCCATGTCGCCGGTCACGGTCCGCGAGGTCGACAACTGGAAGTCGCCGGTGCAGGACTGGCCCGGAACCCGTAGGCCGGCGTGCTGCTCATAGGCGATGGCCGTGCCCTGGGCCCACCACTCGGCGCGCTCGACCGACTCCGGCATCATCCCCAGGGCCGCCTTCGCGATCGCCGAATGCGCCATCTCGCGCGCGCCGGCCTGCTCGAGCATCTCGACCCACTCGTCCCACGACCGGCCGGTGGCGGAGGCGATTGCAGAGGTGTTGGAGGGCTTCGTCATACCCTCATGCTGCCCCAGCGGGGCGCGTGCGGTCGTCGGTTCCTCCCGCAGCCGCTCCGAAAAGTGAGCTTCCCTCCGGTGCCCTGCACCCCCTCCGCAGGGCAGCCCAGGTCACGCGGGGTTCCCGAGCGCGAGGTGAGGCCACGACCAGAGCGGAGACCACGACCAGAACCGAGACCTCGACCAGAACCGAGACCTCGACCAGAACCGAGACCACGACGACGACGACGAGTCCCGCCGCCGCGACACGGTCCCATCCGCCCGACGATCCGACCGTGCAGGTGCCAGCGACCGCGGCTCCCAGCCAACTGCCAGCGAACTGCCGGGGAACCGCCACGATCGCTCGGCATACTGTGCACGTGAACGCCACAACGAGCAACGCCCCCGACGCCCGGCCCGAGGCCCGGGTCCTGGTGGTCGACGACGAGGAGAACATCGTCGAGCTGCTGTCGGTCTCCCTGCGATTCCAGGGCTTCGAGGTCGAGACCGCCCGCACCGGTGCCGAGGCGATCGACAAGGCCCGCCGCTTCCGTCCCGACGCGGTGATCCTGGATGTGATGATGCCGGTCATGGACGGCTTCGACGCGGTCACGCGACTGCGCGCGGACGGCTGCGACGCGCCGGTGCTGTTCCTCACCGCGCGGGACGCCGTGGCCGATCGGGTCGCCGGACTCACCCTGGGGGCCGACGACTACGTGACCAAGCCGTTCAGCCTAGAGGAGGTGGTGGCCCGGTTGCGCACGATCCTGCGCCGCGCGGGCACGCTGTCCGGGGCCGAGCGCAGCTCGCGGCTCACCTACGCCGACCTCGAGCTGGACGAGGACAGCCACGAGGTCCACAAGGCGGGCCGGGCCGTCGCGCTCTCGCCCACCGAGTTCACCCTGCTGCGCTACCTCATGGTCAACGCCGGGACGGTGCTGTCCAAGGCGCGCATCCTCGACCACGTGTGGGACTACGACTTCGGCGGCGACGGCGGCGTGGTCGAGTCCTACGTGTCGTACCTGCGTAAGAAGATCGACACCGAGGAGCCGAGACTCATCCACACCATCCGCGGCGTCGGCTACGTGTTGCGCGAACCGCGCTGATGCCCAGTTCGCCGGGCGTGCCCGCCTCGTCGTCGTCCCCGTCGTCGTCCTCCTCGTCGCCCCCGCCGACGTCCCCGTCGTCGACCTCGTCGTCGTCATCAACCTCGGCCGCTTCTCCCGCCCCGCGGCGTCGCGCGGTCCCGCTGCGGGTGAGTCTGGTCGTGCTCGCGGTGGTGCTGACCGCGCTTGCGCTGCTGGTCTCGGGGGTCGCGGTGACCCGCGCGCTGGAGGCCTCGATGCTCGAGCGGACCGATGTCGCGCTGCACCAGGCCGAACGCGGATGGGCCCGTCCGATGGGCGACCTGCCCGCCGATGCGCCGCCCCCGCCGCCGCGCGCGCCCGGACCCGAGAGCCCGCCGAGCCGGTACTTCGTGCAGGTCAGAGACGCCGACGGCGCCGTGGTTGTGGAGATCAACGACGAGGACTCCGCACCTGACCTCGACTCGCTGGACCCGGACACCCCCACGACGGTCCCGTCCACGGGGGACGGATCGACCTCATGGCGGGCGCTGCGGTTCGACGGCCCCGGCGGGGAGAGCGTGACGGTCGCGATCCCACTGACGGAGAACCGGGCCGTGGTCCAGCGGCTGGTCTACCTGCAGGTGGGCATCGGGATCGTGGTCCTGGCGCTGCTCGCGCTGGCCGCCTACGCGACAGTGCACCGCAGCCTGCGGCCACTGCGGGAGGTGGAGCGCACGGCGGCGGCGATCGCGGGCGGGGACCTGTCCCGACGGGTGCCGGAGCGCGACCCGAGAACGGAGGTCGGGACACTGGCCGCGGCGGTCAACGCGATGCTCGCACGGATCCAGACCTCAATGGCCGACGCCGCCGAGGCCGAGGACGCGGCCCGCTCCTCCGCCGAGGCGGCCCGCGAGTTGGAGGCCACCGCGGTGCGGTCGGAGGCGGCGATGCGCCGGTTCGTCGCCGACGCCGGCCACGACCTCCGCACCCCCTTGACGACGATCCGCGGGTTTGCCGAGCTCCACCGGCAGGGCGCCTCGGGCGACACCGACAGGCTGATGCGGCGCATCGAAGCCGAGGCGCGGCGCATGGGCGTGATGGTGGAGGATCTGCTGACCCTGGCGCGGCTCGACGAGCAGCGGCCGCTGGCCCGCGAGCAGGTGGACCTGCTGGGGCTGGCCGCCGATGCGGTCCACGACGCGCGGCTCCTCGCCCCGGACCGGCGCATCGGGCTGGAGGTCATCGAGGGGCCAGGCACGCCGGAGGTGCTCGGCGACGACACGAGGCTCCGTCAGGTGCTGGGCAACCTGGTCGACAACGCCCTGGCCCACACGCCACTGGATGCCGACGTGACGGTGCGGGTCGGCACCCGCGGCGACGACGCGGTGCTTGAGGTGGCCGATCGCGGGCCCGGGATGACGCCGGAGCAGGCCGCCCGCGCCTTCGAGCGCTTCTACCGGGCCGACACCTCCCGCACCAGAGCGACCGGGGGGAGCGGGCTCGGGCTGGCGATCGTGCGGTCACTGGTGGACGCGCACGGCGGGTCAGCCAGCGTGGAGACCGCCGCCGGGCAGGGCGCGACGTTCCGGGTGCTGCTGCCGCGGGTGCAGGCCTGAGGGACGACGACGAATGCGCTGACGGAATCTATCCGCGCGGCTGGATCGAGCAGAGGGCGGCGGCGCCGGCCGGGCAGCGTCCCGCCCTGTCGTGCCGGTCGGACCGGCCTCAGGACCACTGCTCCACAAAGGCGAGGGTGGCGGCGTCCGCGACCTCGGGGTCGGAGGCGGTGAGGAAGTGCTGGCCGCCCTCGACGATCTGCAGCGTGGCGGACAGGGAGCCGGTGAACCTAGAGATGCCGTCCTCGGCGTTGGCCACCGAGTACACCTGGTCGGCCGTTCCCTGCAGCCAGAGCACAGGGCAGTGCACATCGCTCAACCGTGCCTCCAGGCCGTCGCGGTCGCGGAGGTTGATGGAGCTGGTGCGCAGGCGCCGGCGGCCCTCGTCGCCGCGATAGTTGGTGCGGTAGGTCTGGATCCAGAAGTCCCGCTCCGCGTCGGAGACGTTCTCGCCGAGACCGGCACCGAGCACCGCCACCACGAAGTCGTCGTCCACCACCCAGTCCTCGCCGACGGGCTCGGCGAGCGCCTCGATGGCGGGGCTGCAGAACTCGGCGCCGTTCCAGCAACCGCGTTCCATACTGGCCGGGCTCTCGTAGTCCATGGAGGTGCCGCAGATGACGATGCCCTCGACGGTGCCGGGATTGAGCAGCGCCATGCGCGTGGCGATCCATCCCCCCTGGGACGTGCCGAGGACGAACGCCTTGGAGATATTCAGGGCGTCGAGCACCTGCAGGGCGGCGATCGCACTGTCCCAGTAGGTGAAGTGCCGGTACCGGGCGCGGGTCTCCCCGTGGCCGTAGGGCTCGATCGCCAGCAGGTTCATCCGCGAGGCGAGATCCGCGTTGGCGAACTGCGGCCGGTACAGCTCGACCGAGGTGGTGAACGAGTTGATCATCACCAGCGTGGGCAGGGCGGGGTCGTACTGGCGGGCGAACCTGTATCCGATTGTCGATCCGCCCAGGTGGGGGATGTCGATGGTCTGCGTCGTCATGGCGGAGTCTCTCTGGAGGGGAGTGCGCGAGGGGGTACTCGAACCATAGGACTCTGCCGGCGCCACGGCAGCGGATCGGCGGGTCCCGCGTGCCGGTCAGGCCGCCGGCGTGGTGACGACGGCGACCGTGGTCAGCGGCGGCAGGTCAAAGGCCCAGCCGCCGGTGCCCTCCGGGCGGAGCATCGCCCGCTGCGCCGAGTCGTCGAGCTGGAACGTCAGGACGATCTCGTACTCGCGGTCCGGCGACAGGCGCGTGGTCGTGGAGACCGCGGACTGCTCGCAGTCCGAGCCGACGGTCCGGGCGTCGCGGGTCGCGCCACCGGAGCGGAGTTCGGCGAAGTCGCCGGGGCCGAGGGACGACCAGCGATCCGGGCCCGCCTCTGCCGAGGTGGTGATGCTCAGGGTGAGCTCCACCCCGCAGCCGGGGGTCCGCACGATGTCGTCGATCTTCGCCGAACCGAGCTCGACGCCGTCGCGGCCCACCACCGTGAACCACCGGCCGGGCGCCACGGTCACAGGACGCCGCTGTGCTTCCGTGGCGGCCGGCTGGTCCGTTGATTCGGGCTTCGCGGCGGGCTTCTCCGCGGACTCGGTTCGCCGAACCGGCGTCGGCGACGGGCTGCGCTCAGGTGCCGCGGAGCTCCCACATCCGCAGCGCCAAGCGGAGCTCCATCGCGCGATCACCGCGGCGCCACCCGTCGCCGAGAACCGAGTCCAGCCGGTCGAGTCGCTGATACACGGTGTTGACGTGGATGAAGAGCAGGTCGGCGGTGGCGGAGGGGCTGGCATCGGCGGCGAACCATGCGCTCAGGGTCTCCATCAGAGCGGTGCCGCGGTCGCGGTCGTACTCGCGGATCGGGCCGAGATTGCGGTCGATGAACTGCGTGACGTCGCCCGCATCGACCTCGCTGAACAGCAACCCGTACAGGCCCAGCTCCTCGGTCGCGGCCCCTTCGCCCGCGCGACCCAGGGCGAGGAGCAGGTGCGCCGCGCGCCGGGCCCGCTCGACGTGATCGGTGACGGCGGCCAGGTCTCCGGCGGGGCCGGAGGCGCCCACCGTCGCCGAGTGCGGGCCGAGCCGGGTGGCCACGTCGCGGGCGATCGCGCCGGCGTCCGACCCGGGCAGGAGCATCACGGCGCGGTCGCCGTAGGTGGTCACCAGCCCGCCGTCGGCCCGGGCGAGCGACCGGCACTCGGTTTGTAGAGCCCGGGTCATCCGCGGCTCGGCGGGGTTGATCACGAGCGCGATGAGGTCGGCGTGGACGTCGACGCCCAGCAGCGTGGCCCGGCGACCGATCGCCTCGAGGTCGTGCTCGCCGGGGGAGAGCAGCTCGGCCAGGAGCTCGCCGCGGACGCGGTTGTCGGCCTCGTCCCGCGCGCGGTGGCCCAGCAGGATCAGCGCGATCACCGAGCTCACCCGCTCCAGCACCCGCCCGATGGCCGGGACCGAGCCCCGGCTGGCGTAGGTGACGTACCCCAGGTGGTCGGAACCGGTGACGACGGGATTGACGACGACGAGGTGCCCGCCTTCCTGACGCGTGACCATCCGCTCGGTGTCCGCGGCGACCTCCTCCAAAACCCGCCGGAGCAGCTCGGCCGGCGGACCCTCGGCGGACCGGGCGGAGCCGATCTCCCGGTGGGCCAGGTCGAAGACGGCGGCGGTGCCCCCCTCGATGTCGACCAGCAGGTCCACGATCTCCGGGACCGTGGCCCCGGCCACGACCAGCCGGGTGAGGCGCTCGTGCAGGTCGACGGTCGCGGCAAGTCGGGTGGAGTGCGCGCGCTCGGCGTCGAGTGCGTCGCGGGTCTCGTCGAGTTCTCGTCGTCGTCGGGAGGCGCGCTCGGCCGCGGACAGCGCGGCCGAGACCTGGTCGGCCAGCAGTGCGACCAGCGTGATCTCGTCCTGGGTGAAGTCGCGCTCGCCGCGGTCGGAGGTGAACAGTGTCCCGGTGAGCCGGCCGTGGGTGCGGACGGGCACGCCCAGGATGGCCTTGACGCCCTCGTCGCGGATGATCGGGTCGATGACGTGGGTGTACTGCTCGTCGGCCAGGTAGTTGCGGGTCCAGCGGGGCGCCATGGCCTCGGCGACCTGCCCGCCCAGTCCGAGCCCCATGCCCAGCCGGATGGTGTCGAACCTGGGGCTGGTGGCGCCCTCGGCCATGCGCATGTAGGTGTCGCCGCGCTCGGGGTCCAGCAGCATCACGTACGCCAGGTCCGTGCCCACGAGTTGGCGCGCCCGACGGATGGCGATGTGCAGGACGGCGTCCTCGTCCTGCGCGGCCGCCAGTTCGGCGGCCGCGTCGAGGACGTCCCGAAGTCCCAGGGCGAGGTCGACGGCCATGGCTGAAGGGGGTTCAGCGGCCGAGGAAGTCGGCCTTGCCGGGCCCGGAGTCGATGAACGACTGCATGCCCACCTCCCGGTCCTCGGTGGCGAACAGGGCCGCGAACAGCGCGCGCTCGATGCTCAGGCCGGTGGTCAGATCCACCTCGATGCCGCGGTCGACGGCCTCCTTGACCGCCCGCAGTGCCATCCGGGGGCCGCCCACGAACTGCCGGGCCCACTCGGTCGCGCGGGCGGTGGCCTGGCCGTCCGGGACCACCTCTTCCACCGCGCGCAGCTCGAGCGCCTCGGCGGCGGTGAGCGTGCGGCCGGTCAGGCACAGGTCCTTGGCCACCGCGGGGCCGACCAGGCGCGCGAGCCGCTGGGTGCCGCCGGCGCCGGGGATGATGCCCAGGAGGATCTCGGGTTGGCCGAGCCTGGCGCTCTCGGCGGCGATCCGCCGGTCGCAGCACAGCGCCAGCTCCATGCCGCCGCCGAGTGCGGCGCCGGTGATCGCGGCGACGGTGGGCTGGGGGATCTCCGCGACGGCGGTGAACGCCGACTGCAGCTCGCGGGCCTCGGTGAGCATCTGCGCGTACGGCATCTGCCGCATCTCCTTGATGTCCGCGCCGGCGGCGAAGACGCGCTCGCTGCCGGTGAAGACCACCGCGTCGACGTCGCCGCGCCCCGACACCTCCTTCGCCACGGCCCGCAGTTCCTCCTGCATTCCGCGGGACAGGGCGTTGACCGGAGGGCGATCCAGGGTGACCGTCGCCAGACCGTCGGCGACGTCGAGGGATAGGGATTCATACATGAAGTGGCTCCGAACGTAGGGGTAATCTCCATTGTATGTGAATCAGGCCACTCCTACCGTCGTGGGGCGAGCTCCTCTGAGTGAGGGGGCTCACAGAGACCGAGGAGTTGAACCCATGCCACCGACCACCCAGGCACGGCCCTGGCGTCCGCCGCTGGGGCCCGAGGGCTTCCGGTGGGAGATCCCGGACCGATTCAACATCGGAGCCGCCTGCACGGACGCCCATCCGCGGCAGTCCCCCGCGATCGTGGTGGACCGCGGCGACGACCCGCCGGAGATCACCACCTTCGGCGAACTCGGCGACCGCGCCCGCCGCCTCATCGCTTTTCTCCGCGAGCGCGGGGTCGGCGAGGGCGACCGGATCGCCGTGATGTGCGCGCAGTCCGCCGAGACCGCCGTGGCGCACGTGGCCGCCTACCTGATGGGTGCGATCGCGGTCCCGCTCTCGGTGAAGTTCGGCCCCGAGGCCGCGCTGTTCCGCATGGGCGACTCGGGCGCAGTGGCGGCGGTGTTCGACGCGGACTGCTACGCGCGCTTGGCCGGGGAACTGACCGAGTTGCCCGAGCTCGCCACGGTGTTGGTCACCGGCGAGGCGGGGCCGGCCGCGGAGGCGCGGGCGCTCACCGTGCTGCCGCTGTCGGTGACGGACTCGGCGGACCTCGCCGTCGTCGCCGGAGACACCGGCCCCGACGACCCGGCCCTGCTCATCTACACCTCCGGAACCACCGGCCAGCCCAAGGGCGCACTGCACGGGCACCGTGTGGTGCTGGGGCACATGCCCGGCGTCGTCCGCGCGCTCGACGGGTTCCCCGAGCAGGGCGACGTGTTCTGGACCCCCGCCGACTGGGCGTGGGCCGGCGGGCTGCTCGACGTGCTGCTGCCGAGCCTCTACAGCGGTGTACCCGTGGTGGCCTCGGCCCGGCGGCCCAGCCCGGAGACCGTCGAACACACCCTGCGGCGGCACGGGGTGACCTGCTCGTTCCTGCCGCCGACCATCCTCAAAATGATGCGCGCGTCCGAGGTGGACTACTCGCACACCGGGCTGCGGGCCGCGTTCTCCGGGGGCGAGGCGCTGGGCGAATCCGTGGCCGAGTGGGCGCGCGGGGCGCTGGGTGTGCAGGTCAACGAGATCTACGGGCAGACCGAATGCAATCTGATCGTGGGCACGTGTCACGCCGAGTTCGCGACCCCGCCCGGCTCCATGGGTCGCCCCACGCCCGGGTTCGACCTGGTCCTGCTGGACGAGGTGGGCCAACCGGTCGCGGCGGGCGAGGTCGGCGAGATCTGCGTGCGCCTGCCCAGCCCCAACGCGTTCCTGCGCTATTGGAACTCCCCCGACAAGACCGCCGAGAAGACCGCCGGGGGAGTGCTGCACACCGGGGATCTGGCGCGGGTCGACGACGACGGGGACTTCTGGTTCGCCGGCCGCAACGACGATTTGATCTCGTCGGCCGGCTACCGGGTGGGCCCCGGCGAGATCGAGGACCAGATCCTGCGCCACGGTGGCGTCGAGATGGTGGCCGTGATCGGCGTGCCGGACGAGCTGCGCGGCGAGGCGATCGTCGCGTACGTCGTCCCCGCCGAGGGGGTCAGCGGAACCGACGAGCTGGCCGGCGAGATCCAGGCCCTGGTCAAGGAGCGCCTGGCCTTCTACCAGTACCCGCGGGAGGTGCGGTTCCTCGACGAGCTCCCCACCACCAACACCGGCAAGATCCGCCGCGCCGCGCTGCGCGCCGACCACGTTTCGACATCCGACCACGCCCGACCGACCCCTGAGGACCCCTCATGAACAATCCCGTCGTCATAGGCGTCGTGCTCGCCTATTTCGTGCTCATGTTCGCCATCGGCGCGTGGGCCAACACCAAGATGAAGTCGGCCAAGGAGTTCCTCGTCGCGGGGCAGTCCCTGGGCTTCTTCGTCATGGCCATCGCGAGCTTCTCCTCCATCCAGTCCGGCTGGGGCATGGTCGGCGGCACCGGCCAGACCTACGCCTGGGGCCTGCAGGCGCTCATCGCCGTGGGGCTGTTCGCACCCTTCGGCTTTGCCGCCGCCTGGTTCCTGCTGGGCAGCCGACTCAACTGGATCGGCAAGAAACACCGCGTCTACTCGGTGCCCGACCTCATCCGCGTCCGCTTCCAGGACCGCACCTCCCACGCCACCATGTCCGTGGCGGTGTTCATCGCCTCGATCGCGTATATGACCGCGCAGGTCACCTCGATCGGCGTGATCATCTCGCTGCTTCTGGGCACCTCGATCCCCACCAGCGTGTGGATCGGTTCCATGGTCGTGGCCGCGTACACGATGGCCGGCGGCATGCTCGCCGCCGTGTGGACCGACCTCGTGCAGGGCGTGCTCATGGTGGTCATGTCCGTCGGGCTGTTCTTCTTTGCCGTCCAGGTGGCCGGCGGGTGGCTGCCCATGCTCGACACCATCTCGGCGGGCAGCGTGGAGATGCTCTCGATCGACGGCGTCCAGGCGCCGACCTACATCTTCGCCTTTGGGCTCCTGATCTTCGTGGGCGCCGTGGGCCAGCCGCAGCTGCTCACCAAGTTCCTCATGCTCCGCGACATGACCCAGCTCAAGTGGGGTGCCGCCGTGGCGGGTATCGCCTACGCCATCACCACTCTGTTCTCCGTGGGCATCGGTCTGTCCACCCGCTCCATGACCCTCACCGGAGACGCCCCGGAGCTCGAGAACATCGACGACACCGCCATCTGGTTCCTCGACTCGGTGACCAACCCGATCGTCGGCGGCATCGCGCTGACCGGCCTGCTTGCGGCCATCATGTCCTCGGCCTCGAGCTTCATCACCATCGGCGCCTCCTCGATGATGCGCGACCTGCCCGGCGCCTTCGGCATCAAGGTGGTCCGCGAGCTGCTGTGGAGCCGGATCGCGAGCCTGACCCTGGTGGTGCTGTCGGTCCTGCTCACCCTGTTCCTCTCGCAGGTGGTGTTCCTGCTCGGCGCGCTGGGCTGGGCCGCCTTCGCCGCCGCGATCGTCGGCCCGGTGGTCATGTCCATCTACTGGCATCGCGCTACGGCCACCGCCGCGACCGTGACAGTGGCGTTCGCGATCCTCGGCAACATGATCATCACCTCCCTGGCCGCGCGGGACATCATCTCCGTCCCCGCGTTCATGCAGGTCGGCGGCATCTCGCTGCTCGTGTCGATCGTGCTGTTCTACGTCGTGTCGCTGATGACCACCAACCGTCACCCCGACGCCACCCTGGAATTCCTGTACGGCGGCCGCAGCGCGGTGACCGATCCGCGGCTCGGCGGCGGGGCTGCCCCGACTGCGGATGCCACCACAGCGGCGTCGCCCCGGGCCGCCTCCACCGCAGCGACCTCACGGGCCGCCACCACCGAAAGGAACGACCATGTCTGATCACGCTTCCGACCCGGCCGCCGAGTCGGCCCTGCTCGACCCCGCCGACGCTCCCGAGCCCGACCACAAGCGCGCGGGCATGCTGATCCACGCCTTCGTGGCGGTGGCCGCCTTCGCGCTGCTCGGGATGTTCACCGACACGTGGCAGATGGTGTTCATCGCCGTGCCGATCTTCGCGGTGATCATGATGCTGCTCGGCTCCCTGCACTCCGACGGGTCCTGGGAGAGGGTGTCGACCCTCGCGATCGTCGCCTACTGCTCGGGGCTGGGAGTGCTGGTGCTGTGGTCGATCCTCACCGCGGCGGGTGACGCGATGCTCTGGGGCCTGCCGATGTCGACGGGAGTGATCTTCTATCTTCTATGGCCCTACACGGCCGTGGGTGCGGGCCTGCTCTACGCCCTGGTCTTCGACCGGACGATCGACGAGAAGCGGCTGGCTGCTGCGGTCTGAGCACCGCCGCGGCCTCCCCACAGCCGCTGACTTGCGGTCGGCCCGCGGATGTGCCGGGAGCGCTTACGTCCCCGAGCCGGGCGGACGACGATGGGCCCACGCGGCGAAGGGAGCGAGATGAACTCCGTAGAACACGGCCAGCCCGGCGAGGACAAGCCCGGCGAGGGCATGGCCGAGGAGCGCGACGAGACCGAGGCCCAGCGGATCGACCGCAACTGGATCGAACTGCTGCAGGAACTGCGCATCGTGCAGACCGGCGGGCAGGTACTCACCGGGTTCCTGCTGGTGGTCCCGTTCCAGGACCGTTTCGCCGACATCGGGGCCGGCGGCCGAGCCCTCTACCTGGCGGTTTTGACACTTGCTCTCGCGTCGACCGTCGTCCTGCTGGCCCCGGTGATGATCCACCGCGCGGTGTTCCGTTCCCACCGCAAGGACCGGGTGCTGAAGTTGTCCGCAACGCTCGCCCGCGTCGGCCTGGCCATGCTGTCGATCGCGTTGGTGGGGCTGGCGGCGCTGGTGTTCTCGCTGGTGGTCGGACCGCTGCCGGGGCTCGTGGCGGGGGCGGTGATGGCGGTCCTCGTGACGGCCATGCTCTTCGTCCTGCCCGCTCGGGTCCGCCATCGCTCGGCGACCACCCCGTACGGCGCAGGATGAGCAGGTGTGTCCGCCAACGACACAAGGTCGTCATCTGCAGGTGGGACACTGGGCCATGACCCGGCCCGCGACAGCGCAGGGAAGGTGGCCGTAGCCCATGTCGTCGATGGAGATGTACTCCGCTTCAATTGACCGCCAGCAGAACGCTGCCGCTGAGCAGGCTCGCCTCCGACTGGACGCGGCGCTGCGCGAGTGGTCCGGCCAGCGTGCCGCGCTTGCCGCCGACGGGCTCGGCCGTAATCCGCTGCGCCGGGTGCCGCGCGGGTGGCCGGAGGCGACGGCCACCCGGGTGGAGGTCGCGGCCCGGGAGGCCTGCGTGATCGACGAGCAGGGTGCGCAAACGGAGGCGTCCCGGCTGCTGTGGTCGGCGACGGGCAAGCTCGTCGGCGCCGCGGTCTCCCTGGCGGTCCCACTGGGGATCGTGCTCGCGCTGGTGGTGGGGTCATGATGGTTCCCCGTGATGGCGCTGTCCAGCAGGTGGCACCGTGTTGAGGCTCCTCGTCCCCGTGGTCATAGGCCTGCTGTTACTGGCGATCATCGCGGGCTGGTTCTGGTACACCACCTGGCTGGTGCGATCGGCGATCGACGAACTCGCCCACCGCCGCAGGCTGCTGGCCGGAGTGGATCCGCTGCAGGTGACGGCGAAGAAGGCAGCCGCGTCAGTCGAGGCGGCCCACGACGCGGCGCACAGGGCGCTCTCACTGACGGTCGAATCCTGGTACGACCTGCGGGAGAGCCGGGCGGTGGGGACCGCACTGGTCGAGAGGTTTCCGAAGATCGAGGAGCGGGCTGCACGGGACCCGGAATTCCTGGATGTCCTCGAAGACGCCGATGCGCTGCTCAACGAGACCCGGCCGGGAGCGGACGAGATCGACGAGTTACTCGGGCGGACAACACGCATGGACGAGCTGAACCTGCGGCTCAGGGCCCTGGTGCACCAGTACGACTCCGCCGGGAGGCGCGGGCTGGGACGCTTCTTCCCGTAGCTGCTTGCTATGGGGTAATGCACGTGTCGAGACCTTCGGCCAAACGCGATCTTCAGGGCAACCCATCAAAGGGCCTGGATCGGTAAACTCTTTCGTTTGCGGGATGCTTCTGATCGAATCAGGGGAGATTCGCCCTCCGGGCCGTCTCCGCAGCGAGTGACCTCGAACTGCGCAACAGAATCCTCCAGACTCTGGGATGATTGTCGACGCGTTCACCGCGCCCACAACGGCGCGGCCCCCTGTGCAAACCAGGTTCAGTTGTAGAAGGTCGAGGCGAGGCGATGTCCGAGATCGATGCAGCTTTCAGGCGCGCTCGTATCCACGCTGTTCGGCAGATGTCTGCATGTGAACAGGCAGAACTGAGATGGAGTGAGACTTCCATTACAGAAATTGTCATGGCGTACGCTGCGCAGGCTGCCACAGTCGTTCCGTTCACGCAGAACGCCGAGGCGCGAAGTGGTGCTGACTGGGTGTGGTGGTGGATAGATGGCGATGAGGCTTACGGAATGCTCGTCCAAGCGAAACGCGTGACAGTGTCTGATAGTCAATGGATGTTTGACTTCGGATACAAGGTCAGCGGGACGGGACGCACGCAACACGAGGTGCTTCATGATGCGGCTAGACTTCTTGATCTCCTGCCCACATATGCTCTTTACCTCGGAACGGGCGACTATCGATCATGGCAGCGTTGCTCAAGTGTTCACCGCAGCGGGCGTTGCCTTGCTTGTGTTAAGCGCTCTATTTCCCTGATGCCGGCGCTGCTCGCCGATGGCGCACTGGTTCGCGATTCGGTTTCTACATATGAACGATCAGTAGCCTTAGAGGATCTGACTTCATCAGCAATTTCGGCTGCGCCATTGATCCCGGCGCTCAAGAGGCAACTAGGTCCCGAACTCTCCGAATTCTTGACGTATCGACAGGACGGAACCCGAGCCGTCGCCCGCGGTATGATCGATAGAGTTCTCCAGGCTCGATTGGGCCAAGCCAGTACGCTTGACACGAGCGACTCCGCTAGAACTGGGGAGCACGACCGGCTTGGGTCAGTGTTTTCCGAGTTTCCAAACGATACAGGCCACTGGAACCAGAGTTATTTTCGGCTAATGCTAGCGCCGCTACTTCGAACGCCACCGTGGTATGCCCTCCAGGTAATGACTGGGAATGTCGATCCCCGTGGCATCGAATCGGAGATGCCTGAGAACATCGCGGGCGTTATAGTGGTTAATCTAAGCAAACCTTGACGGTAGGGTGGAGGGCGTCCATCGGAAAGTCCTGGCTTTCGCAGGAAGAGGGCCAGCTCAGGAATCCGTCAGCAAGGGCCTGAACTCTGAGGAGGCCGGTGGATGAAGGCTCCAGTCAAACTCGACTGGTAAGCAGTAACTGCTTAGACGTGTCAAAGATCCCCCGGCAGCTTGTCGCGCCGGATGTCCCGCCACGTCGACTGCCGCAGCACCCCCTCCTCGGTGAACCCCTGGTGGCGGACCTCCACCACGAGCTTGGGCAGCACCCAGATGGCGTCCCGGCGGGCATCGGACGGCAGGTCCTCGAGGAATGGACTCGAGCGGCGGCGCAGCGGTTCGAGCTCCTCGAGTAGGGCCTTGCCCTGCCGGTCGGAAAAGCCGGTGCCCACGCGGCCGATGTAGGTGAGCCCCGTTTGCGCGGGCAGGCCGAGCAGTAGGGAGCCGAGTGAGCCGGAGCGCCCGCCCTTGCCCGGCCGCCAGCCGCCCACCACGGCCTCGGTGGTGGTGAGCAGCTTCTCCTTGAGCCAGGTCTTGGCCCGCTTCCCCGACTGGTAGTGGGAGTCCCGCCTTTTGGCCACGATGCCCTCCCAGCCGAACTCCTCGGCCTCGGCCAATGCGCGGTCACCGGGGCCGTCGAGCACGCCCGGCACCTGGACCCGGTCGACCGCGTCCAGTGCGGGGGTCAGCAGGTCGAGCACCTCGCGACGCCGCTCCCACCGCTCGCGGCGCAGGTCCACGCCGTCGACCTCGAGCACGTCAAAGACGAACAGGTGCACCGGGCCGATCGACGAGTCGCCTCCTTCCGCGGCGGCCTGCTTGGCCAGCGCGGAGAACTCGGGCACGCCGTCGGGGCCGGGGACCACCAGTTCGCCGTCGAGCTTCGCCGGCTTCCCTAGCGCCTCCGCCAGCCCGGGGAACCCGTCGGCCAGCCAATCCATCGAGTTGCCGTTGCGGCTCATCAGGCGGCTCCGCACCCCGTCGGTGGACACGGTCACTCGGTAGCCGTCCCACTTGCCCTCGAAGGCCCACGTGTCCTCGGACAGGGACGTCACCGAGCCGGCCGTGGGGATCATCGGCAGCGGGGGAGCGTCGGGGCGATCGGACATCTCGGAGTCGCGGGACCGACCAGCGTCCGAACGGTGGGTAGTCGAGTCGCCCGACTCACGGGACCGCGACGCGTCTGACCCCCCGGAGCGATCGTCATCCGAGGGATAGGACGACTTGGGGTTGTCGCGCCCGCCGTAGAACGAGTCCGGCGACTGGTCCTTCATGTACTGCACGATCCACTGGTTCTTCTCGGCGCTCGTGCGCACCAGCACGTACCGGCCGGAAACCTTCTCACCGTGGAGCCACACGATGATCTCGTCGGTCTTCCACTTCTCGCACTCGTAGGTGCCGCGGTCCCACACGGTCATGTGCCCGGCGCCGTACTCGCCCTTGGGGATGGTGCCCTCGAACGTCTGGTAGCCCAGCGGGTGGTCCTCGGTGTTGACGGCCAGCCGCCGGTCCTTGGGCTCGGTCGGGAGGTTCTTGGGCACCGCCCACGAGGCCAGCACGCCGTGATGTTCGAGCCGCAGGTCGTAGTGCAGGTGGCGGGCGTGGTGTTCCTGGATCACGAAGATCGGGCCGTCGCCGTCGGAGCGATCGGTCTCGACCTCGCCGTGGAACGGCTCCGGGGTCTTGCGACGGTCGCGCTTGCGGCGGTATTCCTCGAGGCTGGTCACCACGGCATCGGCGTCGGTGGGGCCGGCGTCGCAGCCCTCCTCGGCCGCCGCGCGGGGCGCATTGTCGCTGTCGGGCTGGCCTCCGGCGGAATCGGCGCCGGATGAATCGGAACCGCCGCGCTCGGGGTCCCCGTCCTCTGATGACGACGACGAGGACTTCTTGCTGCCCCCCGACTTCTTCTCCCGCGATGCCGAGGACTTCCTCGCGGCAGACTTCTTGGTGGCACCCTTCTTCGACCCGCCGCCCTTCTTAGCGGGTCCCTCCAGCCCTTCAAGCAGATCGCCTTCGGACTCCAGTCGCTTAAGCATCTCGTCCCAGTGCAGGTGCTTGAGCCCGCCGTCGCCGAGCTCCTCCCACGAGCGCGGGGCAGCAACCCACGGCTCGGCGCGGCCGCGTAGCGAGTAGGGCGCGACGGTGGTCTTGGCGCCGCTGTTCTGGCTCCAGTCCACGAACACCTTGCCGTCGCGGATGGAGCGCTTCATGGTGGCGGTGACCAGGTCCGGGGTCTGCTTGGCCAGCGACTGGGCGATCTGCTTGGCCACCGCGGAGGCACCCTTGGCGGTGACGGCCTTGTCCAGCCGCGCGTAGAGGTGGATGCCCTTGGATCCGCTGGTCACGGCGTAGGAGTCCAGGCCCGCCTCGGTGAGGAGATCCCGGACGCGCAGCGCGACCTTCGCCGTCGTATCCAGGTCGACGTCCTGGCCGGGGTCCAGGTCGATGACGATCCGCCTGGTCCGACCCGGCTCGCCGTCGGTCAGGGTCCACTGCGGCACGTGGAGTTCGAGCGCGGCCTGCTGGGCGAACCACGCCAGCGTCGCGGGGGAGTCGAGCACCGGGTAGGTGACCGTGCGCGAGGAGTGCTCGATCGCCACCCGCGAGACCCAGTCGGGCGCGTGGGAGGGCAGGTTCTTCTCGAAGAACGACTTGTCCTCGGTGCCGTCGGGCCAGCGCTTGCGGGTCACGGGCCGCTGACCGGCGTACGTCATGAGGAGCGGCGCCACGGCGAGGTAGTACTCCAGCACATCGCCCTTGGTGGTGCCGGTCGCGTCGTAGAGCACTTTGTCGGGGTGGGTGAACCGCACGGTGCGCCCGTCGACCTCGACCGACTCCTTGCCGCCCTTGCTCGCCATGGGTCCACTCTGGCACTCGCGTCGGACAATGGCGACCGGCTGCGGAATTGCGCTGCGGGCTCACGATGTCATCCCGAGTCAGCGGGGTCGAACCGGTCTAGATGCCCGCCCGGTGCGACATTCCCCGACACCGGCTTGAGCTCGGATGGTCAACGCACCAGCTTGATCGAGTACGCGAACCACCCTCGCCCAATGTGGTCACAATCTCGCTGGCGAGTAAGCGCAGCGGTGTTGCACCGTGCATTTAGCCCGGTACCGTGAGCCGAGAGCGCGGCACCGTGGGTGTCGGGCGAGTCGCAAGGCCAGGTGCACCCGGGGCAGACCGGGACCCTGCCCTTACGCATGCGCGGAGTCGGTCAGGGGTGCGGGTATCCAGCTCAATCGTCACCAGCTCGTGCCGCCCGTGTCCTCACGTGACGTCGCCTGGCTGAGTCCTGGGCTGTGCGGTCCACGGGCGGGGATCGTGAGCTCGGGCTGCCGGGGGCTGAGCCTGCAAGACGGACAGCCCGATCTCGATATCGTCGCTGGACCGCTCGGGCGAATTCTCCTTCAGGAACGTCTCTCGGTAGAAGCGGCTGACCTCGGGTCGATACAGCATGAACAGCAGTAATGAACCGACGACGCCGACAGCGAAACCGGATAGCGACGTGAACACGGGATGCGCGGAACCCAGAAAGACCTGACCGAGTCCGTAACTACCAGCTTGGGGGTCCAGGGTCGCCCAGAATCCGAAGAACGTGACTCCGAGGAGGTAGACGGTGAACAATGTGCGGCCGACGACCGACCCGGCCAGCGCGAGGACGGCGATGGTTGCCCAGATGAGTGGCACCAGGAAGGACACGACGATGACCGATTCCGGGGACGTCGCGGGAAGGGCGGCGGCAGCGCTGGTCGCGAGACCTGCCTCCGCGGCACTGAGAACAGCCGAGGCCTGCACCGTGTTCCGGACCAGCAGCATGGCAAACAATGCGGTCGCCAGAACGTACAGAATGAGCATCTGCGGTGGCTTGGTGACGACGGCGGGCGGAACCGGGGGCGGTAGGGCGAGTTGACGAGCCTGCTCTCGGGACAGCTCTCCTCGGTGGATTCGCCTGATCGTCTGGTCGAAGTAGCGACGTCGGGCGAAGTAGTCGCGCGACTCAGGCAAGAAGGGAAGCACCACGAGCAGCAGAAGGGCCGCGAACGCCGCCGCCGCTGCGATGCTCGAGGCGGAGATGTACTCGACCAGTTCCGGCGGGGCCGTCGAAAGCATACCGACGAGTTCCAGACCCATCGAGAACGTCAGGATCGCGATGACGGCGTAGTAGACGGTGAATACGGTTCTCAACGACTCACTCTGATACGGGCTCTTCTCCGAGAAGACGACGAGGATCGAGGTCGCCACGAAGCCGTAGCCCGTCACCGTCCAGAAAGTCAGGCCGGGATTGGTGAGCAGTCTAAGAACGGGAGTGTTGTACCAGACCCAGTAGTTGTAGAGGAGCACCCCCAGGGTCAGGAGCGCCGGAAGACCGATGAACAGCGCGACGATCCAGGTCATGGCGCGATAGGCGTGGGCGGACATCGGCGCGATCTGGCGGTGAATGACGATCCCGTGGCCCGCGCGTGACGGGGAGTCGGATGAGTGGGCGGCATCGACCCGCGAATCCAACCAGGAGTCGAGTTTGGCTCCGTATCGATTCCAGCCGGAGTCCAGGGCATTGACCAATGCGTCCGCGCCTCGACGAACGTCCCGGGCGACCACGGACCCGAGAGCCGGTTCTCCTGCTGCACGAGGGACCGGTTGACCACCGCCCTGCCAGGGGCTCTGCGCTCCGGGGTACAGGTGTTCTCCGTGAGGTCCCCCGAGAGCCGGCTCTCCTGCTGCACGGGGGGCCGGTTGACCACCGCCCTGCCAGGGGCTCTGCGCTCCGGGGTACGGGTGTTCTCCGTGCGGCCCCCCGAGAGCCGGCTCTCCTGCTGCACGGGGGGCCGGTTGACCACCGCCCTGCCAGGGGCTCTGCGCTCCTGGATATGGGTGCTCTCCGTGCGGCCACGGAGCCGGGTGTGGAGCAACGCCCTCGGTGTTGGCTCGAGGCGGCCGGGGAAAGGTGAAGTCGGGGTCGGCATCGTTCATGCGCACACAGTAAGGCCCAGAATGGCAGTTCACGAGGGTCGATAAGCAGGTTCGTATCTTCGTACGACAGGTGTTTTTCGAGTGTCCTCTACCCGTCGGAGGAGGGCACTAAGCGGAGGAGGTCGGTCAAGCCCGTTTGCGGGCGACAGGTCCCCGCCGCTGCCCAGAACGAACGCCGTCGCCTATTAGGGTTTTGGACGCGTAGGCCGCCCTCAGCCCCTCTGCCGGAACTGGTGCGCTGCGCGCAGGGCCGCGTCCACATCGAGCCCGCGCCCACCCAGGAGCGCCCGCGCGGTGTCGGCGCTCAGGTCGGGGCATTCGGCGAGCACCCGGTCGAGGAGGGCCGGGTCGGGGGCAGCGCCTGCCGGGCGGCCGCCGATGGACATCGTGAGTTGCCCGGTGATCTGCGGGAGCACGGCCCGGTCGTCGAGCGCGGGCAGGTTCAGGGAGGTGAAGCCGTCGTCGTCGTCGTACTCCGCGCGTGTCCACGTGCCACCGTCGAACCCGTAGATGAACCCGATCCACATGCCCTCGGAGTCGATGCGCTCGAGGTAGTCGCCGATCGCCTCGGCCCACCACGCAGGGCAGCCGGCCAAGAGGTCGGTCTCGGGCTCCCCGAAGTACTCAGCGGCCGCGCGGAAGTAGGTGGTGGAGTACTCGTGGTCGTACCCCAGGAGTACCGCCCGCCCCTCGCCGGCGAAGCGGATGTCGGCCCAGTTGCCGCCGCCGTCGTCGTAATGCCACGTCGAGTCGGTGGCGTAGGCCGATTCCGCCCACCGCGGCCCGTAGGCGGCGAGTACCGCGGCCAGTGCGGACCACCTGGGCGCCAGCTTCTCGGGGCGGGGAAGATCGATTTCTCGCATGAGGTGATTCTGGTCGACGGACGGCCAGTGTGGAGCCGTCACATCAGATCTCACCGTCTTCCGTCAATGGCTCCGCTACGGGGAATCGAACGGCCGGATGACGACGACGACCACTCAGCCGAGCTCGACCGCTTCGACCCCCTCGGCGGCGAGGACCGCCTCGGCCGTGCCTCGATCACAACCGAGCAGGGAGTACTCCCAGTCGATGTCCGTGACCACAAGCCATTCCCGGCCGTCGGGCCACAGGGCATCGACGCCGCGGAAACGACCAGAGGCGAGTCCCGACATCGCGGGTGCATCGATGACCGTGGTCTGGAGGACCTTCATCGTGCGCCCCAGGTCGACCTCGGGTGAGCAGATCTGGGAGGCGGGGACGGCGGCGAGCTGCGGGTGGGCCCGCGCGTCCGGATTGCCGGTGTAGGACGCCACCGAGTGGTCGGGGCCCGGCCCGTAGGAATTCCAGGCAAGACCCGAGGTCTCGAAGACCGCACCGAACGCCTCCTCGGGTGTGGAGGTGTGGCGTGCGAGAACCTCGAAGAGCGCCCCGATTCCGGCAAGCCCTTCTGCGCCCTCGAGCGGCGTCCCGAACCGGTCATCGCGCGCATCGAATCGGTCCTGCGGCGCGAGAGTGCCGCCTGTGGCGGCGAGGTCCCACCACATTGACGACGGCGAGATCGTCACCCCGTTCTCCCGGGCGACCTCGTCCCAGGTGACGTCCCGATCGCCCGTGCGGGCGGGATGGCGGATCACGAGCAGGGCCGGGAAACCGCAGCGCTCGCCCGCGCGTTCGGTGAACTCCCCGTGCATCTCGGCCAATGCGCCGTGCCGCCGAACCCAGTCGAGGTGGGGATCTCGGGTCAGGGGCCGGATGCCGAACCCGAGGAAGTGCTGCCAGTCCCGACCCTCGGCCTCGACGTAGTGGAGCATCAGCCGGGTCATCCGGGCGGGCAGGTCCGCGTCTATGCAGATCACCGCGTGGTGATCGGTGTCCGAAGGCTCGACCGTGAACCTCACAGTGTTACCGCGTAAGACCGTGCCCCCTTGTGAGATTGTGCCCCCGCGTGAGAGTCGGAGCTCCAGCTGCCCGCGACTGCGAGACGTGACGGCGTACGGCCGCGACGGCCGCGGACGCTGCCTGGGGCGAAAGACATCGCGCCAGGCACCGAACGGCCTCAGCGTGGGCGGCGTGTGCCGGGGTCGACGAGCGCGCGTGACGCCAGCGGGCCACCGGACGACGTCGCCCTGCCGAAGTGGAGGTGTGGGGGCCAGGCGGTACACGTGTGCCGCATCGGGGTCGGCGAAGGCGCGCAGGCCGGCATGGAAGTAGGGGGATCCGATCAACGCGTCGACGAGTACCGGATCCAACGCCATCTCGGCGCGACAAGTCGCCACGAGCGCCACAGTAGCGAGACGCCGCCTTTCCGCGGTGTGATGCGCGGCACACTGCTGCTACCGTCGGAGGAGCAGGCGCCCTCGGCGCCACGTCACCACCCGCACCCGCTCGAAAGGACGCCTACTCATGGGTTCAGACGCAATCGGCTCGCTCGGCTCACTCGCTCTCGGCTCTCTCGCCGCCCCCATCCTGGGATCGCTCGGCCTGGGCTCGCTGCTCCAGGGGGCCAGCAGTGGCAACGGCAGCGGCACCGACTCGCTGACCGGAATGCTGCCCACCGACCTCCTCGGCGGCATCTCCTGACCGACCGGCCACCCCTGGCCACCCGGCACGCACGATCGCGCGCCGCCTGAGGCGCCCGCCACCAGACGCGCGCGCCACCTGAGGCAGCAGACGGACCCCGGACCGCACCCGCGGCCCGGGGTCCGGTCGTGTCCGGGCCTCGGCCCGTCTACGCAGGCAGAGAGCGGGGGCGCGCCTGGGCCACGCAGCGGATCGCATCCAGGCTGTCCAGGTCACGGAGTAGCGCCTCACGGGCCAGGGCGGTCCGATTGGGCACTCCCACCTTCATCAGCGCGGACTCCACGTGGGTGCGGGTGGTCCGCACGGAGATCCCCAGGGCGGCGGCGATCTCGTCATTGGTCCATCCGCGGGACAGCAGTCCCACCACATCGAGTTCCCGCGGGGTCAGGTGGTCGTCGCCCTCGGCCTGCTGGATGCGGATCAGGACCCCGTCCCCGGCGGGGTCGGTGGTGACGTGCCACCAGCCCCGGGAGTCATCGCGGTGCCGGAAGCCGAGTGCTGCTCCGGTGCGCTGGTGCAGGTCCCCGATCCTCACGACCTCTCTGGTGGTGAACGGGCCCCGGGTCAGATCGCCCACGCGCACGTCGAGCCTGCCGCGGCCCACCCACACCACGAGGTCCGCGGGGGCGGGAGGGCGAGTCGCCCGGGGGTCGGTCAGGGAGGCGATCTCGCTGGCGAGCATGGTCAGCCCGAGCAGGGCCTCGTCGCGCAGTGGCCGGCCGTGGGTGGAGCTCAGCGCCAGGAATCCCGGGCGGGGCGAACCGTGGCGGAGCACGCCGAGGGGGAGCGTGAGGCCCTCGTGAAAGCCGTTAGGTTTGAGCGCCTCCCGGTAGGTGCGTGAGGAGCGGAAGTCGTACGGGAGGTCGATGAACCTCCCGGCCACGCGGTGCTCGGTGATGTAGCGGTGCGCGGGACACTCCGCCGCGTAGGTGGTGGAGATGAACCGGATGGCGTCACCGGGATAGTCCAGGTTCACCAGGACGGGGTGCGCCTCACCGGCGGTGGCCCGCTGAGGGCCGACGAGCGTGGCGCAGTCGAAACCCAGCCCGTCGCGCACCATGCGCACCGGCTCGTCCAGGGGGGCCTCACCCCGGCCGGCGGCGCGCACGCTGTCGGCGAGACGGACCCACCACGTCATGTCTGGCGTCATGCACACCTCCGATCGTTGCAGGCCGGGGCGGGAAGGGGCATCGGCCATTCGGCCGATGTGACCTGGAGCACATAGTGCCACCATTCGGGCAGCAGGCGTAAGAGGCGCCGGATGCCAACCCCAGGAGGACCCGTGAACGTCGAGGAATACTCAGCCCAGGACGCGACGTCGCTCGCCGCGATGGTCGCCGCAGGAGAGGTCACCGCGGACGAATTGGCGACGCTCGCCACCGACGGAATCACCGCCGTCAACGCGCACATCAACGCCGTGGCGACGGGGCCGTTCGACACGCCCCTCGACCACGCCACGGACGGGACGTTCGCCGGGGTGCCGTTTGTGATCAAGGACCTGGTCTGCCATGCCGAGGGCGTGCCCACCCGCATGGGCACGAGGATGCTGGCGGACGGGGTGGTCCCGCCCGCGGACACGCATCTGATGGAGCGGTTCCGTGCGGCCGGACTGGCGACGGTGGCCGTCTCCACCACTCCTGAGTTCGGCTACAACGCCAACACCGAGGCCCTGGTCTACGGGTCCACCCGGAACCCCTGGGACACCACGCGGAGTGCGGGCGGCTCGAGCGGCGGGTCCGGGGCGCTGGTGGCTGCCGGAGCGATTCCGGTCGCCCACGCCAACGACGGTGGCGGCTCCATCCGGATCCCGGCGGCGGTCAACGGGCTGGTGGGCCTCAAGCCGAGCCGAGGCCGGGTACCGCTCGGCCCGGACCTGGACAGCACCGCGTTGAGCGGCAAGGCCATCGAGTTCGCTGTCACGCGGTCCGTCCGAGATGCCGCGGCCCTGCTCGACGAGGTCGCGGTGAGCTACCCGGGGGACCGGTTCATCATCGCCCCGCCGGAGCGGCCGTGGGCCAGGGAGGTCGGCGCCGATCCGGGCCGGCTGCGCATCGCGCTGCACACCGACTCCTGGGCGGGCACGGCGGTCGACCCCGAGGTGGTGGCCGCGGTCGAGCAGGTCGCGCGAACGCTGGAGGAGGCCGGCCACCACGTGGAGCGGGCTACGCCCACGTTCGAGTGGGAGGAATTCCTGCAGGCCACGGCCAAGGCGTGGGCGGCCTTCCTGGCGGAGTCCGTCATGGGGGTGGAGGCGATGACCGGCAAGGCCGCGGGCCCGGACAACGTGGAAGCCACCACGTGGGCGTGTGTGCAGTTCGGCCGGGGCCTGACCGTCCTGGACATGGCGGCGGCCACCGCAACCTTCACCTCGGTCTCCCGGGAGGTGGGCCGGTTCTTCGGTGACTACGACATCCTGCTCACCCCCACCACCAACAACCCCGCAATGCCGTTGGGCTATCTGAATGCGAACGCCGACCTGGACGCCCTCGGGTGGACCCGCAGGATCTTCGACGCGTTCTCGTTCACCCCGCTGTTCAACACCACCGGGACCCCGGCGATCAGCCTGCCGCTGGGGCAGTCCCGGGACGGCCTGCCGATCGGGGTGCAGGTCGCCGGGCCGATGTGCTCGGAGTCGATGCTCATCCGGGTGGCGGCTCAGCTCGAGGCCGCGATGCCCTGGTCCGCCCGCCGCCCCGGGGTCCACGTCACCACGGTCTGACCCCTCGCCCCGTGGTGCCCGTCCCGCTCGGTCGGAGCACCACGGGGTCAGGCCACCCCTACCCAGCAACCCCACCCCCCTACCCGGCAGCCCCACTTCCTGGCCCGGCTCCGGGCCGCACCCAGCGCACGCCGGGCAGCCCCTCCGGGCCGGAGCCCAGATGCCGGTCCACCACGTCCATCCATGCGCTGACGGCGGGGGAGAGCGGGCGGTCCCGGTGGCGGACCAGGGTGATGGTGCGGGACCGCTCCGGGACCAGGGGCACAAAGGCCAGGCCGGCGAAGCGCATGAGGGGCAACACAAATCCCGGGACCGGCGCCACGCCCAGGCCAGAGGCGGCCAGGCCGGCGACGGCGGCCACGTTCTGGGCGCGCACGATCGTGGCGGGCGAGACGGCGGCGTCGTCCAGGGCCGCGGTGACCGCCTTGTGGACGCTGGAGGCCGGGCCGAAGGCGATCAGGGGCTCTGTTTGCAGATCGCTCCATTCGACGGTCTCGGCGTCGGCGTACCGGTGATCGGGGTGCACGGCCAGGAAGAAGCTGTCGCTGGCGATGGGCCGCGCCACGTACTCCGCGCCGCCGCCCGAGCCGCCGGCCGAGTCGCCGCCCGCCCCGCCGCCCGCCCCGCCGCCCGAGTCGCCGCCCGCGCCGCCGCCCGAGCCGTCTCCGGAGCGGCCGTCCCCCGGATGCGTGGTCAGCGCGAGGTCGGCCCGCCCGCTGCGCAGGTGCTCGGTCACCTGGTCGCTGAGGTTGTCCTCCACGTGCACCGCCACGTCGGGGTGGAGCCGCTGGTAGACGCGGACCATCGGCGGCAGCAGGGTCGCGGCCAGGGACGGCAGTGTGGCGATGGTGATGCTCCCCCTGGTGCCGGCGAGGTAGCCCTCGATGTGGGCCAGCCCGGTGTCGACGTGCTCGATCACGCCCCGCGCCACGGTCACCACGGCCTCCCCGTCACTGGTCAGCAGGACGCGTCGGGTGCTGCGCTGGAACAGCGGGGTGCGCAGTCGGCGTTCGGCCTCCAGCACGGTGCGGCTGAGTGAGGACTGCGCGACCCCGAGCTCGGCGGCGGCGAGCGTGAAGCTGCGGTGATGGGCGACGGCGACGATGGCCCGGAGGTGGTGCACACCCAGATTCATGCTCATGACTCATGAATCTATCGCTGAATGATGTTGGACTGCATAACGTGAGTCACCTCACACTGTGTGGAGCCGACGGAAGGGGCTCTCGTGCTCGCTTGGGCAGGTTTTCTCACCATCGGGGTGATTCTGGCTCTGCTGCTCTCCAACCGCGTGGCGGCGGTGGTGGCGCTGGCGGGGGTGCCTATCGTCTTCGCCCTGATCGCCGGGTTCGGACCGGCGGAGATCGGCGAGTTCGTCGCCGACGGGCTGGGCGGCGTGGTCGGGGTGACGGTGATGTTCGTCTTTGCCATCACCTACTTCGGGGTGATGCGCGACGCCGGCCTCTTTGACCCCCTGATCCGGCGCATCGTCCGCTGGGCGGGCAACGCCCCGGTCACCATCTGCGTGGCCACCACCGCGCTGGCGATGGCCGCCCACCTCGACGGCGCCGGGGCCACCACGTTCCTCATCACCATCCCGGCCATGATCCCGCTCTTCGACCGCCTGGGAATGAGCCGACTGACGCTGAGCGTGTGCGTGGGCCTGGGCGCGGGCACCATGAACCTGCTCCCCTGGGGCGGGCCGACCGCGCGGGCCGCGGCGACCGCCGGCGTCCCCGCCAACGACCTGTGGGTGCCGCTCATCCCCGCCCAGCTCGCCGGCATGGTGGTCGCCCTGGCCATCGCCTGGTTCCTCGGCGCCCGGGAGGCCCGACGGATCGGGGCCCTGCAGTCCGAGCCGGCCACGACCGCGCCGGCCGCGGCGTCAGCCGCCACAACGACGACGACGACAACGCCCGCCGGCCCCCCGACCACGGGCGACACCCCGGGTTCGGATGAGCCGGCCCCGGAGGACCAGGCCGAGCCCGCCGGCGTCGACGAGCTCACCGAGGAGGAGCGCGCGCTGCGCCGCCCCCGCCTGATGTGGTTCAACGCGGCGCTGACGATCGCGGTGCTGGCCGCCCTCATCGTGGGCGTGGCCCCGCCGGAGCTGATCTTCCTCGTCGGCGTGGTGGTGGCGCTGGTGGTCAACTACCCGGGCCTCAAGAGCCAGACCGCCCGCATCGAGGCCCACGCCACCGGCGCGATGCTCATGGCGACCACCCTGCTCGCCGCGGGGTCGTTCCTCGGGATCCTCGAGGGGTCGGGGATGATCACGGCGATGGCCGACGCGGCGACGTCGGTGATCCCCTCTTCCGCCGCGCCCGGGCTGCCGGTGATCATCGGCATCCTCGGCGTCCCGCTGAGCCTGCTGTTCGGGCCGGACGCCTTCTACTTCGGGGTCCTGCCCGTCCTCAACGCCCTTGGCGAGCAGTACGGGGTGTCCTCCATCGAGATGACGCAGGCCGCGCTGCTCGGCCAGGAGACGGTCGGCTTCCCGATCAGCCCCCTCACCGGCTCCTTCTACCTGCTCGTGGGCCTGGCCGGCGTCGACATCGGCAAGCACATCAAGGCGCTCTTCGGCTGGGCGTGGCTGGTGAGCATCGTCATGGTTCTGGTGGCGCTGCTGACCGGCGTGATCGCCTTCGGGGCGACCGCATGAGCCGCCGGCACGACCGCCTGAACCACGGCACCGGTCGCACGATCCGGCTGGGCGCGGGCGCGGGGTTCGCCGGCGACCGCATCGACCCGGCCGCCGAGCTCGCCCGCTCTGCCGAACTGGACTACCTGGTCTTCGAGGTCCTCGGGGAGCGGACCATCGCCGCGGCCAACGCGCAGCGCCTCTCGGGGGCGGGCCACGGATACGACCCGCTGCTGCGCCGTCGGTTGGAGGCCACGCTGCCGGAGTGCCGCCGCAACGGCACGACCGTCATCACCAACGGGGGCGCGGCCGACCCGGTCGCCGCGGGCGCGCTCGCCCTCGACATCGCCCGGGAGCACGGCCTCACCGGCACGCGGGTGGGGGTGATCAGCGGCGACGACGTGCTCGACGCCGTCCGGCGCACCGACCCCGTGCTGTGGGAGACCGGCCGACCGCTCTCTGCCGAAACCGACGAACTGGTCTCGGCCAACGCCTACCTGGGGGCCGCGCCGGTCGCCGAGGCGCTGGCCGGGGGCGCCGACGTGGTGATCGCCGGCCGGCTCGCCGATCCCGCCCTGTACCTGGGCGCGATCGCCCACGAGCACGGCTGGGACCTGGCCGGGGACCCCACTCTGCTCGGCCAGGGGACCGTGTTGGGGCACCTGCTGGAGTGCGCGGGCCAGCTGACAGGCGGGTATTTCGCCGACCCCGTCACCAAGCCCGTTCCGGGCCTGGATCGTCTGGGCTTCCCGTTCGCGGACGTGTCCGCCGACGGCCAGGCCGTGCTGTCCAAGCTGCCGGGGTCCGGGGGGCTGATCGACACCCGCACCGTCACCGAGCAGCTGCTCTACGAGGTGGGCGACCCCTCGGCGTACGTCACCCCCGACGTCGTCGCCGATTTCTCCGGCGTGACGCTCGACCAGCTCGGCCCCGACCGCGTGCACGTGACCGGCGGCTCCGGGGCGGCGCGTCCCGACGAGCTCAAGGTGACCCTGGGCTTCCGCGGTGGCTGGCTGGGGGAGGGGCAGATCAGTTACGCCGGGCCCCGCGCCCTGGACCGCGCCGAGCTGGCCGCGGACATCGTGCGCCGCCGTCTGGTCAGCGTCCACGGTCTGGACGAGCAGTCCGTGCTGGTGGAACTGATCGGGGCCGGGGCCGCCTTCCGGGGGCTGGCCGAGGCCGGCGACCCCGTCGAGGTGCGGCTGCGGGTCGCGGCGCGCGTTGCCGACCGGGCCGCCGCCGAGGCGGTGGGCTGGGAGGTCGAATCGCTGTACACCAACGGTCCGGCCGCGGGCGGCGGCGCCCGGAAGCACGTGCAGGAGGTGCTGGCCATCCGTTCCTGCACCCTGCCCCGCGCGCTGGTCCGCACCCACGTCAGCATCGAGGAGGCCTGATGAGCGGCATGATGAGCACCGTCGACAGCTACGCCGACGTCCGCGCCGGGGACAAGGGGGACACCCTGATCCTCGACGTCCTGGCCCGGGATCAGGCCGCGTACGACCTGCTCGCGGGTGCCTTGACCGCGGAGGCCGTGGCCGCCCACTACGCGCTGGACCTCACCGGGCCCGTGGTGCGGCGGCTGCTGCCCGGGGTGCGCGCCCTGGTGTTTGTCCTGCCCGGCGCGCTGGGGGGTGGGGTGACCGGGTCGCCGGTGCTCGACGGCCACGGCAAGGCGCTGAGTTATCACTTGCTGGGCTACCGCGTGCCGAGCCGCCTGGACGGGCCCGCCTAGAACACCCCGGCCATGCCCCCGACCCCGCGGGCCAGCAGCAGGAGGGCGCCAGCGGTCACCACCACCACGGCGACCTTGCGGCCGGCCTCCGCGGTGACCCGCCGCGCGACGAGTCCGCCGACCAGGAGGCCGATGGGCACCATGGCCACCACGAGCCCGATCACCGGCAGCGGCGGCAGTCCGGAGATCGGCGCGGCGCCCAGGCCGACTTTCGTGATGACCGAGGTCAAACCCATGGTGAAGAAGATCGGCTGCAGGGTCGCGGCAAAGGAGCGCTGCTGCCAGTTGGTGGCCTGCGCGTAGACGAGCATCGCGGGCGCGGCCACGCCCACGGCGGTGTTGAGGAATCCCCCGGCGGTGCCGGCCATCGCGGCGGGGACGGCGCCGCTCACCGGCGGGATGCGTACCAGGGCTGTCATCAGCAGCGTGCCTATCAGGGCGGTCCCGATTATCACCTCGAGCCAGCTGCGGTCGGCAGCGCCCACGAGGAGCGCGCCGGGGACGGACCCCACGACGATCAGCGGTGCGAGGCGGACGTACCGCTGCCAGTCGATGTCGTGGCGCAGTGTGATGCCGATGAGCACGGCGGAGACGGTGGTGGTCAGGTTGGTCAACAGCACCCCGGCGACGGGCCCGAGGAGTAGCGCGAGGGTGGGCGCCACCACCAGCCCGACCCCCATCCCGCTGACCCGCTGCAGGACCGTGCCCAGGATGACGGCCGCCGCCGCGACGATCAGCAGGAGGGGAGCGACGTCGACGGGCATGGAGAACAGCATTGCAGGCGGGTGTGGGCGTTTCGCCCGGGGGATCGGAGCTGTTGGAGCTTGGGTGCCCTCTTTGGAGGATATCCGTGGGTATCCATGGTGACGACGAGTTCGGCGTTCTCTCCCGAACTCTGAACCGAGCGCGCAAGGATAGACGTTCTAGAGAAGGACGGGGCTGCATCGGTCCCCTCGAACCGGCACTTACGAACTACGGAACCAATCGAGGCCGTGCATAACGAGCGGTTGAACGGCGGCCGCAAAGCGCCAGTGCAGAAGTCACAATATCGCGCGCCTCTTTATGTGCGTCAATTGCCGCACCGCGGTTCTCTCTGCCAGGCCGAGGGCTTTTTGCCGCTATTGTGCTCCAGGCTCCGTCAAACCCAGCTGCCGGGGATTGGGAGCAACCAGCGAGCGCGCTACTCCCTCGTGTGTCGGCGATCATCCTCGATACGTGGCGGGGCCGTGGGCGGCACCGCGAACTCGCCGATCCCGATGAAGTTTTCTAAGTCACCTTCAGCTAAAGCCGGCAATCCTATGGCTTTAACCATTGCAGCGATCATTCGCTCTTCCTGTATAATGCTCTGCTTAGTCAGCAATTCCACATCTGCTTGATCTCTTGGCGTGCGTGGGGCTGCCAGCTCCCGCCAGTACCGCATGACGTCGTCCTCGTCCCCGAAAAGTTAAGGAACCTCGTTGAGAACCGGTCCTCTCGACGGCGCTCTTCGATGACGCAGGACCTCGCGGACGAGCATGAACCGGGCGTCACGCTTCGCCCGCCGCGTCTGCAGCCGTGCGGACAGACTCTCGTTCAGAATCCAACCAATTACGCCACCGACAAGTGCGCCGACTATCTCCATCGGGCAACCCTATGTGGCTATGCACCTGCAGGACAGCAATACCGAAATCAGCCTACTCAACCGAGGAAGGGCTGCGCGCGCCAGCAACGGAAGCGATCTTCGCTCTTCTGGCGCATACTCTCCCCATGCGATCCATCTGGAAGGGCGAGGTCTCCTTTGGTCTGGTGAACGTGCCGGTCAAGGTGTATTCGGCGACCGAGGACCACGATCTGCGCGCGCGGCAGGTGGACAAGAAGGACGGGGTGCGGATCCGCTACAAGCGGGTGCGGGACGACAACGGCGAGGAGGTCGAGTACTCCGACATCGCCAAGGCGTACGAGTCCGACGACGGCGAGACGGTGATCCTCACCAAGGACGATCTGGCGTCGCTGCCGGTGGAGCAGAACCACGAGATCGAGGTGACGGAGTTCGTCCCGGCCGATCAGGTGGATCCGGTGGCCTTTGACAACGCCTACTTCCTGGAGCCGGCGTCACGCTCCAACCGGGCGTATGTGTTGATGCGGGAGGCGCTGGAGTCCACGGACCGGTTGGCGATCTGTACGTTCACGCTGCGTAACCGCACCCGGTTGTGTGCGCTGCGGGTCTACAAGGACGTGCTGATGCTGCAGACGCTGCTGTGGCCGGATGAGATCCGCCCGGCGATCCTTGAGGGCTTGGACAAGGAGGCCAAGGTCCGGCCGCAGGAGGTCAAGATGGCGGCCTCGCTGATCGAGACCATGGCCGCGGATTTCGAGCCCGAGAAGTACGAGGACGACTACCAGAATCAGCTCAAGGAGCTCATCGAGGCCAAGGCCGCCGGCGGGGAGGCGTTCACCGTGGAGGAGCGCGAGGAGGCCGGCGACGACGACGGCGACGATGAGGTGGCCGATCTGCTCGCCGCCCTGCGCGCGAGCGTGAAGGATCGCGGGGGCAAGGCCGACGCCAGCGACGACGATGACGACGACGAGGACTCCGACTCGCAGAAGACGTCGTCCGCAAAGAAGAGCGGTTCGGGCTCGGCCAAGAAATCGCCGGCCAAGAAGACGGCAATGAAGAAGGCGCCCGCCAAGAAGGCCGCAGCGAAGAAGTCGACTGCCAAGAAGGAGCCCGCTAAGAAGTCGACCTCCAGGGGTTCTTCGGCGAGGAAGAGCACCGCGAAGAAGGCGCCTGCCAAGAAGAGCGCGTAGCGCCAATCACCGCCTCTACAGCTCCCACTTCACGGGCTGGGAGATCACGTCGGCCAGGTAGCGGCGGTAGTACCGGGCGGAGCGCTCGACGAACACCTGCATGGCGGCTTCGGCCGCGTCCGGGTCTCGGCGGCGCATCGCGTCGAGCAGGTCGGACTGGAGTTCGGCCGCCTCCAACCTCGTGGCGAGGGGGTGCTCGCTCGGCTCGGCGTCGCGGACGAGGAGCCACAGGGTTTCCATGACGATCTTCAGTGCGGGGTTGCCGACCGCGTCGTAGACCGTGCGTTGGAAGAGCGCGTTGTTGAGCTGGAAGGCGTCGTGGTCGTGAGGGTCTTCGAGGATCCGGTCGAGGGCACCCTGCATGACGTCGATCTGGTGGTCGGTGACGGTGTCGGCGGCGGCGCGCGCGACGATCGGCTCGAGCATGAGCCGGACGTCGATCACGTCGCTGATGGTCGCGCCGTTGATCTGGAAGAACAGCTTCATCGTCTGGCCCAGCGACTCGAGCTGCGGAATCGTGGCGATGGGGCCGCCACCGATGCCGGCTTTGACCGTCACCAGGTCGCGGCTCTCGAGCAGCCGGAGTGCCTCCCGGACAGTGGTACGCCCGACGTCGTACTCCTCGACCATTTCCTTCTCGGTTGGCAGACGATGCCCCTCCACGAGACCGCCGGAGAAGATCTTCTCGGCGATGAGGTTCCCCACCCGCGCGGACAGCTTGCGCCCGCGCGGGTGGGGGGTGTCGGATCCTCGGGGGCTCATCGCTCTCCAGCGTATCGGGCGCGCGGAGTGCTGATGGCGCTAGTGGGCCGGTGCCATCTCCGGGCGGTCCTCGCCGACCTCGGGGAGATCGGACGCCTTGTACAGCGCCCCTCGGATCGTGAGGAGGGTCAGTCCGCCGATGATGCTCGCCCCGATGAGGAAGTAGGCGGGTGACAGGGGGTCGCCGGTCCGGTCGATGAGCCAGGTCGCGATGTACGCCGCGGTTCCACCGGCCACCACGGTCGCGAGGTTGAAGCCCAGCGCCACGCCGGTGAGGCGCACCCGTGAGTCGAACAGCTCGGGGAACACGGGGGCCGTGCTGACCTGGATGAGCGGGGTGCACACGGCGAAGACGGCGAACGCCAGGCCGGCCACGGCGAGCCCGTGCCCGGTCATCAGCGACATCGCGGGGTAGGCGAAGATCGCGGCCCACAGCAGGCCGATGGTGAGCATGGTGCGGCTGCCGAAGCGGTCGACGAGCAGGCCCGCGATCGGCATGAGGGAGGCCACGAACACGATCACGCCGGCAGCGGTCCACGTGACCGCGGTCTGGCTGTACCCGCCCTCGCGGACGAGGTGGATGCCGATGTAGGTGAGCACCATGTAGCCGGTGGCGTTCTGGGCGATGCCCAGGCCGAAGACCTGCAGGACCTGGAACGGCTGGCTGGCGAGGAGTTCCTTGAACGGAGACTTGGCCAGATCGGCGGAGGCGGCGGCCTCCTCGAACTCGGGGGTGTCCTCGATGCGCGACCGGAGCCAGAGGCACAGCAGGAGCAGCGGCAGTCCGGCGATGAAGGGGATGCGCCAACCCCAGCTGGTCATCTGGACGTCGGAGGTGAGGGCGGAGGTGGTGGCCACGACGATCGCGGCGAGGGCGAAGCCGGTGTTGGAGCCGAGCGCGACGATGGATCCGCCCAGTCCGCGGCGCCGGGGCCCGACGATCTCGTAGACGTAGGTCAGCGCCCCGCCGAGCTCGCCCCCTGCGGAGAACCCCTGGGCCAGACGGGCGATGACGAGCAAGGTCGGGGCGAGGACGCCGACCGCCGCGTAGGTGGGGAGGAACGCCATGATCAGGGTGGCGACGCCCATGAGGATCACGGAGACGAGCAGGGCGCGCTTGCGGCCGTAGCGGTCGCCCAGGCGCCCGAAGAACAGTCCGCCGATCGGTCGCATGAGGTACGCCGAGGCGAACACGGCCAGGCTGGCGAGGAGGGACGCCGTGGGGTCGTCGCTCGGGAAGAACAGGGGGCTGACGACGACGGCGAGGTACGCGTAGACCGTCAGGTCGTAGTACTCGACCACGGTTCCGATACCTGCGGCCGCCACGGACCGTCGCTGCGTGGGCTGAGCTTGTGTCAAGTGAATCACCTTCTTGGTGAGGGGAGTGGGGGAACCAACGCCTCTCAAAACATGTGCATATTTAGTGAGACCTGCGTTACTGTAGGGCGACACGATCCGATTCGGCAAGCATTTCGCGAAGGAGGAGACATGCGACCCACCCGATTGCCCGACGACCGCAGCGTGGCCGGGTACCGCGCGGCGGGCCACTGGCAGGACCGGCCACTGGACCACTACCTGGACCGTGCGGCCCGCCTCTGGGGCGAGCGCACCGCGGTGGTGGACGGGGACCGGCGGGTGTCGTTTTCCGAGGTCAACCGGGACGCGATGCGTCTGGCCGCAGCGCTCCTCGAGCGCGGGGTGCGGTCGGGAGACGTGGTCTCCTTCCAACTCCCCAACTGCGCCGAGGCGGTGGTCGTCTACCACGCTCTGCACCGGATCGGCGCGGTGGTGAACCCGATCGTCCCGATCTACCGCGAGCGCGAGGTGGCGTTCATCGCCACGCAGGCGCGGTCGAGAGTGGCGATCATCCCGGGCGTCCACCGGGGGTTCGACTACGCGGAGATGTATCGCGGGCTCGCCCCGGACCTGCCCGATCTCGAGTTGCTCATCAGCACCGATTCCGTCCGGCGCGAGGGCGTCGAGACTCTGGCCTCCCTGCTCGACTCGGTCACGGACGATCAGGTGGACCGGGTGCACGCCCTGCCGTCACCCGACCCGGACGATGTCTGCCTCCTGCTCTACACCTCGGGCACCACCGCCGACCCCAAGGGTGCGCTGCACAGCCACAACACGCTGGTCTTCGAGAACCGGTCGATGATCGCCACGTTCGGGCTCACCGCTCAGGACGTCATCTTCAACCCCTCGCCGGTCACCCACATCACCGGCGTGAACTGCGCCCTGACGCTCCCGTTCCTGCTCGGCGCGCCGGTGGTCCTCCAGGATGTGTGGGACTCCCAGGAGGCGCTGCGGCAGATCCGGTCCGAGCGGGCGAGCTTCATGATCTTCGCGACCCCGTTCCTTCGCGGGCTGTTGGACGCCGCGCGGGACTCCGGCCTTGAGACGCCCTCGATCCGCTACATCATCTGTGGGGGAGCGGACATCCCGGATGCCCTCGTCACGGAGGCGGACGAGCGGCTCGGGACGATCGCCCGGATGTACGGCGCGACCGAGGGGCCCTCGGTGACCTCGGCCAACCTGGCGGACGGCCCGGAGCTGCGCAAGTACTCGGACGGCCGGGTGTTGGCGCCGACGGAGGTGGTCGTCGCCGATGAGGCCGGCCGAGCAGTGGAGACCGGTCAGGTCGGCGAGGTCCTGTGGCGGGGCCCGGACACCTTCCTCGGCTACCTCGACGCCGCGCTCAACCACGATGCCTTCACCGAGACCGGGTTCTTCCGCACCGGCGCCCTCGCCCGCGTTGACGAGCGCGGCGGTATCCACATCGTCGGGCGCATCAAGGACATCATCAATCGCTCCGGCGAGAAGATCAGCACACACGACGTGGAGAACCAGCTCAGCGAGCATCCGCTGGTCGTCGAGGTCGCCGTGGTCGCCGGCCCGGACCCCGTCACGGGGGAGCGGGGCTGCGCCTTCGTGGTCACCCGGGACCGGGCCGACCTGTCGCTGGAGGAGGTGCGGCGGTTCCTCGTGGACCGGGGAGTCGCCGTGCAGAAGGTCCCCGAGAGCGTGTTCGTGGTGGACGCCCTGCCCAAGACGGCCAGCGGGAAGATCCAGAAATTCGCTCTCCGTGACTTCACGCGGGACAGATCCACCGCCCCCGAGCAGATGGTGGCCACGAGTCTCGTGGCCGTCCACGAGAGGTGAGAGAGATGGCACCGACTATCACGACGACGAGGACCGCGGTCGCGGACCCGGTGACGGTCACCGAGGTCCGCGAGGGCATCGCGCTGGTCGAGTTGACGCGCGGCAAGGTCAACGCGCTCGACGGTCACGCCTACCGCAGGATCGCCGAGACCTTTGACGCGCTCTCCGACGACGAGTCGTACCGCGCGGTGATCCTCACCGGCCGGGGGACGGTCTTCTGCGCCGGCAACGACCTGAACGAGTTCCGGACGATGGACGGCGGGAACGGCGATGCCGCCATGCGTGACGCCCGCCGCGCCTTCTTTGCCGTGATGGAGTGCAGGCTGCCGGTGATCGCGGCGGTCAACGGTCCGGCACTGGGCAGTGGGATCGGGCTGACGGCCACCGCCGACCTCGTGGTGGCCTCGGACCGCGCGACCTTCGGACTGCCCGAGATGCAGGTCGGGGTCCTGGGCGGAGGCCGGTTCGCCGCACGGATGCTTCCCGAGCAGGCCATGCGCAGGATGTTCTTCACCGCCGAGGCCGTGGACGCCGCGACGTTCCGGAGCTGGGGTGCGCCGATCGAGATCGTGCCCCATGCCGAGCTGAGGGCCAGGGCGCTGGAACGCGCCGAGGTGATCGCGAGCAGGAGCAGGTATGCCCTGACGCTCGCCAAACAGTCGCTCAACGGCTGCGAGGGAATGGATATCCGACGCGGGTACGAGCTCGAGCAGTCCTACACCGTCCGGCTCTCCGAGCATCCGGATTCCACGGCCGCCGTCGAGCAGCGGCTCGCGGCGATGAACGGAGTGACCACATGACGGCGACAGTGATGCCCGCCGAGACAGGGCAGGACGGCGCCGAGGACCTGAGGGCGTTCGAGGCCGCGAGTCGCGCCTGGCTCGACTCCCGCCTGCCCCGGCGGGACGCGGCAGCGCAGGCCCCGAAGTACTCGATCTTCCACAACCTCGGCCACGAGGACGAGCGAGCCCTGATCGATGAGGGACGCGGGTGGCAGGCCGAGCGGGTGGACGCCGGCTTCGGCGCAATGACGTGGGCCCCGCAGTGGGGCGGCCGGGGTCTGACCGCGAGCCACGAGCGGATCTACGCGGGAGTGGAGCGCGAGTACCTCACCCCGGAGCGGCACGAGAACATCCTCGTCACGGTCGAGCTGGTGGCGCCGACGCTCCTCGAGCTGGGCAACGACTGGCAGCAGGAGCGGTTCATCCGCCCGTTCCTCCGCACGGACGAGCTGTGCTGCCAGCTGTTCTCGGAACCGGGCGCGGGATCGGACCTCGCGGGGCTCTCCACGAGGACCGTCCGCGACGGGGAGAACTGGCGCGTCAACGGTCAGAAGGTGTGGAGCTCGGGCGCGCAGTTCTCCGAGTGGGGCCTGCTCATCGCCCGGTCGGACCCGGCCGCGCCCAAGCACAAGGGCATGACGGCGTTCATGGTCCCCATGGACCTCGAGGGCGTCGAGGTGCGTCCGATCCGGCAGATGTCGGGCGGGTCGACGTTCAACGAGGTGTTCCTCACGGACGTCGTGCTGCCGGACGAGTTCCGGGTGAGCGAGGTGGGCGACGGCTGGCGGGTCGCGCTGACCACCCTCGGCTTCGAGCGTCAGTCCAGCGCGGGGATCGTCGACGCCGGCGGCAACACGGCCGACCTCATCCGGTTGGCGACCTCGCTGGGCATCACCGGGGCGCCGGAGGTCCGCGGACGGATCGCGGAATCCCACCTCTACGAGCGCGCCCAGGCCCTGCTGGTCGCCCGGTACGCCGAGCTGGAACAGGCGGGCGCGGTGCCGGGCGTCGAGGGGTCGATAGGAAAGCTCGTGTGGACCCAGAACCTCAAGCGGGTGGGGGACACGGCGGCGTCGTTCCTCGGCCACCGGATCCTCGCTGACACCGGCGAGGCGGACACGTTCGCCTGGACCCAGCATCTGCTGGGCGCCCCGGGCTATCGGATCGCCGGCGGTTCGGACGAGATCCAGCGAAACATCATCGGTGAGCGCGGGCTCGGTCTGCCGCGCGAGCCCCGGTAGGAGGCGGACATGCCCATCAACCTCAGCACAGAACAGAAGGACCTGGCCGAGACGCTCGACGATGTGTGGTCGGGGATCGCGCCCGGGCACGACGTGTGGCCGTCGATCCGCGAGCTCGGGCTCACCGAGATCCCGTTCCCCGAGGCCACGGGTGGCGCCGACGGCACGTTTCGGGACCTGACCGTGGTCATGACGGGTCTCGGTCGTGTGCTCGGCTCGGCACCGTACTTCTCCTCGGTCGTCATGGCCGGCCTCGCGCTGCTCGACGCCGCTGACCGGGACACGCGCGCCGAGCTCCTGCCCGGGATCGTGTCGGGCGCGCGGACCGCCGCCCTGGTCTGCGGGCCGGGGATCGTCACCTCGGCCATCCGCGGCGAGGTCGCGGGGGAGGGGGAACTGAGCCTGACGGGGGAACAGCACGCGGTCGTGGACGGGGAGAGCGCGGAACTCCTCGTCGTCGTCACACACGGCCCCGACGGCACCGAACTCGCCCTGGTCGAGGGTTCGGCGCCCGGCGTGCGGCGGTCGGTCGGCGAGCAACTGGACGGCACGCGGCCGCTCGCGACCGTCGAGTTCGACGGGGCGACGGCGCGCCGCATCTCGGGACCGGACGTCGCGTCGCGTCTCGAGGAGGTGTGCTCACGCGTCCTCATCGCCCTGGCCGCGGAGCAGGTGGGCCTCGCGCGGAGGTGCCTGGAGATGGCGGTGGAGTACGCCGGGGCGCGTCAGCAGTTCGGGCGGACCATCGGCTCCTTCCAGGGGATCAAACACAAGCTCGTCGACCTCCTCGTGGCCATCGAGTTGGCTGAGGTCACGGTGCTCGAGGCGTCGGGTGGCGCCGAGCGGAGTTGTGACGAGGCGAGCGCGGCGGAGCTGGCCGACCGTGCCGCGGCGGCGCGCGTGCTGGCCTCGCGAGCGGCGATGACGGCGGCGGAGGAGGCGATCCAGGTGCACGGCGGAATCGGATTCACCTGGGAGCATCCGCTGCATCACTACTTCCGGCGGGCAAAGGCCGATCAGCTTCTGTTCGGCGACGAGTACCCGTATGTGCAGTCCGTGGGGGAGTCGCTGGTTCTTGGCCGAGAGGTGACGCACGAAGCGCAAGAGGGAATCCGCCTGACCGGGGCTGTCGGCCGTTAGCTGACGGTTGTGGAGTGCGCGTGGGGTTCCTATAGTGGTTCTCAGTCGGAGGCAACACTGACCCCCCTCACGTTGCCACCGACTGCGCCTCGATGCGCGGTCTACGCTGACCACCCCCGGTCGCGGACGTGCATCGTGCGACAGAGTCGCTGGCGGCCGTCGGACCCCCCTCCACGGCCGCTGGCGATTCGCCTTTTATCAGCAATTTCCCACCGTGTTGCCAGGGTCAGCAGGCTGGCGACACGAGTGCCTTCACGTACCCGCCCGTCTCGTGCAACAGGGCGTCCTTGCGCGACTTCGACAGCGGTCGGGGAGTGTCGGTCACATAGACAGCGCCCTCGAAGCATTGGTCAAAGTAGATCCGTACGCGTGACACGTGGCCCCAGTAGGTCACCACGAGGAGCGAATTCCACCCCCGTTCGCGGGCGATCCGGGTGGCCGCGGTGGTCTCGCCCTCGGTGGTGTCGATGTCGGGTGAGAAGCACTCGATGTCGATGCTGCGCCCGTCCCTGGTGCGGACTGGAGTCGAGGCGCAGTAGGCGTCGAGAAGGCCTGCGTAGGCCCCCGTGGAACTGGGCGGGCGGGAGACGAGTATCTGGTCCGTCACGCCCTCCTCGGCTAGATGACGGGCGTACACGTATCGGTCGTCGTTTGCTCCCGCTACCACGACTATCGCGTCCACGCGGCCGGGAGAGTCGACCTGCGGGTGGAGCACTGCGCTGCCAACGGTCAGGCCCGCAATGGCCGCGACCAGCGCAAATAGTGTCGTGGCAGCAAGTGCCGCCCTTCGGGTTCGGGAGCGGCGTCTCACCGGATCGAGACTACGGTGCGTAGCGAGCGGCAGCGCAGGAGCGCGGCACGGCGCATGAGGTGCACACCGTTGGTGAAGCCATGTTCATCCTGTCAACGAATGATGCTGAGGAGGCCCTCAGCAACGTAGTGTCGGCGCGTGGCCTAACGCGCGCTAGGTATATCGGGCCACTTCTGTGACTGCCTCGAGGAAAGGACCCTGGAGTGGATCTGCGGGACCTGTTGTCCGTACTTCGTGCCCGCTGGATCGTCATCGTGGCAGCCACCCTCGTCGGAGGGCTCCTCGCGCTGGGATTGAGCTTGCTCACCACCCCCACGTATCAGTCAAGGGTCCAGTTCTACGTTACGGTCTCTGCTGGCGATTCCGCCTCTGCGGCCTACCAAGGATCCCTGGGCGCCCAGCAGCGCGTCCAGTCCTACGCGGAGCTGGTTAAGAGTGCGGACATCGCTCAGGAGGTCGTGGATGCCTCGGGGGTGGATCTCAGCGCGGCGGCCGTCGCTCGGGCAGCGACCGCTTCGGCAGGCAACAGGACAGTACTTCTCGACGTCTCTGTGACCGATACCGATCCTGATCGAGCCCTCCGAATGGCCCAGGGATACGGCGACGTTCTCCCCGAGGCCATTAACCGCCTGGAGATTCCGGATGGCGGTGGACCAGCGCTGGCCAAACTCACCGTGGTCAATCCCCCCGCGCTGCCATCCTCCCCGGTCGCACCTAACACTGAGCAGAATGTGGCGATCGGACTTGTCCTGGGTCTGCTGGCGGGAGTGGGGCTCGCCCTCCTCGTCAACGCGCTTGATCGTCGGGTGAAGTCGACGGAACAACTCGAAGCGATGACCGGCACGCCCGTGGTCGGGTCGATCCCGTTTCGAAAGAACGAGGACAAAGAGGGGGGTGCGGAGCACATCGTGCCCTTCCGCGAGGGGCACTCCCCGGCGGCCGAGAGTTTCCGGAGGCTCCGAACCAACCTCCAGTTCCTGAACGTCGACAACCCCCCGCGCGTCATCGTGCTCACCTCGTCGGTGGCCACTGAGGGGAAGTCCGAGACAGCGATCAACCTCTCACTCGCTCTCGCCGAGGCGGGAAATCGCGTTCTCCTGATCGAGGCCGATCTCCGGCGGCCACTGGTCGTCAGCTACATGTCCATGCCGGACAAGGTGGGCCTCACCAATATCCTCTCTGGCCAGGCCGATTTCGCGGACGTGGTCCTGGAAACGCGGCACGAGGGGGTGGACCTGCTGGCCTGCGGGCCGCTGCCGCCCAATCCCTCGGAGCTCATCGCCTCGGAGGTGGCGCGAAAGCTTCTCCAGGATCTGCGCAAGACCTACGACTACGTGATCATCGATTCTCCGCCGCTGCTGCCCGTGACCGACGGGGCACTTCTCGCCCGGATTGCTGACGGGGCCTTGCTCGTGGTGCGCACGCATCGGACGACCAGCGACCAGGTCGTTCAAGCCGTGGACAACCTGGAAAAGGCCGACGCCACCCTGCTGGGCATCGTGACGGTGGCAAACAAGCCCGCCAAGAAGGGGGCGGGCGGCTACTACGATTCGTACTACTACTCGACGAGCAAGTCAGCGTCTGCCCCGGAGGCGTGATGTCTTTTCTCATGGATTTCCTGTGCAATTGGACCGAGGACCGGACATGACTCGCAGCGCACGCCTAATCGGTAGCCGCCGTTCCGGCGGGGGTGTCGGTAGCTTGGCTTTCTCCCCCTGGATGCCGATCGACGCACTGCTCTGGGTGGTTATGTTCATGGCCGCGCTGTGGATGCGGTACGACTTCTCGGTGGAAGAGGTGTTCACTACCCTCGGGACGTCGCGGTTCTACGTAGTCCTGCTCGGGGTGGTGGCCTTCAGCTGGGCCGCCGGATGGCTGGCGGGTCTCTACCGCGGTCGGTTCATTCCGGGGAGCCTGCTCGAGACGAGCGTCCTGGTCGTGGTGTTCGCCGGAGCGTCTCTCGTGGTGTTCGCAGGACATCTGGTCGGCGAGAGCTTTGTCGGTGTGCCGCGGTCCACCGCGCTTGTCGCGGGCGCGTTCACGATTCTCGCCGCCCTTGTGCTGAGATCGCTGGTGCGGCGTAAGGAACTCTTCGGCGCCGGCGCTGCGGCAGGAGCCGAGCCAGTTCTGGTGTTCGGCGCCGGGGACGGTGGTCGGCAACTGGTCGGCCAGCTCCGTCGATCCTCGGTGTCCAGATTCCGGCCGGTAGCCATTCTGGACGACGATCCGGCAAAACAAGGACTGGTTGTTGATGGAGTCCGAGTGCGCGGCACACGCGAGCACATTGCCCACTTCGCGCATAAGCTCGGAGCCGGGACGCTACTGGTAGCCGTTCCCAGCCTGCCCGGCGACGAACTGGTCGATATCCGCGATCGCGCGGAAGAGGCAGGGCTTCACGTGCTCGTGCTGCCGCCGATCGATTCGATGATGAAAGCTCGCGTGGCTGTCGACGAATTACGTGGCATCAACGTCACCGATCTCCTCGGTAGGGCCCCCGCGCGGCTCAACCAAACCCAGATCGCCGAGTACATCCGCGGTAAGCGGATTATGGTGACCGGCGCGGGCGGCTCGATCGGGTCCGAACTGTGCCGCCAGCTTGTGCGGTTCCGGCCCGGCGAGTTGATGATGCTCGACCGTGACGAATCCGGTCTGCACGCGGTGCAGCTCTCCATCCAGGACCAGGCGATGCTCGACGGTGAAGATACGATCCTCGCGTCGATTCGCGATCGCGAGGCGATTGCTGAGATCTTTGCCAAGCGCAAGCCGCAGATCGTCTTTCACGCAGCAGCGCTCAAACACATGCCGCTACTCGAGCATTATCCCCTTGAGGCTCTCAAGACAAACGTTGTGGGCACCCTCAACTTGCTGGACGCAGCAGAGGCGAGCGGAGTGGAGACCTTCGTCAATATCTCGACAGACAAGGCTGCGAGTCCGTCGACATCGTTGGGGACGAGCAAGCGGATTGCTGAACGGCTGACTGCAGCCCGCGCGGCCACGGCGCACAATGCAAAGTATGCCTCGGTGCGATTCGGGAATGTTCTCGGCTCTCGCGGCTCAGTACTCACGGTGTTCGAGAAACAGATCAAAGACGGTGGCCCGGTCACGGTAACCGATCCCGACGTGACCAGGTACTTCATGACCATCCCCGAGGCGTGCCAACTCGTCCTCCAAGCTGCAGTCGTGGGCGACTCGGGCGACACCTTGGTTCTGGATATGGGCGAGCCGGTGAGAATCGCCGACGTGGCGAGGACGCTGATTCAGCAGTCAGGCAAGGATATCGAGATCGTGTACACCGGTTTGCGCGAGAACGAGAAGGCTGCTGAAGAGCTGTTCGACAAGACGGAAGTGCCGATCGCAGGGAAGAAGCACGAGGCGCTGTCCCAGGTTCGAGTTCCTCCGCTCGACCTGGCTCCGGAGGAACTGGCGTGCTTAGAGGAACACGAGATCGCTCGGCGATGGATGGAAGTCCACGCCAATCCTTCGACGCCGATCATAACCGCCCGCTGAACCGAATCTGTGTTTCCGCCGTCCACCGCCACTTCTGGCCGGGCACCCCGCCTAACTTGTCGTTTCGCCGGTTGGTCGGTGACCGCTGGGTTCGAACGGACACCAGGTGGAAATTCGAACAGCTAACATCTGCAAGACCCCCTCTATGACCCATAGCCCGGTCGCGGTCGCCGGGCCGCCGGCGAGGGGTTTGTCGCCAGCTCAGCCACAGGCACTGATTCGGAGGTCCGATCGAACACCGTTGGAACCTAAAGGCGGACGTGACCCGTTCTCCGACCTAAGTTTAGTCCCACTCCCGTCACTTCGATTCGGCCGGACGATTAGTAGCGTTCGCTCGGTAGGTACTGACCACAGTCTTCGGCCAGATCGTGTTACAGAACGGCGTTTTGGGGCCACGGTGCACCTTCCGCATCGGGTTCGTGACCCCTCAGCGGCTTTCACCTTAATATTCGCCTTCAACGAGAGCTGCTCCGTCCGGCGGGCGAGAACGTCTAAGTCAGGTTCGAATGGTGTGGAGAGTAAGAAGCGACGCCAGGCACTGTTCCGGAGAGTTCTTGCCAGTCTTGATGATGCGTTTGCGTTGCCGCACGGGCCAGGGGAACACGGTCTCAATCGACTAGCTTTGACCGATGATAGGGCCCAGTAATGTAGGGCCGTGGCTAGGCGGTATCACGCATCGTTTGAATGGTTCAGCATTCTGTTGCTGAGTTAACAAGCCGGCTGAAGGATAGCCTTGACATGCCCGCCGATTTCGTGGGTGAGTGCGTACCTCTTTGAAATTCGGGTGGAGCGCGGTGTATCCGTTACGTAGACGTCCCCACTGAAACACTGTTGTAGGTAAATTCGAACTCGTGACACATGGCCCCAATATGTAACGGCCAAGAGAGAATCCCACCCATTCTCATGCGCTATTCTGGTGGTGGCTGACACCTCGCCACTAGTGGTGTTCGTATCGGGAGTGAAGCACTCGATCTCGATGTCTCGTCCATCGGGCGCGCGAACCGGGCTGGCGGCACAGTACGAGTCGATCTCGTCGAAGTACGCGCGGTTTCCGGTCGGCCGCGACACGAGCACTCGATCCGCAGTCCCACTCTCGGCGAGGAATCGCGCATAGGCGTATCTGTCGTCCGACGATCCTGCGACCACCACGATTGCGTCAACATGCCCCGGCGAGTCGATCTGTGGGAACAACACGCGCCCCGCGATGGCGAGAGTCGTGCCGATGAGAGCCAAGATAATGATCGCCAGTGCCATCAAGAACGCGGTCCGCCGTCGAATGCGTGGTCTCACTGGCACGACGGTACCGCGACCGATGGGAACCTGAGTAATCGGAGGCGGCAGAAAACGCCGGTAGTGTCCCGCGTGCGACGTAGTCATTCGGGTAGATCTACGGGATTATGAGTTACGGCGAATCGACCTATCTGGCATCGGTGTAGTGCCCCACTGGTCGTGGAGAGTTTGAGCGGGTGACGGGTTTGAGGGCGATGTCGGCGGGCATGTCAGCGGGCGCGCATTGTGTCGTTGGCCTCGGATTGCAGGCTCAATGCCGAGATCGCGGAGTTGGCAGGGGGCTCTCGGCCGAAGGTGAAATCGGGGCGTAACAGATACGACGATCCCGGAATCGCGGGCCAGGTCGACGAGTAGCGAGCTGGCCGGCCGCGCCAGGTTGATCACGCGGAGATCATGACCGTGACCTCGATGCCGTCGCCGAAGTCTTTGAGTGTGGCTCACTGGTTCTTTCGGCTGCTGGCGGAGCGGTAGAAGGGCTCGGCCGCGACGACGGTCACGGCTGGCAGATAGGGCTTGTCGGTACCGCGGGTCC
>NZ_NTGA01000070.1 GCF_002289575.1 Dietzia natronolimnaea
ACCGAGTTACACCACTATATGGGGCACTACTCCGCGAGTGCGGATCATTCTGGCCCTTCGCGACGGGGAGCTGTCGGTAAACCAGCTGGCCGAGATCGTCGACAAGTCCCCGGCGTCGGTATCTCAGCACTTGGCCAAACTCCGCCTGGCGCGAATGGTCTCAGCACGCCAAGACGGGCAACGAGTGTTCTACCGCCTGACTGACGAGCACGCCCGCCAGCTTGTCGCCGACGCGATTTTCCAGGCGCAGCACGCGGTGGACAGTCACCCCGCGCATCATGACCGCGACCGTCTGGGCCACGGGAAGATCACCGGCCTATCGTGATCGGTGTCCTTCGGAACAGCACCTATGCCAGGCTCTTCAGCGCTCAGATAGTCGCCCTTCTCGGCACCGGTCTGCTCACCGTGGCGCTCGGGTTATTGGCCTTCGACATCGCCGGGCAAGACGCTGGTGTAGTGCTAGGAACGGCGCTGACGATCAAGATGGTCGCGTACGTCGCCGTGTCACCGGTGATGGCGGCTATGGCCACCCGGTGGCGACGAAAGGCCGTTCTTGTCAGCGCGGACGCAGTCCGCGCTGCAGTGGCGTTGTCCCTGCCCTGGGTCAGTGAGGCCTGGCAGATTTATGTCCTGATCTTTGCGCTGCAAGCGGCGTCGGCGACCTTCACTCCGGTGTTCCAGGCAGTGATTCCCGATGTCCTTCCCGACGAAGCGCAGTACACCCGCGCATTGTCACTATCCCGCCTGGCGTACGACACCGAATCGCTACTGAGCCCCGTACTGGCTGCGGCGCTGCTGGCGATCATGTCCTACAACAATCTATTCCTGGGCACGGTGCTGGGATTTCTCGCCTCCGGCGCGCTCGTCCTGGTCACCGAAATTCCCGATGGCGCACGGTCCGAAGCCGCATCGTTTCGAGAACGACTGACCCGGGGCGTCCGGGTCATGCTGCGCACCACGGAGCTGCGCAGTCTGCTGGTGATGAACCTCATCGTGGCGACCTCCACCGCCATGGTGATCGTCAACACCGTCCTCGTAGTCAGAGGATCTTTGGATCGCTCCGAGAGCGACGTCGCGCTTCTGCTGGCCGCCTTCGGCGCCGGTTCCATGCTCGTCGCCCTCATTGTTCCCCGAGTCCTCGACAAGATCGCCGATCGGCCCGTCATGCTCACCGGCTCAGCGATTATCCCGCCCGCCCTGGCCGCATCAGCAGCAGTGATCGCTCTACCCGCCGGCAGTGGGCAGTGGGCCTTGCTAATCACACTGTGGGCGATCCTTGGAGCCGCGACGTCGCTGATTCTGACCCCGTCAGCCCGCCTGCTGCGACGCGCCTCCGACCAAGTATCTCGACCTGCGGTCTTCGCCGCGCAGTTCTCCCTGTCCCACGCCTGCTTCATGCTCACCTACCCGATCGCCGGCGTTCTTGGCGCGATGCTCGGTCTACCTCAGACCGCGCTGATCCTCTCGGCTCTCGGAGTTCTCGGGGCCTTCGGTGCCTTCGCTCTCTGGACACGACCCGTCGCGTGAGCCGGGCGCACTGCCAGTCTGCGCCGCACGGTGCTCGTCAAGGGTGCGACTTGGTCCGAAACGGTTGCACCGCTGCGGAGCTGACTGGCTCACGCCGCCGGTGACCTCGTGCCCCACCCGCACGCACGTGCGCCCTACCGCAGGTGCGCCGGCGCGTCGCCGGGAGTGATACCGAGATGGATGTGATCTTGGTGGACGTCGTCGGAGAAGAACCCCTTGCGCGGTCCGTTAAGGTCGGCAGGTCCACCGACCTCGGTCGCCCCCAACTCGGCAGCTCGCCGCATCAACCGAAGCACACGATCGTCGCCGGGTCGGACGTCCACCACCGGCCGACCGTCGATCTCGCGGATGTCTACTGCTCGTCCCACGGCGTGATTGGACATTCGCGCGGTGGGATAGACCGTCTGGATGTGGCCTGTGTGCATTACCTGGATCGCCAGGGTGAACTCCCGGGACAGTGCGTGCAGTATCGCCAGCAGTCGGTTGTCCATCCTGCCGGTGCTGACATCGCTGCGGGCTGGGCCGGGCAGGATGATCTTCGGCTCGGCGAGCACCGCTGCCGCCGTGTCGGTCAACGGCAGCGACGGGCCCAGTGAGGTCGGCGCGACGAGCCGCTCGACGGCCCAACTCCCACCGGGGGGTCGAGCCAATCGCACGTCCACGACCAGTTCGCGGTTCCACGGTCCCGAGACGGTGTACAGGTTCTGCTCCACCAGGGCGATGACGGCAGCGGTATCCGAGGCGAGCCCGCCGTACTGCGGATAGACGACGGTCAGTTCCCCGGCGCGGGCGTCCGGCAGTTGAAGTATCGACGCTGTCGACGCCACCGGCGGCGACGCGCCGGCGCGGATGAGGGTGCCCACGGCCGTTTCGCCGTCGCTCCAGTTTCCGGCGTTTTCCAGAAACGCCGCTGCGGTGCGCTTGATCTCCGGGCGTACTTCACCCGGTGCCGGCTGCCATCGGCTCGCCGCGGCGGACAACGGGGAACGAGGGGCGCCGGGTTCGGCTCCACCCAGGTGAGGTGGCTGCGGTGTCGGGGTAGTCACCGAGGGCGCAGGCCGTGGCGGGGCGGGGCCGAGCGTGCAGGACGCCACGGTGGCGGCTGACCCCGCAGTCAACACCGTCAGCAATTGGCGCCGGGTCAGCTTCATCGGGGATCTGCCCCGCCCTTGTCACAGAACGTGCCGCGGCGGGCCGGAGGCACCACGGGGTGACGATAGCTGCGCACCATGTCGCCGTCCCGCGTGCGGTACTCGCTCCCCGGGCTCCATCCCAAGCGTTCATAGAACGCGCCGGCCCCGTCCGAGCCGGCGCTGGTGAACAACTCGGCGGTAGCAGAGCCGCCCTCGTGCGCCTGGCTGAGAAACAGCTCGACCAGGCGGGCACCGACGCCGCTGCCCCGCAGCGACGGGCGAACGGTGACCGCGGCCAGCACGGCTACCGGCGCAGAATCGGTCCCTGCCGGGGGTGCGGCAGTCTGGTAGGTGAGTGTGCCATGCATCGCCCCGGGTTTGATGGAGACATCGA
>NZ_NTGA01000071.1 GCF_002289575.1 Dietzia natronolimnaea
CAGGCTTCCCGCTTAGATGCTTTCAGCGGTTATCCCTTCCGAACGTAGCTAACCAGCGATGCTCCTGGTGGAACAACTGGCACACCAGAGGTTCGTCCGTCCCGGTCCTCTCGTACTAGGGACAGCCTTCCTCAAGTTTCTTACGCGCGCGGCGGATAGAGACCGAACTGTCTCACGACGTTCTAAACCCAGCTCGCGTGCCGCTTTAATGGGCGAACAGCCCAACCCTTGGGACCTACTCCAGCCCCAGGATGCGACGAGCCGACATCGAGGTGCCAAACCATCCCGTCGATATGGACTCTTGGGGAAGATCAGCCTGTTATCCCCGGGGTACCTTTTATCCGTTGAGCGACACCGCTTCCACTTGCCGGTGCCGGATCACTAGTCCCGACTTTCGTCCCTGCTCGACGTGTCAGTCTCACAGTCAAGCTCCCTTGTGCACTTGCACTCAACACCTGATTGCCATCCAGGCTGAGGGAACCTTTGGGCGCCTCCGTTACTCTTTGGGAGGCAACCGCCCCAGTTAAACTACCCACCAGGCACTGTCCCTAACCCAGATCATGGGCCGAGGTTAGACGTCCAATACGATCAGAGTGGTATTTCAACAACGACTCCACACACACTGGCGTGCATGCTTCACAGTCTCCCACCTATCCTACACAAACCGAATCGAACGCCAATACCAAGCTATAGTAAAGGTCCCGGGGTCTTTTCGTCCTGCCGCGCGTAACGAGCATCTTTACTCGTAATGCAATTTCGCCGAGTCTGTGGTCGAGACAGCAGAGAAGTCGTTACGCCATTCGTGCAGGTCGGAACTTACCCGACAAGGAATTTCGCTACCTTAGGATGGTTATAGTTACCACCGCCGTTTACTGGGGCTTAAATTCTCAGCTTCGCCTTGCGGCTAACCGGTCCTCTTAACCTTCCAGCACCGGGCAGGCGTCAGTCCGTATACATCGACTTACGTCTTCGCACGGACCTGTGTTTTTAGTAAACAGTCGCTTCTCTCTGGTCTCTGCGACCACACCCAGCTCCCACCGTGAAGGTGTTCACCGGGCATGGCCCCCCTTCTCCCGAAGTTACGGGGGTATTTTGCCGAGTTCCTTAACCACAGTTCTCTCGATCGCCTTGGTATTCTCTACCTGATCACCTGTGTCGGTTTGGGGTACGGGCCGTGTATGAACTCACTAGAGGCTTTTCTCGGCAGCATAGGATCACTGAATTCCCCACAACGGGTACGCATCAAGTCTCAGCCTTCATGTGACACGGATTTGCCTATGTCACGGCCTACACTCTTACACCAGTACAACCACTGACTGGCCCAGCTACCTTCCTGCGTCACCCCATCGCTTGGCTACTACCAGATCAGGTCCCGCGCATCCAGACCACGTCATCCCGAAGGATGCTCCAGGCCATTCAGGGCGGTTAGTATCACTGATTCACCATGGGCGCGCATACACGGGTACGGGAATATCAACCCGTTGTCCATCGACTACGCCTGTCGGCCTCGCCTTAGGTCCCGACTCACCCTGGGCAGATTAGCTTGACCCAGGAACCCTTGATCATTCGGCGGACGAGTTTCTCACTCGTCATTCGCTACTCATGCCTGCATTCTCACTCGTGTGGCCTCCACGCCTGGATCACTCCGACGCTTCTATGGCCACACGACGCTCCCCTACCCACCCACACACCTGCCCGGAGGAGGTTATTGTGTGAGTGCCGCGGCTTCGGCGGTGTACTTGAGCCCCGCTAAATTGTCGGCGCAGGACCACTTGACCAGTGAGCTATTACGCACTCTTTCAAGGGTGGCTGCTTCTAAGCCAACCTCCTGGCTGTCTCAGCGATCCCACATCCTTTTCCACTTAGTACACGCTTAGGGGCCTTAGCCGGCGATCTGGGCTGTTTCCCTCTCGACTATGAAGCTTATCCCCCACAGTCTCACTGCCGCACTCTCACACCTCGGCATTCGGAGTTTGGCTGACGTCAGTAACCTTGTAGGGCCCATCGGCCATCCAGTAGCTCTACCTCCGAGGTGAAACATGCGACGCTGCACCTAAATGCATTTCGGGGAGAACCAGCTATCACGGAGTTTGATTGGCCTTTCACCCCTACCCACAACTCATCCCCTCAGTTTTCAACCTAAGTGGGTTCGCGCCTCCACGACGTCTTACCGTCGCTTCACACTGGCCATGGGTAGATCACTCCGCTTCGGGTCTAGAGCATGCCACTCACTCGCCCTATTAGGACTCGCTTTCGCTACGGCTTCCCCACACGGGTTAACCTCGCGACATACCACTAACTCGCAGGCTCATTCTTCAAAAGGCACGCCATCAGCCCGAAAGCCTCTGACGGATTGTAAGCACACGGTTTCAGGTACTATTTCACTCCCCTCCCGGGGTACTTTTCACCATTCCCTCACGGTACTAATCCGCTATCGGTCACCAAGGAGTATTTAGGCTTACCGGGTGGTCCCGGCAGATTCACAGCAGATTTCACGGGCCCGCTGCTACTTGGGAACACAAATCGCCCAGCCACAAAGCTTTCAGGTACGGGACTCTCACCCTCTACGGCCGACCCTTCCAAGTCGTTCCCCTAACCCGCGGACTATCAAGCGCCTGATCCGGCAGAACCAGGACATCATGCCCCACAACACCACACACGCAACCCCTGCCGGGTATCACACGCATGCGGTTTAGCCTCTTCCGCGTTCGCTCGCCGCTACTGACGGAATCACTATTGTTTTCTCTTCCTGCGGGTACTGAGATGTTTCACTTCCCCGCGTTCCCTCCACACACCCTATGTATTCAGATGTGGGTAACACGCCATCACGCGCGCTGGGTTCCCCCATTCGGACACCCTCGGATCACAGCTCGGTTGGCAGCTCCCCGAGGCTTATCGCAGCCTCCTACGTCCTTCATCGGCTCTTGGTGCCAAGGCATCCACCGTGTGCTCTTACACACTTACATTCACAAACAATTAAAGATGCTCGCGTCCACTGTGCAGTTCTCAAACAACACACACCAACCCCACCCACACC
>NZ_NTGA01000072.1 GCF_002289575.1 Dietzia natronolimnaea
TCAACTCACACAGACCATCTGACACGCCCCCCGAGTACGCGGCGCGTGCCACCGAGCGTGTACCGCAGGCTTTACCCGAACGCGAAAACCTATAACCGGACGGTTTTTCCGCTGTGGGAGAACCTCTACCCGACTCCCGCCGAAGTCGCTGCCGCGGTCCTCGGATTGATCATCACCTGCGGCTGGAACCTCGGCACCGCCCTAGCTCTCGGCGTGAGCGACGTCAACCGAGTGGACGCCCGTGACGGCAGTGAACCGCTCCATCTTCGCGTCAGGCTCACCAAACCGCGGCGGGGCGTCGTCAGCGAGTGGTCTGAGACCTACACCGACACCGGCCCTCGATCCAAAGCCCGCCTGATTCAGATGATTCTCGAACTCACCGACGGGGCGCGGCGCACGCTACAAGAGGTGGGCTACCCCACTGACGCGGTGCTCGTGTCCCTCTCGGGCCAAGTAAATGCGATCGGTAGGAACGCGCGACCAGTCCCGCTCACCGTGCTGGTAGACGCCAGTACCCACACGATAGCGAGATACCTCAGGGCCTGGCGCGGTGAACACCCCGAACTGGACTTTGCAACTCCTATCAGGTTGCGATCCTACTTCGCCACACAAGTTCATCCGCAAGGTCATAGCCTCAACACCAACATCGACTACAACCTGAACGATCCGACGGTGAAGAAGGCCGTGCAGCCAGTCATCGCCACTGTTCTTCAAGACCATTTCCACGCCGTGCAGGCGCGAGTCGTGAACGGTTCGGCGACGGTCGACGACCTCCCTTTGGATTCCCGCGGCGTGCTTGAGGAGGTGAACTCAGGTGCGCGCGACACAGTGGCCTCGGCCTGCGTTGACCACGAGCATGCCCCCGACACTCATGAGCCGTGCCGCGCGTCCTTCCTGACTTGTTTCGCGTGTACGAACGCGGTGGTCCTTAAGCGACACCTCCCTCGAGTCGTCGCCCTCCACGACCACCTGGAGGGATTGCGCGCTGTCACGCCAGCACACCTCTGGGACTCGCGATTCGCGGCTCACCATGCCCGCATCGCCTCGCTGCTAGTCCCCAATCGGCACTTCTCGAACAGCGACCTCCTCGCTGCCCGCGCTGATGTCACCGATACTGACCGGGACCAGGTCAATCGACTGATGAATAGGACTTGGGACACATGACCAACCCCGCCGTCAACACTGCTGCGACTCGGACGGTCGGGCTCACGCCTGTCGTCCCGCTGCTGACCAGTCCACTCTTCGCCAACCGTCACCACCGGACTCCCGAAGCAGTACCGGAGCCAGTCTTCGGCGACGACGTGTGGCCGCTCCACTACCTCTCGCTCTCCGAGAACAAGGAAACATTAAACATCAACTTCGCTGCCATTCGGCCCCGTCATCGCGAATCGGCGAAGGTTTACCTCTACAACGTCCTCAATACGGAAACTCAGCGTCGAACCACGTCTATGAAGTCTCGGTTCCCATCCGCCCAGACCGCCCTCCATATGTTCCACGCCATGAAGTTGTTGCTGGACTGGATCGACACACACGGACTCAGTAGCATCGCAGACCTCACCACCGACGACTGGACCCAGTACGGCGAGCACGTGGGTGCACGCGAGGATCGCACCTATTCACACAAGGTTGCGCAACTAGTCCACCTAGGGCGACTGTGGGCCCACAATGTCGACCTGCCCTCGCCTTACGCGTTCACCGCACCCTCATGGTTCTCCGCGAAATATAGCCGGTGGCTCGGTCCTGCCCCAGTCGAGTACGAGAACAAAACCGAACCGTTCCACCCTGAGGCGATCAGTGCGCTCATCGTTGCCGCCCACACCGTCATCAGCGGCTATCTCGACGGCACACTCACCGTCGGGCGTCGCGGCATTAAGAAGACCGCTGAAGCATGGTTCACGGCGCAAGGGATCACGCTCCCACCGGGCCGTCTCTCCGCCGAGAACGCCCGACAATGGAAGGACGCCACCAACTGGCTCCAGTCCTACGACGCAGGCAGCGTGCGGTCGGCAGCGTTCGTGCTCATCTCCTACTTCACCGGCATGCGCCCCCAAGAGGTCCTGCACCTTCAACGCGGCTGCCTCCGCTACAACCCAGTCACCAGCAATGCCAGCGCCGCAGCTGAGTACACAATCGTCGGCCGCGAGTTCAAGGGCCTCCGCGACGAGTACGGTGATCAACTCAGTCAAGGTGCTCAACGCGACCAGCCGTGGGTGACCATCGAGCCCGCCGCCCGCGCGATTGAGGCGCTCGAACAGCTCGCAAGACCAGACACCCCATATTTGTTCGCCTGGAACCGCCGCCCACGAGAAAGCCAACAGCGGCAAGGCGAAGTAGCCACCACGTCCTCCATAGGTATTAGTCTCGGCAGCTTCATCACGCTCTGGAACGCCCACGCTACCCAGAACGGAGACCCGGTCGTTCCAATCTCCGGGCCGACCAGCATCCTCTCCGAGAACCAATCCGGTGACGCCGCTCGCCTGCTTATCGGAACCACCCGCTTCCGACGCACGCTCGCCTACCACATCGCCAACCAGCCCGGCGGTGAGATTGCGCTCGGCATCCAGTACGGGCACGTCAAAAGCGTCGTCTCCCTCGGCTACGCGGGGCGCGGGGAGTCCGGCTTCCCCGATGTAGTGGAGTTAGACGCCCTCCTCGGCTCCTGGGACGACCTCACGCTGCTCGCCGAAGAACTCGAAGGCGGATCTGCCATTAGCCCCGGTAGTTCACGGGGATCTGAGG
>NZ_NTGA01000073.1 GCF_002289575.1 Dietzia natronolimnaea
TGGTGCCCGACAACCCGACCACCGCCACCCACCGACAGGCCAAGGGCGAAGCGGCCAGGGCAGTCAACGCCCGCTACCAGCAGCTGGCCGACCACTACGGCACCGCGATCGTGCCCGCTCGCGTGCGCAAACCCCGCGACAAGGCAGCCGTAGAGTCCGCGGTGGAAGTGGTCAACAAGCGCGTCATCGGCTACCTCGCCGAGGAGGTCTGGACCACCGTCGAGGCCCTGAACGCCGCCATCGACGACCGTGTCGCGGAGATCAACACCGTCATCCGTCGGGCTGACGG
>NZ_NTGA01000074.1 GCF_002289575.1 Dietzia natronolimnaea
AGGCGCCGCTGCTGGGCGTCCTGCCCGACGACGGGTTCGCCACGGTGGAGTGGAAGCAGCTCAAAGTCGGGCGGAACTATCACATCTCCTGCGATTCGCAGTACTACTCGGTGCCGTACACCTTCGCCGGTCAACTGCTGCGGGTCCGCCTGACCGCACAATCTGTGACGATCTTCGATGGCGACCAGGTCGTCTGCGTGCACCCCCGGCGCCATGGTCGTAAGGGCCAGTACTCCACGGTGCTCGCGCACGCCCCGAGAGAGCATCAGGGCATCGATGGTCTGTGGTCGAGGCAGTGGTTCACCGACCGTGCCCGCGGGTTCGGTCCTGCCACCGAGAAGGTGATCGCCCAGATCCTGGACCGTCACGTGATCGAGGCCCAGGGCTACCTGGACTGCCAGAACATCCTCGAGACCCTGGGCAAGCGCAGTCGGCAGCGGCTCGAGGCTGCCTGCCAAGTGCTGCTCAACCAGAACGGCGCCGGGAGCTACAGCGTGCTCAAACGCGTCATGGCCACCATCGACTCCGACGGCAAGGCGCCCCGGCCCGTGGTGCCGGCGGCGGCCACACGAAAGCCCCCACCCCCGGCCGGAACCCGAGACGACGGCGCGATTCAAGTCCGCTCGGCCGATCACTACTCGCGCGGGCGCAGCGGGGAGGGCGTGTGATGTTCACCGAGATCGATCATCAGAAGTTCCGCAATCTGCGCATCACCCACGTAGCGACCCGGTTCGAGGAGCTCATCAGCGATGAGGCCAATGACGAGCTCACCCCGGAGCAGATCTTCCTCACCGCCGTCGACGACGCCCTGGACCAGCGCCAAGCCCACCGGATCGACAAGCTCATCCGCGCCGCCAAGTTCCCCATCCCGCAGGCCTCGATCGCCGAGATCAACTACCAGGACGGACGCGGGATCACCCCGGTGCGGATGAAACGCTACGCCGGACACCACTGGAGGCAAGACCCCACCAACCTGCTGATCCTCTCACCGACCGGCGGCGGAAAAACCTACCTGGCCTGCGCGATCGGCATCGCCGCCTGCCAGAACGGGCACACCGTCACCTACGCCCGCATGGACGAACTCGCCCGGCGGCTGGTCATCGCCCGCGGCGACGGGATCCGCCACCAGAAGATGCTCAACGACCTCTCGGACGTGGAGCTGCTGATCATCGACGA
>NZ_NTGA01000075.1 GCF_002289575.1 Dietzia natronolimnaea
CCTCTCACCGACCGGCGGCGGGAAAACCTACCTGGCCTGCGCGATCGGCATCGCCGCCTGCCAGAACGGGCACACCGTCACCTACGCCCGCATGGACGAACTCGCCCGGCGGCTGGTCATCGCCCGCGGCGACGGGATCCGCCACCAGAAAATGCTCAATGACCTCTCGGACGTGGAGCTGCTGATCATCGACGACTTCCTCACCGTGGGCATCGATCCCGAGGCCGCCAACGATTTGTTCGCCGTCCTGGCCAACCGGGAGCACAGGTTGCCGACGATGATCGCTTCACAGTCCCGGCCGGCGTACTGGCTCGAAGCCCTGCCCGACCGGGTCGCCGCTGACTCCATCGTCAACCGGCTGGCCAACAACGCCCGCGAGATCAACCTCGGCGAAGTCGACATGCGCCGCCAACGCGACGACCAAGCCCGCGCGACTACCGGCTACTGGGAGTAACCGACACGGCCACGGTTCCGGCCCGCCTCACCCACGGGCCGGTACCGGGTCGCCAGAACCGCGGTACCGGATCACCGGACCAGGCGTACCAAGTACGCCTAGTTGCCAGCTGAGCCCGGGTTCGGTCCGGGTCCTGTGCGACGGTGATGTCGGGGGTTCTCTGGGTCACGGGTCATTCAGCGCGGGCTCGCTCACCGCGTGGTCTGCGAGTGTTGGAGCGTCCGGTTCCGCAGGTTCGGCCTCGCCGGGGTCCTCGGGGTCCTCCTCGTCCTCGGGGTCGTCCGGATCGTCCGGCTCGATCTGTGGGGAGTCGGGATCCGCCGGCTGACCCACGGGCAGGCCGTTGAACTGGCGATTTGGCTCGGCGGCCGCACTCGCACTAAGGTGAGTTCTCGGTGTCCGGCCACTGCGTCGGGTACCTGAAACAATCCCCCATAGCTCAATTGGCAGAGCATTCGACTGTTAATCGAAGGGTTTCTGGTTCGAGTCCAGATGGGGGAGCGTCGAGGCTGGGCCGGAGGAATGATTCCTCCGGTCCAGTGCGCATTTCGGGGTCACCCTGGTTGCAGCGTCCGGAAGTCACCTCGGTCGAAGTCCAGGCGGAACCGCCTGGAGGAAATCCTCCACCCCTCCGGGGTACGGGACCACAGATCCGAGTACTCGCCGAAGCACTCGTAGCTCCTTCCCTCCTGGTCGCCCGTCCCTAGGAGCATGGGTCAGTAATGGCTCGAA
>NZ_NTGA01000076.1 GCF_002289575.1 Dietzia natronolimnaea
GCGAGTGGACCGGTACGCGGCCACGACGATCAATCGGCGCCTGGCGGCGATCTCGGGCCTGTACTCCTTCACTGGGCTCAGGGATCCGAACGCCATCAATCCCGTCCCGCGAGGTCGCGAGGCGCGGTGGCTGGTCGCTGGGGAGAGGTCTGGGATGCTCGCCCACACCAGGAGACGTCGACAGCCCCGCTCGGCGCTGCGACTGCGGGAGGCGAGAACGTTGCCGGTGGCGTTGTCTGCGCCGGATGCGGCGGCCCTGGTCGCGAGTCTGCGGACGTGGCGAGACCGGGCGATCGCGGGACTGATGCTGTGGTGCGGCCTGCGATCTTGCGAAGTGCTGGGGCTGAACGTCACCGACGTCGACATTGGAGGGCGGTGGATCACCGTCACCGGCAAGGGCGCCAAGCAGCGTCGCGTGCCCCTGGATCCCGACGTCGGGGCAGTGATTGATGTGTATCTGCTGGCAGAACGTCCCGAATCCGATTCGGATCGGCTGTTTCTGGTGGCTAAGGGCGCCACCCGCGGGCAGGGGCTGACTCCGGCGGGCCTGCGCACGATCTTTCGGTACCACCGGGAGATCTCCGGAGTCACCGGTGGACATCCACACGCGTTGCGGCACACCTTCGGCACCGTGTTGGCCGAGGCCGGCGTCGACCTGGCGGTGATGCAGGCCCTGCTCGGGCACGCCCACGTCGATACCACTGCCCGCTACGTTCATCTGGCTCCGGTCCACGTGAAAGGGGAGTTCGATGCCGCACGTGCACGCCTTCGCAACCAGGCCCGGTGACGCCGCCGTCACCGGTTCGGGGTTGGTGGCCGAGGACCTGTTGCAGGCCTACCTCGATCGCCTCGCCGCTACGGGCCGGGGAAACGCGGTCTACGAGCGCGCCGCACGGAAGTTCTTGCGCACCTGGCCCGACCCCGAGGCCTGGGCCCAGCAGCCACTTGCCGACCGGCTCGCCGCGGGAAGTCAGACCCGCCCGCTGATCACGTACCTGATGGTTCACCAGGGCCTTCGTCCCGGCTTTGACTATCTGCTCGAACGCAAGCTGTCCTCGATCTGGAGAGAAATCCAGTCCAGCTGGCTGCAGCCGGAGATCGATCGATTTCTGTCTGCATCCGAGGACCTGGGGTTCTCACTGCGGGTGCGGCTGGCGACCGGGTCGCAGGTGCCGGTGCGGCTACTGATCCAGACTGGCCGCCCGATCACCGAGCTGACCCAAAGCGACCTCGATGCGTTCGCCGCAGCCTGCCATGAACGAGGACGGCGTACCGGGACCAGCCACAGCCACTACCTATCGGCGATCAGCACCACCCAGACGGTGCTGTACCACCTGGGCGTGGTCGACCAACTGCCCCGCGCCGGGGGCCCGATCCCGCTGGCTGAGCGACTGGCCGAGATCACCCCATCGATCCGGGACGAAATGGTCGCCTACCTGGAGCGAAAGAAGGCAACCTGCCAGGTCAAGACCGTCTCGACCATGGCCACCCGACTCAAGCACTTCGGTGTGTTCTTGACCGGCATCGATCCTGACCTTGCCAGCGTGGCCGACCTGGATCGGCGCCACCATATCGAGCCCTGGCTGTCCTCGCTGCCCGACTCGGTCAGCGACAAGGACGGAAAACCGATCAGCAACGGCGACCGCAACCGACGCGTGATCGCCGTGATGACGTTCCTGACCGATATCACCGAGTGGGGCTGGGACGCGGCCCCCGGCAGGAAAGTGCTCTTCCGCGATGACATCCCCAAACTCCCGCAGGTGCTGCCACGGTACCTACCGATCGACGCTGATCGGCGCCTGCAACAAGCACTGACCACCCATCCCGCGAACGAGCTCGCTGCGCTGGCTCTGCGCCTGCAGCGAGCCTGTGGACTACGTATCGGCGAGCTGCTCGACCTGGAACTGGACTGCGTCCACGAGATCGACGGCAATGGCTCCTGGCTCAAGGTTCCCCTGGGCAAGATGGCCACCGAGCGGATGGTCCCACTCGATGATCAGACCCTCGAACTGATCGACAGGGTCATCCAGATTCGCTCCCACTGCCAGCCGTTGCCTCACCCGCGGTACCGGCGCCGAGCACAGTTTCTGTTCACCTACCTCGGACGCCGACTGACCCAACAGGGCGTGCGCGCCGAACTCAACCACGCCGCCGATATCGCCGGACTCGACCACATCACCTCCCACCAGCTGCGCCACACCTACGCGACCGCACTGGTCAACGCTGGCGTCTCCCTGCAAGCACTGATGGCCCTACTCGGTCACGTCAGCGCCGAGATGAGCTTGCGCTACGGCCGACTCTTCGACACCACCATCCGCGAGGAATACGAACGAGCCCTGGACCTGGCCAAACAGAACACCCCGCCCCAGAACCCGGCACCGGGCAGCCCCGGTGGCCGGATCCAAATTCCGCTGGCCGACATCACCGGCGGACGTCCCTGGCAGGACACGCCGCTGCTCAAATCGCGCATGGCAGGAGGATTCTGTCTACGAGCCCCAGCCCAGGGCGCCTGCACCT
>NZ_NTGA01000077.1 GCF_002289575.1 Dietzia natronolimnaea
GCTTGGCCAGGGCGCAGCCGAGGTAGGACTTTCCCGACCCGGTGAACCCCTGAAAGACGACGTTCTGCTGTCTCTGAATGAACGAGCAGGTGGCCAGCTGCGCGAGGACGGCTCGGTCCAGGCCGCGCTCCTCGACCAGGTCCACGCGCCGCAGATCGGCTGCCGGGTAGCGCAGGTTGGACCGGCGGATGAGTCCGTCGATCTTGGAGTGGTTGAAGCTCTCGTGGGCGTGGTCGACGACCAGTTGCAGGCGCTCGGCGAAGCTCATGCCGAGAACGTGGTCGTCGTGTTGCGCTTCGATCGCCTCGAGCAGTGGCTGGGCGCCCATCTCGCGGAGCTTGCGCTTGGTCTCGGAGTCGATGCTGCTCATTGGGTGCTCCTGGCGTAGTAGTCGGCGCCGCGGACGTACCCGCCGGCCTGTTCGGGATTCGTGCGTGGCGGTAGGGCGGCGGTCTTGTCTTGGCCGGTGGCCAGGATGGGGTGGATGTGCGCGTAGCGGGGTGAGCGCACGGGCCCGGTCAGCGCCAGCGCGCACGCAGCTTCGACCCGCTCGGCTGAGAACCGCCGCGAAAGGCGTAGCACCGCCAGGGCGGCGTCGAGGCCCTGTTCGTCGATGGGCACGGATTCGAAGATCCGGTTGATCACGATGACCGCCGCTGGCCCCACCCGCTCGGCCCACGCCCGTACCCGGGGCGCATCCCACTGCTGGTACTGGCGGCCGGCGGGCAGGTCGGCATCGTTGGTGCGGTACTGACCTGCAGCCTGCTCGGGAAGCAGAAGGTGGCTGGAGATCCGCTCGGTGCCGCGGTAGATCTCCAGCGTGCGGGCGGTGATCCGCACATCGACCTTGGTGCCGATGTGGGCCAGCGGGGCGGAGTAGAAGTTCCGCTCGAACACCACGTGTCCGTTGCGGCCGACCCGGCGGCCGTAGAGCCACCGGCTGATCTCGAACGCCACCGCCGGCAGCGGCGTGAGTAGCGGCCGCTCCTCGGCGGTGAACACGCTCAGTCTCGAGCCGGGGCGTTTCTAGAACGCCTCGCGGTTGTAGGCGTCCATCCGCTCACCGATCGCCTCGGCCAGTTCGGGCACCGTGTGAAACGTCCGGTCCCGCAGGCCGGCGATCACCCAGGTCGCCACGTGCGCCACGGTGTTCTCGGCCCCAGATTTGTCTTTTGGCCGGCGTATCCGCCCTGGTAGAACGGCTGCTGAATAATGAGCGGCCATCTCCCGGTAGGCGTCGTTCAGGACGATCTCACCATCGCGCGGGTGCTTGACGACGCCGGTTTTGAGGTTGTCGCACACGATCCGCGGTACCGACCCGCCGAAGTTCTCGAACATCGCCACGTGAGCCCGAAGCCACGCGTCCTGCTGCATGTCGGTGCTGGGCCAGACGAACGCGTACCGGCTGAACGGCAGGCACGCCACGAACAGGTACACCTTTCGCGTCGCCCCGGTGACCGGGTCGGTGAGCTCCATCGTGGGGCCGGACCAGTCGACCTCGACCGTCTGGCCGGCCTTGTGCCCGACGCGGGAGGCGGCGCCGGTGACCATCACGTGTCGCTGGTAGGTCTTGCACCACCGGTCGTATCCCATGGCCGGCGCTTTCGCGTGGGCGCAGCGGTCGGTGTACTCGCCGTGCAGCAGTTTGAGCGTGACCCCGACCCGGGCCATCTCGCGGTGGACCTGTTCCCAGTCGGGCTGGGCGAACACGCTCTCGTGCTCCCCGCGGCCCGGGAACAGGCGGGCGTACACCTGCTCATCGGTGAGTTCGGCGACGTCGTCCCAGCTCGTCTCGGTCGCATCGGCGGCCTCCAGCACCGCCGCGATGCTCTTGCGGGACATGCCCTGCGAGGCGGCGATCGCCCTGCCTGACAAGCCTTCGGCGCGAAGCTGCAACACGAGCTTCGCCCTGATCTTCCGTACAGTCACGGATTGCTCCTTCCGCCACGCGCCCTATACACGCGGCGGAAGGAGCCTAGAAGCAGGTGGCCCCCACAGGCGCTACTGCTGGCCCCCAAGCGCAATATTCGCGACCCCGGGCACTGGCCCCCGGAGGCAATACCGGTGGACCCCAGTGAGACGAATATTCAATCGACGGAACCGACCTAGGCGAAACCGCGAACACTCTCTCGTTCGCCTTCGAGGGCAAGGAACCCTCCATCGATCTCAGCGACGACAACGCCGAGGCTTTTCGCCAGATCATTGCGCCGTACATCGAGGCTGGCCACCGAGTGACCGGGAGAAACACCAAGGCCGCAAGAAAAACCTCCGCGAAGACCTCGTCCGCAAACACTAAAGCTATTCGCGAATGGGCCCAGGCCAACGGCTACGACGTCTCCAACCGCGGACGCATCCCCGCCGACGTCCTGCAGGCGTACACCGCGGCCAATTAGCGATACAGCGGGACGAAGGACGGCTCAACACGACCATTTACCAGGCAATATGTAACTGGTAGGAGCGGGTGTTCGGGAGTCGGG
>NZ_NTGA01000078.1 GCF_002289575.1 Dietzia natronolimnaea
CGTAAGAAGACTTCAAATGCGGACCACTAGGCTCCGACGCTGCATTGGGGTGGGGCAGACTGTCGGCCAGGTGCCCGATCTGAAAGTAGGACCGGTGTTGTGAAAGTGTCGCTCGACCGCTCCTGCCTCGAGCGGCGACAGGTGTGGGTCTACGCGGCGGCCATCGTCGTGGGTCTCGCGTTGGGCAGCAGAGCGTCGGGTGCGGGAAATGTAGCCGAGGCGCTCGTGTGGCCGACGCTCGGTCTCTTGCTCTACGCCACGTTCCTTCAGGTCCCGCTGCTGGACCTGGCCACCGCCTGGCGTGACCGCCGGTTCACGCTGGCCGTAGTGGTGGGCAACTTCGTCATCATGCCCCTCGTCGTGTGGGGCATGGTCCCTGTGCTTCCCGACGACCCCGGTGTCCGACTGGGTGTGCTGTTGGTGTTGCTCGTACCGTGCACCGATTGGTTCATCAGCTTCACCCAGATGGCGGGAGGAGACGTTTCGCGCGCGATCGCGGTGACCCCCGTGAACCTGGTGCTCCAGCTGATGCTGCTTCCCCTTTACCTGGTGGTGATGGCGCGCGAGGAGGTCACCGGTCTGGTCACGGTCGATGCGGTGGCCTCGGCGCTGGGGGTTGTCGCGCTACCGTTGATCGCTGCCGCCCTGACGGAGAAGTGGCTTGACGTTCGGCAGCGACGGCACGTAGTCCGCGAGCGGTGGGCCTGGGCTGCGGTCCCCCTCCTCGCCACCGTCGTGTTTCTCATCGCGACGGCACAGGTGGACGCGGTACTCGGAGCGCTGGACGTCCTTCCATTCGTGTCTCCGGTGTTCGTGGCTTTCCTCCTGGCCGCGGCGCTCGCCGCCAAAGCACTCGCGGTTGCTTTCACGCTCCCTGTCACACAGGCCCGGACGCTCGCCTTCTCACTCGGAACCCGGAATTCGTTCCTCGTTCTGCCGCTCGCGATTTCCCTGCCCCAGGGGTACGAAGTCGCCGCCGTCGTCGTCGTGATGCAATCCCTCGTCGAGCTGCTCGGGATGAT
>NZ_NTGA01000079.1 GCF_002289575.1 Dietzia natronolimnaea
CGTGTTCGTGTGGCTGGTTCCGATCGCGTACGGGAGGCGTTCGACCGGCACACCGAGGCGATGAGCGCAGTTCGGATGGTCCGGCGCCGGAGCGGGTCCCCCTACCGGTCGAGCTCTCGCGAGCACGAACGCGGGGGGTGTCGCGACCCCCGCCAGGGTGCCTGCGTGGCCTCGGCGACCGGTGCGGAGATCACACGATCGCGCGGAGGGCTTGGGGCAGCCTGGTGACCCCATCTTCTGCCAGGAAGTGTCCCGCTCCCGGCACGACGACAGTCGACGTATCGAGAAGGTGCGCAAGGCGGTCCGTGAGTTCGACAGGGACGTGAGCGTCGTCGTCGGACCGCACGATGGTCAGGGAACCGATGTGGTCTCGGATTCCTTCCAGGTTCACCCCGCCGGCGATGAAGTCGTCAAGAGCGGGTAGCGCCGGCAAGGTGTCGACGAAGCCCGAGACGAGGACGAGTGTGCCCACCCGCCACGGGCCGGCCAGGGACGCGAGATGCCGAAGAACGGCAAGGCAACCCAGACTGTGGGCGACGACGACGATCTCCTCCCCGGGTGTGCCGAGCTCCCCGGCTACGGTTGTCACCCACTGGTCACTGGACGGGTCACTGGAGTTCGGAAAGGTGGCTATTCGCGTGGGGATCCCGGCGTCCGTGAGGCGTTTAGCAAGCCACTCGAACCAGTGATCGCGCGGAGATGCGGCGTAACCGTGGAAGATCACGGCACGCCTGTTCGTGGACGATGTCATGAAGGCACGCTAGACCTCATCGCGTCGCCGGGGGCGCTCTCCCAGCACCGGGCGTGATGGGGGCCGACCTGACTGAGCCGACGGAAAGGGCGCCGGAGTGAGTAAAGCTGGCGTGGATACCGGCGCGCCTCGAGCTGGCGCGGTAGCGCCCTGAGCGAGTCGGCTCACCGATAGGGATGCCAGTGAGGGTGCGAGGCGCCGACCGCGCCCCGTACGCGCACGCCACCGGGGCGGTCCGGACGAGACCTGTCCAGGACGGAGGCCGGGGCGTGATCACGCCATCCGCCGCGCTGACCAGGCGATTTGGTGTTCCGTTCGGGCGCGTGTAACTTTATCGGAGCCGCCAGGGAGCGGGGGTCGAGCCGAGAAGTTCGAGCCCAGGTTCCGGGCGGTGGCTTCATGCAAGGGGAGCGAGGAATCGGGTTGACCGATCAGCCTCGGTCCGCTAGAGTAGTCAAGCCCCTCCCAGTCGGGAGCGGCAAATTCACCCTGACGCTACGCGGTACAGATGCCGCATGGGGTTGGTGTGTGGGTGTTGTTTGAGAACTCAACAGTGTGTTTT
>NZ_NTGA01000008.1 GCF_002289575.1 Dietzia natronolimnaea
CGCTGGCCCGAGACTGGATCCTCCTCACATTAGGTGCGGGCTTCGAGTGCGCGTTTCGACAGTTCGTCGGCGTAAGCGTCAGCGGCACGCCGTACCCAGTTGCTGGTAAACCATGCGGCATAGAGGACGATCCAGACCAATGCGATGAGCAGCGTAACAATTGGGATTGTAGGGCCGACGTCGACCGGGGTGCTGGGGAGCGCGACAATGGCAACGATTGACCCAATGACTAGGAACCCGGCAACGGCGATAGCAAATGTGCGTAATCCATAGACGTTGCGCCGAAAGCAGTACCCGATCAAGTCGTTCTTCAACTTGGGGTACTTCTCCTTGTCTCCGGTACGTGCGATGAGAGTCCGTACGGCCGCCTCGTAGATGTGATCTGCCCGAGTAGGGTCCTCTTTCTCTTGGTCTGAAGTCGGCAGAGTGATGTTCGTGCCAACGATCGCCTGCAGAGATTCGTGAAGGTCCTGTTGAGTGATCGGGTTCTCCGCGCCCGCCCATCGGAGCATCTGGGTTGTGGGTGGGCCGCCCCAGTTTTCCCAAAGTGCCTTCTCAACTCCTTTTCCGGCATCTCTACCAAGGTGTGTCACGAGTGCTGACAGCGCGAGAGCAACCGGTATCGGTAGCAGATTCCACCAGGTCTCTGCGGCGGGAACCTCGATTGCGATAAGCATGGCGCAGACGTAGACGGGGACGAACGCGATGACCACCGGCAGGGTGCGCGCTCTGAAATCGAAGGTGTCGAAGGACATCTGCAGGGAGGTCCTCCTTAGTCGTCGTCTTCCCTCAGAGGGGGGAGGGGGTCGAGGCTGGTCCACCCAGGACGCATGGTGCCTTCGCTGAGGCAGATCGTCCGCCCCTCGGTGGCTACTACGTATCCGCCCCGCCGCGAGAGTGCGTTCACCACTTTAGGAGATGGGTGCTTGGGGGCGGTTTTAGCCGAACTGATGGGCGCTTGGAAAGCGCCGAATGCGTCTCCCGGTGGCCCCACGATGCGATTGAGGAGGCTTGGGGCGAGGTTCCGGCGGCTGCCGTGATGAGGGGCTTGGAAGACTGTCAACGGCTTAAGCTTGAACGGCCCAACAGTCCTCTCATACTCATCTGCAGCAGCGTTCATTGCTGGAATACCTGCGTCTCCTGTGAAGAGAATGCGGTTGTCGCCAACGGTGAGTAGCACGATTGCGGACGAATTATTCCGAGGACTGGTCTCGCCGTCTTCCCCCAAGGTCTCGACCGGCAACGATGGCAGTGCTGTTGCCAGCATCTCGCGCCCCTTGGACAGCAACGATCCTGCCAGCGAAGGCCGGGACGCGGAGATCCCCAGTTTCATGTCTTGCAGATGTGCGTCCAGCAGCTCCGTATAGTAGCCCCGGTGATTCACGGGGATCTGCGAATTTCCGGGTACTGATACACCGAAGTGCTTCCTGAACAGGGGAAACTGGTTCTTGTCTAAGGATCCGGTTCCTCAAGCAGAAAGCACTCGGTAGGTGAAGCGTACGTCGTGGTCGTCCGGTCTGTCCGTTACCGCCGATGGAGTCGGCGTGATTTCCCACGCAGGGGCCATCGCGCCACGTCTTTTGGCTGATCGGGTCGGGCTCACCGCCGAACTGTCGGAGGCCATGGCTCGCCGCCGGTTCATCCCAATCCATGACCGCGGCCGGGTGCTGATCGACGTCGCGACAATGCTCGTTGATGGCGGCGAGGCCATCTCCGACATTGGCGTCCTGCGCCACCAATCCGGCGCTCTGGGCCCGGTGGCCTCGGCGCCGACGGTGTGGCGGACTCTGGATGAGGTCACCGCCGGTAAGCGCAAGAAGATCCAGGTGGCGCGGGCTCGGGCACGGCGGCACGTGTGGTCCCAGCTGCCCGGAGGTGTCCCAGCGTCGACGTGTGCGGGTCGGGACCTGGGAGCCACGATCGTGCTCGATGTGGACGCCACCATCGTGGTCACGCACAGCGAGAAGGAGCTTGCCGCGCCGACATATAAGCGCTCGTTCGGCTACCACCCGATCGGCGTGTGGTGCGACAACACCACCGAGTTCCTCGCGGCGAGTCTGCGGCCGGGCAATGCCGGGTCGAACACCGCCGCCGACCACATCGACGTCCTGGGCCAGGCGATCGCGCAGATCCCCGCCAGTCATCGGCGTGACCTGCTGATCCGCTCCGACGGGGCTGGCGTGGCAGATAGGGCTTGTCGGTACCGCGGGTCCGGCGAGTTGGTACCGCCATTCCGGCGACCCGGAACCGGCCCGTGTGTGAAGCGGGCCGGCACCGT
>NZ_NTGA01000080.1 GCF_002289575.1 Dietzia natronolimnaea
CCCGCAGATGGTGGCGTTCGCCCGCCACTATGGGGTCACGGTGCTCACGTGCGAGCCCGCGGATCCGGCTTCCAAGGGTGGCTCGGAGTCGACGGTCAAGGTCGCCAAGGCCGACCTGGTGCCCAAGGACACCAACTTGCGCGGTGAGTACTCCTCGTTCGCCGAGCTGGAGGGGGCGTGCGAGCAATGGTGCGAGCAGGTCAACGACCGGGAGCACCGCATCACTCGGCGAGCCCCAGCGCAGATGCTCGCTCAGGAACGGGCCCGTCTGCACACCGTGCCGACCGAGGCGTACACGGTGGCGCTGGGGACCACGCGGCAGGTGCCGGTGAACTCGCCGATGGTGACGTTCGAATCCGGGCAGTACTCGGTACCGCACACGCTGCTCGGCGAGACCGTCTGGGTCCGCGCCCATGGTGCCGGCGCCGGTGAGCAGATCGTCGTGGTGCACGTCGGACCCGCTGGGCCGGTGGAGGTGGCCCGCCACCTGCGGGCGACCCCGGGAAGCCCGCGACTTGCCGATGCGCACTTCCCAGACGCCCCGGCCGGTGCCCTGCACCGCCAACCCCGCGCCCGCAACGCCGCGGAGGCGGCGTTCCTGGCACTCGGTGACGGGGCCCGGCTGTGGCTGACCGAGGCCGCCGCTGCGGGCACGACGAAGATGCGCGTGAAGATGGCCGAGGCCGTCGCCCTGGCCAAGTTGTTCGACCCCGACGAGGTCGACTGGGCGCTCGGGCACGCGGCCCTGCACAACCGGTTCGCCGAGGCCGATCTGCCCTCGATCCTCAACCACCACGCCGCCTCCGGCGCTACCGGGCAGTCGCACTCTGCGGGTGAGGACCGGTCGCTGACCCAGGGCACCGCCGGATGGGCCGCCCTGGGCCAGCAGTCACCACTGGCCACCGATTCTGAGGAGGAAGACCGATGACCACCACCGAGGTTCCGGCGCTGGGTGTGCCGGCCAGTCCGCCACTGCCCGCCGACCTGGACGCCATCCTGCGGCGCCTGCGACTGCCGCACATTCGCCGCCACGCGCCCGAAGTGCTCGCCACCGCCAAGTCCCAACGCTGGGACCCGGCCGAGGTGCTGCGCGCTCTGCTGGCCGAGGAGGCCAACGGCCGTGACCGGGCCTCGCTGGCCACACGCCGCGCCACCGCCGGATTTCCCACCGGCAAGACCTTCGACGCCTGGGACGAGTCCGCCTCCTCGATCCCTGCACCGACTCAACAGGCGTTGCGGACGCTGGAGTGGGTGCATCGCAAAGAGAACCTCGTGGTCTGCGGACCCTCCGGGACCGGCAAGACATTCCTACTCGAGGCGCTCGGACAGCAAGCCGTCGAGCAGGGGCTGAAGGTCTCCTGGTTCACCCTGGAAGACCTCGGCGTGCTGTTGCGCAGGCACCGCGCCGACGACACCGTCACCAAGGCCATCGCCAAGATCCTGCGCGCCGACCTGATCATCGTCGACGATATCGGACTGCTGCCGGTGGCCACCGACGCCGCCGAAGGGCTTTACCGCCTGGTGGACGCCGCCTACGAGAAACGCGCCATCGCGATCAGTTCGAACCTGCACCCGGCCGGTTTCGACGAGCTCATGCCCAAGACCATCGCCACCGCGACAGTGGACCGGCTCCTGCATCACGCTCACGTCTGCCAGACCAGTGGCGACTCCATCCGCCTCACCCAAGCACTCGCCGGCCAGGGGGTGAGGCCCTTGACCTGACAATCCCGGGACCGGAGATGGCCAGCCCCTGTGGGCAGATCCCATGGCCATCTCCGGGCAGATCTGGTGACCGTCACCGGGCAGGTCTCACGACCGCCCCTGGGCAG
>NZ_NTGA01000082.1 GCF_002289575.1 Dietzia natronolimnaea
CCACGCGGCGTCGCTGCGTCAGGCTTCCGCCCATTGCGCAATATTCCCCACTGCTGCCTCCCGTAGGAGTCTGGGCCGTGTCTCAGTCCCAGTGTGGCCGATCACCCTCTCAGGCCGGCTACCCGTCGTCGCCTTGGTAGGCCATTACCCCACCAACAAGCTGATAGGCCGCGGACTCATCCTGCACCGAAAAACTTTCCAACCCCCACCATGCGGCAGGAGCTCATATCCGGTATTAGACCCGGTTTCCCAGGCTTATCCCGAAGTGCAGGGCAGATTACCCACGTGTTACTCACCCGTTCGCCACTCGTGTACCCCCGAAAGGGCCTTACCGTTCGACTTGCATGTGTTAAGCACGCCGCCAGCGTTCGTCCTGAGCCAGGATCAAACTCTCCATAAAAGCTTCTCAGCACTACAAAAAGCACAATCCAAGCAAAAAACAAACCAAAAAACTGGCTGTTTCCAAAAACGCGACCCCCACGACAGGGATGTGAAAGGGTCGCAACCAAACAAAAAATTTGGCACTATCACAAACAAAACACACTGTTGAGTTCTCAAACAACACC
>NZ_NTGA01000083.1 GCF_002289575.1 Dietzia natronolimnaea
CCTAGGCACCGCCGGCGACAACCGCGCCGACTACCTCACGCGACGACACAGCGCGAACAGTCCCCTCGGTGACACCCGCGGTCCAGCCGGCCTCTCCCGCGCAATCGCAGAGGCGATCCGCACCGCAATCGCCGCAGACGAGCCAGCGCACACTATTGATCACCGCATCGACGACGCCATCGCCACCGGGCAACCGTGGAGCCTCTGGTAGTCCACCAACTCCACAACGGGGAGGCCAACTCCAGGACGATGGGTACGACACCGAGTGACAACCGGTGATCCACCGACCCCTACCGAGGATCAACAATGCCCGTTCTCCCACTTGCCACCACCACGCTTCCGCAAGACGCCTCGCAGGTCACCTTTCCGGCGGCGTATGACATCGCATGGAGCGCGGCGATGGTAGGCATGATCGTCCTGGATGTCCTCGCCCTCATTCACCTGGCAAGACACCGACGGACTACATATGACTGGGCCTGGGCGCTCGTCATCCTCGCACTCCCGCTTCTCGGAGTGCTCCTGTACGCGCTACTCGGTCCTCGCCGCCGCAGCAGCGACAACACCGTCCGCGACACGATCACCTCGCCCCGGTGATCGACAAGGCCGTAGCACCATCCAGTAAAAGCACCCCACCGCAATAGCGACCGGCACCCGATCATCCCCTGGGCGGCCGGGCGGCTTGGGCCGCACCGCACGCGCACACCGCATGGCACGTCTCATCGCCGAACGAACCGGGGCGACCGTGTGACCGGCGACCAGGAACATCCGACCACCCCGGTCCGCCGGGGGAGCGGCGCCCTCCGAGCCTGATCCTGCCCCCACCTATGGCTGCCACTTCTCGGCACTCGGGGCCGCTTGGTGGGGAGCCAGCTGCGCTCACGGCTTAGGGGCCGGGCCTGCCTCGCGAGGTCCATCACGTAGTGAGTCCAACACTTCACGCAGCGTGTCCGAGGTCGCCTCGGCGCGTACCCGGGCCCGATCGGCCTCCTCGGCCTTGGCGCGCGCGAGGCTGGCGTCCTGGCGCACTGTCTCGAGCTGGCCACGCAGCTGCTCGAGCTCGGCCCGCAACGCCTTGACCTCTTCGGCTGCGCCATCGAGCGCGACGACAACCTCGTCTTTCTCCGCGACAGCGCGCTCCGCCGCGGTCAAAGCGTCAGCCTCGCCCGCGCGCGCGGCATCGAGTGCCACCGCGGTCGCCTCATCCGCCTGCTCCGCGGCCCGCTTCCACGCCGCGGCCCACACCGATTGCACCATCGCCGACATCGCCTCCGACAGGTCCGGAGCCTCTGGCACATCACCGGTGGCCGCGGCCGCGTGCTCACGCATCCACGCGGCCACCTCGCCGATCCGCACCCCTGCTTCGCGCTGCACGCTGCGGACAGTGATCTTGTCTCCCCG
>NZ_NTGA01000084.1 GCF_002289575.1 Dietzia natronolimnaea
TGCTTCGCGCTGCACGCTGCGGACAGTGATCTTGTCTCCCCGCGCGACAAGCACCCCATACGCCCTGGCGATCTTCTCCGACGTCGACATCGCACTCTCCCCACACTCGGTAACAGGTAACCGGTATCGTTTCTTGTTACCTATGTTACCCCACGCACGTCCGCCGGGATAGCGGCACGCACTCTTGCGCTGAAATCCGGCCCGAGACTCCTCCTCGACACACTCTTCCCGGCCGCCGAGCCGCGCCCCACCGCGAGAGAGGCGGCAGCGGGGCCCTCCTGCCCGCTCTGCGGCTAGGAGCGTGGGTCAGTAACACGCCA
>NZ_NTGA01000085.1 GCF_002289575.1 Dietzia natronolimnaea
CTAGTGGGTGTCTCCGTTAGTTCGTCGGGGGTCTGGGAGCCGCCAGGCGGTGGGGTCGCCGAGGTAGAGGCCGCAGGCGGTGTCGAGGGCTTCTTCGGGAGTGCCTGAGGGCCATCCGCTTGGCAGGGCGGCTTGCTGGTAGTCGTTGTGGCTGGCGCGGTAGATCGCGAATACCCATTGGCTGGCTGATCCGGCGTAACGCAGCCGGCAGAGTTTCAACTCTTCCCCGTCGGTCAAGGTGGCGTCGATGTAGGCGAACCCGGCGCGGTAGCGGGTATGCAGGGTCTGGATCTGCGGCCAGCGTTCGGTAGCGCGAGCCAGGAGCTTTTGTCTCAGTGACGTCTGGGTCGAGTCGGGGATCTTCGCCATGGTCTCCATCATCACCGCCACTGGTTTCGCACTCGACTTTCGGCTTGTTCCGGCGTGGCGACTTGGCTGGCGATGCTGGGTGCGTCAGAAATGAATATGTCTCCCACCAGCGCTGATGTCGTCATCCTCACTGACAAAGAACGCGACGTGCTGACCCGCCGCGCGAACGCCGCGAGTTGTCCACACCGTGAGGTGCTGCGGGCCCGGATCGTGCTCGCCGCTGCAGACGGCGACGCGAACGCTGCGATCGCCCGCGAGGTCGGGGTGTGTGAGGACACCGCACGCCGCTGGCGGCATCGCTTCTGCCTCGAGCGCCTGGAGGGGCTTGAGGATCGGCCCCGACCGGGGCGACCGCGGGTGTTCACCCCGGTCGAGGTCGCCGAGGTCAAGGCACTGGCGTGTTCACGCCCAGCTGACCATGATCTGCCACTGACCAGATGGTCCACCACCGAGTTGAGAACTCACGCCGTCGCCGGCGGGCTGGTGCGCCCCGTGTCGCCCTCAACGATCGGGCGTTGGTTGGCCGCAGATGCGATCAAGCCGTGGCAGCACCGATCATGGATCTTTCCCCGCGACCCCGACTTCGCGGCCAAGGCCGCCCGGGTGCTGGACCTGTACCACCGTCGCTGGGACGGCATCGAGCTCCGCGACGATGAGTACGTCATCAGTGCCGATGAGAAATCGCAGTTGCAAGCTCTCAAACGCCGTCACCGGGAAACCCCCGCCGGGCCCGGTCAGTCGCGGCGAGTGGAGTTCGAGTACCGCCGCGGTGGCACTCTGGCCTACTTCGCCGCTTACGACGTCCACCAGGCTCGCGTGATGGGCATGACCGCACCCAAGACCGGGATCGTGCCGTTCACCGACCTGGTCGAGCAGGTGATGACCAGGGAGCCCTACGCCAGCGCGAAGCGAGTGTTCTGGGTCGTTGACAATGGTTCCTCCCATGCTGGGCAGGCCTCGATCGACCGGATGCGTCAGGCCTGGCCTAACGCGGTCTTGGTGCACCTTCCGGTGCACGCGTCCTGGCTCAACCAGGTCGAGATCTACTTCTCGATACTGCAGCGCAAAGCCATCACCACCGGCGACTTCGCCGACCTCGATGACCTCGCCGCACGGATCCTCGCCTTCGAGAATCGCTACAACCAGAGCGCGGAACCCTTCGGCTGGAAGTACACCCGCGACGACCTCAACCGCCACCTCGATCGCCTCAACAACGACGGGACCCTCCGCAACGCGGCCTGACCCCCGACGAACTAACGGAGATGCCCACTAG
>NZ_NTGA01000086.1 GCF_002289575.1 Dietzia natronolimnaea
GGACGTAGTCGTGGCTGCGCCGCTCGATCAGTCCCGGCTGCATGGGCAAGATCGGCTGCGTCCGATCCAGCGCCTGGATCTGAGATTTCTCGTCCACGCACAGCACGATCGCGTTCTCCGGGGGCGCCAGGTACAGACCGCAGATGTCGGTGACCTTGCCGACCAGCTCGGGATCGGTAGAGAACCGGAACGACTCGGCCCGCCACGGCTTGATCCCATAGGCTCGCCACGCCGTGACCACCGTCGAGGCCGAGACCTTCAAC
>NZ_NTGA01000087.1 GCF_002289575.1 Dietzia natronolimnaea
CGCCGCCAGCAACCGCGACGACCGGTGGGTCACGCCCAAACTCTTCGGCGGCGGCATCAACGTCGCCGTCACGATCGCCGCGTGATCAATCGTGCGCGGCCGGCCAGAACGTTTCTCATCGACCAGGCCCGCGATGCCCTTGTCCTCATACCTGGATCGCCACAGATTCACCTTCGGACGCGACGCTCCAGCCAGCTCCGCGATCTCAGCATTGCGCCGACCCTCCGTGGCCAGCAACACGATCCGCGCCCGCTGCACCATCCCCGCCGACATCGACTGCGAACGGGTCATCCTCTCGAGCTCCTCGCGATCGCCGGGACGCAACATCAATGCCGGGGCAGGTCGATTCGCCATGCCCCATGATTTCACAAACCCAACCGTAAAACTACTTCACACGCGCGACACTAGGCTGTTCACTCCGTCGCGGCCTCCGGCAGGTTGCAGGGCGAAGTCCTAGGGCTGATTGTTCGACACGCGCTGGTAAATAAATGGTTGACCGGCCTGCGTGGTGCTCAGGGTGGCGGCACCGATGTGAGACTTGGCGAGGGACGGTAGGTGAGGGCCGCGAGCGTCACTTGCGCGGCCAGCACCTCGTTGAGGGCTTTGAGTTCTTGAACTTCGGCCGTGAGAGACTCCACCTTTTCCGTATTGTCATTTCGGGTTCGGTCTCTATTTGCAGCTTGATAAATTTCGATGAGTTCTTTTAGATCGAGGTGTTTGTGGGTAAGCGTCGTTCGTGCGAGACCAGCTTCCTGGGCTATCGCTTTGACTGATAGCCGTCCCGAACTACTTTCGGATTCACCTTTCAGGGTCCGAATGAGCGCGGCAATGAGTTTGTCGCGTTCTTCTGCATCATCACCGCGTCGGGTCATGAATTGTTCTCTCCTTGTTCGTGTCGGGTGATTTCCTTGGTAAGTTCGTCCGCGATTTGCTGGTTGCGCGCTGCCAGCGGGGCGGGTAAGTAGTCGATTTCAGCGAGTAGTTGGTCGCGTTGCCGCGTCTTCTCTTGGAAGTGGCGGTCGAGCAGGGCGATGTTGGGGCAGCCGCGTTGGCAGTTGGTGAGGTCTGGTGTCCCCGTGTCGCGGTTGGTAGTTCGGGTGGGGTGGCAGAGGGCGGTGGCGGCAACGTACGAGCAGACGTTGTGGGCGTGCCCGTTGTCGTGAATGAGAGTGAGTCCGGATCGTTTGAAACGCTCGAGTGCTGCTTCGGTTTTGACCTCGCCGGCGAACTCGGCAGCAAAGGCGGTGACGCCATCACGGACGCGATTCGCGGCCGGGCCGCTAACCCCGCTGATTCATGGAGTGCGAGGACG
>NZ_NTGA01000088.1 GCF_002289575.1 Dietzia natronolimnaea
CCTCAGATCCCCGTGAACTACCGGGGCTAGTGACGAATAGGTGCGCTTGCCGACCCATCCAATGCAGTGCTCGCTCGAGGACGTGGTTCATCGCGCACTGGTCGAGATGGACCGGTCGTCAGCTGCAGCGGCAACCACCCGTTCCGCTCGCCATGGGCAAGGAGCGCCCGACCGCTTGATCTGCAGAGACCAACGCGTAGCCAGCATCGGCCACCGCTTGAGATACGGCTTGGGTGGTCGCGGTTCCGGTCGTCATCACACTTTCTGCCGGCAAGTCGACCTCGACACCGGTCACGCCGGGCACTGCACCAACGGCGGCTTTCACGGACGATACGCAATGTCCGCAGGTCATTCCCTGGACCTGGTAAGTAGTGACCGTCATCGTTTTAGTCCTTTCTTCGAACTCCGTGGGCCGACCCCACACCCGAACCATATACCCCTGGAGGGTATATGGTTCGAATCGCCAATTTTCTTCACGAGATCTTCACCTCGGTACACAGGGGGCGAGATGGGCTCCCAAGGACACGCAACCCGGGACCTAACCAATTACGGCGTCGGGCGCGCACCGCAGCGGGGTTCGCTGTTGGTCTCGGACGTTCGCGCTGAGGTGCCGTGGGCTCCCTCATCATCAGAAGCGCCCGGCGCGGACATTGCGACCGGAGTTCTTTAGCAAATCTTTATTCAACTTCCACCGGATCACCAGACTTTCTGCGCGATGCTTGAGCGACACACCGAAGGGAAGGAGACGATCATGATGGGCTGGGCAGGTGAGCTGGGCTCGACCGGATGGACCCTCATGGCCTTGTGCATGCTCGTGTTCTGGGGGGTGGCGTTCTACCTGATGTCCTCCATCTTCCGCACCAACCGCACAAGCAGACCAAACGGCACCGAAGACGAAGCCGATCCGGTGCAGATAAGCGAGAGGCGTTTCGCCAGAGGCGAAATCTCCTACGAAGAACTCGTGGCACACCGTCAGGTGCTCACAGGCCCCCAGCCTGGCCGAGGGCAGCGGTCGATAGAAATCGATCCAGAAAGGGGACGGATGCAATCGTAGGGGACGTTAGCGGCGTCGCATTTGCTGATCCCGTGCCCCGACATCTGCCCCGCATGCCCCGTGTCTGGGACTCGGCAGGTGGCACTCCATCAGCGGCCCATGCAGCCTTGGCACAGAAGTGCAGCGCAAAAGAGGTGCACGCATTAGGGTCTTGCGCGTCGGCGGCGGACCGGAGCACTGCTCGTCGGCCAAGTGCTCGTGGTACATCCGAACGGCCCGTTCCCGGGTCTCGGCGTCGAACTTCCGTGGTGCTGACATGGGGTCCAGTCTCCCTTGCTAGATCAGACCCTCCGACAGATCCAGGGAGATTCATCCTGACCGAGATCGACGCCAAGGCGACCTTCGACACAGACTGGGCGCAGAGGTCGCCGAGGCCGTGGGCAGCTACGTGATTTTGGGAGCCTGCAACCCGGCCTGGCCAGCAAGACCCTGGCCAGCAAGACCCTGGCCACTGTGGTTCCCCCCGAATCGTGGAGGGT
>NZ_NTGA01000089.1 GCF_002289575.1 Dietzia natronolimnaea
ATCGCCGGACTAGGCGTACCCACTGGCCCTACCTGCCAGGAAGAAAGTCAATCTCATGCACCGCTGCGCATCCCCTTGCCGACGTTCATGTTTGATCCAAATCCTGGATAAGTGTTCATATGTGAAGCTACCGCCCAGCATGGCCGGGTGGAGGTTCTTGAACGACTGGATCTATGTTTCAGCCATCTCAGTAGCTCAACTCTGCTTCGGGGCCGAGCTGGGCAGGGGGATCGTTTGTAGTCGGGCTCTGACGTACTCGGCGAAGTGGGGCGCCTGGGCTTGCCTGAGCTTGTTGGGCAGGGAGAAGCTGTGGCCTTTGCCTGTCCAGTGGATGAGCTGGGCGGTGATGACGGCGTCGACGACCTGGGGGGCGCTGTCGGCGACGAGGGTGAGGAACTCGTCAGCGGTGTGCACCTCGTAGGGGCATTCGTCAGGGTCGGGGTACAGGCCGGTGAAACCTGTGCGGTCGTTCGTCACGATGATGGCGACGCCTTCATGGATGGCGGCGCTGTGGACGTGCGCGTCGTACTCGTCCGGGTAGGTGACCGACTCGTCGATAGGAAAACCGCTGATGCGGTTCTCGCCCATGGGGGCCATCAATCGATCCCGGAGCGCTTCGATCTGCTGAGACGAGGCTCGGGGGAATCGTTTTCGGCGGTGGTACACCGCTTCGGCGAGGATGTCCTCGGTCCAATGAAAGGTCCATGAGCCGATGGTTTCGGTAGCGATGAGGCCGAACCAGGAGTGAAGTGTGGCGGAGCACCAGATGTTCGCGTCGGGAAGAACCGAGTGTGGTCGCACGATCGCCATGACCGCCACCCTATAAGTGCCCAGCGACACCGAGAGTGCCCCAGGGTGCCGCTGGGCAGGGTCAGGGGTTGTTGCTGGCGAGTTCGTCTTCCAGGTCCATGACGTCGAAGACGGCCTGCTGGCGTTCCAGGCGTAGCTCATCCTTCAATCTCAGAACGTCGGCGCTGCGCAGTCGATGGTGCGAGCCCACTTTGTGGGCGGGGATGCGTCCTTCACGGACGAGTTTCATCAACGTCGGTCGCGAAAGGCCGAGTAGGCCGGCGGCTGCGGTGGTGGTGAGGTTTTCCGGCATGGCCTCGATCGAGACCGGGCGACCCTCTGCCATCGCTTCGAGCACCAACTCGAAAACTCTCGCCACCTCGACAGGAAGCTCGGCGTCCTGACCGGATCCAATCTGGACGGGGTGCCCACCAAGTGATTGCACGAAGTCGCGAGCGGCAGACTGCTCGTCGGACGAGAGCAAGACCTCGTTGGTGGCTGCAATCGTGATCGTCATGGCGTCCCTCCTCGGCGACTCTGGGGCGTGTACCGGATGTGCGCTCCACGGTACGCAGTTGCACTTATAAGTGCAATAGTGCCCACATTGCACCAAAGTTGCAAACAGGGCCGCAAACCAAGTTGCCCCTTTAGGGTACACCCGTGCGGGACGATATGCCGCCGACCATCGCTGCTGTGTCGCAGGGTGATTTAT
>NZ_NTGA01000009.1 GCF_002289575.1 Dietzia natronolimnaea
GGCCCATCAGGCCCCCGATTAGCCGGATAATGCTGGGATAACGCGATGGCCGAATCGTTCTTCTCCGCCCTGAAGAACGAGCGTGTCCACCGAACCGCCTACGCCACGAAGCGGCAAGCCAGGCGCGACGTCATCAAGAGGGTGTTTCATTGAGTGTGTAAGGGTCCGGTCTCGAACCGAGGTGTGACCTACGGGTTTCACCTCTTGGAAGGACCGACCGAATGACCGAAATTGCTGGTGCGCAGAACCCCCTCGCTGGGGTTCTCAACGCCAATCAGATCGACGCGATGGTGACCGCCGCCGAGGAGCTCGGTGAGGGCCGCCATGGGGTCGAGGAGCTGCTGACGCGGATGACCAAGGCCGTACTGGAGCGGGCCATGGAAGCCGAACTCAGCGACCACCTGGGCTACGAGGCCGGAGACCCCGCCGGCCATGGGAGCGGCAACTCCCGCAACGGCAAGACCACCAAGAGCGTCCAGACCCTCCAGGGCCCTGTGGAGCTGACCGTGCCGCGGGACCGCAATAGCTCGTTTGAGCCGGTAATCGTTCCCAAGAGGGCCCGCCGGCTGGGCAAGGTCGAGGACATGATCCTGTCCCTCTACGCCCGTGGAATGACGACACGGGATATCGGCTCACACATCGAGGAGATCTACGGCTCCAAGGTTTCCGCCGCGACCATCTCCAGGGTCACCGACGTGGTGACAGACGAGATCGCCCTCTGGCAGTCCCGGCCGCTGGAGACGGTGTATCCGATCGTCTACATCGATGCGATCTGGTTGAAGATCCGCGACGGTGGAGTCGTGTCCAACAAAGCCTGCCACGTGGCCGTAGGCGTCGATCTGGAGGGCCGTAAGCAGGTGCTGGGCCTATGGCTCGGCGCCACCGAGGGGGCCAAGTTCTGGGCCAACGTGCTGACGGAAATCCGCAATCGCGGAGCCAAGGACATCTTGATCCTGTGCTGCGACGGGCTGACCGGGCTGCCGGCCGCGGTCAACAGCGTCTACCCCGAGACCGTGGTGCAGACCTGCGTGGTGCACCTGCTGCGATCGGCCATGAAGTACGCCTCCTACACCGACCGCAAGACCATGGCCAAGGACATGAAGCCGATCTACACAGCGGCCACCGTGCAGGCCGCCGAGATGGCGATGGAGGCCTTCGCCGAGACCTGGGGCACCAAGGCCCCAGGGGCGGTGTTGGCGTGGCGCAATGCGTGGGACGACTTCACTCCGTTCCTGGCGTTCACGCCGGAGATCCGCAAGGTCATTTACACGACGAATCAAATCGAGTCGATCAACTATCAACTCCGGAAGATCACCAAAACCAGGGGCTCATTCCCCTCGGCTGAGGCGGCGATCAAGCTGGTCTATCTCGGCATCCGCAACATCGAAACCACCCGCGGTGGCGAACTCGGCACCGGCACCCAGGGATGGCACCAAGCGTTGAACGCCTTCGCCGTGCAATTCCCCAACAGACTCCCACTCTGACCACCCGGCAGAGGGGCTAACTGACCGGCCCCTTACACAGAAAACTTGACACGCCCGTCATCAGCTACATCGAGGGGTTCTACAACACCCGACGGCGCCATTCAGCGCTCGGCTACAAGCGCCCGAACGAGGTGCACTACGCTGACCTCCAGCCGGCAACGGCAGCGTAGAGAAACCATCAACTCCGCTGTCCGAAATCGACGCGGCAGGTCAGACCGCGCACCCGGGTGTAGCCGTAGGCGGCGGCCTGTTTGGCGTAACCGTGGACCTCGCGCACAGTGTCATCGACATCGATGAATGTGAGCTCTTCGCCGGCACCGCCACCGGCCACAAGCCGCGGCACTCGTGCTTGCAGCCCCGCCAGCACCGCTGCGCCGACGGCATCGAGTTGTTGCACGTGCCCGTTGAGTGAACGAGCGAAGGAATGTGCCCAGCGTGGACGGGGCACGCACGCCGGAGACCAACCGCCCCATCCCGCCGTGGCGCAACAGATCTAGATCGTCAATGCTGTCAGCGCCGGCGAGCATCCCGCCCACCACGCTCGAGGCCTTGGCCGCCGCGTTCGGCGAAGCAACGCTCAGCCGCAGGTCCAGAAGACCATGCAGACCGGCCGACCCGGCCAACCGCATCGTCGGCACCAGACCAGACTCCGACACCAGGTTCGCATCATCGAACACCGGACAGATCGTGTGAGAGGATTTCACTCGCGAGGTGACCCTTCTGGGGGACGATTGGCGATTTCAGTAACCACCATTCTCCCTGCCCAGAAGGGAAACCTCGCCCTACGCCACGCTCACACCCCACTCTCCCTCGGTGGATCAGGCCTGAGTGGCCGCCTACAAGGCCACCATGACGTTGGCGCCGACCGGGCATAGGTTCAGCGAGATCGTCGCCGTGTGCTCGCGGCGGGAGATCGCGGCGGCCGGCGAAGACGATTGCCGCGTACGGCGTCACGGCCCGGGCAGGCGGCATCGATGAGCCCGGCCGAAATCGGACCCGAAGTCGCTGGATGCCCCCGACCGGCGCTACCCGATGCTCGTCCTCTCGCTACCCGATCAGCAGAACCCCGCTATCCGAAACGCGTCCCTAACACGCATGCCCTCATCGGGTGGGTCGAGGAGCCATTCGTCGAGCACGAGCAGCGTGAAGGCGGCGTACTTTTTCAGGAACGTCGAGCTGCCGTTCGGTTTGTCCCGCGCCAACGCCCACGCCTCGGCCAGGTCGGGCATCCGGATGTAGTGGGCCCGGATCCGGTGCGTGCATGCCTGCTTGGCCAGAGCGCAGCCGAGGTAGGACTTACCAGAGCCGGTGAAGCCCTGGAAGACGACATTCTGATGCCGGTCGATGAACGAGCAGGTGCCCAGTTGCGCGATCACGCCTTGGTCCAGGCCCCGCTCGGCGATCATGTCCAGCCGCCTGAGGTCAGCGTTCGGGTAGCGCAGGCCGGCTCGCCGGATCAGGCCCTCGACCTTGGCGTGGGTGAACGAGGAGTGGGCCTCGTCCACGACGATCTTGACCTGGTCCTCGAACCCCATGCCCATCATGAGGGTCTCATCGCGGGCCTCGAACGATTCCAGCAGCGCGGTGGCGCCCATCTCCCGCAGCTTGCGACGGGTCTCGGGATCGAGCCGGGTCATCGCGCACCTCCCGTGGCGTAGTAGTCGGCCCCGCGCACGTAACCGCCGGCGTCCTGGGAGGGTGGGTCCTGGCTGGCTCTGCCGGTCGATGGTGTGGGTTTGTCCTGCCCGGTTTCCAGGATCGGCCGCAGGTGGGCGTACCGCGGGGAGCGGATCGGTCCGGCCAACGCGTGGCAGATAGGGCTTGTCGGTACTGCGGGTCCGGCGAGTCGGTACCGCTGTTCCGGCGACCCGGAACCGGCCCGTGTGTGAGGCGGGCCGGCACCGTCGGGGGTTACTCCCAGTATCCGGTGGTCGCGCGGGCTTGGTCGTCGCGTTGGCGGCGCATGTCGACTTCGCCGAGGTTGATCTCGCGGGCGTTGTTGGCCAAGCGGTTGACGATGGAATCGGCGGCCACCCGGTCGGGCAGTGCTTCGAGCCAGTACGCCGGCCGGGACTGGGAGGCGATCATCGTCGGCAGGCGATGCTCCCGGTTGGCCAGGACGGCGAACAAATCGTTGGCGGCTTCAGGGTCGATCCCCACGGTGAGGAAGTCGTCGATGATCAGTAGCTCCACGTCCGAGAGGTCATTGAGCATCTTCTGGTGGCGGATCCCGTCGCCTCGGGCGATGACCAGCCGCCGGGCGAGCTCGTCCATCCGGGCATAGGTGACGGTGTGCCCGTTCTGGCAGGCGGCGATCCCGATCGCGCAGGCCAGGTAGGTTTTCCCACCGCCGGTCGGTGAGATCACCAGCAGGTTTGTGGGGTCCTGGCGCCAGTGGTGCCCGGCGTAGCGTTTCATCCGCACCGGGGTGATCCCGCGTCCTTCCTGGTAGTTGATCTCGGCGATCGAGGCTTGTGGAATGGGGAACTTCGCCGCGCGGATGAGCTTGTCGATCCGGTGGGCCTGGCGCTGGTCCAGGGCGTCGTCGACGGCGGTGAGGAAGATCTGCTCCGGGGTGAGCTCGTCATTGGCCTCATCGCTGATCAGCTCCTCGAACCGGGTGGCCACGTGCGTGATGCGCAGGCTGCGGAACTTCTGATGATCGATCTCGGTGAACATCACACGCCCTCCCCGCTGCGGCCGCGGGCGTAATGGTCGGCCGACCGGACTTGGATCGCCCCGTCATCCCGGGGGCCGGCCGGTGGTGGGGGCTTTCGTGTGGCGGCCGCCGGTACGGCGGGACGGGGCGCCTTGCCGTCGGAGTCGATCGTGGCCATCACGCGTTTGAGCACGCTGTAGCTGCCGGCACTGTTCTGGTTGAGCAGTACCTGGCAGGCTGCCTCGAGCCGCTGGCGACTGCGCTTGCCGAGAGTGTCGAGGATGTTCTGGCAGTCCAGATAGCCCTGCGCCTCGATCACGTGACGATCCAAGATCTGGGCGATCACCTGCTCGGTGGCGGGGCCGAATCCGCGGGCGCGGTCGGTGAACCACTGCCGCGACCACAGGCCGTCGATGCCCTGGTGTTGCTTTGGGGCGTGGGCGAGCACGGTGGAGTACTGGCCCTTGCGGCCATGGCGCCGCGGATGCTCGCAGACGACCTGGTCGCCGTCGAAGATCGTCACCGACTGCGCCGTCAGGCGCACCCTAAGTAGCTGACCGGCGAAGGTGTACGGCACCGAGTAGTACTGCGAATCGCAGGACACGTGATAGTTCCGCCCGACCTTGAGTTGCTTCCACTCCACCGTGGCGAACCCGTCGTCGGGCAGCGCCGTCAGCAGCGGTGCTTCGTCGGATTCGAACCGCTCCCACCTGGTCGTGCCGTCAGCCCGACGGATGGCGGTGTTGATCTCCGCGACACGGTCGGCGATCGCCGAGTTCAGGGCCTCGACGGTGGTCCACACCTCCTCGGCGAGATAGCCGATGACGCGCTTGTTGACCACGTCCACGGCCGATTCCACGGCCGCCTTGTCGCGGGGTTTGCGGACCCGCGCCGGCACGATCGCCGTGCCGTAATGGTCGGCCAACTGCTGATAGCGGACGTTGACCGCCCTGGCCGCCTCACCCTTGGCCTGCCGGTGAGTGGCGGTGGTCGGATTGTCGGGCACCACCATCTGCGGCGTCCCGCCGAAGAAATCGAACGCGGCGACGTGCGCGTCGATCCAGGACGGGGACTTCATATCGGTGAAGCCGCGGCAGAAGACCGCACCGGAGTACGGCAGCACCCCCACGAACAGGTACAGCTTGGTGACCTGGCCGGTGACGGCGTCGAGGACCTCGAGGGTGTCGCCGGCCCAGTCGACCAGCATCGTTCTGCCGGGTTCGTGATGCAGCGTGGCCACGACGTCCTTGACCCGTGCGTGCTCGGCAAACAGGGCGCAGTACTGCGAGTACCCGTACTTCTTCCCGGCCCCGGCGGGGTCGGCGAGGTACTTGCCCCACGCCTGCTGGATGGTGAAGTGCCGGTTGAACTTCATCGACGCCAGCACCCGGTCAAAATCCGGCTGGTTGTAGTCCTCCGAGACGCGCTTGCGCCCATCGGGAAACATCCCGGCGATCTCCGCCGGGTTCATCGACGCAGCCTGGCCGGCGGTGATGCCGTACGCGGTGATCGTCTTCTTCACCGCCGCGATCTCCCGCCGCGAGCACCCGACGGCAGCAACGATCTCACTGTAGCTATGCCCGGCCAGCGCCAACATCATGATGGCCTTGTAGTCGGCCACATCAGCCTCCTCAAATAGGAAGAGGCGACGCAGTCGCGCCGCCTCATCTTGAGCAGACCACTCGGGCACGACCGAGGAGTACCGAGTCGCCGGAATCGAAGTACCGGATCGCCGGACTAGGCGTACCCACTAGCCCTATCTGCCAAACGCGATCCGACACGCGGCCTCGACTCGCTCGGCGGAGTAGCGGCGGGTCAGCCGCAGGACTGCCAGCGCGGGATTGATGCCCTGCTCGGCGACGGGGACCGATTCGAAGATCCGATCGGTCACGATCACAGCGGAGGGGCCCACTCGCTCGGCCCACTCCCGCACCCTCGACTGGTCCCACTGCCGGTACTTCGGCCCGGCCGGCAGATCAGCGTCATTGGTGCGGTAGGCGTTGACCACGCTCTCGGGCAGCAGCACGTGGCTCGCCAACCGTTGGTGGCCGCGGTGTACCTCCAGCATCGACTCGGTGATCCGCAGGTCCACCTTGGCGCCCACGTGCGGGTACGGCACGGAGTAGAAGTTGCGGGCCCAGGACACGTGGCCGTTCCGCCCGACTCGCCGACCGTAGACCCAGCGACTGATCTCATACCCGGTGGCCGGAAGCGGCCGCAGCAACTCCTTCTCCTCTGAGGTGAACACGCTGGCCCGCGAGCCTGCCCGCTTCTGGAACGGCTCACCGTTGTAGGCCCCAAGCTGGTCGGCGATCGCCGTCTTCAGCTCGGCAAGCGTCGCGAACGTCCGCGTGCGTAGCGCCGCGATGACCCAGGTGGCCACGTGCGCGACAGTGTTCTCCACGCTCGCCTTGTCCTTGGGCTTGCGCACCCGGCCGGGAAGGACCGCGGCCGAGTAATGCGCGGCCATCTCCCGGTAGGCGTCATTGAGAACGATCTCGCCCTCGCGGGGATGCTTGATCACGCCGGTCTTGAGATTGTCACAGGCGATTCGCGGTACCGAGCCGCCGAAGAACTCGAACATCGCAACATGGGCGCGCAGCCAGGTGTCCTGCTTCATGTCCAGCGTTGGCTCGACGAAGGCATAGCGGCTGAACGGCAGGCACGCCACGAACAGATACACCCGGGTCGACTCGCCCGTCACCGGATCGGTCAGCTGCATCGTCGGCCCCGACCAGTCCACCTCGACGGTCTGCCCGGCCTTATGCCCGACGCGGGAGGCAAGCCCAGCGACCTGCACATGCTGCTGGTACTGCTTGCAGAACCTGTCGTACCCCATCGCCGGCGAGCCCGAGCTGGCGCACCGGTCGACGTACTCGCCGTGCAGTAGCTTCATCGTGACCCCGACCCGGGCCATCTCCCGATGTACCTCGGCCCAGTCTGGCTCGGCGAACACGCTCTCGTGCTCGCCACGGCCGGGGAACAACAGCGAGTACACCTCGCCGTCGGGCAGGTCCACCACATCGTCCCAGCTGAGCTGGGCTGTATCAGCGGCCTCAAACACCGCCGCCACGCTGTTGCGCGAAATCTGCTGCGAGGCCGCGATCGCTCTGCCGGACAGGCCCTCGGCCCGTAGCTGCAAGACGAGTTTCGCCTTGATCTTCCTCACCATTGGGAACTGCTCCTTCCGCCAGATGCCCGTTACACCCAGCGGAAGGAGTCTAAGAAGGTGGCTCTCAAGCCGAATAACGATGGCTCCGAAGCCGTCCAGGGCGTCAAGCAGCCACCGGCTCCCAGACCCAATACGACTGGCCCTCAGAACAACGAATACTCAGGCAGTGCTGGAGCGTGGGATGGGTGCCGAGCTGACCGGGCACCCGGGCCGCCAGACTCACGCCCGCGGCGGGGACGGAAACCATTGCAATGGCTCGAGCCGGAAGACGGTGGCGACCGAGGTCGGCCCGGTCGAGATCGACCAGCCGCGCGATCGTCAGGGCTCGTTCGTCTCGCAACTGGTGCCCAAGGGCGCCCGGCACGCACTAATTCCCGACGGCAACGCAAAGAACCGATCGAATCGCGCCGCCACTGGCAAAATAAGTGGTTCGGCGAATGGCGGGTCAGTCCGCTTCGAGGCGGGACGCGAAACCGGGATCGCTGAATGGCAGACCACGTGAGAAGGCGACGTCTACGGTTGCGGCCGCGCCGTTGATGATTCCCCACGTCGTCTCTGATAGGTGTGCGGTGAAAAACTTGTCGTCCACCCCTTGCTCACGACCGCTGTCGATCCACCACTGAGTCGCAGATAGACCAAAACCCAGAATGGACGCGACGGCTAAGGGAATGACTGACGTATTTGCGTGGACACGCTGCAGACTTTCAGTGAACCGATCGGCGACGACCTCCATCACCGATCTCAGTTGGTCAGCAACTCCGCCGTTTCCCGATCCGGAGTATTGAAACAAGTGATTCGCCATAAGGTATCTGACGACCGCGGGATATTGCCCGACGAGCGCGACGTAGCTCTGGACGGCCGAGCGAACCAGGTCGTCGACCGGAGCATGATCTTGCTCGGCGAGAATTGTGACTTGCGCCGACTCCCACATCAACGCACCGAGTTTCGCCGCCACCGCCCCGTTCAAGCCCGCTTTGTCGCCGAAGTAGCGGTACAGCTTCGGTTTAGATACACCGGCCTCCGCAGCGATGTCGTCCATGCTGACGCTTGCGCCATAGCGTTCGATGGTCCGTATGGCCGCGTCGACCAGCTGTGCGCGTACCGCGACCCGATGCTCATCCCAACGGGTGCTGCGGGCATCCCTCACCCGACGCTGCACCTGAGATGGTGCGGAGGAAACTCGGCGGACGACTGACATTCTGGGAGTAACCATACCGGAAGTCCCTCCCCAAGCGTTCATCAGCTCATGTGCGTTCGGTCATAGGTATCGACGGTTCGAGAGTCAACTTTCTACCGTGACTGCGTCCAGTCGCGCCGTCGCTTCGTTGAAATCGTTCGGTGCCTCCATGTTGGTCATGTGACCGATCTGCGGCAACGTCACGAAATCGTGCAACCGACCGCGCTGCTGCAGTCGTTCGGCGAGATCGATGGAATGAACCTCGGGTGTCAACTTGTCGGCAGAGCCCACGATCACTGTCGTCGGAACCGCCAGTGAGTCGACTCCTTTGCTGACGTCGATGGTGGCCAGGACCTTGCCCCACATCCCGCGCACCACAGGGGGGCACTGCAGTACTATGTCGGAACACTCAGCTACAACGTCGGCCGGCGCGTGCGGACCCAGCGTCCCGTATTTCACCAAACGTCGGTTGAAACGAGTGTCAGGCATCTCCGGTCCCGCGATGGCGAGCCCGGCTGCGAAGGCCCGCTCCAATGAGGCGCGGAATCGACGTGGCGACCCAATTAACGTCGATCTACTCACCAACTGGGAGGAGCCGGTGCTCGCCAAGACGGCACCGCGGGATAGGAGGGGCACCGACTCCGGGTGCTCGGCAGCCCAACCCATGATGGACATCCCGCCCATACTGTGACCGGTCACCAATGCCTTACGACTCGACGTGACGACCGCGCGCAAGACAGCCTCGAGATCGTCGCCGAGCAACGACGAAGAGAAGGGGGTGTGACCCCGGTCGCTCCAGCCGTGCCCTCGTTGGTCATACACCACCACACGGTGCGTGTTGGCGAAGTGTTCGATCTGAGGTCTCCAGAACCGACCGTGGCAAGCCCACCCGTGGCTGAACACCAACAGCGGCGCATCATCACCCAGCCCGTACTCCTCGACGAACAGCCTCGTGCCGTCACTGGAGAGAACCTCCCGCGACCGCCGCGACTGTAGGCCGGCTCCCGAAGAGTCAGAGGTCATCGAAGCTCACCGTCACAGCGTCGGTGAGCGGAAGTGACTGGCACGCGAGTCGCTCACCGTCCTCAATGTCGTCGTCGACGAGGATGTTGTTTTGCACCATGTCGACATCGCCCTCGATGAGCTTGCACACACACGCACTGCATGCGCCCTCTCGGCACGAGTACGGGGCGTTGTGCCCTCGGGAGAGCAGCACATCGAGCAGCGGCGTGTTACGCGGCCACTCCGTGGTGATGCACTCTCCGTTGAGGTAGACCGTGGCCGTAGCTACACCCTCGTCGTCACTGAGTCGACGCAGTGTGGCGGTGTCGAACGGGTCACCCGCCAGGGACTGGAACACCTCCCGATGTACATCCGAATGGTCCACTCCACACGCGGCGGCAGACCTTTCCACCAGATCCATGAAGGGGGAAGGGCCGCACGTGAAGATCGCCGATCCCTTGTGATCACGAATAATCTTCTCGACAGCCTCGGATGTGGGGATCCCGTTCTCCGACTCAAGCCAGTCAACCAAAGTGAACCGCTCGGCGAATTCGGATCTGATCTGCTGAAGCTGGCGCTCGTACATGATCGAATCGGCGTCACGGTTCGCGTAGAACAGGACGACTTCCCCACTGCCCGACACCAGTGCCGACTTCACCAGCGACAGGACCGGCGTGATGCCGCTTCCGCCGGCGAAGAAAAGCATGTCGACGTCGAGGCTCTTAGCGGTAAACTTTCCCGACGGCGTGAGTACGGTCACCTCCATGCCGACGCAGACGTTGTCGCACAACCAGTTCGACGCATATCCCCCGGCGGTGCGCTTCACCCCGATCTCGAGGCGGAAGTCATCGACATGAGGTGAACTGCTCAGCGAATAGCATCGTGCGACGTGGCCCGTCTGGTCGGACGGGATCTTCAGCGTGATGAACTGCCCGGGAAGGTGCTTGAAATCGTCGACGATCTCGTCAGGCACTTCGAAGGCGATGCTCACGGAGTCCTTGGTCTCTTGCACGACCTCCGACACGGTCAGCGTCCGCGACCGCGCGGTGGTGCCCGGCCGACTCTCCTGCTCAACGGTCATGTGATGATCCCCCGCTTGCGGGCCAAGGCGTAGCCCGCGCGTGTGACAGGCGCAGAGATGTCCTGGTAGCGCGGACCCACAACGCGTGCGACAAAGTCGAAACCCCGTGCGTCTGCGCCGATCAACACGCGGGGCTTCTTCTTGTCCATTCCCTTGAGGATGGTGGACGCCGCTTTCTCCGGAGTGGTCCTGGCGATGTTGTTGAACATCGAGGCAATGGTGGCGGTATCTGCCCCCATATCGGATACACCCCGAGCGTTGTTGACGATATTGGTCTTGACGCCACCGGGGTGAACGCATGTCACCGTGACCGGATACCGGCTGATTTTCATCTCTTGGCGAAGCGCTTCGGTGAAGCCACGCACACCGAACTTCGCGGCGTTGTAGGCACTCTGACTAGGGATCCCGACCAGACCGAAGACACTGGAGGTGTTCACCAGATGACCATCACCCGAGGCGATCAGATAAGGCAGGAACGCCTTCGTCCCGTTGACGACACCACCGAAGTTGATACCCATCAGCCAGTCGAAGTCCTCCCAGGACATATCGACGACGTCGGTGCCGAGGGCGACGCCGGCATTGTTGAACACCATGTTGACGCGCCCGAAAAACGACTGGACGCTATCTGCGTAATCCTGGAACGCAGCACGATCTGCCACGTCCAACACGGCGGTCTCAACCGTCACCCCATGCGCGGCACGGCACATGTCCGCCGTCTCCTTGAGATGCACCTCGTCGACGTCGGACAAGGCAAGGCTGGCCCCGTGTCCGGCCAATTGCAGGGCAAGGGACCGGCCGATCCCTGAGGCGGCTCCCGTGACGACCGCGACCTGGGTCGCGTAACGGCCTGCTGTCGAACTACTCACTGTCGCGTACCCACTTCTCCGATGACCTACGGCTGGACTGTCAGGCAATCTCGTACTCGGCGGACTCGAAGTCTTTCGTCGCTCGCCAGTACTGCCAGGTGAACCCGGGCCACACCGTACGGTTGACACCCTGCGAGTCCAGATACCAGCTCGTACATCCGCCGTTGGTCCACACGCCCTTGGCGAGCTTGTGCTGGATGTCCTTGTTGAAGTGTTCTTGAACCTCGGGCCGCACATCAATGCGCTGCGCACCCCGACTATCGACGGCGTCGATGGCCTTGATGATGTACTTGATCTGCTGCTCGATCATGAATACGACAGAGTTGTGCCCAAGACCCGTGTTAGGTCCGAGCAGGAAGAACAGGTTCGGGAAACCCTCGGTGGTGATGCCGAGATGGGTGTTGATGCCCGTTTCGTGCCAGTGCGACGGCAGGTCCTCGCCCCCCGCGCCCTTGAGCGCGAGTTGATCGAACCCGTCCGTGACATGGAACCCTGTGGCATAGATGATCACATCCACAGGATGCGACACGCCGTCAGCGGTGACGATCGAATCCGCGGTAACCTTCTCGATCCGATCGCTGATCACTGTCGTGTTGGGCGCAGCCAGCGCAGGATAATAGTCGTTCGATCCCAGGATGCGCTTACATCCGATGCGGTACGACGGCATCAACTTCCGGCGCAACTCAGGGTCGGTGATGGAACGTTCGATGTTCCACTTCGCCACCTTCTCGATTGGCCGCATAACGTTGGAATGGCCGTTGAGCCCGAAGGCCAGGCTCTCTGCGCCCCAGTAGACCGACCACCGAGCGAGGCGGCGAGTAATCGGGACCGTGCTGAGCAGGGTACGAAGTGCCCCCGGCACCGCGAAGTTCTTGCGCGGAAGTACCCAAGCCGGGGTTCGCTGGAAGACCGTGAGCGTGCCAGCCTCCTTCTGCACGAACGGCACGAACTGAATCGCGCTGGCACCGGTGCCAATGACGGCCACCCGCTTGCCCTGGAGATCCACCGTGTGGTCCCACCTCGCCGAATGGAACGCCTGACCGGCGAACCCGTCGATTCCGGGGATGTTCGGAAAATTCGGGACGTGCAGAGCGCCAACACCGGACACGACGTACTGCGCGACGTACTCCCGGCCCGACTCGGTACGCAGGTGCCACCGGGATTCAGACTCACTCCAATATCCGGAGACCAGCTTCTGCCCGAAGTGGATCTTCTGGGTGATACCACGCTTGTCGGATATACCCTTCAGGTACTGCTCGATCTCGGGCTGCGAGGACCACACCTTCGACCAGCTACCGCGGCTCTCGAACGAGTAGGAGTACATCAGCGACGGTACATCGCACGCGCATCCCGGATAGGTGTTGTCGCGCCACGTCCCACCGACGGAGTCGGCCTTCTCTAGCACGATGAAATCGTTGTACCCGCGTCGGCGGAGCTGCACGGCCATACCGAGGCCGGAGAAACCGCTGCCGACGATGAGGACCTTGGTAGTGATCGGTTCGGTCGTTCCCGGGTCGGTCGTTCCCGGGTCTGTCGCCGTGACGGCGCGCGATGCGCGCTTGGTGTTGGAGGACGGCATTAAGTTACAATCTCCTGATCAAAGTACAGCAAACGGACCTGCACGGCGCGGGGACGCGTGACAGGTGTGGGGAATGTCATCCGCCCGAGCCCCCGAACGGAGAGATCCGGACGTGGTGTCGGGCGGATGGGCCGGCGGGCGCCCGGACCGGTCCGGGCGGGTCAGCGCAGATCGTCGGGCAGGCTGCGCGTTGCGCGCCACATCGCCATCGTGAACTTCCCCTCCAGCATCCCGGCCTCGTGGAAGAACCGGATCATCGGCTCGGACATGAACTGCAAGTTGACACGATAATTCGGGCTCGTCTGCTGCGCCCACAGGCCGCGCAGACGGCCGATTCCGACAGCGGGGTACACCTTCGGATTGATGAGCAACGGGTACGCAAAGTTCGCAATGACCGCCAACGTGCCTCGATGCCAAGCGCGCGAGATGCGTCCGCGACGCTGCATGCCCTCCACCATGTCCAGCCGCGCGAACGTGATGTGGCGGGCCTCTTCGAGAACGTGGATCTTCATGAGCTGGCGCAGATGCGGCTGCATCTTCGGGTCATTCATCGCCTCACGCTGAGCGCGGTCGAGGATCTCCTCGATGAGCAGTGTCGCGCCGGACACAGACGGGCCGAGAGGCACAAAGTGCAAGATCTTCGCGAAGCCCAAGAACCCCCTCGGCAACTTGTACGGCGCCACGCCCGTCTTGTTGATCAGCTGGGCGAACATCGTCGAGTGACGTGCCTCATCGCCGATCTCGTTAAGGGCGTAGAGGGACCTTTGATCTGTCAGGGCGCCTTTGGCAGACGTTCGGAGCAGCGCCGAACTGAGCAGATTCTCGGCGTAGATCCCGAAGCTGAGAATACTGACGATCTCGTGGCGCCCGAGTTCCACCTTCTGCTCATCGCTCATCCTCTCCCACAGCTTGGTGCCGTAGAGCGAGACCCGATGCTCTGGCAGGAAGTACTTTCCTTCCTCCCAGGGCGAATCCCAATCGATGTCGATCTCCGCGTCATAAAATTTTTCGGCCGCCGCCCGCAGCAGTCGGCCGGCAGATCTCTGCATGTCGACGGGCTTGCGGGCGCTGACACGCGCAACGCCTTCCGTCGAGAGGCCGGACTTGTTCTCCACATTTTGAACAGTCATGTGACACCTCCGTTGTGTTCCGGGCCGAGCCGAGTCCCGACTCCATAGCCCATACTCTGGGTACCCGATACTGCTAGTATCTCCGCCAGTGAGTTCTTTTGTCAACGTTTGATGTGAAGAAAGGGAGCCCTGCGTGTCTGACGACCACGAGCTCGACTACTCCGGCGAGGGCACCCTGGTGTGCCGTGGCAAGGAGATTGCTGTCGAGGTGAAGATCAAAGGCTATTTCCAGCCCCTCAACGGCTTTTACACCTGGTACGGCAGGATCGACAAGAATGATGCGCTCGACGCCCTCCTCGCGGGCAGGCGCACAGTGGCCGTCTTCATAACACCAGAGGGACGCGCCGAGTGCCTCGTGGGCGATCCTGATTTCTGGGACCGCTACCGCATCTCGGGCACGAGCAGGCCGCCGTACCACATCCCCACCACGCTCGAAGAAGTGGAGGCGATAGCAGAGAGTGAACACCACAGCTGACCGACCCGCGCAGCCGCCTGGGGGCGTTCCCCCCACGTCCAGTCCTAGTGTCGCGTGTCGTTAGTTCCTAAATGCTTGGGTGTTTGGGAGAATGGGTCATGCCCAATAACCCGGCTCCGGCTTTGATTCTTCGTGATGGTGACCGCGAGGAGTTGGAGTCGTGGACGCGGTCAACGTCGATCCAATCGGGGTTGGCGATGCGGGCGCGGATTATCCTGCTCGCGGCGGAAGGTCAGGCAAACTCTCGGATCGCTGACCGGGAGCGAACGACGCCGACGACGGTGTGGAAGTGGCGAGGCAGGTATGAGGCGGATGGGATCGCGGGCCTGTTCGACGAGTCGCGCTCTGGCCGGCCGAAGCGGATAGATGACCAGAAGATCATCACCACGACGTTGACTCCTCCGCCGAAGAAGTACGGGGTGACGCACTGGTCCTCACGCCTGCTGGCGGATCATCTGAAGATCGGTAACGCCACCGTGGCCAGGGCGTGGCGCAAGTTCGGGGTGCAGCCTTGGCGGGCCGGAACGTTCAAGTTCTCCACCGATCCCGAACTGGTCGCGAAGGTCACCGACGTGGTGGGGTTGTACTTGGCGCCACCGGACAACGCGATCGTGTTGTGTGTTGACGAGAAGAGTCAGATCCAGGCGCTGGATAGGACCGCGCCGATGCTGCCGATGCGCACCGGCAGCATCGAAAGGCACACCCACGATTACAAGCGGCACGGCACCACGACTCTGTTCGCCGCGTTGGACATTGCGACCGGGCACGTCACCGGCGCGGTCAAGCCGAAGCATCGCCATCAGGAGTTCCTGGCGTTCCTGCGTCAACTCGACCGCGCCTACCCGGAGGTTGACCTGCACTTGGTGATGGACAACTACGCGACCCACAAGACCCCGGCGGTGAAGGTGTGGCTGGCACAGCATCCGCGGTTCCACGTGCACTTCACCCCGACGTCCGGATCCTGGCTCAACCTCGTGGAAGTCTGGTTCGGGATCATCGACCGGCAGGCCATCCGCCGTGGTGTCTTTACATCTGTCAAGGACCTCAATGCCAAGATTCGCCAGTTCATCACGGGCTGGAACGACCGCAAACACCCGTTCGTCTGGACTAAAACTCCCGAACAGATCCTCGCGAAAGCGAACCCTAAACCAACTTCAGAAACGCGACACTAGGAGCGTGGGTCAGGCCGGCGTTCCGCAGAATTCGGGGGTTACGGGGTTCGACGAACTCATCGACCCACCACCGTTCTAGGCCGAGCGCGCACAGCTCACACGAAGCGGCGGCTGACCTTCTCCGGCAACAGCGTCAACAGCGGGCCGATGGCCTTCCACGGCTTCGCGGGAACGAGCGCGCGGGTGGGCTCTGCGTCGATCGTCTTGACCAGCGCGTCGACACCCTCGTCGAACTCGGTCATCAGCGCGGTCTTGACCGACCGGTTGATGTCCGTGCGGATGTAACCCGGCAGGATGTCGGTCACCTTGATCCGGCTGCCCGCACTGTCGAGTTCGGCGTACAGCCCCTGAGCCAGAGCGGAGACGAACGCCTTCGTGGCGCCGTAGGTGTTCTGCGCCTTCGGCATGCCCCGCAGCGAGCTCACCGACGAGATGAACACCAGGTGCCCCACGCTTCGAGTGAAGAGCAGCTCCATCGCGGCTTCGGCCTGGTTGAGCGTGCCGACCACGTTCACCATCGCGGTCTCGCGATTGGCGTGCGCCTTGCCCGTGCCAATCGAGGCGCCCTTGCCCAGGCCGGCGTTGAGCACGAACCGGTCGATCCCGCCGAGTTCGGCATCCAGCTCGCCGAACACCCGCTCGACCGCGTCGGCGTCGGCCACGTCGAGCTCGCGAACCGCGACCGTGATCGACGGGTGGGCCGCCAGCAGCTCGGAACGCAGCTCTTCCAGGCGGTCGAGACGCCGTGCACACAGTGCCAGGTTCCTGCCCTGGGCGGCCCAGCGGCGGGCCATGCCCTCGCCGAGACCAGAGCTGGCACCGGTGATCAGGATCGTCTTGCGGTCAGTCACGAGTTCTCCTCCGTTGGCGATGCGCTCAGTGTGGCACGGCGCGGCTGGCAGGACGGGCAGCGGTACGCGATGCGATCGGGCGAATCACTCGGCTCGTGCGGGTCCGCGAGGCCACCGAGGCGGAACGTCTCCACCCGGGTCCCGCACCTGCGGCACGGCCTACCGTCACGGCCGTACACCCATAACTCGCGCCCACGCCGGGTCTCGCCGGTGGTCACGCGCACAACGCGGTTGGCGTTGGCGACCAGCATCTTGCGCGCGAGCGTGACCGTGGCGCCGAGATCCGGCCCGACCTCGACGGGATCCCGCGGATCCACCCCACGCAGAAAACACAGTTCGGCGCGGTAGATGGTGCCTATCCCGGCCAGATTGCGTTGGTCGAGCAGGGCCTCGCTGATCGTGCGCCCCGGCCGCTCCCGGATACGCCGCACGGCCTCGGCGGTACTCGCGACCGGATCCCAGTCCGCGTCCAACAGGTCGGGACCGAGATGCTCGACGGCGCCGTCGGCCTCGGCGGGTGTCAGTGCGCGCAGCAGTCCGAGTTCGGTGCCCACCACCTCGGTGTCGCCCGCGCGGAGGACCAGCCGGACGGTGTGCGCGGGGAACCGCCACCGCTCCCCCGCGCGCAACACATGGATGCGGCCCTCCATCTTGAGGTGGATGTGGAGGGTGACCGGATCGCGCCCCTGGCCATCGGGGCCGACGACGACGAGGAGGTGCTTTCCCCGGGACCGGGCTGCCTCAACGGTCCTGCCGCGGAGGTCGACCGCGGCGAACCTCGGCACCCGGAGCTCGGTCCTGTCCATGGTCCGCCCAGCGAGCGCAGCGCGGACCCGCGCCGCGGCTCTGTGGACCGTGTCGCCTTCGGGCACTGCTCACCATCCCAGTTCGTGACACCCGCCGGTACGGGCGGTCTCGATCTGCACGGTCACGTGCTCGACTCCGTGTCCCTCCAGCAGAACGCGCCGGGCGTCGCCGAGCACCTCGGCGTGGTCGGCACCCGGGTCGACCACCAGGTGCACAGTCCCCACGTCCATGCCGGAAGTCAGGGTCCACAAGTGCAGGTCGTGGACCTCCTCGACACCCCGCAACTCCCCGAGCTGCGCCTCCACCGCCCCGGGATCGACGTCGGCCGGAGCGTGCTGGGCGAGGACGGCGAGCACCTGTCGACCGAGCGCCACCGCCCGGATCACGACGAATACGGCGATAGCCACCGCCACCACCAGGTCCCACACCGTCGAACCGGTGACCCGCATGAGCAGCGCGGCCGCGATCACCCCGACCGAACCGGCCGCGTCGGCGAGCACCTCGAGGTACGCGCCGCGGACCGCCAGACTCTCGGTGGAGCCACTGCGCAGCAGCAGCAGGGAGACCACGTTGATGACGAGCCCCAGCACGCCGACGAGCAGCATCGTCCCGGTGGCGACGGGAGCGTCGGAACCGAGCCGGCTGACGGCTTCGACCAGCACGTACCCGCCCATGCTGAGCATGATGAGCACGGCCAGGCCGGAGGCGAAGATCTCCCCGCGGTAGCGGCCGAACGTCCGGCGGCCTGTCCCGTCGGGCCGGGCGGCGATGATCGTCGCCAGCAGGGCCGCACCGAGCGCCACCACGTCCGCGCCCATGTGCCCGGCGTCGGACAGCAGGGCGAGGGAACCGGAGACCAGTCCCGCGACCAGTTCGACGACGAAGAATGCCGCCGTCAGGACGAAAGCAGTAGCGAGCCGCGCCCGGTAGCGGGCACCGGCATGGCCGGAGGGTCGACCGTGAGCATGACCCGCACCCATGTGACATCCCCCCTTCCCAACATATGCACTAATGCGCATATTCTAACTACTCGTCGGGGCGGTCTCAAGAAATCGTCTCACGGGTCGGCCGCCCGGTCGGCGTCGCCTAGCCTCGGATGCGCAGACCCTGGGGGGTGATACCGAACCCGGCGCTCTCGAAGGCGGCGGCGTGGGGTGAGGTGTGGACGGCCTCGCCGCCGAGGGTCGTGACCGTGAGCGTGCCGACCGCGCCCGATCTCACAGTGCCGGCGAGCGCGGCGGCGGCGAGGGGGACGGCGTCGACTCTGTCGTCGAGAACCAGGATGGTCCGCCCTCCGCGCTCGACGAACAGCACGCACACGCCGTCGACCAGCACCACCAGGGCGCCCGCCTTGCGGCCGGGACGGTGTCCGGACGCGGTCCCGGCCCCTGCGCCAGCCCCTGCGCCGACCCCGTCGCCGGTCATCCTGCCGGCCGGCCAGGGCAGGGCCGCGCCGTAGGGGTTCGCAGGGTCGGTCGCGGCGAGCACCCGGACCGTAGGCTCGTCGGCACCGGAGGGCCAGTGCGCGTCGTCGGCGGTGTCGTCGAACGTCCGCAGCCGGTCGATGGTGTTTCCGGCGGCGAACTGGGCGGCGCCGAGGCCGTCGACGAAGTAGCCGCGGCGGCAGCGGCCGGAGTCCTCAATCTGTGCCAGTACCTTGTACACGGCTGCGAACCCGCCGGGGATCTCCTCGGCCTCCACCGCGCCCCGGGTCACCACGCCGTGACGCAGCAGGAGGGTCTCGGCCCAGGCGTGAGCGCGCAGCGTCACGTCGGTGACCGGCTCCGGCACGAGCGACCAGCGGCCGGCGAGCACGGGCGGCGTCCTCGTCCCGGCGGCCACCGCGCCGTTGAGTTGGGCCATCGTGGTCCTGCCCAGGCGGGCACGGCGTGGACGGGCGGAGGATCGGGCCGAGCGGTGCGCGGTGCCCGACCCCGACGACCCGCCGCCGGCCAGTACGGCGCGCAGCGGGGCGAGGGTGTCGTTGGTGACCACACCGTCCCACACCAGGTCCCACAGGGCGTCGCGGACCGCGGCCTCGGTGATGACCGGCGCGGCGTCGGTGGGCGCGGCGTCGGCGGGTGCGGCGTCGATGGGCGCGGCGGCCTCCTTCACCCTGGCCACGATGTCGCGGAAGAACAGGGCTCCGCCGCGCAGGGAGTCGACGACGGCGAGATGGACCGGCCCCTCCGGCTGCGGTCGCTCGAGGGGCAGGGTGGCGCCGGCCGAATCCGCCGGATGCAGCGAGACCCAGCCGTCGCGGGACCCCGCACGTCCACGCCCGCTCCAGACCACCTCTCCCCCGGCGAGGAGTTCGTCGAGCATCGCCGGGGAGTAGTCCCGCACGCGCGGCGCCAGAATCAGTGGTTCGAGAGCCGATGCCGGCAGAGCGAGGCCGTCGAGTTGCTCGATCACCGCGAGCACCCCGTCCACGCCGGACTCTGCGCCCGCGTGGGAGCCGGTGGCGGAACCACCGGCGCCGGAGCCGGCCCCGGTGCCGAGGCTCTGCCAGCCGGGCAGGAAGCGGCCCAGCGCGGAGTGCGAGACCGGTTCGATCTGCGATCGCAATGCGGCAAGCGAGCGGCGACGGATGTGCCGCAGGACCTCGGCGTCGCACCACTCGGGGCCCGTCGCGCCCGGACGGAACTCGCCGGCCAGCAGCGCCCCGGAGGACGTGAGTCGATCGAGAACGCCCCGGGCGACGGCCACCCCGAGCCCGAAACGCTCGGCGACCGCGTCGACGGTGAACGGGCCGTGGGTGCGCGCATAGCGCCGGATGAGCTCACCGAGCGGGTCGGTGACATCGCCGAGGAACGCCGACGGCACCCCGGGCGGCGGCGGGACACCCAGTCCATCGCGGAGCCTGGACACGTCTTCGACGCCGGCCCACCACGTCCGGCCGGAATGCTCGACGGTGACCACGCGCCACGCCTCGGCCAGGGAGGCGAGCCAGGCGGGAGCGGCGTCGGGGTCGGTGGACCGGGCCGCGACCTCCTCGGCCGTGAGCGGGCCCAGCAGGCGCAGGAGATCGACCACGGCCTCGGCGTCGCGGGCCGCGCGGTCGGGCTCCAGGTGCTGCAGCCGCCGCCCGATCGAGTCCAGGACCTCGATGTCGAGCAGCTCGCGCAACTCGACGCGACCGAGGAGCTGCCCGAGCAGCGACGGGTCGATCGCGAGCGCCGCCGCCCGCTTCTCCGCCAACGGCGAGTCGCCCTCGTAGAGGAACGCCCCGACGTAGTCGAACAGCAGCGACTGCGCGAACGGCGAGGCACTGGGTGTGTCCACCTCGACGATCCGCACGGTGCGCGACTCGATCTCGGTCAGGATCCGCTCGAGCGCCGGGACGTCGTAGACGTCCTGCAGACACTCGCGCACCGCCTCGAGGATCATCGGGAAGTCCGGGTAGCGGCGCGCGACGTCGAGCAGCTGCGCCGACTTCTGCCGCTGCTGCCACAACGGCGCCCGCCGGCCGGGGTCGAGCCGGGGGAACAGCAGGGCGCGCGCGGAACACTCACGGAAGCGGGAGGCGAACAGTGCGGACCCGCCCACGTGCCGGGTGACCAGGTCCACCGCCTCCTCGGCCCCGATGGCGAACGTCTCGGCTCCCGGGCGTGCGCCCACCTCGCCGTCGTCGCCCATGTCCGGTACCCGGAGGATGATGCCGTCGTCGGACACCACGGGCACCGCGTCGAATCCGTGCGCGGCGGCGAGCCGGGCGCGCACGGCCTCCGCCCACGGCCAGTGCACCCGCGCCCCGAACGGCGAGTGGAGAACCACCCGCCAGTCGCCGACCTCGTCGCGGAAACGCTCCACGACGAGCGTGGTGTCGCTGGGTACATGACCGGTGGCCTCGCGCTGTTCGGACAGGAAGCGCCGGAGATTGGTGGCGGCGTTGGCATCGAGGCCGGCGGCGTCCAGCCGGGCGGTGGCCTCCGCGTCCGTGCCGCCCGCGACCTCCCGCAGGAAGCCGCCCAGCGCGCGGCCGAGCTCGGCGGGCCGACCCTGGTCGTCACCGAGCCAGAACGGCAGCCGACCGGTGCCGCCGGGCGCGGGGGTGACCAGCACCCGGTCATGGGTGATCTCCTCGACGCGCCAGCTCGAGGCCCCGAGCGCGAACACGTCACCGACGCGGGACTCGTAGACCATCTCCTCGTCCAGCTCCCCGACACGGGTGGCCTTCTCCCCCACCATGAACACGCCGAACAGTCCGCGGTCCGGGATCGTGCCGCCCGAGGTGACGGCCAGCCGCTGGGCGCCGGGGCGGCCGGTGAGCGTCCCCGCGTCGCGGTCCCAGACCAACCGCGGCCTCAATTCCGCGAAGTCCGCCGACGGGTACTTACCGGCGAGCATGTCGAGCGTGGCCTCGAACGCCGACCGCGGCAGCCCCTGGTACGGGGCCGTGCGCCGGACGGCCGAGAACCACTCCTCCACGTCGATCGGCTCCAGCGCACACGCCGCCACCGTCTGCTGGGCCAGGACGTCGAGGGGGTTGGCGACAACCGACAACTCCTCGATCGCACCGGCGAGCATCCGCTCCACGGTCACCGCGCTGTGGACCAGGTCCGCACGGTGCTTGGGGAACACCACCGCCCGGGAGACCTCACCGACCTGGTGACCGGCACGGCCGACGCGCTGCAGCCCCGACGCCACCGACGGCGGTGACTCGACCTGCACCACCATGTCCACCGACCCCATGTCGATGCCCAACTCGAGGGACGAGGTGGCCACCACCGCCCGGAGCCGGCCCGACTTCAACGCGTCCTCGATGAGCGCCCGGCGCTCCTTGGACACCGACCCGTGGTGCGCCATCGCCAACTCCGGCGGTGCGCCCCGCGTGACCTCCGAGGGCACCATCACCTGCGCTGGCGGTCGGGCCGGGGGCTCGGGCAGGGACCCGGGGTCGGTGTCCTCGGCGTAGATCTCGTTGAGGCGGGCGGTGAGCCGTTCGGCCAGGCGACGGGAGTTGACGAAGACGATCGTCGAGCGGTGCGCGGTGACCAGGTCCACCACCTGCCGCTCGACGTGCGGCCAGATCGACCCCTGCCCCGGCGTGCCCGCTGGTGCGGACACATCCGGGGCGGCCGAGGACAGGTCGGTCATGTCCTCCACCGGGACCCGGACGGACAGCTCGAAGCTCTTGTCCGACCGCGGTGCCACCACGGTGACCGGGCGCTCACCCGCCAGGAAGCGGGCCACCTCGGAGTGCGGCCGGACCGTCGCCGACAACCCCACCCGCTGCGCGGGCGCGTCGAGCAGCTCGTCCAGACGCTCGAGGCTCAGCGCGAGGTGCGCGCCGCGCTTGCTGCCGGCGACCGCGTGGATCTCGTCGATGATGACCGTGTCCACGTCCGTCAGGGTCTCGCGGGCGGCCGAGGTCAGCAGCAGGAACAATGACTCGGGCGTGGTGACCAGGATGTGCGGTGGCCTGGCCCGCTGGCGGCGTCGCTCGTCCGGCGGGGTGTCACCGGTCCGGATCCCCACGGTCACCTCCGGCGTCTCCGTGCCCAGCGCCGCGGCCTCCCGGGCGATCCCCGCCAGCGGAGCCCGGAGGTTACGCTCGACGTCCACGGCCAGCGCCTTGAGGGGGGAGATGTAGAGGACACGGGTGCCGGGGCCGGACGCGCGGGCACTCCCGGCCGCACTGCCCGGGTCGGGTTCGGCCGGGCCCAGGAGCAGTCCGTCGAGCGCGGCGAGGAACGCCGACAGCGTCTTGCCCGAGCCCGTCGGTGCGACGACCAGGGTGTGGGCGCCCCCGGCGAGGGCCGCCCACGCACCGGACTGCGCGGCGGTGGGCGCGCCGAACGCACCACGGAACCAGGAGGCGGTGGCCGGGTGGAACCGGTCCAGGGCGACGGACATGAACACATGATGTCGTACGGCTACGACACACGCCGAGACACGGACGTGGCTCCGTAGAGTGTGCCCATGCGCGATCTCGACGACCACGACCTGGCTTCCCACCTCGCCACCGGCATCGGGGACATCGTCCGGGGCACCCGCGCGGGCGGCCTGCTGCACGGACGTTCGCTCGCGCGTGTGGCGAACGACGTCGCCGAGGACTGGACCGGCGAGGTACTCGCCGTGCACCGACCGGACGACGGGATCCTCTCGGAGGGGGTCGCCGACGATCGCAGCCGCCTCGCCAAGTCACGGGTGTGGATCATCGACGTGATCGACGGCACCAAGGAGTTCTCCACCGGCCGGTCGGACTGGTCGGTCCACGTCGCGCTTGTCGTCGACGGCCGGCCCACCGTCGCCGCCGTCGGACTCCCCGACGCGGGCCGGGTGTTCCGGTCGGACCAGGTCGATCACGTCGACGGCCCGAGTTCGGGGGCCATGGTGATCAGTCGCAACAACCCGCCCGCCGGGATCCACGGGGCCGCCGACGAGCTCGGGCTGCACGTGCGGCCAATGGGGTCGGCCGGCGCCAAGATGCTCTCCGTCCTGCTCGGCGACGCCGACGTCTACCTTCACGCCGGCGGACAGAACGAATGGGACCAAGCGGCGCCCGTCGGCGTGGCGCTCGCCGCCGGTCTGCACGCCTCCCGGATCGACGGGTCGCCTCTCGAGTTCAACAAGTCCGACACCTACTCCCCGGACATCCTCGTGTGCCGCCCCGATCTCACCGAGAAGGTGCTCGCCGTGACGGCGGGGCACCCGGTCTGGACCGCGTGACCGGACCGCCTGAGTAGACTTGAGCGCCATGACCGTCCCCACCCCGTACGAGGACCTGCTGCGGTTGGTCCTGGAGCAGGGCGCCCCCAAGGCGGACCGCACCGGCACGGGCACGCGGAGCCTGTTCGGCCACCAGCTGCGCTACGACCTGGCGCAGGGGTTTCCGCTGATCACCACCAAGCGCGTGCACTTCAAGTCCGTGGCGTACGAGCTGCTGTGGTTCCTGCGTGGCGACTCCAACGTCGGGTGGTTGCGCGAGAACGGTGTGACGATCTGGGACGAGTGGGCGGACGCCGACGGTGAGCTGGGGCCCGTCTACGGGGTGCAGTGGCGCTCGTGGCCGACCCCCGACGGTGCCCACATCGACCAGATCGCCGCGGCGGTGGAGCTACTGAGGGCCGACCCGGACTCGCGGCGCAACATCGTCTCCGCGTGGAACGTCAGCGAGTTGTCGGAGATGGCCCTGCCGCCCTGCCACCTGCTGTTCCAGTTCTACGTGGCCGACGGCAAGCTCAGCTGTCAGCTGTACCAGCGCAGCGCCGACCTCTTCCTGGGCGTGCCGTTCAACATCGCCTCCTATTCCCTGCTCACCCACATGATTGCGCAGCAGGTGGGTCTCGAAGTGGGTGAGTTCATCTGGACCGGCGGCGACTGTCACATCTACGACAACCACGTCGAGCAGGTCCGCACACAGCTCTCGCGGGAGCCGTACCCCTACCCCGAGCTGCGGCTGAACCGCGCCCCGTCGATCTTCGACTACACCTTCGAGGATTTCGAGGTCGTCGGCTACGAGCACCACCCGGGCATCAAGGCCCCGGTCGCGGTCTGATCCGGCGGACGACTGCGGTGACCGTGCGGATGGTGTGGGCGCAGGCCCGCGGCGGGGTGATCGGTGACGGCCGAGACATGCCGTGGCACATCCCCGAGGACCTCGCGTTCTTCAAGCAGGCCACCGTCGGGCGTCCCGTGGTGATGGGCCGCGCGACGTGGGACTCGATCCCGGAGCGGTTCCGCCCCCTGCCCGGCCGTCGCAACGTCGTGTGCACGCGGGACGCCGACTGGTCGGCCGACGGCGCCGAACGCGCCGGGTCCGTGGAGCGCGCCCTGGAACTCGCAGGCCCGGAGGCCGCGGTGATGGGCGGCGGCCAGATCTACGCCGCGGCGCTGTCCGCCGCGGACGAGTGTCTGGTGACCGAGATCGACGCCGAGGCGCCGGGCGTTGTGCTGGCGCCCGAACTGGACGACGCCTGGGAACTGGTCGAGGTCGGCGAATGGATCACCGACCCACGGAGTCGGGTCGAGGGGTACGACGACGAGGTGCGGCACCGGCACACCGTGTGGCGTCGCCGGAGAATCTCCTAGAACCACTTCCAGGTCTTGGGGATCTTCTCCCCCGCGGCGAGGATCTTGATCTTCGCGCCCGCCATGAACCCGTTGATCTCGATGTCCAGGTGGGGACCGCCGTAGACGTCGTAGCGCCCCTCGTCGATCCTCAGCTCGCTCATGGTCCGGTTGCCGGTGATCGACACCGAGACCCCGGGCGGGAGAAGGATCTTGGCGTTGGCGCCCCACAGATCCAGTTGGAGGTGGGTGCGCGGGCGGTCGACGACGGCCTCTCGGGCGTCGAGGTAGATCTCACCCAGCCACGACGTCAGTCGGTAGTCGTCCGGCAGCATCCAGCGGCCCTCGCGCTTGAGGGTGTCGAAGACGGAGGTCCTCTTCTGGCTCTCGTCCACGGTGATCGCGCTGCCGGGACGGGTGGCCGGCGGCGCGGAATGCACCGGGCCGACCGGCGCCGGTCGGGCGTGCTGTGCCGGGCCGGGCCGGTCGGCGGGGAGACCGCTCAGCGCCACCTCGAGTTCCGCGGGGCAGGTCGCGGCCCAGATCTTGGCCGCTCGGTCCGAGAACTCGGCGAGCGACAACTCACCTCGCCCCACCATCGCCTCGAGGCGCCGCTGGGCCAGGGTCCGTGGGTCGTTGTCCTGCTCCGGGTTCATGCCCCCAGGTTACTCAGCGCGTGAGGTCCTTCATCATCGAGCGCATGTCGGTGGTCAGTTCGTCGGCGAGGTCCTGCAGGCCACCGGAGATGACCTGCGAGAGGAGATCCGGGTTCTGGGCCTCGATCACGCAGCCGCCGCCGGACTCGCGGATCACCACATTGCACGGGATCATCAGGGCGACGTCCTTGCTCACGTCGAACGCCTTCCCCGCGAACCCGGGATTGCAGGCGCCGAGGATGAGGACACGCTCGATGTCTTTGTCGATCTTGTTCTTCAGGGTGGCCGTGAGGTCGATCTCGTGGAGGATCCCGAACCCGCGGTCGGCGAGCGCAGCACGGGTCGCCTCCACCGCCTCGTCGAACTCCATCTCGGTGAACGTGCCGATTCCGATGTCCATGTCGACTACCTCCGGTGTCGTCGGTGCTGGTCTTGTCGGTTCTGGTCTCCGGTGTCGTCCCCCAGCCTGCCACGGCGCCGGGCGGTGGTCAGGCGAGCGAGAGGAACAGCTTCTCGAGCTCGGGCAGGTCCACCCCGTCCGCGCCGGGTTCGCCGTCGCGGGTGATGCACTCCTGGATGTTCTCGCTGATGATCTTGAACCCCGCACGGTCCAGCGCCTTGGACACCGCCGCGAGTTGGGTGACGATCTCCTTGCACGAGCGTTCCTGCTCGACCATGTCGATCACCGCGTTGAGCTGGCCGCGCGCGCGGCGCAACCTGTTGAGGACCTGCTGCCTGGGCTCGGACACAGCTTTTGCGGACACTGCTTTGTCGGACACTGCTTTGTCGGACACTGCCCGCTCGGTTTCTGACATCGTCGTGCCTCTCGTGGGTCACTGATGGTCTCGGACGGTGAAGGTGGACTGACGCGAGACCCCCGTGGGTCCACCGGATGACTCCAGTGTACCCGCGGGGGTATATTTCCGCGAGTGCCGGTTACTGTCGGCCCAGCTGACGGTCAGTCGTCGTGGACGATGATCCCGCGGACCATGCCCTCGCCGCCGCGCTCCATGATCTCGTAGCCCTCGTTGACCTGGTCGAGGGTGAAGCGGTGCGTGATGAGCTCGTCCAGCTTGAGCTGCTTCTCGTCCCACAGACGCAGGATGTTGGGGATGTCGTGGAAGGCGTTGGCGGAGCCGAAGAGCGAGCCCTTGATGACCTTCTCGTACTGCGAGACGAACAGGCCGGGCAGGGAGATCGACTGGTTGTCGAGGCCGCCCATCGAGGTGAGCACGACGACGCCGCGCTTACCGACCATGTCGGTCGCGTCGGCGGTGACCTTCGCGTCGGCCACGCCGATGGTGATGATGGCCTTCTCCGCCATCGTGCCCCAGGTCAGGCCCGGCAGCTCGGCCTTGGCCTCGTCGACGTCCGTGTAGACGTGGGTGGCGCCGAACTCCTTGGCCTTGGCCAGCTTCGACTCGTCGGTGTCGATGGCGAGGATGAACCGGGCGCCCGCGTGCTTGGCGCCCTGGATGGCGTTGATGCCGATGCCACCGATGCCGAACACTACGACGGTGTCGCCGGCCCGGACGTCGGCGGAGTAGACGGCGGAACCCCAGCCGGTGGTGACGCCACAACCCACCAGGGCCGCGACCTCGAAGGGTATCCAGTCCTGGACCTTGACCACCGAGTTCATGTTGGCCACGGTGTACTGCGAGAACGTACCCAGGGTGCACATGGCACCGGCGGTCTCGCCGTTGTCCAGTGCGAACGGGTAGCGGCCGTCGGCCATCTCACCGATGGTGCCGTTGAGGCCACCGTCGCAGAGGTTGGTCATCCCGCGCGCGCAGGCCGAACACTTGCCACAGGCAGGGATGAACGACCCCACCACGTGGTCGCCGGGCTGAACGTGGGTGACGCCGTCACCGACCGCCTCGACGACGCCCGCACCCTCGTGACCGCCGACGATCGGCAGGCGACCCGGCAGGTCGCCGCTGGTGATGTGCAGGTCCGAGTGGCAGAGGCCGGCGACCTTCCACTTGACGAGCACCTCGCCGAAGTTGGGTCCGTCGAGCTCGGCCTCGACGATCTCGAACGGCTTGCCGAGCTCTCGGACGATGGCGGCCTTGGTCTTCATTGAACTCCCTCCGGGCGCGACGGGGCGAAGCCCGTCACTGGAACGTGTTCTAGCAACGTTAGCCCCATAGGTGAACCCTGTGGGGTGGTTACCGGAACGTGTTCCGGCGGGACCCCGCCGCCGCCGTCGTCCCGTCAGGAGAGTGGATCGACCCGCCGATCAGGGCTGCGCGTCACCCTGCTGCGCCTGCGCCTCCTCGACGGCCTTGCGGACCTCGTCCATGTCGAGCCCCTTGATCTGCTCGACCAGGTCGTCCAGAGCCTGCTCCGGGATGGCACCCGAGTGGCGGAACACCGCGATGCCCTCGCGGAACGCCATAAGCGTCGGGATGGACTGGATCTGCAGCATCGCTCCGAGCTGCTGCTCGGCGTCGGTATCCACCTTGGCGAAGGTCAGCTCGGGGTTCTTGCCCGAGACCTTCTCGTAGACCGGACCGAACGCCTTGCACGGGCCACACCACTCGGCCCAGAAGTCCACCAGGACGATGTCGTTCTCGGTGACGGTCTTCTCGAACTCGGCGGTCGTGATGTCGACGGTGCTCATACGAATGCCCTCCTAGCGCGGACGGGGCGGCTCTCGTCCCGTCTCGTTACGCCGCCAGCCTACGGACAGCCCGCGCCGGCGACGACCTTCCGCGACAATCCATACCTCTGGGGGTATGAATGCCGCGCGTAGTCAGTGACAACGTCGCCGGAGGCGGGTTATTCCCAGCTCCCCCCTGGCCTCACGCCTCCCGGGACGTCTCCCGGCGGGGCGGCGAGTCGAGGACCTCGGCGAGGAACTTCTCGAGCTGGTCGAGGAAGACCGCGTTGTCGTCGCCCGCGACCATGTGCCCGGCGTCGGGCACCTCCATCGTGTACGCGTGCGGGAGCAGCCCCCGCAGGTGCCGCACCGACTCGTCACTGACGATGTCCGACGCCGAGCCCCGGATGAGCAGGGTCGGTTGCGTGATGTGCGGGACGAGCTCCTCGAAAAAGGCGTTGCCGAGTTCCGCGTTGTCGGCCGAGGCGCAACCGGCGAAGCGGGGGTCCCAGTGCCAGTGCCACCGTCCGTCCTCGCGCAGCCGGAGGTTCTTGCGCAGGCCCTCGGGATTAGGCGGTCGCTTGCGCTGCGGCTGGTAGGCGGCGATCGCGTCGGCGGCCTCCTCGAGACTGGCGAACCCGTTAAACCCGGAGCGCATGAACTCCCCGACCCGCTCGACACCCTTTGCCTCAAGCTTCGGGGTGACGTCCACCAGGACGAGCGCACGGGCGACGTCCTTGCCGGTGCCCAGCGAGAGCATCGCGGTCATCCCGCCGAGGGACGCGCCGACGATCACCGGACGCCGGGAGGGGAACCGCTCGGCGACGATCGCCTCGAGGTCCGCGGCCAGCCGGTGGATGTCGTAGTCACCCTCCGGATCCCAGTCGCTGTCCCCGTGACCACGGGCGTCCATCGCGGTGACCCTGTACCCCTCCCCCGACAGCCGGCGGGCGGCGCGGCTCCACGCGTGGCGGGTCTGGGCACCCCCGTGCAGCATGAGGATCTCCTCGACCGGGTCGAGCGAGTCGCCCGCCGGATCCACCGGATCCCACACCTCGCCGACCAGCGTGACACCGCCGTCGCGTTCCACCGTGAACTGCCGCGGTTCGCAGATCGTCTCGGTACTCGACATGTACGGGCCTCCCGGGATGCCGCCCACCCCATCGGTGGAACGTGTTCTCGTGCCGTTCTACCACGCCCGCTCGGCGATCACCCGCGTAGCGAGGTCCTCGGCCACCGCGAGGACCGTGTAGTAGGGGCCGCACCGCGGCAGCGAGGGCAGCGCCGACGCATCGGCGACCCGCAGTCCCGGCACCCCCAGGACACGTCCGGAGTCGTCGAGCACCTCCCCGATCCGCGCGGTGCCGGACAGGTGCTGCGAGGTCGAGACCGTGACGTCCCCGTCCAGGCCCATCCGCTCCGCCACCCTCGCGGCGGCCTCGGCGAGGACGGCCGCGTCGTGCGGATCGTCGGCCAGGTGCACGGTCCCGTCGTCACCGATCCGGCCACGACCGACCGGGGTCATCAGGGCGACCCCGATCCGGCGCGGCGCCGGCACCAGGCCGGGGATGACGTGGTGCAGGGGGACGGCATAGGGACGGATCTCGACCTCGGCCGCCGCGGACAGCTGCAGCCGGACGACATGGGAGAGCAGGGGTGGCAGCCCCCCGGGCGCGTCCGGGCCGGGACGCGGGTACGGGTCCCGGCCCGACAGGACGTCCGCGGGAAGGTCCAACAGCAGCTCCGGATGCTCCTGCACCCCGTGGCCCACCGGGTGTCCAGTGGACGGTCCGATCCCGGACCCCATCAGCAGGGCGGCCGTCCCGATCGCCCCCGCACACAGCACCACCTGTCCGGCACCGATCTCCTCGTCGTCGTCGAGCACCACGCCGTCACACCGTCCGGCGACGCGCCCGCCCTCCCACCGGAGCGACCGGACCTGCGCCCCGGTGCGCACCCGGGCCCCCGCGCCGGACGGGTCCCAGGCGTCGAACGCGGTGACGCGCCGCGGGCCCCGGCGCGCCTGACCGATCGCGGACACGCGGCCGGGGAACGCGGCGGCCACCTGCGCGGCGACCGGCCCCATCGGCGCCAGGCCGGGTCGGAGGCGCTCGGCGGCCCGGGCCAGTCCCACCGCGTACCGCCGCGGCCAGTCCGGACCCCACTCCGCGAGGTCCGCCGGCCGGGCCGGGGTGCAGTACCCGCCGTTGACCGCTCCGGACCCGCCGAGGGTGCGGCCGCGGGGCAGGTCGAGTCTCGCCTCGCCGAGTGTGGCGCGATGACGGGCGACGACCTGCGACCCCGGACCCACGTCGAGCAGGCCCGCGCGCGGCGAGGCGCTCGCGGTGCCGGACTCCACCAGGAGGACGTCGGCACCGGCCTCGGCGAGGCGGCGGCCCATCACGCAGCCGGCCGGGCCCGCGCCGACCACCACCACGTCGGCCCTCGCGGCACGGGATCCCTCTCCGCCGCTCACCGCGTGACGTCCGGTCGCAGTGCGTCGAGCGAGCGCGCGGCCCACGCCGAGCGCCACACACCGACCCCGTAGGCCAGGTCGTCGAGACGGTGGAGAAGGACGTGCCCGAGGGGTTCGTCGATCGGCAGCCGTCCGGGTTCCCGGGCGGTCCACCAGTGCCACAGACCCTCGGCCACCGCCGCGGCGAGGAGACGCTGGCGCAGGCCGCGAGCCGCGTGGGAACGGGACCGGGCGGTGGCGGCGAGCGCGGCCGCCGTGACCGGCCAATACGGGCGTAGTAGTGCCTGCGGTAGCTGACGGACCGACGCCCCGGCTCCCCGGGTGACCAACCCGGCGGCCGCGCGACCGTCCCCGGTGAGGCCGCGGGTCCGCCACCACGCTCTCCCGATCGCACCGGCCGCGACCAGCGACCCCACCGGCGTGGCGCTCCACACCCCGATCGCCACGGCGAGGGACCACGGTGCGGCCACCGCGGGCGCCACGGCGGCCCCGTGGCGGTCGGCGAGCGGCGCCGCTCCACGCCCGTAGAACGCGCGCCGCGCCACCACCGCGCCGAGCGACGTGCGATGCCGGTGCGCCACCCTGGCGGCCGGCTCGTAGCGCAGATGGCTCCCCGCGGCATCGGTGCGCCAGCACAGGTCCACGTCCTCGGCGACGCGCATGCGTTCGTCGAACGGGCCGATTCCCCCGCCCTCGGGAGGGGGCGGCAACCGGTCGGGTCGTACCGCGAGCGCCGCGCTGGGGACGTACGCCACCCGTGTGCGGGGTCTGACTCTCGCAGGCTCGGGCCCCATGTCCAACGCGGAGCGGGCCGTCTCGTACCCGCGTACCCAGAACCGCCCCGGTTCGGCGGCCACGATGCGGGGTGCGACCGCGGCGACCCGCGGGTCGTTGAGGCGGGCGAGCAGGACGTCGAGCCACCCGGGCAGCGGGATCACATCGGCGTCGAGGTAGACCACCACCTGCGCCCCGTCCGCGACGGCCGCGGCGGTGCCCGCGTTGCGGGCGGCGGCGGGGCCCCTCGACTCATCGTGGCGCAGGATTGTGGTGGCGGCCGGGGTGGCGGAGGTGGTCAGGGAGGCGGAGGTGGTCAGGGGCGGGGTGGAGCCGTCGTCGACGACGACGAGGTGCAGTCCGCGGGCGAGTTCCGGCGCGAGCGCCTTCGAGAGCGCGGCGACCCCGGCGGCGTCGTCACGGACGGGGACCACCACCGCGACGGCCGCCAGCGGACGGGTGCCCGTCGCGGTGCCGGCGGGGTGGGCCATCCCCCGGTCGGAGAGGGCACGCGCGAGGGCCGCACCCGCGGGAGTGTCGGTGGCGACCGTCTCGCCGCCGTCCAGGAGAGCCGACACGGCGGGCGACGGCGTGATCAGGGTGACCGGGTCGCCACCCAGCACCCGCACGACGTCGCCACGGCGCAACACCCGGGTGCGACGATCGAGCAGAACGTGGGGGGCCTCGCTCATCGCAGCATCCCGTCCTCCCCCGGCCGCCACCGTCCGAGACGGCCACGGGCGTCGTCGAGCAGCGCCTCCCACAGGCGCCGGCCCTCGTCGACGGAGGCGGTGGTGGGGTCGCCCAGCACCCCGTTCGGGCTCACCGCCGCGAGCCCGCCCTCGCGGAGGGCGGGCAGGATCCGCGGCAACGGTTCGACACAGCCGGGCGCGGCGAGGTCGACCCGGACGAGGCCGGGGTGCAGATGCAGCAGGAGCGAGGTCTCGGCGTGACCGGCGTGGGTGTCCGTGGGGTCCTCGCTGGTGCGGCAGGGCAGCCAGGCGGCGTCACGGCCCTCGTAGCGGAGTCGGGGTACCGCGAGGCGCAGTGCGCCGACGTTGCCGCCGTGCCCGTTGACCACGACGAGCCGGTCCGCCCAGGCGCTCACCGACCGGCCGAGCTCGATGATCGTCCCGGCGAGGGCCTCGGTGCCGATCGACACGGTCCAGTCAAACGCCTGGTGCTCCCCGCTCGCACCGTAGGCGAGGGCGGGGAGCACGCGGGCGTCACCGAGGGTGACCGCGCGGGCGGTCGCGGTGGCCAGGAGGGTGTCCGTCTCCGGCGGCAGGTGCGGGCCGTGTTGCTCGGTCGCCCCGAGGGGCAGCACCGCAAGCACTCCCGCACCGGCCCGGCCGGTCGCGCCGATCGCGCCCGTCACGTCGGGTCAGACCTTGATCGCGCCCATGTCGACGGTGAAGGTCGAGGCGGTGATGGTCCGCGAGGCGTCCGAGGCGAGGAACATCACCGAGTCCGAGATGTCGTCGGTGGTGGCCATGCCCATCCCCAGGATCGGCGTGAAGTGCGGCAGGAACTGCGGCATGGTGTTGAACACCTCGAGCGCGTCGGGGTCCTCCGCGCCCATCGGCGTCTGGACACCGTAGGGGTGGATCGTGTTGACCCGGATACCGTGCTCGCCGAGCTCCTTCGCCGCGGTCTGGGCCAGGCCCACCACGCCGTACTTGGACGCCGAGTAGGGCGACTGCACCGGCATGGCCTTGAGACCGGCCACCGAGCTCACCAGGATGATCGACCCGCCGTTACCGGCGGAGAGCATGTGCGGGATCGCCGCACGCAGCGTCTTCCAGTACCCCGTGAGGTTGATGTCGAGGGTGTCCTGCCACTGCTGCTCGTCGAGCTCCCAGACCTTGCCCCAGTTGCAGATGCCCGCGTTGGCGATCACCACGTCCAGGCGGCCACCGAAGCGCTCCACGCCGCGGGCCACGAGGGCCTGCTGGAACGCCAGGTCGCGGACGTCACCGACCTCGGCGAGGATCTCCCCTCCCTCGGCCTCCACGCGCTCGATGGTGGTGGCCAGGTCGTCCTCGGTGGCGGCCCGGTACTTCACGTACTCGGACGGCGAGTCACACAGGTCCAGGCCGATGATCCTGGCGCCCTCGCGCGCGAAGCGGATCGCGTGCTTGCGGCCCTGGCCGCGGGCCACACCGGTGATGTAGACGACCTTGCCGTCGAAATCTCCCACTACAGGGGGTGTCCTTCTCTTCCGTGGTGGTGGGTCAGACGCCGAGACGGCGCATGAAGTCGTCGGGGATGACGTAGTCGTCGCGGTTCAGCTCGGAGATCGAGGACTTGCTCAGCCCGATGAGGCTCGAGTCGAGTCCGGAACGCATGATGTCGAGGACGTTCTCCACTCCCGCCTGGCCGTTGGCCCCGAGCCCCCACAGGTACGCGCGACCGATCATCACGGCCCGGGCACCGAGCGCGAGTGCCTTGGCCACGTCCGAACCGCGACGGATGCCGCCGTCGAGCAGGACCTCTACCTGATCGCCCACCTCGTCGGCGATCGGCGCGAGGCACCGGATGGACGCCGGGGTGGCGTCGAGGTTGTTGCCGCCGTGGTTGGAGACGGAGATCGCGGTGACCCCGGCGTCGACGGCCCGCTTGGCGTCGTCGACCCGGGTGATGCCCTTGAGCATGACCGGCCCGTCGTAGTTCTCCACGACCCAGGCGATGTCCTCCCACGTGGCCGGCGGGGTGCCCATCCACTCGCCGTAGGCACCGAAGAACGTCGGGCCCATCTCGCCCTTGCCCACCAGGTTGGGGGTCGTCAGATCGGGGAACCGCTTGTTGACCACCACGTCGCGGGCCCATTCGGCGGCCCAGCGGGGACGCACGGCGATCTGCGGGGCGAGGGTGATCATGGCCCTGGCGTCGAGCTTCTCCGGGATGGCCGGGCTGCCCCAGTCACGGCCCATCGAAAACGACCAGTCGGTGGTGAGGATGACCCCCGCCGCCCCGGCGGCCTTGGCGCGCTCCAGCCGCTCCAGCACCTTCTCCTTGCCGCCGAGCCAGTACACCTGGAAGAAGGTCTGCGGGTTGGCCGCGATGACCTCCTCGATCGGCTTGGACGCGAACGAGCTCAGTCCCATCGCGGTGCCGCGGGCGGCCGCGGCACGGGCCACATCCACCTCGCCGTCCGGCGTGACGGCCTGGACACCGGTCGGCGAGATCATCACCGGCAGGCTGATGGGCTGGCCCATCACCGTGGTGGCCATGTCGCGGTCCTGCTTGGCGCCGATCACGTGGGGCTTGGGCTCGAGCTCGGTGAAGGCGTCCATGTTGTCGCGGATGGTCACCCCCGCCTCGCTGCCGCCGACGAGCGCCATGTACACGCTCTTGGGCAGCTTCTTCTTCGCGCGGCGCTGGGCCTCCGCGACAGACTCGAACCACGGGTTCTGGCGCCAGGGGTTGGCCTCGGCGATCTTCGACAGGCGGGACACGGTGGTGGGTGCTCCTTCTAGGGGGTTCGTCCGGTCTTGCGGGGTTGGTCCGGGCCAGCGGGGTTCGTCCGGGCGGGCCGGTTTCAGATCGGGGACTCGTCGCACAGGCTGGTGGGCCTGCGCGGCGGTGTCGTGACGAGGGTCAGCGGCACCGGGCCGGTGGGCTGCTTACGCGCCGCGAGCCCCATGGGCCGGGTGTGGTCCTGCGACGGGTCGGGGATGCTGCGCTCAGCCGCGAGCAGTCCCTCGCCGTAGCCCTGGACGCACTCGGGGTCCGGGCCGTCCATCGGCAGCCCGGTGAAGAACTTGGCCGCCATGCAGCCACCCCGGCAACTGTCGTAGAAGTCGCAGGACGCACACGCCCCGGCCGACTGCGGCTCGCGCAGCTCACGGAACAACTCCGAGGTCTGCCACACCGTCTCGAACCCGCCGTCGGCGACGACGTTGCCGGCGAGGAACTCCTCGTGGATGGCGAACGGACAGGCGTAGACGTCGCCGATCGGGTCGATCAGGCACACCACACGGCCGGCACCGCACAGGTTGAGCCCGGGAAGCGAGCCCTGGCCTTCACCGAACGCCGACAGGTGGAAGAAGCTGTCACCCGTGAGCACGTCGGAGCCGTTCGCGACCAGCCAGTCGTACAGGTCCCTCTGCTGCTCGGGCAGCGGGTGCAGGTCGTCCCACACGTCGGCGCCGCGGCCCGACGGGCGCAGGCGGGTGATGCGCAGGGTCGCGTCGTACTTGTCGGCCAGCGCCTTGAACTCGTCCAGCTGGGTGACGTTCTCGCGCGTCACCACCACCGAGATCTTGGCGTCGGTGAAGCCGGCGTCCTTGAGGTTCTGCAGCGCACGGCAGGCCATGTCGAAGGACCCCGGGCCGCGGACCGCGTCGTTGACCTCCGCGGTCGCACCGTCGATGGAGATCTGGACGTCCACGTAGTCGCTCGCGGCCAGGCGCCTGGCGACCTTCTCGTCGATACGGACACCGTTTGTGGAGAACTTCACGCCCACCTGATGGCTGGTGGCGTAGTCGACCAGCTCCCAGAAGTCGGAGCGGACCGTCGGCTCGCCACCGCCGATGTTGACGTAGAAGACCTGCATCTTCTGCAGCTCGTCGATGATCGCCTTGCACTGCTCGGTGCTGAGCTCACGCGGGTCACGGCGACCGGAGGAGCTCAGGCAGTGCACGCAGGCGAGGTTGCAGGCGTAGGTGAGTTCCCAGGTCAGGCAGATCGGCGCGTCGAGCCCGCGCTCGAACTGGTCGACGAGGCGGCCGACGGGCGCCGGGACGGGACGGTCGAGCATGCTGGTCATGAGGTCTCCTCGATCATGCGCGAGGCGGCGAGCTGGCCGAGCGCGTGCAGGTACAGCCGCGCTGTCGCGGGATCATCGATCGACACCCCGGCGGCGGCACAGGCGGCGCGCGCGGTGGGGTGGTCGGCGAGGGTGCGGACCACCTCGACGATGGTCGGCGACTTGAGGAAGCTGAGCTTGCGTGTGTGGAAGTGGTAGAGCAGTGCCCCGAACGGCTCGGGCCGGAGCGCCACGCCGGGGTGCAGGCGCCAGCCGGCGTCGAGGTCGAATTCCGCCGGGGCGGCTGACTGCTCGGCGTCGGCCGGCGCTGCTGCGGAGGTCATCTCAGTAGACCCCACACATGCCGTCGATGGAGACCTCCTCGATGAGGGCCTCCTCCAGCACGACCTCGGTGTTCTGCGTGTTCTCCACGGCGATTCCTCTCGTCGGCGGGTTGGGTGACTCACCACACGCGGTGAGATCTGCATCATATTGACACCTAGTGCCAAATGCAATGGTCTGCGCACAACCCGTCCCCGGGATGCCTCTAGGCTTGGCGGTCATGGGGATGACGGAGCCTTGCCAATGACGGAGCCTTATCAATGACGGAGCCGAACGACAGTCGCGCGCCCGGGCGGCGTCCGTCCACGACGCGCGCCTCGATCGTGGCGGTGGCGCTGAGGCTCTTCGACCGCCAGGGATACGAGGCGACCAGCGTCGACGAGATCGCCGAGGCCGCGCACATCTCCCGGCGGACGCTGTTCCGCTACTTCCCCGGCAAGGCCGCGATCGCGTGGGGCGAGTTCGACATCCAGATGGACGGGATGCGTCGCCAACTGGCCCGGATCCCGGCCGACACGCCACTGAGGGACGCGCTCGCGGACTCCCTGGTCACCTTCAACACCTTCCCGGACTCCGAGACTCAGGTGCACCGCCTGCGGATGGGCCTACTGCTCGGGGTGGACGAGCTCCAGGCCCATTCGACGCTCATGTACGCCGACTGGCGCAGCGCCGTGGCCGAGTTCGTGGCCGCGCGCCGCGGGGAGTCGGTGCACGACCTCATCCCCGCCGCCACGGCTCACGCGGCGCTCGGGATCGCCCTCTCGGCGTACCGGCGGTGGGTCGACGAGCCCGACGCCGACCAGGCCCGGTTGCATGCGCTCCTGCGTGAGGGCACGCGGATCCTCGCTTGATCAGGCGGCCGACCAGGCGGCCCGCACCATCGCGAACCTACCGGGGAGTAACATCGGCGCGGTGACCGATACCGCGCCCTCCACCTCCGCCCCCACCCCGACCTTCCGTCTGTGGCAGAAGGCGACCCGCCTCCCGCTGGGCTCGCGCCTGTTCAGCGCCGCCGTAAGCCTCAAGGCGCCCTACTTCCGGACCGCCCTGCCGCACGTCGTGGAGCTGCGCCCCGGCCGGTGCGTGGTCCGCGGCCCCGGCTGGTGGGGCAACCGCAACCACATCGGGACCTTCCATGTGATCGCGGCGTGCAACCTGGCCGAGATGGCGATGGGCATGCTCGCCGAGGCCACCGTGCCGGCCACCCACCGCTGGATCCCCGTGGGGATGAACGTGCGCTACCCGGCCAAGTCGACCGGCGGCATGACGGTCACGGCCGAGTGGACCGACATCCCCGACTTCGCGGCCTTCACCAGCGGCCAGGACGTCGAGGTCCCCCTGCGCTTCGTTGACGACGCCGGCGTGGAGCCCGTGGTGGGGACCATCACCATCCGGGTCTCCCCCAAGAAGAAATCCTGACGACGACCTGCCCCACGGCGAGCCGGTCCGCGGGTCGGTCCCGGGTCAGTCCCGGGTGCGGGCGTCGAAGGCCTTGACGGCGATCGGCGCGATGATCACCGTCAGCCCGACGATCCACAGCAGCGACGCCAGCACCGGGTGCTGCAACGGCAGCGCGGCGTCCGGTCCCACGGCGGGGGCGTTGCCCCAGAGCTCACGCATGGCCTGGACGACGGACGCCAGCGGGTTCCACTCAGCGACCGGCCGCAGCCACACCGGCATCGTTTCCGGCGGCGCGAACGTGTTGGCGAGGAAGGTGATGGGGAAGATCGTGGTGAACATGACGCCGTTGACCGACTCGATGGTCTTGAGGCGGGACCCCACGACGATGCCGATCCAGATCATGACGAAGCCGAAACCCAGCAGGATGAGGTAACCCAGCACCGCGTCGACCAGCCCGCTCCGGATCCGCCACCCCACGATGAGGCCCGTCAGCGACATGACCACCACACCGATGGAGGAGTGGATGAGGCTGGAGGCGCTGCGCGCGATGAGGATCGACGCCCGCTGGATGGGTAGCGACCGGAAGCGGTCGATGATGCCCTTGTTGAGGTCGTTGCACAGCCCGGAGGCCACGACGAACGAGGAGAACGCCATGGTCTGCGCCATGATCCCCGGGAGCAGCCACTCCCGGTAGTCCACGCCGCCGGCCACGGCGATCGCGCCGCCGAAGACGTAGGCGAACAGCAGCACGAACATCACCGGCTGGATGGTGACGTCCGCCAGGTTCTCGGGCTGGCGACGGATGTGGAAGAGGTTGCGGCGTACCAGCGCGGAGATCTGTCGGCTCAGCGGCGGCCCGTCGGGGCGGTCCGGCATCTCGAACCGCTCGTGGGTCGCGGAGGTGTGGGCGGGGTCGGCGACGGTGCTCATACCCGGTTCTCCTGTTCGATGGTGTCGGCGCCCGCGGTGTCCCGCGCGCTCTCCGGATCCTCGGCCCGGCGGCCGGTGAGGGACAGGAAGACGTCGTCCAGACTGGGGCGCTGGAGCCCGATGTCATCGAGCTCGATCCCGGCCTCGGTGAAGGCGGCGGCGATCCCCGCCAGCGCCGAGACGCCCTCCGACGGCGCGGTGAGCCGGCGGGCGTCGCGGTCGACGTGCAGTTCCCCGATCCTTCCGTCGAGGACCCGCACGGCCTCGTCCACGTCATTCGGTCGCGAAACGGTGATGACCAGGCTGGCGGCACCGGACCGGTCCTTGAGCTGCAACGGGGTGCCCTCCGCGATCACGCTGCCGTGGTCGATCACGATCACCCGATCGGCCAGCTGATCTGCCTCGTCGAGGTACTGGGTGGTGAGCAGCAGCGTGGTGCCGTCCCGCACCAGGTCGCGCAGCACGTCCCACAGCTCGTTGCGCGACCGGGGATCGAGCCCCGTGGTGGGCTCGTCGAGGAACAGCACGGGCGGGGCCGCGACGAGGCTGGCCGCCAAGTCCAGCCGGCGGCGCATGCCCCCGGAGTAGCTCTTGGCCACCCTGGTCGCGGCGTCGCTCAGGGAGAACTTCTCCAGCAACTCATCCGCGCGCGACTTCACCCTCTTCTTGGGCAGTCCGTACAGGTCCCCGATCAGACGGAGGTTCTCGCGCCCGGTGAGCAACTCGTCGACGGTGGCCGCCTGGGCGGTCAGCCCCATGGCCTTGCGCACCGCGGCGGGTGCTGCCGTCACGTCGTGGCCGGCGACCCGCGCGGTGCCCGAGGTGGGTGGGCTCAGCGTCGTCATCATGCGGATGGTGGTGGTCTTGCCGGATCCGTTGGGGCCCAGCAGTCCCAGGACCGTTCCGGGCGGGACGGAGAAGGAGATGTCATCGACGGCGGTGAAGTCGCCGAACTTCTTGACGAGGTGTTCCGCCTCGATCGCCGGGGCGTCGGACGGTGGTGGGGTACTCACTCGCCACAGCGTGCCGCGCCGGGAGGGGGTAGTCAAGGCACGCATCCACCAATGCGGACCGATCCCGTCCTGAGCGCCGGCCGGCTGTCTCCCAGCCTGCGTTCAGCCCCGGACGGCATCGGCGATCCGGGGAACCAGGGTGTCGAGGGCGTACGAGATCGACAGTGGGGTGTTGACGGAGATGGCCTGGCGCTCCGCCGGGGTCAGGGTGAGGAGCTCTGCGGAGAACCGGCCGAACAACTCGTTGTACTCGGTCGGGACGAAGTTCTGGTCGTCGGTCAGGAACAGGACCACGTCGCCGTCGAGCATCGCCACCTCTTCGGACGCTACCTGCACGCTGAAACTGGATCCGTCGTCCCGGGCTCTGATCGACTCGGGTAGCCGCATCCCGATGGTCTCGATGAACTCCCCGCGCCCGTCCCTGTCCTGGAACCCGTAGTACGTACTCGGGTCGTAGACGAGCACCGCGGTCCCGGTCTTGCCCTCCAGCTGCGGGTACTTGGCCCTGGTCTGAGCGATACGCTCCTCCAGCTCGGTGAGCAGCTCCTCGCCCTCCTCGACCCGGCCCAGAGCCCGGGCGATCTGCCGGGTCGCGGGCGCGCGATTGACCTGCCAGACGTTCGTTCCCGCCGGGCGGGCCACCGTGGGCGCGATCGAGGACAACCTCGAATACTGTTCGTCGTCTGTCCCGCCCTGCACGTCGATGATCAGATCCGGTTCCAACGCGGCGATCTTCTCGTAGTCCGGTTCGCTTGCGTTACCGAGGTCCACCGCGTCGATGTCGCCGGCGGCATCCTGGGCCCAGGGCTGCAGTCCCGGGTAGTTCGCGCTGCGCACGTAACCGACCGGGTTGACTCCGAGGGCGATCGCGTTGTCGATGTCGCCCCATCCGAGGGTCACCACCCGCTGGGGCTCGGACTCGATCGTGGTCTCACCGAACTCGTGCTCGACCGTCACCGGGAACGCAGAACCATTTCCGCCGGCACCGGAGTTCCCACTTCCGGCAGTGGACCCGTCGCCCGAACTACAGGCGGACAGTCCGACGGCGAGGGTGGTGGCGAGCAGGGCACCGACAGTGCGGCGCAGTGTCGTTTTCATTGTGTGGGGATCTCCTTCGGCGTGTGGATCGTTCTCTTTCGACGGTCACGCCCGAGTGGGATGACCTGAGGTGTTCCCGCGACGGGATCGGGGACCACGCGGCACCGCAGTCCGAAGACCTCGTGGACGAGCTCCTCCGTGAGGATCTCCTCGGGGGCACCGGTGGCCATCACCCTCCCCTCTCGCATCGCGATCAGGTGGGTCGCGTAGCGGGCCGCCTGGTTGAGGTCGTGGAGCACCGCGACCAGGGTTCTGCCCTGGTGGTGCAGGTCGGTGAACATCTCCATGAGCTCGATCTGGTGGGCGATGTCCAGGAACGTGGTGGGCTCGTCCAGCAACAACAGTGGGGTCTGCTGTGCGAGCACCAGGGCGACCCAGACGCGTTGACGCTGTCCGCCGGAGAGCTCGTCCACCAGGCGCGCGGACAGCTCGGTGGTCTCGGTGGCGGCCAGTGCTGCCGCGACGGCCTCCTCGTCCGCGGTCGACCACTGGCGCAGGAACCCCTGATAGGGGTTGCGGCCGCGGGCCACCAGATCGGCGACGGTGATTCCGTCGGGCGCGAGCGAACTCTGCGGCAGCAGCCCCAGGCGCCGCCCGACCTCCTTGGCCTTGTAGGAACTGATGTCGCGTCCGTCCAGGATCACCTGCCCCCTGGTGGGCGCGAGCAGCCGTGACAGGGCGCGGAGCAGAGTGGACTTGCCGCAGGCGTTCGGGCCGATGATGACGGTGAACGAGTCCTCGGGGACGGCGACCGACAATCCCTGGGAGATGACCCGTGTGTCGTAGCCGATCGTGATGTCCTCGGCGTGCAGCGGAGGCAAGGTCATGGGAGCTTCCTCATCTCGCGGATCAGTAGCCAGATCAGATAGCTTCCGCCGATGACGACGGTCACCACCCCCACCGGCAGCGTGTTCGGCAGGGCATGCTGGGCGACCAGGTCGGAGGCCAGCAGCAGGACGGCCCCGACGACCGCGGACGGCCAGAGGGTGATCCCGGGCGTGCGGGCGAGACGGCGGGCGACCTGCGGCGCGGCCAGCGCGATGAAGGAGATGGGTCCGGCAGCGGCGGTGACCGCCGCCGTCAGTGCGACGCCCGCGATGATGAGACCCAGTCGCGAGGGTTCGACCCGGATGCCCAATGCTCTGGCGGCGTCGTCACCGAGCTGCATCTGCTGCATCGGCCGCGCCAGCAGTCCGATGCCCAGCATGAGCACGATCACGACCGCGGTGGCCACACCCGTCTGCTCCCAGGTGATCCCGTTCAACGACCCGGCACCCCACACCGCGGCGCTCATCGCGACCTCGAGTTCGGCGCGCAACAGCAACCAGGTGTTGAACGCCGTGAGCATGGCCGAGACTCCGATGCCGACGATGATGAACCGGAACCCGGTGATCCCACCCCGGTACGCCAGCAGATAGACCACCGCGGCGGTGGCCACGCCGCCCACCAGCGCTCCTGAGGCCACCTGGGTGTAGCCGCCCCCGAGAACGATGATCACGACGATCGCCCCGGTGTACGAGCCCGTGGCGAACCCGATGACGTCAGGACTCGCCAAGGGGTTGCGGGTCAAGGACTGGAACACCGCGCCGGAGGCACCGAGGGCCGCGCCGAACACGACGGCGGCGAGGACACGTGGGGCCCGCCACTCCAGCACCACGGTCTGGGCGAAAGTTCCGTCGGCACCGCGCAGGACGTCGAACAACCGGCCGAGGTCGACGGCGTAGCTACCGACCGCCAGTCCGATCACCGCACCCACGCCCAGGAGAACCGCGAGAACAACGCAGACGAGGAGCGCCCGTACGGGGAACCGGACGGAGAAACCGTGACGTCGCCACTGCACCTGCCGCGCCCCGAAGTCCACCCGCGAGCCTCCGGTGGCGAGGTCGCTGCTCACAGTCCGCTCGCTTTCTTGCGTCGGATCAGGGCGATCAGGACAGGGGCGCCCACGAAGGCGGTGACGATCCCGACGGGCAGTTCACCTGGGCGCATCAGCACGCGACCGAGGACGTCCGAGGCGATCACGAGGATCGGCCCCATCACCAGCGAGTAGGCGATGATCCAGCGCTGTTCCGGACCGGTGATCCACCGGGCGATGTGCGGAACCATCAACCCCACGAACATGATGGGGCCGGCGATCGCCGTCGCTCCGCCGGCGAGCAGCGTCACAGCGATGATCACCGTGGTCCGTGTCAACGCGACCCTCGTTCCCAGGGACGTCGCGAGATCATCGCCGAGCGCGATCGCGTTCAACGACGACGCCGCGCCCACGGCCAGCACCACTCCGAGGATCAGGAACGGCAGCACCGGCAGCAGCACGTCGTATCCTCGGCCGGCGATCGACCCGGCGTTCCAGTTGCGCATCTGGTCGAACGCACCCGGGTCCAGCAGCGTCATACCCAGTGTGATGCCGGAGAGCACCGCGCCGAGAGCCACGCCCGCAAGCGTCAGCCGCACCGGGTCCGCCGGGCCCCGGCCGGCCGATCCGATCAGGTACACCCCCACCGTGACCACCAGGGCCCCGAGGAACGCGAACCACACATACCCGGCGATTGAGGACACCCCGAAGACCGCGACGCCCAGCGCGACGAAGAACGCCGCCCCGGCGTTCACCCCCAGAATGCCGGGGTCGGCGAGCGGATTACGCGTCAGCGCCTGGATGAGCGCACCCGACACCGCGGCGAGCCCGGCCCCGACCGCGAGGCCTGTCAGCGTCCGCGGCAGCCGCATCTCCCACACGATGAAGTGCTCGTCGATCGCGAGGTCGGAGTTCCGGAGCGCCTCCAGCACCGTGGACAGCGGGATGTCTTTGGACCCGACCGCCACGCTGAACAGCACGGCGACCGCCAGCACCGCCAGGAGAACCAGGAGTCCGGCCGAGCGGCGGGCGCTGGTGCCCGCCACCCCCCGGCGGGAGCCGCTCCGGGAGCGGGTGGGCACGTCGGTGCCCGTCGTCATGGTCGTCGTCATGTCAGGTGCGCTGCTCTCGCGGCGGTATGGGGCCGGGCAGGGGTCATCATCGTGGACCTCCATCCTCATCCGCCTGAATATAGGTCAGCCTATCCTTACCGATCAGGCCCGGGGTCACGCCCCCTGGATGCACCTCTTCCCGTGTGGTACCTCGCATCGCCCCCGGCGTATCGTGGAGAGGTTGCCGCGAGACCCGCCCGTCCCGCGTTGATCCGTTCCCCCGAGCAAAGGATGACCGGTACCGATGAGCCCCATGTCGACCATCCCGCCCACGATCGCCCGTTCGTGGTTGCTCCTGCCGGCAGACAAGTCCGAGCGGTTCGACGCGGCCGCGGACTCCGAGATGGACGTCGTTGTCCTGGACGTCGAGGACGGGTGCCGTCAGTCGGAGAAGGAGCGCGCGCGCCGCGAGGTCCGCCAGTGGCTCGAGGCCGGCAATCACGCGTGGGTCCGCATCAACGACGTCCGCTCCCCCGAGTGGGAGAAGGACCTCATGGCGCTGGGCCACTGCCCCGGTCTGGACGGGGTGATGTTGGCCAAGACGGAGAACCCGGAGCACGTCTCGCTCACCGCCGCCCGGTTGGCCCCCGACACCCCGATCGTCGCGCTGGTCGAGTCCGCCGACGGTCTGGCCGCCGCCACGGAGATCGCCAAGACCGACCAGGTGGTGCGCCTGGCCTTCGGTATCGGCGACTACCGCCGCGACACCGGCATCGGCTCCTCGCAGATCGCCCTGGCCTACACCCGGTCGCAGTTCGTCGTGTCCAGCAGGGTCGCCCGGGTGGCCCCGCCGATCGACGGTCCCACCATCTCCAACGACACCCAGGTCCTCATGGACGCCGCCGAGCACGCGGTCGAGATGGGCATGACCGGCAAGCTGTGCCTGCGGGTGGACCAGGCCCCGTACATCAACGAGGTCCTGTCCCCCTCGGCCGCCGACGTCTCGTGGGCCGGGTCCGTGATCGACGAGCTGGGCCCCGGGGGCGAGCGGTGCCGCGACGGCGCGGACCTGCCGCGACTGGCCCGCGCGCAGAAGATCGCGCACCTCGCACAGGCGTACGCCGTCGTGCGCTGACCTGCCTCAGGGGTAGATCAGCTCAGGGGTGAGTCAGTTCCGCGGTGAATCGACTCAGCGGGGCGAGTCGCCGGTGACCAGCGGCAGTTCCGGATCGCCGGCCCACGGGTTCATGGAGCCGTCGTACACCGCGATGTCGTCGCGGCCCACGAGCGCCAGGGCGTGCGCGACCCCGGTCGCCGCGATGCCGCCGCCGCAGTAGGTCACGACGGTCCGGTCGTCGTCGAGCAGGCCCACGGCCTCGAACTCGCGACGCAGCTCCTCAGTGGGCCGGAGGGTCCCGGTCTCGGGGTCGCGGAGCGTGAAGACCGGCAGGTTGATGCTGCCGGGGATGTGGCCGCGGCGGGGGTAGGTGTCCACCTCGCCGCGGTAGGTGGGCTCGTCCAGGACGTTGACCAGGACGGTCTGCTCGTCGTCGAGCGCGTCGGCGATGTCCCGGGTCGAGCGGAACAGCTCGGGGCGGCGCGTGCCGGTGAAGGTGCGCGGGGTGGGCTCGGGGACCACGTCGGTCACCTCGTAGCCGGCGGCCTTCCAGGCGGGCAGCCCGCCGTCGAGAACCGTCACGTGCTCGAAGCCCTCGTAGCGCAGGTGCCACCAGAAGCGGGTGGCCCAGAAGCCGTCGTGCTGGTCGTAGACAACAACGGTCGCGCCGTCGCCGATGCCGAGGGCGCCGGCGGCCGCGACGAACCGCTCGTGGTCCGGCGCGGTGAAGGGCTGCGGGGCGTCCGGGTCGGCGAAGTCCACCAGCAGGTCGGCGAACACGGCGCCCGGGATGTGCTCGGGGCGGTAGGTCTCGGCCCCGGACGTCAGAACGGCCGGGCCGTCGGTGGGAACGCGAAGGTGGGCGGTGGCGTCGACGACGACGAGGTCGGCATCGTCGAGATGCTGGTGCAGCCATTCGGGGCTGACGGTGAGGGGCGGGTGCGGTGTCGTGGCGGTCATGACGCTCCTTTCGTGAGAGGTCGACCGCCGAGGGTAGGCGGACGCACTCCGGCCGGGGGCGGTGAGTGCCCCCGGCCGAAGTGGGCGCGATGTGTCGCTGGGTTACGGCGTCGCTGGGTTACGGCGTCGCTGGGTTACGGCGTCGCTGGGTTACTACGTCGGGGTCAGTGGACCCGCTGGAGGCGGATGTTGACGAACTCGCCGAGGCCCCAGCGTCCGAGCTCCCGGCCGTAGCCCGAGCGCTTGACGCCGCCGAAGGGCAGGCCGGCCATGGTGGTGCCGTGCTCGTTGACGTAGGCCATGCCCACCTCGAGCCGGTCGGCCACCTCGGAGGCCTTGTCGGTGTCGGTCCCCCACACGGAGCCGGACAGCCCGAAGGGGGTGTCGTTGGCGACCCGCACGGCCTCGTCGAGGGAGTCGTAGCCGTAGACCATGGCCACGGGGCCGAAGATCTCCTCGGTGTAGGCGTCCATCTCCGGGGTGATGCCGGTGAGGACGGTGGGCTCCATGAACGCGCCCGGGCGGTCGATCGCCCGGCCGCCGGTCACGAGGGTCGCACCCTGCTCGACAGCGCGCTCGACCTGCTCCACGACCCCGTCACGGGCGCCCTCCGAGGACAGGGGGCCGAGCGCGGTCCCCTCATCAGCCGCGGGGCCGACCTTCGTCCCCTCGTACAGGTCGCGGAGCCTGGCCACGAACTCGTCCTTCATGTCTTCGGGCACGAACATCCGCTTGGGTGAGTTGCAGGCCTGCCCGCAGTTCGACAGTCGCGCCTTGCCGACAGTCTCGACCAGTTCGTCGAGGTTGTCGGTGTCCAGGACGATGAGCGGGTCCGAGCCGCCCAGTTCCAGGACGCTGGTGGTGAGGTTCTCCCCCGCCACCTTGGCCACGGCGGCGCCGGCGCCCTCGCTGCCGGTGAGCGAGACGCCCTTGATCCTGGGGTCGGCGATCATCTCGGCGACCGTGTCGCTGGAGGCGTAGACGTTGACGTACGCGCCCTCCGGAAGCCCGGCCGCGCGCTGCACCTTCTCGATGGCCGCGGACGAGCGCGCGCAGATGCTCGCGTGCTTGAGCACGATGGTGTTACCCAGCAGCAGGTTGGGGGCCGCGAACCGGGCCACCTGGTAGTAGGGGTAGTTCCACGGCATCACGCCGACCAGGGGCCCGACCGGCTCGTGGGTCACACGGTTGAGGCGCGCACCCGGCACGTCCAGCGTCTCGGGCTCCAGCAGCTCGGGGCCGTGTTCGCCGTACCAGCGGTAGATCGAGGCGGCGAGCTTGACCTCGCCCTGCGCCTGGTCGGGGAGCTTGCCCATCTCGGTGGTGATGGCCTTGGCCAGCTCCTCGGTGTGCTCCTCGAACGCGTCCGCGATCGCCAGGAGAACCTTCGCCCGCTCCGCGACGTCGGTGGCGCGCCAGGAGGCGAAGCCCTCGGTGACGGTGGACAGGATCCCGTCGACGTCGTCGGTCTGGTCGTACTCGCTGTCGGTCGTACCGGTCGACGGATCGTGGGTGACGTACATGTGGGTCCTCCCGTGGTTCGCGTCCGCCGGGTGAACGGCCCGGCTCTGCTCGCGACGGTAGGTCAGGCTTGCCTCGCCTGCATCCGGTCGGGAACCCCGTGCAGGGGTGTGCCGCATGGGTAGCGATTCGGCAACGGACACGAGTAAGGTTTCGGGCAAGGTAGCCCCGCGCCCGACGGCTTCGCCCGTCGGCTCCTCTAGCGCGTGGGGCATGTTCATGAGCTACGGCAGCGCCGTTCACACCGCCGACGCGGACTTCATCGTCGGATCCATTCTCTCGGGAGCCGCACCCTGGCTCCAACTATCGTCTGAAACCACTCTCGAGTACGCCTTCTTCGGGGGCGACAGCCCGTTCGCCAACTGGGTGGGCCAAGACCCGTACGCGTGGGAAGCGTGGCCCACGCCAGAGTCGCTGTTCCTCACTCACGATCTCGGCGAACGCATTCGGACCTGGGTGCGAGAGTTCGCACGGTGTGCGCATGTCGATTGCTGCGGTCTACCGGCAGTCGGTGGTTCCACGTTCGTCGACACCGCTCTCGAAGGACTCAGGCTGGCCGATCTCATCAGAAGCGAGCTTCCCTACTACTACGTGGAAGCGACCTTCTTCGACTCGGTCCCCCAGGCTGTCATTGATCGGCTCGACGCGGAAGTCCCCGACCGGTCGGGGTATCGCAAGCTCGATGGAAGGACGGATGTGATCGATTGGCAGGCAATGCTGTTCCAGCCGTTCGGCAGCAGCCAGATGCCGCCCGAGCTGTCCACGATGTCGGCCGCGATCATGGCGAACGTGGATCGTTACGGTGGCCGCGTCGTGGATCCGGCCGCAGACGTCTGGGCGATCTGGACGCCAGGCAGGCCCGATATGACGAGAACTTCCTCGGCCTCCCCGACCAGAGGGGCCACACCCCTCGATGGCGCCCCGGGTTCGATCGCCTTGGATGGATGGCCGAAGGCCTCGCCCCACAACAGGAGTCCCACACCGCGCTGGAGGGCGTGCACCTGACCTGCGGAGCGGCCTACCTCGCAGTGTCGAAGGACGAGTGGGATTCGATGCTCGCTGTCTACCTCGAGAACAACTCCCCAGGGCCAGGCCACGCGGGCCCATCCACAGTCGAGGGGGCGTAGTGACACGATTCCATCAGAATTCTACAGGTGTAGGGAAGGTGTGCTGGGCGTGGGACGTCGATGATCCCCGTCTGATCCTCTGGTCACCGCCCTGGAATGGCCACTGACCCCGGCCACCGGATTCTCGGCTGCCGGGGTCCACGAACCGCAGGGCGGCCCGCCAGGGCTGGGTTACTCAAAGGCTGGGTCACTCAGATTGCGGTCCTCGTACCCGCCGCGTTGGTCAACCCCATCCCTGGGCTGCGCGGCGATCGGCATCGGCCATTCCCTGGTTTCCCTGACTCGCTGCCCGCGAGATCTCCGCGAGCATCGCCTGGAGCGCGGCAGCGGCATGGTCCCAGTCGTTCTGGTGTGCCTGGTAGGCGACGGCGGCGTCACCCTCCCATTCGGCGACGAGCGGCGCGAGGTATGCCTTGAGGTCGTCGAGGGTGGTCCGCAGCGCGGTGGACGCCGAACCGACCTGGCCGACCAGCGCCTCGATCGGGCCGTGGTTATAGGTGATCTGTCCTGAGGTCATGAGTCTTCTCCCGATTCGAGAATGAGTGGTCAGATGTTCAGAGGGCCGGAGGCGCCGACTCTGCTGATGGCCTGCGCGGAGTCCTGATCAGCGGCGTCGAACGAGGTGCTGTTGACCCGCATGGTCTCCGAGATCCCCGCCAGGGCGGAGTTGAGCTTGGCGCTCTGCTGCTGCCACTCCGTCATGATGGTCGCGAACCGCGCCTGCGCGGCGCCCCGCCACACAGATCCCCCGAGCTGCGACACCGAGTCCCGGACGTTCCCGAGTAGTCGATCGATCTCCATGTTGACCTCGTCGACCCGCCTGGCCGCGGTGTCCATGGTCCCGATGTGGGTGTTGAAACCGGCCATCTCGTCCTCCCCTTGTCGTCCTGCGGCCCCCTCGTGGGTCCGTCACAGTGTTCGACGCCGCTACGTCCGCGATCGGTTCCATCCTCATCGCCGGTCCGAGCAGACTCAGGCATCCTCGTGGAGTCGCAGCGCCGCCTCGACCGGAGCGGTCTCCGGCACGACGAAGGAAAGCAATCTGGCCTGATCGCAGGCGTCCACGACTCGCTCGCAGTTGCGTCCACGAGCCAGAACCTCGGTTGACCCGGTGCCCGCCTCACGCCTCGCTCGTCGGAGGGTGGTCACCGCATCGATCACACGGGACACCTCGTCGTCGCGCATCGAATCCCGGCGCGGGTCCCAGCGGTGAACGACGGCCCGGTCGATAAGGGTCAGTTCCCCGCGTGTCCGTTCCACGAGGCTCACCGTGGTCCGGGCCTCGGATGCCTCCACGCACACGGCCCAGCGGGCTGACGAGGAGGGCAACGCCTCGGCGGTCACCAGCGCGGAGCGGACGATCCGCGGAGAGAGACCCAGTCCCTCCGCCGCGGCGACCAGTCGAGCGGATCGGGTGTTGCCCCACTCACTGGGAACGAGGAGCACCACGCCGTCGCCGTCCCCCGCCCCGCCCCACCGGAGGGCCCTGGAGACGGGCGCTGCCAGAACTTCGTCCACGGGAACGGAGAGCCCCGCCACCTCGGTGCGATCCCGGTGGGTTCTCGCCACCGGATCGAGCAGACACCGGTCCGGGTGGCGGAGAGCGAGGGAGTCGACACGGTCGGAACACTCGATCCGATCGCCACCCGGGGGCAACGCTGTCCCGTAGACACCGGCGAGCACCGAGGTCGGCGTGACCGACGGGGACAGGACGGTCGACGCCGACGCCGACGCCACCGCGAGTCCGGAACACGAGAGGTCGACCGCGAGGGTCACGCCCCGGCGGGTCACGGCTCCGCCAGCGCGGTCTGCACCAGACGGACACCACCGTTTCGGGTGACGAGCCTGCCACGACCTGCCGGCATGGGCGTGGGACGAACCCCTCCGAGAAGGGGCCCCTCCTCCCGGCTCCCGGACATGATGAGGCCAGCGCCGCCCAGATCCCGGATCCTTCCGACGAAGGGGTCGTACAGGGCTCGAGAGGATCCCGCACACCGCCGCGCGAGAAAGACGCAGAAGCCGATGTCGCGGGCGTGCGGGAGGAAGCGGGCCAGTGGGGTCAGCGGGTTTCCCGCACCCGTAACGACCAGATCGAGGTCGTCGACGACGAGGTGGATTCGAGGACCATCCCACCACGATCGCGACCGGAGCTCCTCCGGAGTGACCTCCGCGCCGGGCATCCGCTGCTCGAGAATCTCCACGAGGTGCTCGACCATCGGCGTCAGCGCGGTCTCGGTGGCGGCGTACCCGGCGAGGTGGTCCCCCTCGACCTCGCCCAGCATGGTGCGGCGATAGTCCACCACGATGATCTTCGCCGACTGCGCGGTGTTGCCGGAGACCAGTCCCCGGGTGACGGCCCGCAGGACGGAGGTCTTGCCGCACTCCGAATCGCCCAGCACCATCATCAGCGGATCGGCGTCGAGATCGGCGTAGACGACCTTGAGGTCGGATTCGTCCACCCCGAGCGGCACGCGTGAACGGGTACCGTCCGGTCCAGGCCGTGCCAGACTCGCGAGCTGGCCGTACGGCAGGGTCTCCGGAAGCATCCTGACCGGCGCCGCGGCGACGGGGCCCGCGAGTTCTCGCCACCGCTGCGCCAGATGCCGGGAGGCCGAGATGGTGGCGTCGGCGATGCCCTCCGGGTCGACGAGCCCGTCGAGTCTGGGTTGGAAGATGAGCATGTGGTGTCGGTCCCGGGTCAGACCCCGTCCGGGTGAGGCGGGTACGGTCACCGCCGCGCGGCGGTCGATCATCGAATCCGTGGGATCGCCCAACCGGAGTTCGACCCGCGTGCCGAGCGCGTCCCGCAGCGCCGGCCGGAGATCGGCCCACCGGGCTGCCGACAGGACCACATGGACTCCGTAGGAGAGACCGTCCGCCGCGAGCCCCAGGACCACCTGCTCGAGATCCTCGACCTCCGTCCTGAACGCCTGCCAGCCATCGATCACCAACATGATGTCGGGGTACTCGGCGACCGATCGGCCATCACGCTGGATACGTCTGCGGCGGGCGTGATCGATGGAGGTCAGGCCCTGCTCACGGAACGCCGCTTCTCGCCGCTTGAGTTCGGCGTCGACCTCGGCGATCGTCCGGCGAACCTTCTCGTCCTCCCCGCGCCGGGCGACTCCGCCCACATGAGGGAGCGGGGAGATCGACTGGAGGGCCCCGCCACCGAGATCCACGACGTAGACCGAGAGCTTGTCGGGCCCGGTCGTCGCCGCGGCGGCCAGGACCAGGGTGCACAAGGCCGTCGACTTGCCCGACCTCGTCCCGCCCACCACCGCCACGTTGCCGTCCGCCCCGGAGAGATCCACCGACCAGATGGCTCGACGCTGCTCGAAGGGCAGGTCGACCTCCGCGAGCGGAAAGCTCCAACTCGGAGGGTCGGTGTCGCCCGGGACCGTCGGTTCTCTGCCCACCGCCGAGTCGAGGGCCGCTCCGGCACCCAGCGGCGGGAGCCAGACCTCGTGCGCGGGTCGCCCGTGGCCGGAGAGTCGGCCGACGAGAACGTCCAGCAGACTCGAGCCCTCCTCCAGATCGTCCCGACCGTCGTGCTCAGCCGGGTCCCGTCGATCGGAGACGGAGTCGATGGCCGGAGGGGCGGGAGCGGCCACCGGCATGAACCAGGACGTGAAAGGCCGCACCGTGGCACGGGCGACCGGTGCCGCGACGGACACCCCCTCCCGCCGACGATCCTCCTGGTAAGGGCCCGAGACGTAGGCGGCGTCGAAGCGCACCGGTTCACCGGAATCGACCTTCAGGAAGCCGGCGCCCGGCGTGGCGGGCAGGTGATACGCATCGGTCACGCCGAGGACCGTGCGGGACTCGGTCGCGGAGAACGTCTTGAGTGCGATCCGGTAGGACAAGTGACTGTCGAGACCCCGCAGTCGCCCCTCTTCGAGCCGTTGCGATGCCAAGAGGAGGTGGATGTGCAGACTGCGCCCGAGCCTCCCGATGGTGAGGAAGAGTTCCGCGAACTCCGGCTTGGAGGACAAGAGTTCGGAGAACTCGTCGACGACGATCACCAACGCGGGCAGCGGGTCCAGCTGGGCCCCCCTCGCCCGCGCCGCCTCGTAGTCGCCGACCCCCGCGTAGTTGCCTGCCGCGCGGAGGACCTCCTGGCGCCTGTTCAGTTCCCCCTCGAGCGCGTCCCGCATCCGGTCGACCATGGTGATCTCGGCCTGGAGGTTGGTGATCACGGCCGCCACATGGGACAACGACTCGAGTCCGAGAAACGTGGCCCCACCCTTGAAATCCACCAGGACCAGGTTGAGCGCGTCCGGGTCGTGGGTGGCGACGAGACCCAGGACGAGAGTGCGGAGGAACTCGGACTTGCCGGAGCCCGTCGCGCCGATACACAGTCCGTGCGGTCCCATCCCGCCGTGTGCGGCCTCCTTGAGATCCAACTCCACCGGGGCACCATCCGGGCTCACACCCACCGGCACGCGCAATCGATCACGTTCGCCTCGCCGGCGCCACGCCACCGCCGGGTCGACCCTGGCCGCCGACCCGATCCCCAACAGGTCCGGCAGCCCCGGGACGCGCCTCGTGGACGTGGAGCCGTCCGCGTTGGTCACGGTATCCGCGGGCCGGTATCGCGCGAGCGCCATGGCGAGTCGCTCCGCTTCCGGAAGGCTCATGGGATCCGCTCGCGCGATCTGCTCCTCCCCGGACTCGGTCCGTACCGAGACGTCGCCGTCATCGTGGACCCGGACACACAGCCCGAGCCTCGTCGCGAGGTCGCGTAACTGGCCGGCGCGACTACCGGAGACCTCCAGGACGGTGACGCCATCCAGGCCGTCCTCCGCGACCAGACGTTCCGCGCCGGTGACACCCACACCGTCCACCACGACCACGAGGTGAGGTTCTCCCGGCCGATGCGTCGCGCCCGCCCCGAAGGCCGGACGGGCCGCGATCTCCTCGGCGAGCATCGACTCGACCCCGGCGAGGGAGAACTCGGTCAGTCGTACCCGTCCGCCGCCGTCCGTGTACGTCGGATGCTCGTGGTGGGGTAGCCATTTGAGCCACTCCCATGCCCGACGTGCCTGTCCCTCGCTCGCGGCGACCGCGATTCGGACGTGCTCGGGCCCGTGGGTCACGGCGAGGCCCGCGAGCGCGGCCCGGACGGCGGCGCGCACCACGTCGACATCGCCGTCCAGGGAGACGACGGGGAACGCCCGCAACTCCAACGCCACCGGCAAGCCGTCCACCACCGAGTGGACCCTGACGAAACGCCTCATACTCACGACCGAGACCGGTTCGAGGTCGTCCACCGGACCGGTGTCGGGCGCGGACAGTCTCGTCGCCAGCGACTGCCGTCCGGGACCCAGTCGTGCGGTGAGGTAGTCGGCATCGCCCTCCTCCCGCTCCCACATCCGTGGGGTCCCCACCAGCGCGGGCAGTTCTGCCGGGTCCGGGTGACTCCACAGCGCGGCCTGCCGTTGCGCGGTCGCGATCCCGCGGACCTTCTCCCGGGTCTGCCCGAGATAGCGCAGGTAGTCCTTGCGCAGTTCGTCCGTCTCGCCGGTCTTGTTGCCGCCGGACAGGGTTCCGGCGAGCATGCCGACGGCGGACACCGCCATCATCACCGGGAAGAGCATGAACATCGGATTGCGCATCATCCCGGATCGCATCATCACGACGACCATGCCGGCCACGGCGACGACCAGGATGATCGGGAGCACGATCTGGATGAGTGGCCTGGGAGTGGGCCGGGGCAACCCGGGAGGAGCCTGCAACTCGAGCTCACCGGTCGGGACCGCCGGCGGCTCGACTCGCTCGCCGCGAGTGAAGACCACGTCGCCCATCCGCGTCCTCCTCCCTACTGATGCCCCGACTCATGCCCCGGCTGACGCCCCGACTGATGCCCGCCGCCCAGTTCTCGGGCGAGCGGTTCCAGACCGCCCGGCCCCCACCCGGCACCGGAGGAGGACCCCCCACGAGTGCGCCCCGCCATCAACAATGGTCGCCGTGTCGAACCGCGATGTTAGGGCAGTTCACCTCGCGACGGGGGCCTCAACCCACCGGGAGGACAGCGCCGGTGAGTCGGACGAGTGGAGGGTTCTGGGGTGACGGGACAGAACGAGCTCCGGGCGGTCGCGTCCGGCGTCGAACCGCTGGACCAACGTCGGGTGTCGATCGTGTGCCGCACCACGCGTGTCGATCTGAGCCTGCCGGCCCACCTGGAACTCGTGGCCGTGATCCCTGAGATCGTCGACCTCGTCCGAGATCGGATAAGGGCGGCCGCGGGGCCTGCCTCGCACGTGGACGTGGACTCTGAGATGGGCGGCTGCGCGAACGGGTCATGGCAGCTCTCCAGGCTGGCGGGCGGGCCGCTGGCCATTTCCGAAACCCTCGCCCAACAGCGCGTGCACGACGGGGAGATCCTCGTGCTCGACCACCGGCCCGTCCCCACGCCGGCGCCACTGTTCGACGACGTGCTCCAGGGTCTGACCGATCCCGACGTCGCACGCTCCCGTAACTGGGGCCGCCGCGACGCCGTCGCCACGGCCACCTCGACGGTCGCGGTGGCCGCGCTGGCCGCTGCCACCGCGCTCGTCACGCAGTGGTGGCACACCGGCGGAGTCCTGACCCCGCTGGTCGCGGCCCTGCTCGCCGCGGTCGGCCTCGCGACGGTCCTCGCCCTGCGTCGGTTCGACGTACCCGGGTCGGCTCACGCCGTGGCAGCGGCGGCGACCATCGGGTTCACGGTGATCGCGGCCGGCACCATCGGCGCGGCCCCCGTCGGAGCGGGGAGTGTGGTGGGTGGCCTGACCGCGGGCGCCGTGGTCGCCGGTGTGCTGCGGTGCACCATCTTCCGCCCGGCCCCCGGTCGGTCGTACGGTCTCGCGGCGGGATACCTGGCCCTGGCGCTGCTGACGTCCGTGGGTGCGATCTCCGCGATGGTCGCCGCGTACACGACCGTGCCGGTGCACGCCGTCGGAGCCGGTGTGGTTCTCGTGGGCCTGCTCATCCTGACCGCCGCGCCCGGCGTCTCGGTCGCGGCGGCCCGCATCCCGATCCCACCGGTCCCGGCTCCCGGGGAGGATATCGAGGTAGGCGATCTCGGCCATGTCGGTCGCGACGTGGATGCGGGGCATCCCGACGACCTGCGGAGGCACGGACCACTCCCGACACCGGCGACGCTCAGGCACCGCTTCCTCACCTCGCGCTCGTGGCTCACCGGCCTGCTGTCCGCAGGGGGCACCGCATGTACGGCCGGCGCGCTCATCGCGTTGACCGGCACCGGTGCATCCCCGGGATGGTCCGCTCCTCTGGCGCTGGTGGTGATCGTGATGCTGATACTCCGCGGGCTCGGTTACTCCGATCGGGTCCACACCTCGGTGCTACTGGGGTCGGCTCTGGCCCTGGCGGGCGGTGTACTGATCGGGGCGGCGTTCACCCACACCTCGCCGATCACGGTCGTCGTCCCCGTCGCCGCCGCGCTCGCCGCTGCTGTCGCCATCACGGTGGCGGCGCTGCCGCAGGTGGAACTCTCCCCCGCCGCGCTGCGTGCGGTCGGGACGATCGAGGTGATCGTGATCTGTGTGATGGTCCCGCTCGCGGTAGGGGCCATGGACGTCTTCTCGACCGTCCGTCAGCGATGAGACCGGTCGGGTCGCTCTCCCTCGCCACCACGGTGGCGATGCTGACCGCGCTCGGTGCGGGCAGTCCGTCGGCGATCGCTCTCGAGCGACCCTCCATCGACGGCCCCCTACCGGAGGTCGGCCCTATCGATCACGTCGCCGCGGAACCCGGTGGGTTGAGGCTCAGCGGCCCCTGCCGCACGACCGCTGCAGTCCTCGACCCGTCCGCCCCTCCCCCCTCCGCGACATCCGGTGACCTCAGTGCAGCCTGGATCCACGGAAAGGGTGAGGGGCAGGTGGTCGCCGTCATCGATACCGGGGTCAACCCCGGCCCCCGGTTGCCGCGCGTTCGTGGCGCAGGTGACCTCGTGCCCGGTAGGGACGGCACCGAGGACTGCGATGCGCACGGCACACTCGTCGCCGGAGTGCTGGCCGCGACCGAAGACGACTCGGGGCACTCCGGTGTCGCGCCGGGCGTCGAGATCGTCTCCATCCGGCAGTCGAGCAGCGTCCTGACGACCTCGGGACGCCCATCCGACGACTCCGTGGCCGGGTCGGGTGTCGGCACGCTGACCTCCCTCGCCAGGGCGATCCGCGCGGCCGTCGACGCGGGCGCGGGCGTGATCAACATCTCCGAGGTCGCCTGTGTTCCCGCCGGCACCCCACTGGCGGACGAGACGCTCGGCGGAGCGATTCGCTATGCCGCCGTCGACCACGACGTCGTCCTGGTGGCGGCTGCGGGAAACGTCGGCCAGACCTGCGGAGACCAGAACCCCGAATCCCCGGACCCCGCGCGAGCCGGAGATGACGGGTGGGACGACGTGCTCACGGTGGCGGTACCCGCCTGGTACGACGATCACGTGCTGGCCGTGGGCGGCGTGGGACCGGACGGGGCGGCCGCGGACTTCTCGCTCCGGGGCCCGTGGGTCGATGTCGCGGCCCCTGCGGTGAACCTACGCTCGGTCGGTGCGGACGGAGCGGGGGTGTCGGACCTCGTCGTGGACGGGGACGGAACCCGTACCGCCATCAGTGGGACGAGTTTCGCCGCTCCGTTCGTGGCCGGCACCGCCGCGCTCGTCCGGCAGGCCTATCCGGGTCTCACCGCTCGACAGGTGATCGCGCGCATCAAGAGCACTGCCATCCCCGCGGCCGGCGGCCGCGATTTCGCGGTGGGCCACGGGGTGGTGGACCCGGTGGCGGCGGTCACCGGGGTCCGTCGGTCCGGTCGCCCGGTGCCCGCGTCGACGACCATCGCCGCACCATCCCCGGACCCTGGTCCGGTCGGCGCGGGCCCGGGTGCGATCGTCGCGGCCGGGTCGCTCACCGTCGGGGGTGTCATCCTGGTCGTGGCGGCTCTGGTCCGGCCCCGAGGCCTCCGTGACCACGACAACCGACCCGGGCACTGAGAGGCCTGCCCCGAACGGACGCCCCCGACCGGATCACGTCCGCCGTCGCACGCTGTGCGCGATCACCCCACCGGGCCCGAGGCCTCGTCCGCGACGGTGTGGAGGTCGTGTCCGTCCCGACTGACCAGAGCGGATCGGCGGTCCAGCCTCGGGCCGGCGGGGAGCCTGTCGATGATCGCCCCGTCCACCGGAACCGGGGCGCCAGCCACCCCGAGTACCGCAGCGGTCTCCTGATCGGGGACATCGAACCGTACCCCCGCGTCGGTCACGATCGTCGTCACCGTGCCACGAGTGGACGTGCCACGCCCGACCGCCGTCACCAGCATCCCTCCGCCCGGGATACCGACGACGTCGACAGCCGGTCCACCACCGTCCGCCCCGGCCACCATCCGGGCCTCCGACTCCGAGGGGGCCGGGGCGCCGGCGACGACGGTCATCCGGCGGGTCGCGGTCCCTTCCCTGCCGGAGTCCCGCACGCACAACACCGGGGAGTCGCGTGTCGCGAGCACCGTCGGACGATCCGACGGAAAGGCGTCGACGTCCAGCGCGACCGATCGCGGGACGCCCATCCGGTCGGGCTGGACGGTCTCGACCGATCCCACGGTCGAGGTGGAACGGATGACATCGGCCACCACCGGACCGACCTCCTGGACACCGTCCGCCAACGCCACGTACGTCGCCCTGCCCGAGGCCGTGTCCACGGTGAACACCTGCCCGATCCGCAGGGAGTCCAGACCGTAGTCCACGGGCCTGCCCGCCATCTCGATCTCCGGTCGCACCACCGGATCGACTTCCGGCAGCGGGTCGATCAACGCGGCCGTGACCGGCCGCGGAGCGATCCCCTCCAGCCCGAGGATCGACAGGAGATCACCGTCCGCCAGATCGATCCTCGACCGGGTGCCGTTCCTCAGCAACCACCCCCTGCCGTCCTGGTCCGCCAGCACGATCTCGTCGACCGAGGTCTCGCGACCGGGCCCCACCGCTCCGTCGCGGGCCACCACACTGGTCGAGACGATCCGGGTGAGACCTCGGTCGGCATCGGCGACCTCGTCGCACACCGTCCACGACACCGCCGCCACGCCGGCCGCATCGCGGGGCGCCGGCAACGCGGACGGCGCCCCGGGGATGCCCAACAGTCCACCCCGCCGGGTCCCGGCGATATCCGAGTCCCGCACCGTCATCGGTTCCGCGGGCTGGCCGGTCACCAGTCGGGCCGAGGCGAGGTTGAACACCGGGTGGACCGTATCGCCGGCGCGGACATACATCTGGCCGGACTCCCGACCCACCATGATCACGGCGCGTTCCACGTCGGGCATCGGGTCGAGCAGAGCCAGGACCGCGGCCCCGACACACCCGAGAACGGCGGCGGCCACTCCGACCGCGAACCCTGCCGACTGGCGCCGGAGCGGGTCGTGAAGCATCCGGACGTCCCGGACGACCACCGCGAGCCGGGCCCGGCGAGACAGGAATCGGTGTCCGTCGACCTGGGCCTTGGTCGTCGGCTTCAGCGGCACGGACCGGTCCCTTCCACGATTGTGACGCCCCGCGGCGGCGGGTTACGGGGGTAGGGTACGCCACGGTCCCGGCCTGGTGGCCGGGCTTCCCGGGCGGCCTTTCATGCCCGCGACCAGGCCTGGAGGAGGACCGATGACCGCCCTTCGCGCGTTCCCCGCGGTCGTGGTCGTCGTGGTCGTCCTGGTCGCCTCGGCCGCGCTCGCGGTGATCTGCCCTCCGCACTGGCAACCCTGGGCACAGTTCGGCGTCGCCTCTCTGGTCGCCGGCGCGGTAACGGCCCGTCGTCGGGGTCGGGTGCTCTCGGGACGCGACCCTCGCTCGCGCCGTCTCCCCGTGGACGTGGTGGACCTCGTCTCCCCCGACTTCTCACTGGTCGGCTGCGTGGAGGGTCACCGGGTGGTGACGACAGGGGTCGAGATCTCCGCCGGTGCGCTCCTGACCACCGAGGTCGGCCGCGATGACCCCGCCGACTTCCGGGGAGTGCGGCTCCCGTTGAGCGCTGTGGCACGACAGTTGGATCAGGGTGGGGTGTCGCTCGAGGGGATCGACGTCGTGGTCCACGGTCGGCGAGTCGCATCGGGCCCCGACGGCGAGGTGTACGGCTCACTCGTCGGTCCGCTGGCGCTGATCTCACACCGTCGCGTCCACCTGCTCCTCAGGTTCGACTTGTCCGAGTTGGCCTTGACCTGCCCGGAAGGGGCAGGTCAGGGCGCGCTTCCGAGGATCATCACGGTGGCCACCGAGCGCCTACGCCGATCCCTGGTCCACCACGGGGTTCCGTGCCGGGTGCTCGACGCCACCGAGCTCGCCGAGCGGTTCCTCGAGGCCGAGGTCGAACCCACGGACGGGATGGGATTCGTCGTCCGCCCCGGCGCCGACCCGCGTGAGGTCGTGGACGCGCTCACCTCGGTGCGAGCGTCGGCGATCACCGAGGTGCTCCGCCTCCGACGCGTTCCGGGACGCCACGATGTGGTCGACGCGGTATCGACCGTGGGGCTCGCAGGACTCACCCCGGACTCGCTCCCCCCGTGCGCGGACTCATGCCATGCCCTGCCGACCCCGCGCGTGCTTCCCGTCCCGGGTGAAGACCTCCCCGAGGTGGTCGCCGAATCTCTCGTCCGGCGGCGACTGGACCACCTCGACGGTCTCGCTCCACCCGCCCACGGCTGCGGTCAGATTCTCGGCGCGACACGGGCGGGCAACGCGGCCGCTGTCCAGCTGGCCGGACCTCACCTCCGCTCGGTTCTCCTCGCGGCCGGCTCCGCCGTCTGCCGCCAAGTGGCCTTCCGCGCGGTGGCAGCGGGATACCGGATCGCGGTGGTCACCGACGTCCCGGACCGATGGCGACCCCTGTCGGCGATCGCCGACGAGACCAGGTATCGGATCGTCGTCTCCGGCGCCTCCGATGTGGGCGCACCGGTGGACGCGGTGTTCTGGGACGTCGACGGCGCCCTCAGCGAGGGGCGGATCGACGCGCTCGCCGGGCCCGGTGGTCCTGATGTGACGCCGCCGACCGTGATCCGGGTGGACGCCGACTGGGACCTGTCCTCGACCGGCGAGGAGACGACGTCGAACCCGCCCGATCTGGTGCTCGACGGCCGGATACCGGGATGGATCTCCGTGGAACCCCGTTCCGGGCCCACCCGGCGGGTGTCCGTGGTGACCGGCCCGGGCGAAGACGCGTTCGTGGGTCCGCTCCCGGGCCCAGGTCCGAGTTCGGCCGACCTCACACGCGCAGGTGCTGAACCTTCCGCCAGCCCGGATCGTCGGTGACAGTCAGGGTCACCTCGCCCTGGTCCCAGCCGGAGCACGCCACGCGCAGCTGCTCGTGCGCGGGGGTGGTGGAATCCACGTAGAAGTGCAGGAGCCGGCGGCCGTTGCAGCTCTCGGCGCCCACGCACTCCCCCGTGCCCTCCAGCCGGTCGACCAGGTGATCCTCGAGGTCGCGCAGCCCGGGCAGGGAGGCCGACCCCGGCAGGCCGCAGTCCTCGACATCCGTATAGGGCACGTGGACGGCGACGTGCCGGTCGAACTCGGGGGCGGAGAGCGACACCAGGGGCACGCGCACCACGGCGACCATCGGGCCCGCGGAGGTGTCGCCGTGCAGGATCTGCCAGGCCGGCTCCCCCGCCTCGTCGGTGTTCTCCTGCTCGATCTCCCGCAGGATCCCGGGCAGCGCGTACAGCGACACCGCGTCGTCCCCCGGGGCCGTGGCGTTGGACCGGATCGTGCCGACCCACGTCTCCACCGCGGCCTCGCCGCACATCGCGTCGAGCAACAGGTAGGCGGCGATCGAGGGATCGGACCCCACCAGTCCGGCGAACCCGGGATGGTGCACGGTCACATCGGCCCGGGAAAGCCCCACGTCCACCACCACCTCCGCCTCGTCGAAGCCCAGCCTCCGGTCGCGGAAGTGCATGGCGCACCCGGAGACCGGGTCGCGCAGATCGGCGTACGCCCACGCGGAATCGTCGGGCGGAGCCTGGGCGAGCCAGCGGCGCGCCACCCCGCGGAGCTCGGGTACCCCGGCCGCGGTGACGGTCAGGCGATGCGGGCCGCCCTCGGACGCGGGGACGAACTCCCACGACAGCCCGGGGTCGATCGCCTCGATGAGCGAGGTGATCTCCGGGACCACCCGGCGGGCGTGTCCCGACTCGATCGCGGCGGTGGTGCGGCGACACCCGCCCTCCGACCACCACCGCCAGAAGGTGGCCACGGCCCGCTCCGAGCGCAGCCTGGCGGTCTCGATGCGGACGCCGGACAGGTCCATCGACCTGGAGAGTTGTCGGGGTCGTGCCGCGCCGATCGCCATCCGTTCTCCCTCCGTCCGTCACGGTCCGTCCGCCTCGTCTGAATCCAGTATCCGGATATCGCGCCTCTCGTGCCCGGAAGCGGCACACCCGGACTCGGTTTCGGGTCGAGCATGCGGGTCGGCTCGCCGAACGCACAACGGGTGCGCGAGCGCGCCCACACTGGAAGAGTCTGGGGTATGTCCACGCCCCACGGATCCCCCGACGCCCAGGCCCCCGACGCCCGGTCCGGCCCGCGCGTCCTCGTCATCGGCGCGACCGGGTACATCGGCTCCCGCCTCGTCCCCCGTTTGCTCGCGGACGGCGCCCGGGTCTCGGTCCTGGCGCGCACCCCCGCCCGGCTCGACGACGTGCCCTGGCGGGACCAGGTGACCATCCACGAGGGCGGACTGGGGGACGAGGCCGCGTTGACCGAGGCGCTCGCCGGCGTCGACGTGGCCTGCCACCTCGTCCACTCGATGGGTCACACCGCGGACTTCGAGCGGGAAGAACGCGAGACCACCGAGGTCTTCGTCCGCGCCGTCGAGGCCGCCGGGGTGGGGCGCATCGTGCACCTGTCCGGGCTGCACCCGGAGGGCGAGACCGATCTGTCGACGCACCTGCGCTCACGCGTGGAGGTGGGGCGGATCATGCTGGCCTCGTCCGTGCCCGCGCTGGTGATCCAGGCCGGGGTCGTGATCGGCTCGGGCTCCGCGTCCTTCGAGATGATCCGCCACCTCACCACCCGGCTCCCCGGCATGGTCACCCCGAAATGGGTGAGCAACCGGATCCAGCCGATCGCCGTGCGGGACGTGGTCCACTACCTCGCCGCCGCCACCACGGTTCCCCTCGAGGGCGAGCTCGCCGACGGCCGCGTGATCGACGTGGGCGCTCCGGACGTGCTGACCTACGGGCAGATGATGCAGATCTACGCCGAGGAGGCCGGACTGCACCGCCGGCTCATGGTCCCCGTCCCCGTGCTGACCCCCAAGCTGTCCTCGCTGTGGATGGGACTGGTCACCCCGCTGGAGACCGGCCTGGCTCGGCCGCTGGTGGAATCGCTGCGCTGCGAGGCGATCGTCCTCAACGACGACGCCGACGAGGTGCTCGGCGCCCCGCCCGGAGGGCGGACGAGTTACCGGCAGGCCCTGCGCGAGGCCCTGCGCGTGCCCCACGGCCCCGCCCGACCCGCGCTGTGGCCCGCGGCCGACCCGCTCGGCGACCCGGCCCGGCTGCTGCCCAGCGACGCCGACTGGGCGGGGGTGCGCCCGCCCGCCGTGTGGCACGCCCGCGCGGGGAAGTAGAGACCGGCGCCATGGGCACCGCAGGCGACGGACACGGGCGAGCATGACCGCGGGCAGAATCGACCCCATGCCTGAGCCCGCGCCCACCACCCTGCTCGGCCGCTATCGGCACGCGTTCCGTACCGGCGAGATGGAGACCGCGCCGGTGCCGCCCACGCGGCGTCGCCTCGTCGTCGTCGTCATCACCCTGGTCGTGGGGACCGCGGTCAGCGCCTGGGCGCTGCGGATCCCGCCCGGCGACACGATGTTCTATCCCGCCACGGCCCTGCTCGCGGCGGTGTGGCTGGTGGGGGCCTTCGCCTCCGGCCCGATCCGGGTGGGATGCGAGCCGTATCGCCCGGGCCGGCCGATCCTGTCCTCGGTCCTCGCCGCCACGGCCCTGGCGCTCGTGTTCTGTGTGGGGGCGGTGGTGGTGGCGCAGATCGAACCGCTCCGCGAACCCGT
>NZ_NTGA01000090.1 GCF_002289575.1 Dietzia natronolimnaea
TCCGGGTGTCCACCAGAGCGGGAACGGTCCAGTCCCGCCACAGGTAACCCCGCGCCCGGTGGCTTCGCCCACCGGTCCGCCTAGTGCGTGGGGCTCATCAATGAAATTCGGAAGCACGGCCCGAGTCATTCAAGTTCTCGTAGGTCATGAGATTTTCGAAGACGGAACTCTCCGCCCGCTTCATGTAGGCGATGTCGTCAGCGTCAGACTCTTCTTGGTGACATCAGCGGATGCCAGCAGGCCGGGTACGACCACCTACCGCGTCACGGTGCAGCCCAAGGTCGGACAGGCCCCCTGGCAGGAACGGGACGAGACACTACGGTGGCCGTTCGAGGTCACCGGGAACGGGTGGACCGCCACGTGGCACCACCACCGCCCGGCTGCCGGTTTGACCCATGTGACCGGTTTCCTCACGCCTGACTTCCACCACTCAGTGGCGGGCCGGCCGGGCGTGGTCACGGGCAGGGTGCGTCGGCTCCAACTCATCGAGCGCCAAGCCAGGAAAACCGGCAACTCGCACGACTATGTGCCGGGGACCGAACGGCTGACTGACTTAGGGGCATCGCCGGATCGATACTGGCCGAGGTGGTTCCACTTCGCCGAGCACGGCGAGATAGAAGAAAGCGGCGTCTTGGTCGATCTCGACTTGGACGATGTTGCCGACGATTCGCATCGTTTCCAGGCCGGCGATGTCGCAGCGCACGGCACTGATGTGTGGGTCATGGACGACTCCGCCCCCGTCCTTCTGCACCTGGACCGCTCCCACGCTTCTGCAAGGCTGACCGAGTACCTACTTCCGTTGGCATTCGAGCCGCCGGTTGAGCCGCCCGGTTACGGCGGAAGTCGGCAGCTTCATGCAGACAGCGGCGGCTGCTGGATCACATGCCCAGCAGAGATCGTGCGTTGTGACCTAGGCCCTCCGGGTGAGGTGAGTATCCGGCGCGTGACTGAGGACGGAGGAGACTTCACCGTCGACGTCGACGGAAGGCTATTCGCGATCACCCAGCCGAACCCGAGCATGCGTAGCCACGACCGATACGGGCCTATCCGTTTCGATCCCGAAGAGTTCCCGTTTCGCGAGCTCGTAGGCGACTCGCTCATGCGCGTTGAGAACAGGGAAACGATGGACTTGGCATGGGATGGTCGCAAGCAACGGGGCCGCCTGGACCAAGGCAAAGCAACCAGGGCAACAGTGTGGACCGGCGACAGTCTGCTGACCATCTGCACGCCTGACGGCAGCGAAGAGACCGTCGACTTCGGCGACCGGACACTCGGCCGCGTGAAATGGGTCCGCCCCGACCCCTTCAAAGATCCGGCCAACGCAGACATCGTGGACCCGATCACTTTTCGCTTCCCTTACAGCTGACGAGAGGAGGCGCGGGGCGTTGCAGAGAGTTGAGCGGGGCCCGTTCCAGTAATGCCCCATAGAGTGGTGTAACTCGGTGGCCG
>NZ_NTGA01000091.1 GCF_002289575.1 Dietzia natronolimnaea
CGCGGTCAGCGGCACCCCGAGCCGGTACTGACGCTGCCCGAACTCGACACCGCGATCGGCGAGTTCATCAGTGCCAAGTATCACCGCCGGACCCACCCGGAGACTGGCGACAGCCCCTACCGGACCTGGATCGGTGACGGGTGGCTTCCCCGCCTGCCCGAGACCATTGATGATCTCAACCTGCTGCTGTTGACCGTGGCCAAAACGCGCATCGTCCACCGCGACGGAGTGCGCTTCCAGGGCCTGCGGTACGTCTCGCCGCTGCTGGCCGCCTACGTCAAAGAGCAGGTCGTGATCCGGTACGACCCCCGCGACATTTCCGAAATCCATGTCTTCCACAAGAACCAGTACATCTGTAAGGCCGTGGACCCCGATCACGCATCGACCACCGTCAGTCTCAAAGACATTCAGCACGCGCGCGCAGTCCGCCGACGCGAGCTACGTGGCCAGATCGCCGAACGCATTGCCGTCGTCACCGGCCACCAAGGCCCCTCGTTTCCGGCCTCGCCGGCACCGACCTCACCAGCCCGGAGGAAGACGAAGCTTCGCACCTACCTGGAGGATGACTGATGTCTCCGCAACGGTTCATCGCCACCAAACAGCACCGTAGATTCGTCGAGTTCGCCGACGCCGTACGCCGCCAACGCACCATTGGCATCTGCTACGGCCAAGCCGGGATCGGTAAGACACTGTCCGCCAGACGGTATGCGAACTGGCACAAAGCCGAGCGGCTCCTCGAGGAATGGGGACCACGCGATGACTCCGATTTCCCGATCTATGCCGCCCTGGCCAGGAAACGGACAGTCTTCTACACCCCCACGGTCCTGAGCACTCCGCGTCAGGTCAGAGACGATCTCACCGGCCTGACAGTCCAGGTATCTGCGTGCATCGACGAGCATCTGATCAACACCGGAGAACTGCAGACGCGACCCAGGACTCTGGGAAGGCACGTCGAGCTGATCATCATCGACGAATCCGACCGCCTCAATGCCACCGCCCTGGAAATGGTGCGAGACCACTATGACCGCGACAACGTCGCCGTCATCCTCATCGGCATGCCCGGGATCGAGAAGAGATTCAGCCGCTACCCGCAGCTCTACAGCCGCGTCGGGTTCGCCCACGAGTACCGGCCACTGAGCAAAGACGAGCTGCGATTCGTGCTGGAACGTCGCTGGCCCAAATACGGCCACCCCCTCGATCCCGACGACTTCACCGACGCTCAAGCCCTCGCCGCGATCGCACGGATCACCCGCGGCAACTTCCGCCTCGTCGACAGACTGTTCACGCAGATGGAGCGCATCATGCAGATCAACGAGCTCAACACCATCACCGACGACGTCGTCGAAGCCGCCCGATCCACCCTCGTCATCGGCATCACCTGACACCGCCAAACGAACCTGCGAAATCCCGCCAAACGAAGGTGAAAGTCACA
>NZ_NTGA01000092.1 GCF_002289575.1 Dietzia natronolimnaea
CAGGCTGGTTTGGGGATCGCGGCGATCGTGTGGAACACGGCGTCGATGGCGGTGGCCCAGGGCCAGGTTTCGGGGATTTTGACCCGTCTACGTCGGCTGCTGCGGGTCAGTAGGGCGGCGACGTGGAGGAAGCGGTGGCGCATGGCTTTGGGCTCGCACGAGGCGAGTGCCGCGGCGGCGCCGGTGCAGGCCAGCATCCGGGTCCACGCTACGAGGTCCGCGGCGATCATCACCGCCACCAGCCAGGCCTGATTGAGAGCGAACTCGCGCGAGGGCAGACGGCCCAGGCCGGTGTCCTTGGCGTGGCGGATCCGGTCCTCGACCCGAGCGTGCGCCCGATGCCGCGCTTCGAGGAACTGCAGTTGACCGGCGGCGGTGTTGGTCACGAACGCCTGGTAGCGCCACCCGTCGAGCTCCTCGAACATCGACAGCTGAGCACCCGGGTGGGGTCGTTCGCGGCGGACGATGACCCGCATCCCGTCTGGCCACTTGGCGAGCATCCCGGCGGTGAGGAACCCGGTCAGCTCGGCGACTTCGGCCCCGTCTCGGACGTCGCCAGACGGGTTCAATGCCGGTCCCCACGCGGCCTCGGGTGCCATGCCGATCGCCCGGCGGACTCCGGCGGTGATGGCGAATCCGACCGAGTACTCCACCCGCCGGCCACGGACGCGGTTCTGGTCGGTGATCCAGTCCAGCAATGTGTGGGAGGCGCCGGCTCCGTCGGAGCGAATCAGCACATCACGCCGCTGAGCAGCGGGAATCTGGGCGATTGCCTGGCCCAGGACGTCGATGTGGTCGGCGGCGGTGTTCGAGCCGGCGTTTCCCGGGCGCAGGCTCGCGGCGAGAAACTCGCTTGTGTTGTCGCACCACACGCCGATCGGGTGGTAGCCGAAGGTGCGCTTGTATGTCGGCGCGGCGTTCTCTTTTTCACTGTGCGTGACCACGATGGTGGCGTCCACATCGAGAACGATCGTGGCTCCCAGATCTCGTCCCGCGCACTTCGATGCGGGCACCCCGCGGGGCAGGTGAGACCACACGTGCCGCCGCGCACGGGCACGCGCCACCTGAATCTTCTTGCGCCTACCTGCGGTGACCTCATCCAACGTTCGCCACACCGTCGGCGCCGAGGCGACCGGGCCCAGGGCCCCGGACTGGTGGCGCAGAACGCCGATATCGGAAATGGACTCGCCGCCACCGGTGAGCATGACAGCGACGTCGGTCAACACCCGCCCACGGTCATGGATCGGAATGAACTGGCGCCGTGCCATGGCCTTCGACAGCTCGGCGGTCAGGCCGACGCGATCAGCCAGAAGACGCGGCGCGATGACCCCGGCATGAGCAATCACCCCGACATCCTCGACGGAGAACGACAGACCAGACGACCACGAAGTACGCTTCACCTACCGAGTG
>NZ_NTGA01000093.1 GCF_002289575.1 Dietzia natronolimnaea
CGCTCGGCAGCCCGGGCCGGGGTCCAGCCGTTCTCGACGACACACCGGGCCAGGCGCAGTCTTCCCGTGGGCGTCAATGTCGCGTTAGCGTGGGACACGAAGACCTCCGTTGTGGATGTGGGTGCTTGGTCGCTTCCACACCTCACACGGAGGTCTTCCTCATTTCACCTCGCCATGCCGACCGGAGACACAACCTCCGTGGTCGGTACACCTAGAGATCGCCGCACAAGCCGGACCAATGGCGCAACCATTGGTCGACTACGCCAAAGAGGCATTTGTCAACGGCAGCAGTCAGGCCACACTTACGTTGGCAATCCTCACCGCCGCAGCCGCAGTCTTGCTAGCGATCCTTGCCCCGGGCACTGCTCCGCGTGACCACAAGACCACGGCCAGTTCCACAGCACCGGCACACCGGGACAGCGTCGGATAGGTGGCCCGTCCGGCTTCCGGCTGCACTGACTCGTGCCTGGAGAAACTGCGCAAGGTCAGCAAGAACCGCGGTCCCTCCCGAGTGCCGAATCTCGACGGTCGAGCTGCTGTGGCTAGCGATACCCACCATCTTCAGGGCGGGGGTCAGTGGCTGGTGCGTCCACGCCCGCCCGCTTCAACGCGCTGTAGTGCGCGGTAGAGCGTGGATCGGCCAACTCCGAGATTGCGGGCGATCACTGATGGCCCCTCCCCTGCCTCGATGCGGGCCCGGGCTTTGTCGACCTGCTCGGCGGTCAGGACTCGCTTACGACCCTTGTACTTGCCCTTCGCCTTAGCGATGGCAATGCCCTCAGCCTGACGTTCACGAATGATGGCCCGCTCGAACTCGGCGAACGCCCCGAGCAGCGAAAGCATCAGATCCGCTCGAGGATCCTGGGCGCCGGCGGCGTAGGTAGCCCGTTCATGGACAAACTCCACACTCGCGCCCTTGGCAGTGACCTCACCAACGATCTGCTTGAGATCAACCAGGGAACGAGCGAGTCTGTCCATTGACGCGACGACGAGCTCGTCACCGTCGCGCAGGTACCCGATGCACTCGGCGAGCTTCTCGCGATCGGCGCGCGAGCGCGCAGACTGCTTTTCGACATAGACCCGATCACACTCCCCCACCGCCTCGAGCTGACGCGCCTCATTCTGATCCGCAGCCGACACCCGCACATAGGCCACCCTC
>NZ_NTGA01000094.1 GCF_002289575.1 Dietzia natronolimnaea
GCTTGGCCAGGGCGCAGCCGAGGTAGGACTTGCCCGACCCGGTGAACCCCTGGAAGACGACGTTCTGCTGGCGCTGGATGAACGAGCAGGTGGCCAGCTGCGCGAGGACGGCCCGGTCCAGGCCGCGCTCCTCGACCAGGTCCACGCGCCGCAGATCGGCTGCCGGGTAGCGCAGGTTGGCCCGGCGGATGAGTCCGTCGATCTTGGAGTGGTTGAAGCTCTCGTGGGCGTGGTCGACGACCAGCTGCAGGCGCTCGCCGAAACTCATGCCGACCACGTGGTCGTCGTGTTGCGCTTCGATCGCCTCGAGCAGTGGCTGGGCGCCCATCTCGCGGAGCTTGCGCTTGGTCTCGCTATCGATGCTGCTCATCGGGCACTCCTGGCGTAGTAGTCGGCGCCGCGGACGTACCCGCCGGCCTGCTCGGCCTCTGCTGGTGGTGGTCGCAGGGCGGCGGTCTTGTCCTGGCCGGTGGCCAGGATGGGGTGGATATGCGCGTAGCGGGGTGAGCGCACCGGCCCGGTCAGCGCCAGGGCGCAGGCGGCTTCGACTCGCTCGGCTGAGAACCGCCGCGAAAGGCGCAGCACCGCCAGGGCAGCGTCGAGGCCCTGTTCGTCGACGGGCACGGATTCGAAGATCCGGTTGACCACGATGACCGCCGCCGGCCCCACCCGCTCGGCCCACGCCCGTACCCGGGGCGCGTCCCACTGCTGGTACTGGCGGCCGGCGGGCAGGTCGGCGTCGTTGGTGCGGTACTGCCCGGAGGCTCCAGCTGGGAGCAGAAGGTGGCTGGAGATCCGCTCGGTGCCGCGGTAGATCTCCAGCGTGCGGGCGGTGATCCGCACATCGACCTTGGTGCCGATGTGCGCCAGCGGGGCGGAGTAGAAGTTCCGCTCGAACACCACGTGCCCGTTGCGACCGACGCGCCGGCCGTAGAGCCACCGGCTGATCTCGAACGCCACCGCTGGCAGCGGCGTGAGCAGCGGGCGCTCCTCGGCGGTGAACACGCTCAGTCTCGAGCCGGGGCGTTTCTGGAACGGTTCGCGGTTGTAGGCGTCCATCCGCTCACCGATCGCCTCGGCCAGTTCGAACACCGTGTGAAACGGGCCCTTCCGGATCCGGAGTGCGTAACTGGGGTTCGCCGGTGATGCGGTGAGGCACAAGATGTAGGGGTCCTGGGGCGTGTGAAGATGCAAGTTCCTACACCAGCACTTCGCATCCCCAGGACCCGCTTTGAACGCTACCGCCAGCCTGCTTGCCGACACCATCTGCCGCAC
>NZ_NTGA01000095.1 GCF_002289575.1 Dietzia natronolimnaea
AACGTCGCAAACTCGTGTACTGGTCAGATATTGCAACTTCGTTCGAGGAAGCGAACGGTGGTCCTGCGGACCTCGACGAGTCGTTCGACGGAATGCGCGAGATGGCGAGCGGTCTGAGTTCTCTGTGGTACGACAAGAAGGCTCGGTTAGCAGAGGGGGAGGAACCCGGTTTCGACCTGGTCACCATGCTGCAGAGCAACGAGAACACCAAGGATCTGATCGACCGCCCGATGGAATTCATGGGCAACTTTGTGCTGTTGATCGTCGGAGGGAACGATACGACCCGGAACTCGATGAGTGGTGGCGTTCTGGCGCTGAACCGGTTCCCAGACCAGTTCGAAAAGCTCAAGTCCAACCCTGACCTGATCCCCAACATGGTCTCCGAGATAATCCGGTGGCAAACGCCGCTGGCCTACATGCGCCGAATCGCCAAGACTGACACTATCTTGAACGGTCAGTTCATCCGTAAGGGTGACAAGGTCGTGATGTGGTACGCCTCAGGCAACCGCGACGAGCGTGTGTTCGAGCGGCCCGATGACTTCATCATCGACCGGGCCAACGTCCGCAACCACATCTCCTTCGGGTTCGGCGTACACCGGTGCATGGGCAACCGACTGGCCGAAATGCAGCTGCGGATCCTCTGGGAAGAGCTGCTCCCCCGCTTCGAGAACATCGAGGTCGTCGGCGAACCCGAGTACGTGCAGTCCAACTTCGTTCGCGGCATCAGCAAGATGATGGTGCGCCTCACCCCGAAATCCGGCACATGACATCGCAGCGAGCCCTCATCATCGGTGCCAGCCATGCCGGAGCCCAACTCGCGGCGAGCCTACGGCAGGACGGGTGGAGCGGTGAGATCGTCCTCATCGGCGAGGAGCCCACGGTGCCCTACCAGCGCCCGCCACTGTCGAAGGCGTATCTCGCCGGGAAAACCACCCTCGACGAGATCACCATCCGCAGTTCGGACTTCTACTCCAAGCAGCGAATCCAGCTTCTCAACGCGCACGTGGAGGCGATCGACCGCTCGGCTGGGCACATCGTTATGAGCACCGGCGACACACTGACATACGACAAGCTCGCGCTGTGCACGGGAGCCCGCCCTCGTCAGCTCCGCGTTCCTGGGGCCGATCTCCCCGGGGTCCATTACCTTCGTACCGCCGCAGACGTCGAGAAGATCCGCACGTCCGCCACCCCCGGGCGGCGAGTGGTGATCGTCGGGGGCGGCTACATCGGAC
>NZ_NTGA01000096.1 GCF_002289575.1 Dietzia natronolimnaea
CCTTAGACTCAAACCGTCAACGCAACACCAAGCAATCTATGGTGGAGGTGGACGATGGCTAAGATTGGCCGGCCCGGACTGCCGCCGGAGGAACGGCAGCGGGTCTGGGATATGTGGAAGGCGGGGTCGTCGATCAGTGAGATCTCGCGATCGGTCGACTCGCCGCCGGGTTCGGTGTTTTCGATCCTGCGGCCCAAGGGCGGGATCTATCAGTCGCCGCAGAAGCGCCGGGCGGGGACATTGAGTCTGTCCGATCGGGAGGAGATCTCCCGCGGTCTGGCGGCGGGCGACTCGTACCGCCAGATCGGTCGCCAGCTGGGACGGCCTGCGTCAACGATCAGCCGAGAAGTCGGGCAGAACGAGGGTAGGGAGCGCTATCGCGCCATCGACGCAGACGACCGCGCCTGGCGCCGGGCCCGGCGTCCTCAGAAGCCCAAGCTGGCCACGAACCCTGTACTGCGAGGCTACGTCGCTGCACGCCTGAAAGAGGAATGGTCTCCGGAACAGATCGCTGGTCGGCTGAAGAAGCAGTACCCAGCCGGGTCGCGGATGCTGATCTCGCACGAGGCGATCTATCGGTCGCTGTACATCCAATCCTGGAATGTGCTGGACAAGTCGTTACAGAAGCAGTTGCGCACCGGCAGACCGATTCGTCGCGCGGTCAGCAACACCACCTCCGGCCAGTGGCGCTCGCAGATCAAAGACGCCGTGTCGATTGATGCCCGTCCAGACGACGTCGCGGACCGCGCTGTTCCAGGTCACTGGGAAGGCGATTTGATGATCGGATCGGAGCAGTCCCAGATCGCCACGGTCGTGGAACGCTCCAGCCGCTACACCTGCTTAGTCCAGGTCGACTCACGCCATGCGTCCTCTGTTACTGAAGGACTGTGCCGGGAGCTGTCGGCGCTCCCGGAGACGATGTCTCGCTCCCTGACGTGGGACCGCGGCATGGAGCTGGCCGGACACAAAGACGTCGCCGCCGGCACCGGGATCAGCGTGTACTTCGCCGACCCACACTCGCCCTGGCAGCGCGGCACCAACGAGAACACCAATCGCTGGCTTCGTCAGTATTTTCCGAAGAAGACAAGCATGAACGGCTACTCCCAGGCTGACTTGCACCGAATCGCGGAGAGATTGAACAACCGGCCCCGGAAAACCCTCGACTACGACACTCCCGCCGAACGCTACGCCGCCCTGTTGCATTGACGATTTGAATCCAAG
>NZ_NTGA01000097.1 GCF_002289575.1 Dietzia natronolimnaea
CCAAAACTCACACAATTATCTTGACAGGCTCACCCGTCGATCTCTTCGAACATCGACAACTGAGCACCCGGGTGGGGCCGTTCGCGGCGGACGATGACTCGTATTCCGTCTGGCCACTTGACGAGCATCCTGGGGCTGAGAAAGCCGGTCAGTTCGGCAACCTCGGCCCCGTCTCGGATGTCGCCGGAGGATTCAATGCGGGCCCCCACGCAGCCTCTGGGTAGATCGCGATGGCCCGGCGTAGCGGGGCGGTGACCTGGAACCCGACCGAGTACTCCACCCGTCGACCGCGGATGCCGTTCTGTTCGGTGATCCAATCCAGAAGGTCATGGGAGGCGCCTGCACCGTCGGATCGAATCAGCAGGTCACGGCGGTGAGCGGCGGGGATCTGCGCGATCGCCTGGCCCAGGACGTCGATGTGGTCAGCCGCGGTGTTGGACCCGGCGTTGCCCGGGCGCAGGCTCGCGGCGAGGAACTCCTCTGTGTTGTCGCACCACACACCGATCGGGTGGTACCCGAACGTGCGCTTGTACGTCGGTGCGGCGTTCTCTTTTTCGCTGTGGGTGACCACGATCGTGGCGTCCACATCGAGCACGATTGTCGATCCCAGATCCCGCCCCGCACACGCCGATGCGGGCACCCCGCCGGGCAGGCGGGACCACACGTGACGGCGGGTGCGGGCACGCGCTACCTGGATCTTCTTGCGCTTGCCGGCAGTGATCTCATCGAGTGTGCGCCACACCGTCGGGGCCGAGGCCACCGGGCCCAGGGCCTCGGATTGGTGGCGCAGGACGCCGATGTCGGAGATGGACTCGCCGCCATCGGCGAGCATCACCGCGACGTCGATCAGCACCCGGCCGCGGTCGTGGATCGGGATGAACCGGCGGCGGGCCATGGCCCCTGACAATTCAGTTGTCAGCCCCACCTGATCAGCCAGAAGGCGAGGCGCGATGGCCCCGGCGTGGGAGATCACCCCGACACCATCAGCAGTAACGGACAGACCGGCCGACCACGAAGTACGCTTCACCTACCGAGTGCTTTCTGCTGGAGAACATGGAACCTTAGACAAGTCCCAGTTTCCCCTGCTCAGGAAGCACTTCGGTCCATTTTCACCCAGCGATCCGCAGATCCCCGTGAATCACC
>NZ_NTGA01000098.1 GCF_002289575.1 Dietzia natronolimnaea
TCGGCGCCGGTTCCCCGCTGCGCTGTCGTCCGGTGGCGATGAAGAACTCGGTGCCCTGCTCGCCGGTGACCTCGGCGGAGGCGGCGAGGTTCGCGGCTGAGCAGTACCCGGCATCGGCGAGCATCTGCTTCGGGGCCTGCCCCGTGTTGCTGATGGCCTGCTCGGTCATGGGGATGAGGTTGCCGACGTCGGCGGCACAGTCGTTGACCTCGGCCGCCACGATGATCTGATGGGCGGCATCGACCACGGCCTGGCCGTTGTAGCACTGAGCGAACGACCCGTCCCCGGTGAGCATGATCTTCGACTCCGGGTCGGTGAAGTTGCGCTGGGCCTTCGGCCTGGGCGTGGCGCGCTCGGCGGCCTCAGCGGCCTTCTGCGCGACGGTGTCTTCGTCTTCGCCCTTACCGCGGGCCTTAGCCTCAGCCTTCTCCGCCGCATCGGCGGCGGCGTCGGCTTCCAGAGCAGCTTTGGCCTGGCGCAGCTTGACCAGGCGAGACTCTCGGCGGGCCAGCTCATCGGGCAGCTCGTCCCCGCGCCGGTTCTTGCCGAACTTGGCGTCCTCGGCCTTGTCGATGGCCTCGGCGGCGGCCAGCAGATCGGAGACCTCCTGGGCCAGTACCTTCTCCTTGTCCGTCAGCCGCGCGTACGACATGGCCTTGCGTTTGGAGGCGTTCGCCCGCAGCTTCGTCCCATCCAGCGCGACCTGTCCAAGCGTGACCATCCCGGCGGCCTGGCACAACGCCAACGCCTGCAAGAACAGGTTGCCCAGCGCGGCCAGGTGCCTCTTGCGAAACCTGGCGATCGCGCGGTAGTCCGGGGCCGCCCCGGCCGCCAACCACCGGAAAGCGACGATGTCGGTGCAGGCCTTCTCGATCCCGCGGGAGGAGCGCACCCCCGTGGTGTAGCCGAAGATCAGCAACCGCACCATCAACCGCGGATCGTACGGCGGGGCCCCGCGCCCCTCCTGGTAGGAGACGTAGATCCGCGATAAATCCAGGTGCTCATCGACCAGATCCGCCACGAACCGTGCCAGATGATCGGCCGGAAGCCAGTCATCCAGCGACGGCGGCAGCAACAACCCCTGGCCCGGGTCGAACGCCCGAAATGTCTT
>NZ_NTGA01000099.1 GCF_002289575.1 Dietzia natronolimnaea
CGCCCTGTTGCATTGACGATTTGAATCCAAGTCGGCTTTTTTCGCTTCAGTACCACAATGATGATGCCCGGTGGGGTTGGCTCGTTTTTTCGCTGCCATAGGTGGCTTGTCCGCGATGTGCCGCTCCACCGGGTGTGCATCGCTGATCAAGGCCGTGGCCTGATAGGAGCTTGCTCGCTCGTCCTGCCCGACTGAGGCGTGCCCGACCTCGGTCGGCGGTGCCGAACGTACGGCAACGGATCAGAAGGAGGCCCGCGGTGACTGTCATCGGAATTGATGCCCACAAGAACTGGCACACGCTCGTAGCTGTCGACGAGGTCGGCAGGAGGATCGATGTCCTCACAGTCGAGGCCCGGGCGGCCGGGCATCAGAAAATCATGACCTGGCTCGAGCAGTTCGAGGAGGTGATCATTGCGATCGAGAACTGCCGGCACCTGACCCGGCGCCTGGAAGCCGACCTGCTCGACGCCGGGCACAAGGTCGTGCGAGTCCACACCCGGCTGATGGCGGGTATGCGCCGGTCGGGTCGCGAACCCGGCAAGTCCGACCCGATCGACGCAGAGGCCGTGGCACGCGTTGCCCTGCGCGAAAGTGACCTACCGACGGCCGAGTTGCCGGGGCCGGCGCGGGAGATCAAGCTACTGTCCGACCACCGTCGCAGCCTGGTCGCTCGCCGTACCGCATTGCAGTCCAAGGTCCGCTGGTTCCTGCACGAGATCGACCCTGACCTGCAGATACCGTCCCGGGCGCTGCGTCGTTACCATCTTCTCGATGAGCTGATTACCCACCTGGACGGCCTGACCGGGGTCGTGCCGGAGATCGCCCGCGACATCTTGGAGGACATCCGATCGCTCACCCGGCGGATCAACGAGATCGAGAGCCGCCTGAGCAAGCTGGCGCGCGCGAATCATCAGCACCTGCTTGAGGTCCCGGGGCTTGGGGTGCTCGGAGCGGCCATGATCATCGGCGAGACTGCCGGGGTCAGGCGGTTCAAGTCCAAAGACGCCTTCGCCCGTTTTAACGGCACGGCTCCGATCCCAGTGTGGTCTGGCAACAAGGTCCGCGTCAGGCTGTCCCGGG